>NZ_CP121354.1:5655000-6255000 GCF_029674545.1 Mesorhizobium sp. WSM4904 | reverse complement strand
GACACGCCCCGCGCCACCGGCTTCGGCGCGCTGCTCCTGGAATGGGGCCAGACTGCGCGGTCGCTGAACGAGGCGCTCGACGGCGACAAGTTCGCGCCGCCGCTGCTCAGCGCCGCCGAACTGAAAGCCGCGGCCGAGCGCAGGCTCGCCGATGCGCCCGACGCCGTGCGGGCCGATGTTCCGGACTGGTGCGCGCCGCTGCTCGAGCAGGCCTATGGCGAAGATTGGGTCGAGGAGGGGGCGGCTCTTGCGACGCGTCCGCCGCTGGATCTTAGGGTCAATGCCTTGCTGTCAGACCGTGGCAAGGTGCTGGCCGAACTCAAGGGCACGGGTGCAGCACCTGCAGCGATCGCGCCGCTCGGCATCCGCATCCCGCCGATCGACGGCGACGGCAGGCATCCGAACGTCCAGGCCGAGCCAGCCTTCCAGAAAGGCTGGTTCGAAGTGCAGGACGAGGGTTCGCAGCTTGCTGCCGCACTTGCGGGTGCCGCGCCCGGCATGCAGGTGCTCGACTATTGCGCAGGCGCCGGCGGCAAGACGCTGGCGCTGTCGGCCGAGATGGGCAATACAGGCCAGCTTTTCGCCCACGACGCGGAGAAGGTGCGGCTGGCGCCGATCTTCGAACGCATCCGTCGCGCGCACAGCCGCAATATCCAGATCGTCAGCAAGCCCGCCGAGCTCACGCCGCTCACCGCGCATATGGACATCGTGCTCATCGACGCGCCCTGCACCGGCAGCGGCACCTGGCGCCGCCGGCCCGACGCCAAGTGGCGGTTGACCGAAAGGCAGCTCGACGCCCGCAAGGGCGAGCAGCAGGCGATCCTCGACACGGCGCAGGCTTTTGTGAAACCCGGCGGGTTGCTCGTCTACATCACCTGCTCGGTGTTCGATGCCGAAAACGGCGAGCAGGTCGCGGCCTTCCGCGAACGCAACGGCGAGTTTGCGCCGGTCGACCATCGAGAGCTTTGGGATGCCCGTTTCCCCGGCCATGAAGACGCTGCGCGCATCGCCGGCACCGGCGGCATCTCGCTGTCGCCGGCGCTCAGCGGCACCGACGGCTTCTATTTCCATGCCCTGCGCAGGGCAGCCTGAGGGCAGGCGGCGTTTTGCTGCGCTGCAACATAAGAGATTGCCTGTCTTGGCTGCCTCTGCAATAAGCTTCGCCAGCAAACGTGAAGGCGAAGGGCCATGGCAGCCAAGATCGTACCCGCTCCCGACTATGAGGATCGTGTCAGGACTTCCTTTGCCCGCCAAAAGGCGATGGCCACCATTGGCGCGGAACTGACGCTGGTCACGCCCGGCATCATCGAGATCGAGATGCCTTACGCGCCGTCGCTCACCCAGCAGCACGGCTTCCTGCATGCCGGCGTCATCTCGACCGCGCTGGACTCGGCCTGCGGCTACGCCGCGTTCTCGTTGATGCCGCAGAATTCCAGCGTGCTGACCATCGAATTCAAGGTCAATCTGCTCGCGCCGGGCAGGGGCGAGCGCTTCCTGTTCCGCGGCTCGGTGACAAAGCCCGGCCGCACCATCATCGTTGCCGACGGCCAGGCCTACGCCTTCGCGGCCGACGGCGAGGCCAAGCTGATCGCCACCATGACCGGCACGATGATGACGGTTGTCGGCCGCGACGGTATTGAGGGGTGAGGAGCGGTCCCGTAGCGAACGAAAAGCCGCCAAATGGGCTTTTTCGAGCGACGAAAGCCCGGAGCCATAGCGAAGGGCTGGGCGAGGGCACGTTGCCCTTTCTCTTCGCCGGGCAACAGACAAGAGGTAGAGCGTCATGACCGATAAAGCGTCACGTCTTTCGGGCAAGTCCGTTCTCTTCGTCATGGCCGCGGAGGCCGAATACGGGCCGCATCTCAAGGGGCTTTTCACGCCGCTGATGACCGGCGTCGGTCCGGTCGAGGCCGCGGTGCGGCTGGGCGCGGAGCTTGCGGCGCTCAAGGCGCAGGACGCGCTCCCGGATCTCGTCGTCTCGCTCGGTTCCGCGGGAAGCCGGACGTTGGAGCAGACCGAAATCTACCAGGCCGTGTCGGTGAGCTACCGCGACATCGACGCCTCCCCGCTCGGCTTCGAGAGGGGCGCCACGCCGTTCCTCGACCTGCCGGTGACGGTGCCGCTGCCCTTTGTCATCCCCGGCATCAGGAGCGCGACGCTGTCGACCGGTGGTGCGATCGTCACCGGCGCCGCCTATGACGCGATCGACGCCGACATGGTCGACATGGAGACCTTCGCCTGCCTGCGCGCCTGCCAGCTGTTCGGCGTGCCGCTGATCGGCCTGCGCGGCATTTCCGACGGCGCCGCCGATCTCAGGCACGTCGGCGACTGGACGGAGTATCTGCACGTCATCGACGAAAAGCTGGCCGCGGCAATAGGTTTGCTCGAGCAGGCGATCGGCGGTGGTCTGCTGGATGGCTGAGAGCTATTGGGATCAAGCAGCCAGGCGCTGCGGATCGCCGAAATCGATGCGTGCAATGCGTCCACGGGCGGCGCCGGTCGCATCGATATAGTCGATCGCTCCCGGTGTATGATCGAGCTTCCACGTGCCGGCGGGACCGTCTTTCCATTCGACCCTGTAGCCGTCGTCCAGCAGCCTCCAAAGTCCGTGGAAGCGTGTGCCGTCCGGCAAAAGCATGTGTGCCCGATCATCGGTTTCATAGTGGATGAAGGCGTTCTTGCCGCCCATGTCGATGACGTGCGTGGTTCCGACCATGATAACAGCCAGCGTGTCCCTGTTCAGTATCGTCATTGTCCCTGTCCGTGGGTTCGCGTTCCGAAGAGTCTCGACGGCATGAATATCGTCAAGTATCTTGACTATATGGAGCACAGATCAGATGGTCAAGGAGCTTGACGAAAAAATCGGGGCGTTGCCCGATCATGTCGGCTGGCGGCTATGGCGGGCGAGCCGTGCATGGCAGGCGGAATTTTCTGCGGCCATGCGGGCCGCCGGCCACGCCTGGTTCAGCGAAGCGCGTGCCGGGCTGCTCGGGCACATCCCTCGCAACGGCACGCGCCAGTCGGCATTGATCGAGCGCTCGGCCACCTCCAAGCAGGCGGTTCAGCAATTGCTCGACGGGCTGGAGGCGGAAGGCGTGCTGGAGCGGTTTCCCGACCCACGGGATGGGCGCGGCAAGCTTGTACGTTATACGCGCAAGGGCTTGGATGCCTTGCGCGACGGCGACCGCATCAAGCTCGAGATCGAACGGGACTACATAGACCGCATCGGCCGAGAGCGTTTCGCGGCGCTCATGGATGCCTTGCGCTCTCTCGACGCCGGACCGGCCGACGCATCGGAAGAAGCATCGGTACCGGAGTAAGCTGTGCGACCGCACAACCCATTGCGCCGACTCGTTTCTTTCTCTAAAGGCTCGCCATGACGACGACAGCCAATCATCCCGACACCGTCCTGATTGTCGATTTCGGCAGCCAGTTCACGCAGCTCATTGCCCGCCGCATCCGCGAGGCCGGCGTCTTTTCCGAGATCGTGCCGTTCCAATCGGCCGAAGCTGCCTTCAAGCGCATCAACCCGAAAGCGGTGATCCTGTCGGGCGGCCCGGCCTCGACCACCGATATCGGCAGCCCGCGCGCGCCGCAGATCGTCTTCGACGCCAGCGTGCCGGTGCTCGGCATCTGTTACGGCCAGATGGCGCTCTGCGTGCAGATGGGCGGCGTCGCCGAAAGCTCCAATCATCGCGAGTTCGGCCGCGCCTTCGTCGAGATCGAGAAGGAAAGCCCGCTGTTCGAAGGTCTGTGGGCGCCCGGCCAGCGCCACCAGGTGTGGATGAGCCATGGCGACCGCGTCATCGAATTGCCGCCGGGCTTCAAGGTGCTCGGCAAATCGGAAAGCTCGCCCTTCGCCATCTTCGGCGATATCGAGCGCAAGATGTACGGCATCATGTTCCACCCGGAAGTGGTGCACACGCCGGACGGCGCCAGGCTGCTCCGGAACTTCGTCCATAACATCGCCGGCATCGAGGGCGATTGGACGATGCGCGCCTACCGCGAGCACGCGGTGGAGACGATCCGCAAGCAGGTCGGCAAGGGCAAGGTCATCTGCGCGCTCTCGGGCGGCGTCGACTCCTCCGTCGCGGCGCTTCTCATCCACGAAGCGGTCGGCGACCAGTTGACCTGCATCCTCGTCGATCACGGCCTGATGCGCAAGGACGAGGCCAAGGGTGTCGTGGAGATGTTCCGCCAGCACTACAACCTGCCGCTGATCCTGGTCGACGCCTCCGATCGCTTCATCACGGCGCTGGAAGGCGAGAGCGATCCCGAGAAGAAGCGCAAGACCATCGGCCGCCTGTTCATCGAAGTGTTCGAGGAGGAGGCGAAGAAACTCGGCGGCGCCGACTTCCTGGCGCAGGGCACGCTCTATCCGGACGTCATCGAAAGCGTCTCGTTCTCCGGCGGACCGTCGGTGACGATCAAGTCGCACCACAATGTCGGCGGCCTGCCCGAGCGCATGAACATGAAGCTGGTCGAGCCGCTGCGTGAATTGTTCAAGGACGAGGTGAGGGCGCTCGGCAAGGAACTCGGCCTCCCGGAAAGCTTTATCGGCCGCCATCCGTTCCCTGGCCCCGGCCTTGCCATACGCTGCCCGGGCGGCATCACGCGCGAGAAGCTGGAGATACTGCGCGAGGCCGACGCCATCTATCTCGACGAGATCCGCAAGGCCGGCCTCTACGACGCCATCTGGCAGGCCTTTGCCGTGCTGCTTCCGGTGCAGACCGTCGGCGTCATGGGCGACGGCCGCACCTATGAGTTCGTCTGCGCGCTGCGCGCGGTAACGTCCGTCGACGGCATGACCGCCGACTTCTACCACTACGACATGAACTTCCTCGGCGCTGCCGCCACCCGTATCATCAACGAGGTGAAAGGCATCAACCGCGTCGTCTACGACGTAACGTCCAAGCCGCCTGGGACGATCGAGTGGGAATGATTCAGCGTCCTTCGCGGCCTATCGCGAACTACCGCTAGCCAACTCTAAGTAGCTGATTTTCAAAGCAGAAATCTTCATCATCTATCGCGGACTATCGCGTGCAAAAGGACCGCTCCGACGGTCTTTTTGACGGTATGCATTTTCTTGTCCGAGCGCCAAAATCGCAATACCGTCAGCCCAATTCAGCCGATGACGGTCTTTTTTCGGAAGCTAACGCGCTGAATTCGTTAGGAAAAGCAGCGTTCTAGTAGGCCGATTTTTGCTTGACGGTCTTTTAGCCGCAAATCGGTCGATTTCCGCCAGAAATGGAGGTCGCCTTGCTGACGGACACGGCGCTTAAGCATCTGAAATCTAAGGCAAAAGATTACAAGGTCACGAACCGTGACGGTATGTACGTCCTCGTCAAAAGCTCGGGCGCGCTGACCTTCCGATACGACTACCGGATGAACGGCCGGCGCGAAACTGTAACGCTCGGACAATATGGGCCGGACGGTATAACACTCGCCCGTGCGAGGGAGCTGTGTCTCGACGCGCGCCGCATGGTGAGTGAGGGAATCTCGCCTGCTCAGGAGAAGCAGCGACATAAGCGGCGCCTGAAAGAAGCGAAGAGCTTCGGCGAGTTCGGAGAACGCTGATAATGTCCTCGTCCCAGCCCATCTCGCGATTGACGGCGATAGCCTGTGCGGCGAAAGCCTCGTTGATCTCCATCACGTCGAGATCGGACGAGCGCCAGCCGGCCTTGTCGAGCGCGCGGCGCGAGGCTGCCACCGGTCCGAGGCCCATGTCCATCGGCTCGACGCCGGCGGAAGCGTAGGACGCGATGCGGGCGAGGGGCGTCAGGCCGAGTTCCTTCACCCGCGCCTCCGACATCACCAGCACCGCCGCTGCCCCGTCATTGAGACCGGATGAGTTGCCGGCCGTGATCGTGCCAGCCGCATCGAAGACCGGCCTCAGCCGGCCGAGGCCTTCCATGGTGGTGGAGGGATTGGGATGTTCGTCACGGTCGATGACGAGATCGCCCTGCCTTGTCCTTATCGAGATCGGGACGATCTCTTCGTCGAACCGGCCAGTCTGGATGGCGACGTCCGCCTTCTCCTGTGAGCGCAGCGCGAACCTGTCCTGTTCTTCGCGGGTGATCTGGTAGCGCTGCGCCAGCGCTTCGGCCGTCACGCCCATATGTACCTGATGGAAGGCATCCCACAGCCCGTCGGTAATCATGGAATCCTTGACCATGTGGTCGCCCATGCGGATGCCGCCGCGCATACCGGAAATGAAATGCGGCGCCGAGGTCATCGAGTCCTGTCCGCCGGCGATCACGCAATCGGCGTCGCCGCAGCGAATGGCCTGGGCGGCGAGATGGATCGACTTCTGGCCGGCGCCGCACACTTTGTTGACGGTCATGGCGGGCACGCTTACCGGCAGGCCGGCTTTGAGCGCGGCCTGCCGCGCCGGGTTCTGCCCGGCGCCGCCGGTCAGCACTTGGCCCATGATCACCTCGCCGACAGTGTCGGGCGCGAGCTGGGTTTCCGCCAGCATCGCCTGGATAAGCTGCGCGCCCAACTCCGCCGCCGACAGGCTGGCGAACGCGCCGTTCAGCTTGCCGATGGGCGTGCGCTTGGCGGCAACGATATAGATCGCATCCATTTCCGATCCTCCGCACGCGCGATCCACATAGGCGGGATCGCCGCTTGACATTCTGGTTATAACCAATAATCATGAAATGCATCGGCAGGCAAGGTCGCGGCATCGAGCCCGGAGTGCGTTGCGGGAGGAAATCCATGTCATCCGTGCTTTGGACGCCGGCGCCGGCCGCGTTCCGATCGTCCAACCTTGCGCGCTTCTCTCTCGCGAATGGTTTCGACCCGCGCGACTACGAAACGCTGCATCGCTGGTCGATCGGCGACCCCGGCGCCTTCTGGCGGGCGGTGTGGGATTTCGCGGAGGTCGTCGGTGAGCCTGGCGCGATCTCCTTCCTGCGCGACGACGATGCGCCCATGACCGGGAGTCGCTTCCTGCCGGAAGCCTCGCTCAATCTCGCGGAAAACCTGCTGCGCGGCGACGAAGACAGGGTTGCTCTCATCGAGGGCGACGAGAGCGGCCATTTCCGCACCGTCACGCTCGGCGCGTTGCGCCGGCTCGTTGCCCGGACGGCGCATGGCCTTCGCGCGGCCGGGATCGGCAAGGGCGATTGCGTCGGCGGCATCCTGCCCAATCGCGTCGAGGGTCTCGTCGCTCTGCTGGCGACGCTCTCCATCGGCGCTGTCTGGTCATCCTGCTCGCCGGATTTCGGCGCCGCCGCGATCGCCGACCGCCTCGGCCAGATCGGCCTCAAGGTGCTGTTCGCCGCGCCATGTTACCGCTATGCGGGCAAGGAGCACGACATCTCCGGCAGGCTGGCCGAGATCGTCGCGGCGATGCCGACAGTGACGACGCTGGTGCTGACCGGCAGAACGGGTCTCAAGCCGGACTGTGCGGCGGATTGCATTTCCTTCGACGATTTCGGCGGCGACAGCCCGCTCAGCTTCGAGCGCGTGCCCTTCGACCATCCGGCCTATGTTCTCTACACTTCAGGTACCACGGGCGCGCCGAAAGCGATCGTCCATCGCGCCGGCGGTGTATTGCTCCAGCATCTTAAGGAGCACCTGCTGCATGGCGACGTCCGCCCGGGCGACGTGATGAGCTGGTACACCAACACCGCCTGGATGATGTATCACTGGCTGATCTCCGGCCTCGCCTGCACTGCTGCCGTGGTTCTCTATGACGGCGCGCCGATCCTGAAATCGGCCGATGGCCTCGACCCCAGCCCGCTTTGGAAAATCGCCGAGCGCGCCAGGGTCACGCATTTCGGCACCAGCCCGAAATATCTGGCGACACTTGCGACCGAAGGCTACGCGCCGGGGCGCCTGCATGATCTCCCGTCGCTGCGCTCGCTGCTGTCGGCCGGTGCGCCTGTCTCTCCCGGGCAATTCGACTGGGTCTACGATCATGTGAAGCGCGACATGATCTTCGCTTCGATCTCCGGCGGCACCGAGATCATCGGCTGCTTCCTGCTGGGATCGCCGATCCATCCTGTGCGGCGCGGCGAGCTGACCGTGAAAGGGCTCGGCCTCGCCGTCGGCGTCATGGACGAGCGCAATGCGCCGGTCATCGGCCGGCAAGGCAATCTAGTCTGCACCGAGCCGTTCCCGTCGATGCCGCTGACCTTCTGGGGCAAGGATGGCGACGCGCGCTATCACGCCACCTATTTTGCCGCACGCCGCGAGATCTGGACGCATGGCGATGTCGCGGAGATGACGGCTTACGGCTCTGGCATCATCCACGGCCGCTCCGATACGACGCTGAAGCCCGGCGGCGTTCGCGTCGGCACCGCCGAGATCTACGCCGCCTGCGAGAATTTTGCCGAGATCGAGGATTGCCTGGTCTTTGGCGCGCCCATCGAAGGCGACGAGGAGATCGTGCTCTGCGTCAAGCTCAATGACGGTTATGCGCTGACCCCCGAGCTTGCCGCGCGAATTCGCAAAGCGATCCGCGAAGGCGCTTCGCCGCGCCACGTGCCGCACCGCATTCACGCCGTCCAGGCCGTGCCCTATACGCTGAATGGCAAGCGCGTCGAGGGTGCCGCCCGCACCACGCTCGAAGGCAAGCCTGTCAAGAACTTGGCTTCGCTCGCCAATCCGGCCTGCCTCGAGGAATACCGCGCGCTCGATCGGAGCAAGGCGGCATGAGCCGGGCAAAGGGAGCGATCGTCGGCATCGGCGAGTTGAAGCCGCAGCGCCTGACCAGCGGCGTGACGACGCTGGAGATGATCGCCGAGGTCTCGCGCCTGGCGGTGCTCGACGCCGGGCTCGAGCCGGCTGCGATCGACGGGCTGCTGGTCGGGCCGCAGGTCGGCGAGACGCCGCAGCATGTTCCGGCGACGATCGCCGAATATCTGGGCCTCGCGCCGACCATGGCCAATGTCGTCGATCTTGGCGGCGCGTCCGGCGCCGGCATGGTCTGGCGCGCGGCAGCCGCGATCGAGGCCGGCATGTGCGAGACGGTGCTGTGCGTGCTCGCCAACAACCGAGAGGAGGCAGCACCCCGCTCGCCCAACCGCAATCCGATCCGCGAGTTCGATGTGCCCTTCGGCGCCTCCGGCGCCAACATCTCCTACGCGCTGCTGATGCAGGCGCATATGGCGGCATACGGCTCGACCGCGCGGGATTTCGCCCTGATCGCCGCGGCGGCGCGCGCCAATGCGCAGCTCAATCCCGACGCGATCTTCTTCGGCAAGCCGGCCGATGTGGAAGCGGTGCTGGCCTCGCCGATGATCGCCTCGCCGCTGCACCTCCTCGAAATCGTCATGCCGGTCGCCGGCGGTGAAGCGGTCGTCGTCACGTCGGCCAAACGCGCGCGGTCGTTGCGCAAGCTGCCCGTGCATCTACTCGGCGCCGGCGAGAAGATCACGCATCGCGCGGTCAGCCAGGCACCGAGCCTGACCTCCGGTCCGCTGAAGAGCGCCATGGCGCGGGCCTTCGCGCAGTCCGGCATGCAGGCCGACGAGATGCATCTTCTGTCGCTCTACGATTGCTACACGATCATGGTCGCGACCACCATCGAGGATGCCGGCCTCTGCGCGTCGGGCCAGTTCGGCGCGTGGCTCAACGACCACGACCTCTCCCACAAGGGTGACAAGCCGCTCAACACACATGGCGGCCAGCTCGGCTTCGGCCAGCCCGACCTTGCCGGCGGCATGACCCATGTCGTCGAGGCGGTGCGCCAATTGCGCGGCGAGGCGGGCGAACGCCAGATCGGCAAGGCCGGGCTCGCGCTGGTCACCGGCAATGGCGCGACGATGAGCGAAGCGACCGCGCTGGTGCTGGGAGCCGCCTGATGTCCGTCGATCTCAACACGCTGAAAACCCCTGGCCCGACGATCACCGCGCTGACCAAGCCATTCTGGGATGCCGCCGCCGAGGGCCGGCTGAAAATCCAGCACTGCGAGGATTGCGGCAAGGCCATCTTCTATCCGCGCCCGATCTGCCCGCATTGCTGGAGCAGGCGTCTTGTCTGGAAAGACGTATCGGGCAGGGGGCGGCTCAAATCCTTTTCGGAGGTGCACAAGCCCGGCCATCCCGGCTGGCTGCCGACGGCACCTTATGTGGTCGGCCTGGTCGAATTGGCCGAAGGCCCGACGATGCTGAGCTTCATCCTGGCCGGCACACGGCCGCTACAGGTCGGGGACATGTTGCGGCTTGCGCCGACCGCCATCGGCGGCCGTGTCCTGCCGGCCTTCAGACAAATCGAACTCGCAACAGAGGAGGAGCCGCGATGAGCACCGAGACGAAAGACGGTTGGGTGGGTGTCGTGAAAGGCCGTCCGCAGGTCGGCGCCTTTGCCGAGCGCACGCGCCGCACGAGGATGAGCGACATCGAGGCCTTCACCGAGATCACCGGCGATCGCAATCCCCTACATTACGACCGCGCTCTGGCCGAAAAGTCGGTGTTCGGCAAGCTGATCGTCCAGGGCGGCGTGACCTCCGGCATCCTCAACGCGTTGGTCGCCGAAGATCTGCCCGGCCCCGGGACCGTGTTCCTCGAAGTGGCCTGGAAGTTCGTCAAGGCCGTCGGCGTTGACGAGGAGATCACCGGGCGCGTCGAGGTCAAGGAAGTGCGCCCCGACAAGCCGATCTGCAAGATCGAGACCAGCGTGCGCAACGGCCAGGGCGAGCTTTGCCTCACCGGCACGGCCACGGTCTTCACCGTACCGCTGCAAGGCGCATGAGCACAGTCGGCGGCGGCCGGCTTGGCATGGCGGCCGACAGCGAGCGCTGGCGCGTGCTGTCGCTGCTTTGCCTGGCGGTCGTCCTGTCGCTGACCACCTGGTTCTCGGCGACCGCAATCCTTCCCGAATTGAAACAGGATCTGGCGCTGGGCGCGAGCGCCGAGGCGTGGCTGACCAATGGCGTTCAGGTCGGCTTCGTCATCGGCGCGCTGGCGGCGAGCCTGGTCAATTTGCCGGACCTTGTACGGCTGAGCCGCCTGATGGCCGCGGCGGCTCTTGTCGCCGCTTTAGCCAACGCGACGCTGCTCTTCCATCCCGGGCCGGGTGGCGTGATCGCCGCGCGCATCGTCACCGGCGCTGCGCTTGCCGGCGTCTATCCGCCGGCGCTCAAGCTGGTGGCCACCTGGTTCACGCGCGACAGGGGGCTGGCGCTCGGCGCGGTCATCGGCGCGCTGACAGTCGGTTCGGCGCTGCCGCATCTCTTCCGCGCCGTCTCGACCGCGCTCGACTGGCGGCCGGTGGTCGCAGCGGCAAGCGTGGCCACCGCGGCCGGCGCGTTGCTCTTCCTGCTGTTCGCGAAGGAAGGGCCCTATCCCTTCGGCAAGGCGGTGTTCGAGCCCTCGCGGATCGGCCAGGTGTTTCGCGAAAAGCCGCTGCTCCTCGCCAATCTCGGCTATCTCGGCCACATGTGGGAGCTCTACGCCATGTGGGCCTGGCTGCTCGCTTACACCCGCGCGGCCTTCGAGGCGCAGGCGATCGGGACCGCCGCCACCGCCTCGCTCTCGACTTTCCTTGTCGTCGCGTCTGGCATCCTTGGCTGCGTGCTTGGCGGCTATCTGTCGGACCGCGTCGGCCGCACCGCCACCACCGCCGGCATGATGCTCGTCTCGGGCGGCTGCGCCCTGCTGATGGGCTTTCTCTTCACCGGCCCGCTCTGGCTGTTCATGCTGGTGGCCATCGTCTGGGGCGTCTCGGTGATCGGCGATTCGGCGCAATTCTCCGCGGCCGTCACCGAGCTTGCCGACCGCCGCTTCGTCGGCACCGCGCTGTCGGTGCAACTCGGCGCCGGTTTCGCGCTGACGGTGCTCGCCATCTGGCTGACGCCGCGCTTCGCCGATTTCATCGGCGGCTGGCGCTGGGCCTTCCTGCTCCTGGTTCCCGGACCGCTTCTGGGGGCAGCCGCCATGCTATGGTTGCGAAACTTGCCGGAGAGCGTGAAAATGGCGGGCGGCCTCCGTTAGGAGCCGCTGCTGCGCTTTGAGTCGCGGCAAACATTCTACCGGGCGGTTGCCCGCAGCCTGAAGACCGATGATGGAACAAGCAACCAGAATGCGCGGGCGTCCTCGTTACGACCAGGAAGATGCCGAGGCGGCCGAGGCGTTCCGCTCGATCGGCTCGAAGGTTCAGCTCAATCGCGACGAGGCCGCCCCGCTTTGGGTGCAGTTGCGCAACCAGTTCGAGGAAGCGATCAACACCGGCCTGCTGGCCGCCAATTCACGCATTCCCTCTGAACAGGCACTTTGCGATTTCTTCGGCGTGTCGCGCCCCGTGGTGCGCGCCGCGATCGGCTCGCTTTCCAACGAAGGCCGCATCATCAAGATGCCGCGCAAGGGCATGTTCGTCGCAGCTCCCCGCGAACATGTCGACTTCATGACCGCCAATCTCGGCGTCTTCGACGACCTGACCGCGAAGGGCCACAAGGTCTCGACCCGCACGCTGGAAATCTATCGCTGTCCGCCGAGCGAGAAGGAGTCGAAGGTCTTCGGAATTCCCGCCAATGGCAGCGTGGTACGCATCAGCCGCGTCTACATGACCGACGGCTCGCCGATCACCATGACGCGCATCAGCCTGCCGGGACACAGGGTGCCGGGGCTGGAAAATATCCTGTCGGAGAACCAGTCGATCTTCGGCACGATCCGAGCCGTCTTCGGCCTGACGGTGAAGCGCGCCGACCGCTGGCTCCGCGCGGCATTGCCCACCAAGGAAGAGGCCGATGAGATGGGCGTCGCCGCCAATACGCCGCTGATCGAGATCGAGTCGATCGCCTATGACGCGGATGGTGCGGCGCTCGAATATTACGAGGCCTTCTACAACTCCTCCGTCGCCCGTATCCACATGGCGGTCGAGCAGCCATCCGCCACGGTGAACGGCGTCGATCGCACCTGAGTTACGCTCACTCAAAAAAGATTCTGTTTTCTGGTTATAACCAGATTGACGGGCCCGGGAAGCTTCTGTAACGTCTCCGTCATGGGGTCGGGAGGAGCCTGACCCGGAGGCATTATCAGGACCGGCTGGCTTGCGACGCTGCTTCGGCGGCGAGGGCAGTGTTTTGCCCACGCTCAAGTCCGTCCTGATGGAGGACGTGCATGGATTACCGGTCGCAATTCGACCTGACGGGCGAGGTTGCCGTTGTCACCGGCGGTGCCAGCGGGATCGGACTTGAGGCCGCCAGGGCGCTGGGGACTTGCGGCGCGAGGATCGTGTTGCTCGACATGAATGCGGATGGGCTGAAAGCCGCTGCTGAGGCGCTTACGGCCGCTGGCATCGCGAGCGTCGATGGCCGCGTGTTGAACGTTACCGATCCGCAAGCCGTCGAGGCGATGGCCGCTCAGATCGTCAGTGATTTCGGCAAGGTCGATATCCTGGTCAACAGCGCCGGCATCGCGCGCCTCAACACCGCGCTCGACACCCCGGACGAAGAATGGCGCCTGGTGATGGATGTCAACGTCAACGGCGTCTACTGGGCTTCGCGCGCCTTCGGCCGTTCGATGGTCGATTGCAAGAAGGGCTCAATCGTCAATCTGGGTTCCATGTCGGGCCTGATCATCAACCGTCCGCAGACGGCGCCGTCCTACATGGTGAGCAAGGGCGCCGTGCACATGATGACCAAGGCGCTCGCGGTCGAATGGGCGAAATCGGGCGTGCGCGTCAACGCGCTGGCGCCGGGCTATGTCGGCACCGAGATGACGCTGAAGATGCGCGAGCGTCCCGAACTCTTCAACACCTGGATCGACATGACGCCGATCGGCCGGCTGGGCACACCGCAGGAGATCGCCTCGGCGATTCTGTTCCTGGCGTCGCCGGCCTCGAGCTACGTCACTGGCGCGATCCTGTCGATCGATGGCGGCTACACGGCCTGGTGACGGACTGAGCAAGGATTGGAATATCGCATGACCGTTTCGGACCGAGATGTGCGCCAGGCCATCATCGACGCCTGTATCGAGATGAACGCACTCGGCATCAACCAGGGCACGTCAGGCAACATCAGCTGCCGCCATGGCGAGGGCATGCTGATCTCGCCGACCAGCACGCCCTATGACACGCTGCAGCCGGAAGACATCGTCTTCATGGGTTGGGATGGCGAGGTCGACGGACGCCTGCCGCCGTCCAGCGAATGGCGCTTCCATCTCGACATCATGAAGGCACGGCCCGATGTCAACGCGGTCGTTCACGCGCATCCGACCTACTGCACGACGATCGCCATCATGGGCAGGAAGATACCAGCGATCCACTACATGGTCGCCGTCGCCGGCGGCAGCGACATACGCTGCGCGCCCTACGCCACCTTCGGCACGGCGGAGCTTTCGGCGCATGCGGTGGAAGCGCTGCGCGGCCGCAAGGCCTGCCTGCTTGCCCAGCACGGCATGATTGCCGTCGGGTCGAGCCTCGCCCAGGCGATGTGGCTGGCCGTCGAGGTCGAGACGCTGGCGCGCCAGTATCACGGCGCCCTGCAGATCGGCGAGCCGCCGATCCTGTCCGACGAGGAGATCGAAAACGTCATCAAACGCATGGCCAGCTACGGCCTGCGTGACAATGACGACGCTGCCTGAGGAGCAGCAAACCTACTGTTTCGCATATCCTCCGGGACGGCCCGGAGCGATCAACAAGGGAGGAAATCGAAATGACCAGATCCATGAAAGGCCTCGTCAAGGCGCTTGCTTTGGGGTTAGCGGCGGCTTGCAGCTTGGCGGCGATCTCCGGCGCGACGGCCGAGGAACTGTCGCTCAAGGGCAAGCGCGTAGGCGTCTCTGCGATTGGCACGGATCACTATTGGGACCTGATGGCGTTCCGCGGCATTCAGGACCGCGTTAAGGAGCTCGGCGGCGAAGTCATCGCGCTCGACGCCGGGCGCAAGGACCAGCAGCAGATCGCGCAGCTGCAGACGCTGATCGCGCAGAAGCCGGACGCCATCATCGAGCAACTCGGCAATCTCGAAGTGCTGAACCCGTGGCTGCAGAAGATTCGCGACGCCGGCATCCCGTTGTTCACGGTCGATACGGCTACGCCGCACGCCATCAACAACACCACGTCCAACAACTACAATATCGGCGCCGAGATCGCCCTGCAGATGGTCGCCGACATGGGCGGCAAGGGCAATGTGCTGGTCTTCAACGGCTTCTACAGCGTACCGGTCTGCAAGATCCGCTACGACCAGCTGAAATATGTGCTGACCTCGTTCCCGGATGTGAAGATCGTCGAGCCCGAGCTGCGCGACGTCATCCCGAACACGGTGCAGAGCGCCTATTCGAACGTCACCGACATGCTGACCAAGTCCCCTGAGAAGGGCTCTATCGGCGCGGTATGGGCCTGCTGGGACGTGCCCCAGATCGGCGCCACGCAGGCGGTCGAGGCAGCGGGCCGCAACGAGGTCAAGACCTACGGCATCGACGGCAGCCCGGAAGTCGTCAAGATGGTGATGGACCCGAAATCGTCGGCCGGCGCCGTTGCCGCGCAGCAGCCCTACGAGATCGGCAAGACTTCGGTCGACAACGTCGCCAAATACCTGGCTGGCCAAAAAGTGCCGCCCTTTACCTTCGTTCCGGCGGTGCTGATCAACAAGGAAAACGCTGCCGAAAAAGGAAAGCCGTTTCTCGACGCCGCCGAAAAAGCCGGCGTTAAATAGGACGGAACGAAACGGCGGGCAGCCATGCCTATTTGGCTGCCCGTCACACCCAACCAGGATAGACGGCCATGCAAACAGCAAAGCGTGACATTGCTGTATCGATGACGGACATATCGAAGCGGTTCGGTCCGGTGCGCGCCTTGGAGAACGCGAACCTCGAGATCGCCCGGGGCTCGATCCTCGGCCTTGTCGGCCAGAACGGCGCTGGCAAGTCGACCATCATCAAGGTGCTGGCCGGCATCATCAAGCCGGACAGCGGCTCGATCGTCATCAATGGCGAGACCGTCAGCGCGTTGACGCCGGCATCGGTTGAAAAGCTCGGCGTGCATTTCATCCACCAGGATAGGCTGCTGGTGCCGACCGCGACCGTCGGTGAGGCTGTCTTCCTCGGCCACGAGATCGGCCTCGGCCCGTTCGTCAGCCGCCGCGCCATGGAGCGCAGGGCCGCAGACCTGCTGAAGCGCTTCTTCGGCATGGAGTTGCCGGCTGGAACGCTGGTGAAAGACCTGACCACGGCGCAGCAGAAGGTCGTCCAGATCACCCGCGCGCTGGCGCAAAAGGCATCGGTGCTGGTGCTCGACGAGCCGACGGCGGCACTGGTCAAGCGTGAGGTCGACAGCCTGTTCGACGTGTTGCGCCGGCTGCGCGACGACGGCATCGCCGTGGTCTTCATCTCCCACTACATGCAGGAGATCGAGAAGCTCTGCGACCGCGTCACCGTGATGCGCAACGGCACCGACGTCGGCACGGTCGATCCGCGCCAGACGCCGATCGACGAGATCATTGCGATGATGATCGCCCGCGATGTCGGCGAGATGTTTCCGAAGCGCTCGGTCGAGCTTGGCGCGCCGGTGCTGGAGGTTTCCAATCTGCGGCTTGGCGGCAGCTTCGAGAACATCGGCTTCAACGTCCGCGCTGGCGAGATCGTCGGCCTCACCGGCCTGCTTGGCTCCGGCGCCAAGGAAATCGTGCAGTGCCTGTTCGGGCTCAAGACCGCCGATGGCGGCCAGGTCAAGGTCGAGGGCAGGGAGCTGTCGCTGTCGACGCCAGTCAAGGCGGTGCGCGACGGCATCGCCATGCTGCCGGAAGACCGCCGCGCCCATGGCGTGGCGCTTGGCCTTTCCGTGCGCGAGAACATCTCCTTGGCCAGCCTGCGCCGCTATTCGCGAAGCGGCATGGTCAGTCGTGGCGCTGAGAACCAGGCGGTGGACGGCCTGATCAAGGAACTGTCGATCAAGACGCCGCATCGCGACGCGCTGGTGCGCGAGCTCTCCGGCGGCAACCAGCAGAAGGTGGCGATCGCCAAATGGCTGAGCTGCCAGTCGCGCGTCTATGTATTGGACGAGCCGACCGTTGCCGTCGATGTCGGCGCCAAGGTCGAGATCTACAATCTCCTCAATCGCCTGGCGGGCGAAGGCGCGGCGATCCTGCTTCTGTCCTCCGATCTGCTCGAACTGGTCGGCGTTTGCGACCGCGTGCTGGTCGTCTATCGCGGCAGGCTTGCCGGCAGTTTCTCCGGCCCTGCGATGAACAGCGACGCGCTGCTGGCCGCTTCGTCCGGCGCCCGCTCGAACACCGATGGAGTGGCCGCATGAGCGCGACTGTCCTCCACACCGAAGTCGCCGTTTCCGACGAAAAGCAGGCAGCCGCCAAGAGCGCCGGCCGCCGCTTTGGCGCCTTGGTCGTGAGGCTTGGCGCGATCGCCGCCTTCGCCGCGATCATGGCCTATTTCGTGATCTTCGCGCCGGGCTTCACCTCGACTTTCAACCTGATCAACGTCGTCGAGCAGTCGGCGATCCTCGGCGTGCTCGCCTATGGCATGACGGCCGTCATCATCGGCGGCGGCTCCGATGTCACCGAAGGCGGCATCGACCTTTCGATCGCCGCCAATATGGGGTTGTGCGCGGCGGTCTACGCCACGCTTCTGTCGATGGGCTATGGCGACTTCCTCTCGGTGCTCGCGGCGATCGCCGTCGGCATGGCGGTCGGCGCGCTGAACGCCCTCGCCGTGGTTGGCTTCGGCATCCTGCCGCTGCTCGCAACGCTTGCCGTGCTCAATGTGGCGGCCGGCATGGAACTCACGCTCACCCAGAACACGGTCGTCGGCGCATCCTCCCCGCTGCTCGGCGTGCTGGTGTCGGGCAGCTTCCTCGGCATCTCGGCGCTTGCCTGGGCGCTGATCGTCTTCTCCGCGATCATGATCGTGGTTGTTCACGGCACATCGTTCGGGCTGAGGCTCTACGCGGTTGGCGGCCATCCCGAGGCGGCGCGCGCGGCAGGCATCAGCGTGCCGTTCTACGTCTCCTTCACCTATGTTCTCAGCGGCTTCTGCGCGGCCGTGGCGGCGATCCTCACCGTATCGCGCCTGTCGGCCAGCACGCCCGGCTCCGGCGAGCTGCTTCTGTCGGTGCTGGCCGCGGCGCTGCTCGGCACCGTCTTTTCCCGGCGCTTCGTGCCGACCATGGGCGGCACGCTGCTCAGCGTGCTGTTCATCGGCCTTCTGGCCAACGGCTTCCAACTGCTCAACGTCTCCAGCTACTGGGTCAACGGCGTGCAGGGCGCGCTGATCCTGCTGGTGGTAGCGATCACATCCTTTGCCCGCGGTTCGGAGGGTTCGCGATGAACGTCTCGGCCAACGACAACTCGGCTAAGGTGAGTGTGCGCGGCTTCCTCGCCAAATACAGCGTGCTCATCGCCTTCGCGGCCATCGTCGTCTTCTTTTCGGTGGCGAGCCCGACCTTCCTGACGCCGGCCAACCTCTTCAACGTGCTGGTCAACAACGTCGTCATGCTGGCGATCGTGGCGCTCGGCCTCACAATCGTCATCTCGTCCGGCGGCATCGATCTCTCGGTCGGCGTCTCGGTCGACATGGCAAGCATGATCTTCGTCATGCTTCTGGCCGCCGGCTACAGCGGCGTGGTCGGCGTCGCCGGCGGACTTGGCGCCGCTTTGATCGTCGGCATCCTCAACACGATCCTGATCACCAGGCTCAACATCAGCCCGTTCCTGGCAACGCTCGGCGTGCTCTTCATCGGCCAGAGCACGCAGCAGCTTGCCACCAGCGGCGGCCAGCCGATCTACCTCACAAGCGGTTATGCGGCAGACCAGTTCAACGCCATCGCCCGCACTACTCTGTTCGGGATACCGACACCGGTGATCGTGCTGATCGTCCTGGCGGTCGCGGTCCATCTCCTGCTGCATCGCTCGGTCTTCGGCCGCTATGTCCAGGCCATGGGCGCGCAGCCGGGTGTGGCCTGGTATTCCGGCATCCGCGTGCCGCGCGAATTGTCGATGGTGCATGTGCTGTGCGCGCTGCTCGCCGGCGTGACCGGCATTCTCTTGTCGGCAACGGTGAAATCCTATGTGCCGCTGTCGGGCAATGCCTTTCTGCTCGACGCGATCGGCGCCACCTTCATCGGCACGACGCTGAGCCGCGAGCGCAAGCCCTCGGTCATCGGCACGCTGCTCGGCGTGTTGCTGCTCGCTATCGTCAAGAACGGGCTGCTGCTGGTGGGCTGGAATTTCTACTGGCAGCAGGTCGGCATCGGCGTGCTCGTCTTCCTGGTGCTCGCCGCGAGCTTTGGTCTGCGCCGCGCCGCCCATTGAGTTCGAAAGGTTAAGTCAGCCATGCCCCAATTCGACGTCAGCTCGATCGGCTTCTACGTCCTTGACATACTCGGACGTCCAGTCTCGCGCATCCCCGAAGGAGGCCGGGCCGACTATATCGAGGAGATCCGCATGACCATCGCCGGCACGGCGGGCGCGACCGGCATGGACTGCGCCATCCTCGGCCTGAAGACCCGCGCCGTCACCACCCTCGGCACCGACGATATGGGCGATTGGTTCCTCGCCAAGTTGAAGAAATACGGTCTGGAGACGAGCCTTGTCCGCCGCGACGGCAGCGTCCAGACCTCGTCCACCATCTTGCCGGTGCGGCCGAACGGCGAGCGGCCCGCATTGCATGTGCCGGGTACCGCCACCTTGTTCGACGTTCTTGAGGCCGATCTCGACGCGGCGCTCGACGCGACCGTCGTCCATGTAGGCGGCACCGGACTGCTGAAGCGTTTTGATGGTGAGCCGACGGTCAGGCTCTTGAAGCGCGCCAAGGAGCTTGGCCGTGTCACCACTTTCGATCTGATCCAGGCGACGCCGGAGACCTGGAAACTGGTCGAGCCGTGCCTTCCTTACATCGACTATTTCGTGCCCAGCATCGACGAAGCCGGCGAGATGGCGCATGACCGCGATCCGGCCCGCGTCGCCGCCTTCTTCAAGGCGAGAGGCGTGAAGAATTGCATCCTGACGCTCGGTGCCGGCGGCGTCTATGTCTCGCCCGAACATGGCGAGGATTTCAATCTGCCAGCCTTCGAGGTCGACGTGTTCGACACCACGGGCTGCGGCGATTCCTTCACCGCCGGCATCATCGTCGGCATCGTCAAGGGCTGGGACCTGAAGCAGTCCGCACGCTTTGCCAGCGCCGTCGCCGCCAAGGTGGCGATGGGGCTGGGCTCCGACGGCAAGCTCGTTTCATTCGACGACACGATCGCGGCGATGAACTCGCTTCGGGTCAAGACATCAAAGGTGGAAGCAGCATGACCATTCTCCCCGAAGCCAAGGGCAAGACGGCTCTCGTCACCGGCGCCAGCCGCGGCATCGGCAGGGCGCTCGCCAAAGGGCTCGCCGAAGCTGGCTTCGACGTCGCAATCACCGATCTGCCCTCACAGGCGGCCGAGCTCGATGTGACCAAGGGCGAGATCGAGGCGGCTGGCCGCAAGGCCTATGTCTATACGATGGATGTCAGCAAGAAGGAGGACATCGAGGCGACCGCGCAGGCGCTGCTCAAGGCTGCCGGCAGCATCGATGTGCTGGTCAACAATGCGGGCATCCTGAAACCCAGCCTGCTGCAGGATCTCGACGAGGCCAATTGGGATGCGCATTTCGACATCAACGCCAAGGGCGTGCTTATGATGTGCCAGGCGGTGCTACCGCATATGCGCGCCAGGAAGTCGGGCAGGGTGATCAACATCGCCTCGATCGCCGGCCGGCAGGGCGTGCCGACGCAGGGCCACTACGCCGCGACCAAGGCGGTGGTGATCACGCTGACCCGCGTGCTGGCGCAAGAGGTCGGCATGGACGGCGTCACCGTCAACGCCATCTGCCCCGGCATCATCCTGACCGAAATGGGCAAGAACAATCTGGGCAGCGAAGCGGCGATCCGCCATTGGGAGGAGGTCGCGGCGCTGAAGCGCCTCGGCGCGCCAGAAGACATCGTCGGACCGGTGCTGTTCTTCGCCTCGGATCTCTCGGCCTTCGTCACCGGCCAGGCGCTCAACGTCGACGGCGGCATCTACTACCACTGACCACTCGCTGGGTGGCCTGCGCGATCGCTAAGCCCACTTCTTGGCGCAGAGCCGCCGTTTGCCCCATGGAATGCTTGAGTCGGATTCGGTTCAGAACGGCTGGTTCAGCGGAACGCTTGAGGAAGTGTCGAGGGCATTCAAAGAGGAGAGGGATCGTCTTAACGCAGGGTTGAATTGCGCATGGAACAGCTTCAAGTCACTCTTCATATTGGTCATTTGGTTCGCCGACCATACGAGATTATACGAAGGATATGGGTTGGCTAACCATCCTGTAAGCCATTGATTTTCTTTGGCAGTCTCACACCCTCCGGGCCCACCATTATCGTTATTTATCAATGGTAGGGTGGTTCGCCACGAGGTTCGCCAATAGGTTCGCCAAGCATCGGCTTGCGCGTCACCAGACGCACGACTCGATCCATCCCCTGCACCGCCAGCCGAACCTGCAAGGTTTCTCATCACCTCGACGAGGTGCTTGCCGTAGGGGATGAGTTGACGATTCTCAAAGACGGGCAATTCGTCGGCACGTATCGCACGAGCGAGATCGCGTCGGGTGAAATTCATCGTCGCAGGGTGGGGCGCGAGCTTGCGAAGTTAGGGACACCTAGCGGCGGGCTGGTGGAGAGGATAGCGGCATCGTGTGCAAAAGGAAGAGGTCAACCCAGACGGTTATGCCCTACCGCGCTTCGAAAGCGCTCGCAGTAGGGCAGTTTCGTCGGTGGTGCCGTTATCGAAAAGTTGGAACAGTTCCTTAGCCAGGTATTCCCGCTGCTCCCGGTCTTTCTTGGCTAGGCGACGCTCATCGCACAAGCGGTCAAACACCCGCTGGAGCATATCCAAATCAGCAGGGCAGTAGACACCACTGCAACGCGACACTGACATGGCCGCCGCCCTCAGCGCGGCTTATGCAGACTATCTCAAACGGGTTCGGACGCGAAGAAAATTGTCCCATTTTGGAGCGAATGCACAGCTTGATGAGTTACGGTGAGCGGTCAGTCCCTTAGGGTGTAGCCGCATCTAATCGCAGGAAGCCCGTCGCCAACGCTCATTAGCCGCGACGGGCTTTTCTCTTGGGACAAATTGGTTCTTGAGGGACAACCGAGCTGCGAAGCTACAATTAGGATAGCAACGTCACGGCCGAGGAGAAGAGGGTCGACCGCCAGGGCAAAGAAGCGACCGGCCCTCTTGCCGAGGACGCTCGCAGCAGCGCCCAGAGACGGGGTGTGGGGACAGACACCAGGCGGCCGCGAGCCTGAAAGTCACGCTATCACATTAGCAGGCGCTTGGATAACAGAATCGATGCTGCGGTGCGGCCTTTGGCCAAAAGGTAAGGCCGATTAGGGAGCCGACCGGCCTTCAGTTCGCAGGGGCCATAGAGGTGGCTAGAGTTTAGGGGACGAGCCGACCCGCTGAGATTTTCATCAAGCCTGACATCCGTCCTGATGGCAACGGAAAATCGCACTTGGCCGCTACTCGTGATCGTCATCCAATTTCGCGGTAATCTTCCGCCATATTGATCCGTATTCCTTGACGCCGTGCTCGGGATCGTGGGCGGTGTACCAGTTCAATAGCTTGGCATACTCACGCTTCCATTCCAGGGTGTTCGCAGTGTCATTCTCGTCTTCCGTGCAGTGGACCGTTTTGTAGAACTCCAACACCTTGCGATAATATGCGGTCGCTCGCTTGTGCTGCCGGTCCTTCTTCCATGCGGCCCGTACTCCCCAAATCAGCCATGCGAAGAGGCCAAGGATGATCCATGGGGAGAGGTCGTGCAACAATCGTTCCATCCCGGGTCGCTGACGGAAATCCGTTGAAGCAGCTGGTCATCTGGCGCGACGAATAGATGAGCAGCGGGCGGCCCGGCACTCCGGCGGGGGTAGGCTTGGCAGGGCCGGGCCTGACCGGCGAGCTCGGAAGCGAAACAGGGCGCCGGCTGACGAGGAAATATACGCCCCTGCCGAAATACTCGGCACGCATCCATAAGGACGAGGCTGGAAGTAGGCCAACGCAGCTTCCGTGCTAGATCACAGGCACCGCTATCCCAGTGTCTCATCTCGGGACGGAAGCTTTGGCACCCGTCTTGCGTAGAACAAATTGCCGGAAACAGCGGAATTGGACACTTGCGTTTGATCGTACAGCCTGGGCGAAAGCCAGGGTCACCGAAGTGCCTGTACTCAGAGCCACTGCAGATTGATGATTTGCAGACCGGTGAGAATGGTGAGATCACCATCTCGATAATTGCAGATGACATCTACTCGAAGAACTCCACGCAACGCTATCAGATCAGCTTGACCGACGCCGAGCTCAGCTTGCTCGTCGCCAACGCCAGACTGCGCCGGCGAGCATGACGGCGCCGATCGCGCCCGATGTGTATCCAACAAAAGTCAAAGGTCCTCGGCTCGCTCCAAAGAGCATCCATACCTTGCAGGCCTCAGCGCCTCAGCGCGCTTTATGAACAGGAGGACTGGGCTTCGACGCTTCGGCTAAGTAGACCACAATCGCAGACCAATGGTGGCGCGATGATGTTCGCCGCCCCACGCTGCATCCCTCGGAGGTATACGTGCTGAAATTGTCAGAGACCGCCTCAGGGCGGGTCCAGAAACCAAACCAAAACGCCAATGGTCACCAGCACCGCTGCCGCGGGAATTGACAATTAGCGACCGAGGGGCCTCCGCGAAAGCTCGCTCAGTTTCGCCTCGCCGATGATTCCAGCCTGGTAGTAGGCGATTATCCGCGAGGCCCTCTTCTCCCGAGTCTCGCGATAGATTAGCCTCGATTAAAAACTGTCGCGAGCAGTGCTAATTCAATTCTGCCGGTGTGAATACGTTTCTTCCAAGGGACATGGTGGCCCCATCTGCCACACTTTTCGCAAGCAAAACAGACTGATTTAAGCCTCACTGTCGCGCTTACCCCCGGTAAGTCTCATCCGCCCTATCAGCCAAGGCATAGTCAGTCCTTGGACAAAAATTGAGAACGCTACGACCGCAAAGGCCGTCACGATGATCGCGCTGCGCTCGGCTATATTCTCGGGAAGGGCAAGCGCCAGCCCAAGAGCGAGTGAACCCCGCAGTCCTCCCCAGACGAGAATGTGCTGATGTTTGAGATCAACCTTCAGTGGGCTCCCATTTAGCAGGGCACAGAGTGGATAGATGGCCAGCATGCGACCGAGCAGCACGAGCACGACGGCAACCGCCGAACTTGCCGCGAAAAATGCAAGCGGCTGGTGCGCTTCATGGCCGCCGATCAGGATGAACACGACCGAGTTGGCAAGGAAGGCCGCATATTCCCAAAAAGCGAGCACATGGCTGCGCGCATTGGCCGATATTGCGCCCTTCCAACCCACATTCCCGACCATCAAACCGGCGGTGAGCGTTGCGAGAACGCCAGACGTGCCGAACTTCTCCGCAATCAAAAACGACCCGTATGCGGCAATCGTCGTAAGCGTGATCTCGACAAGGTGATCCTCGGTCCGCCCCGCAACGAGTAGAAGCACGGCCGCCACAGTGGAACCGACGGCAACGCCTCCTGCGACCATCCATGCAAATGACGACGCTATCGCCAATGGCGTAGCACTGGCGCCGGAAGCGACCACCAACATGATTGCGAAGCTGACGGCTGCCGCGCCATCGTTGAGCAGGCTTTCGGATTCGACCAATAGTCCGAGGCGGGGTTGGACCCGTATTTCCCTGAAGGCAGCCAGTACCGACACCGGATCGGTGGCGGCAATGAGCACGCCGAAGAGGCCTGCTCCGATCCAGCTCCAGTCGAGTAGAAGACGCATTCCAGCAGCTACCGCTGCAGCAGCAATCACGACACCGGGAAAGGCGAGCAGCACCGTCACCGGCAGGTTCACTCTAAAGTGACGCCACTCGATTTCGAGGGCAGCCTGAAAGATCAGCGGCGGCAGGAACACAGTAAAAACCAGGTCCGGGCTGAGAGGCAGTTTGGCTACGCCAGGCAAAAAACTGAGCGCGATACCGGCAGCAACCAGCCCCACGCTGTAGGGAAGCCGCAATCGCCTGCAGGTCATGGCAACCAGCGAAGCCGTAAGTAGGATCATTCCCAATGTCGGGATAGACAGCTCGTCCATTGCGCCTCCAGGTCGTCGGCGCGCTGTAAGCGCTCGCCGGCTAAATGAGCGTGCCTCAGATAAAGGCAACAATAGAGATGCCTCTCCATCTCCTCACAGGCTGCTGAAGGGGCGCAAGCTCCGCATGGACTCGTGATCCACGGAACTCCCTCTTTCGTGCTCAGGCCACTCCCGTCCAGGATGCTAGCGAGTTCGCTTAATTGTGCAACGCTCGGCCTGTCTCAATTGAAAGCATGCCAGCGACGCTGCGATATAGCGGCGGGGATGCCATATGACGCTCGGTCGCAGAATACTTAGTACGCGCTGCTCTTGGCCTCGATGGAATCGCGAAGTGCCTTGACGTCGCCCAGCGCAACCGGATCGGCCTTGTTCCCCAGGCGTTTCGAACGTACGTCGTCACCGCAGTTTGTGCTTCCGGCGCTTTTGTTGTTCGGCCTAGTTTTCTGGCTGCAAAGGCGGCGAAAGGGGGCTGGCTTGCCGGCTGTCGCCACTCCCTGAGGTGTTGCCAATCAGCCTCTGGCCGTCATCAGTCTTACTTGTTCCTTTCAGGGTGTCGCGACTGGCAAGGCGTCCCCGTCGGAATTGCAGGGCGCTGATCCCGAATAGAGTCCCAAGAACGACCCACAAAAACGTGCTGAAATGGAGTGGACTGGTAAGCCAGTCCAGGAAAGGCACTGCGTCGCCCGGGACGGCGTGGGCGAGATAGCGTAGAGTGGTCAAGAACAATACACCCCCATTTGCAGCCAGGATTGTTTCAAGAAGCGATCTCATGACAGCGCGCAAAGGAAGGCAAAAAAGTCACGCCGTTTAAGCGAAAAGCTATCAAATTCGATTGATCCGCAGCGTCGGATGACGAAAACCGCAATGTGGTCAGTTGCCTCCGTACATGACCTTCGGCAGCCAAACGACGATCGAGGGGAACACGATGCACAATCCTACTCCGATCGCCTGCAGGCACAAGAAGGGGACCGCGGATCGGAAGATAGTCGCCATCGATATCTCCGGTGGCGCAACACTCTTCAGGTAAAACAGCGAATAGCCGAACGGCGGGCTCAGGAACGCCATCTGCATGTTGACCATGAAAATGACGCCATACCAAAGCGGCACATCTTCAGGAGCCACGCCGGCTAACCCGAACGTGCCGCCGAATTCGAGCGACTTAAGGATAGGCAGAAATATCGGTACGGTGAGAAGCAGGATGCCCACCCAGTCCAGAAACATGCCGAGGACGAACAGGATGATCATCATCAGAACAAGAACGCCGTAAGGCGCCAAGCCTGTGCCGAGTATGGACTCGGCGACGAAGTTCTGCCCACCCTTCAGGATGAAGAAGCCGACGAACATGGTGGCGCCGAAGAATATCCACATGACCATCGCCGTTGCCTTGAGCGTCGCGACGCCGGCTTGCCGGATCGTGTCCCAGGTCAGGCGCCGATGCGCGGCACAGACGATGAAGGCACCGAACGTGCCGATGCCTGCAGCTTCGACCGGCGTGGCAATGCCCATGAAAATGACACCGAGCACAAGCAGGATCAGCAATATCGGCATGAACGTGCGGCGCAAAAGCTTGAGTTTTGCGGCGAATGCGATGCGTTCGTTTGGTGGCAACGCTGGGCCGAGCTTGGGATTGATGTAGCAGCGCGCCGTCACGTAAGCGACGTACATCCCGGACAGCAGTAGCCCGGGAAACACCGACCCGATCAAAAGCTCGCCCAGCGACTGCTGCGCGACGACGGCATAGACGATCGCCATGACGGAAGGGGGTATGAGGATGCCGAGTGTCCCGCCTGCAAGAAGCGAGCCGCAGGCGAGCTTGGCGTCGTAGTCGCGGCGCAGCATAGCGGGGAGCGCGATCATCCCCATCGTCACTTCGGTCGCCCCGACCACGCCAACCATGGCGGCCAGCAGCGTGCAAGAGACCACCGTGGCCGAGGCGAGTCCCCCCTTCAGCCCGCCCAGCCATTTGTAGACGACGTCGAACAATTCCTCGATGATGCCCGCCTTCTCGAGAATCGCGGCCATGAAGATGAAAAGCGGTACCGCCGAGAGCTGATAATCCGTCATGAATGGGAAGACTCGAGACGGCAGCATGTTCAGCATGGCCGAATTGCCGAACAGAAAGAGGAAAAGCACGGCAAGGCTGCCGGTGCAAAAGGCCATCGGCAATCCGAGCAGCAAAAGCACGCCCAGACCACCGAACATCAATATGCTAAGCCAAAGGATCGGAAGCTCGAGACCCATCGCTCAGCCGGTCCTTCCGAATGCAGTGGCGATATCTCGCATCAGCCGCGACAGACCCTGAAGCAACAGGAGGGCCGCCCCAATAGGGATTGCGAGCTTTACCGGCCAGTATTGAATGCCCCATTCGGTGAACGAGCGTTCGCCAACCGCCACTGCGTCACTGGCAAAACGCCAACCTGTGACGAGCATGGTCCCCGTGAACAGGAAGAAGAAGGCCGAGGTGATGATGTCGCAGATAGCCCGACCGCGTTCGGAGAGGTGGCTGTAGAGGATGTCTACCCGAACATGGGTTTCGTCGCGATAAGCATAGGCTCCTGCCAGCATGTACTGGATGCCAAACATGAGAAACATGCTCTCATGCACCCAGTTCGTCGGTGAATTGAAAACGTAACGGGCCACGACCTCGTAATAATAGGCGATGACCGCGAGGACCGACCAGTAGGCGACCAACTCACCCGTCACCTTGACCAGCCGGTCGACGGGCCTAAAAATCGGGAGCGGGGCTTTGACCGGCGTGGCAGGCACATCGGTCACCAGCGGATGGGTGTCGGTTGGGGCCGGTTGAAACTCACGTTCGCGGGCGCGGCGAACCAAGCCCGGCATGAGAAAGATGTCGCCCACGAGAACGAGGCCGAGGAGAGTTCCGGCAATTCGGGCAAGGGCGTTCGAGCGGGCGAGTCCAGCAATGGCAGCAGCGTCATTGCCGTGAGCCGTCACCGCATCCGCCTCGGCCTTCGCAAGGCGACCGGCGGCACCGCTCTTTCCGGATGTGACATCGGCCCTGGTTTGCGTCAGGACCCTCTCGGCATGCTCCGCTTGGGATCGAGCCAGAGACAATGCTTCGCGGCCATCCCGCACCTGGGCACTGGTCCAGAGAACAGCGACGAAGAACGGGATGAACAAGAACCCCCAGCGGCTCTTCAGGTAGAAACGGTGCATGCCGAGAAAACCGGCAGTGACCAGGAAGAAATAGGCGAGGAACAGGTTGGCTCGGCCGGCATCGCGTCGAGCCCGCTCGCGAAACACGAAGAAGACCGCGGCAAGTGGAAAAAGCACGAGGCTCGACCAGTAGAGCCAGTGCGGCAGCACAAATGTGAGTGAGGGCATCGGCGACCGTCTCTTGAAGGAGAGTGCGCCCGCCCGACCGGGACGGGCGCGGAGAGCCTCAGAGGTTGATCGACAACCCTTGATACATGTCAGGCGTTACGTAACCGACGGTTGGATTCTCCATAACCTCAAGCTGCAGCTTGAATATGCGCGCCGCGTCCTTGTCCTTGTTGGCCCACTCGAACCAGATCGGCACCGCGATTTCCTGGAACTTCTGGAGGTCCTCCGGACCAAGCCGATTGATCTCGATGCCTGCGTCGGTGAATTTGTGCCAGGTCTCCATGTCGGCCTTCTGGATGGCCCCGAAATGGATGTTCGAATAGACCTGGATCTCGTCTTCTACGAATTTCTTGAGATTGTCTGGGAGTTGGTTCCAGACATTCATGTTGACGGCGAAATCCATCAGGTCGACGGGCTGATACACCGACATCAGTCCAGGCGGCCCCATGGAAATGTATTTGGTCACCTGCTGGAAGCCGAGCGCCCAGTTTACCGCCGGGCCTGTGTAGTCGGCCGCATCGATCGTGCCTTTCTCCAGCGCGGAGAAGACTTCGCCGCCAGGCAACAGCGTCGTCTTGGCGCCGGCTTTCGCGAATGTCTCGGCGATCATGCCGCCCGGTACGCGCAGTTTCAGGTCCCTGAAATCTTCGATCGAGCGGATCGGTGTCTTGGAGTGGATGATGTTCGGTCCATGGTGGATGCGGTTGACGTAGTAAAGGCCTTGTTTCGCATAGAGGTCGCGCGCAGCCTGCAGACCACCTTTTGAATAGAAAAAGATGTCCCATTCATGCGGATAGCGTAGCCCCATCGTGTACGAGGACAGGAACGCTGCAGCGGGAAGCTTGCCGGCCCAGTAAAGTGAAAACGAGTTCATCGCTTCCAGGACACCGTTCTTCACTCCGTCAAGGAGTTCGAAATCACCAACGATGTCCTTTGCCTTGAACGGCTGAAATTCCAGTTGGCCTCCGGTCTTTTCCTTGATGGTCCCGCACCAGTTCTGGAAAGTTTCAAGCCCTACACCCGCTGGCCACGAGGTTTGAATTTTCCAGGTGACTGTGTCAGCGGCTCCGGCTCTTCGAACCCAGGGAGCCGTAACCGCCGTCGCCGTCAGGCCAGCAACAAGTCCACTCGTCTTCAGAAATCTTCGCCTTGATTGAGAACGTTCATCCTCGGCCATTGTCTTCCTCCCTATTCGGCAAGCGGACAAACGATAGACCCGTCGCCGGTCTCAAAGACTTAAAACCAATGACACAACCCTTTTGAGGATCAGAGCATTACCAGCGCCACGAACGAGAGAGAAAGAAAGGGCGCGGCATGCAAAATAACACAGCGCGGCGCAAACATTTTCAATCACTGCGCGCCCGACCCATAATATGCTCGCGCGATTTCAATAAATCCAGCCTTTTTAGCAGGTTATCGGCTAGCCAACGCGGTGTTCCTTCGGCTTATCGACGTTTGAGGGATCTACCGGAGACCCTCTCGGTTACCCATCATGATGCTGACGAGAGGCGCTATATCCATATCGTGGACGCTGCTCTCATCATGGCGGCTGACAGCATCGCATTAGACAGCAATCAACATCCAGTTCGTTGCGTCGATCTGGTGTTCGACGTCATCGGTGGCGATGTTCAGATACGGTCCGCAGCGCTGATCCGGGCCGGAGGAACGCTTGTGACCGTCGTCGGGCCTACCCAAGTTAGGCCAGCAGACGGCTTGACAATCGACTTCGTCGTGGAGGCGGATCGCGCTCAATTATCCGAGATAATTCAGCGAGTTCGGGACGGGCGGCTGCGCACGAACATTGGCAAGGTCTCGAGCCTGGATGATGCTATCGCCACGTTCAATTCGACCGAGAGGCGGGCGGGGAAGACCGTCGTTCGCGTCGGTCCGTGAGGACTCGTCGAGAATGAGGATATTGGCGCCACTTGCACCTGCCGTATCTTCCTGACGGATTGGCCTCTACGCGCACTCGTTGGAAGGGTCACTTCGTTAGAGAGCGTGCTAATGCGTCACAGATGCCAATCAAAAGCGCTTTATCGTCTGGCAGAACGGCAGTTTCTTACGATCAGATGCCAATAACAGACAGGCCGGTCTCGGCTCCATTTCAGACATTGGGTCCGAACGACTCCGCGGCCCCAATTGCGCCTCCGTCCGCGCGGGTAAGAGGCGTGAATTAGCCCGCCTTTAAGAGTAAGTGCTTGTTTTTATTGCAGGCCGTTACCGGTCGCTCGCAATCAAGGCTGGCCGATCCGAGTAAAGCCGAGGCCTGTGTGACTTCATATCGAAGTGCGGTAACGAGGCTCGCCACTATGCATCAATCACTGCACGACCGCTAGCGCCGTCGAACAGGCGGCGATACGCGTAGGCGTGTCCGACTGCAATTAGCGTTCGCTGTATGAGCTAGCGATTTCGGCAAATTGGGGCGATCGGCCGACAGGCACTCCATTTCCAATTTGATCCAGTTCAGGAAGCAGGAAAATGCTGTCTCTGAGCGTGCCGGCGGCGCCGATTGCAACGGTGTCAGCTTCGATGCCGGCGATCTCGATGGGGGGCAGCGCCAAGCCGTGCAGTAAATTGGCTCGCAGAATCGCATCGACCCTCCTCTGGATCCTTGGGAACAACACAGCCAATGGGCCGCCGAGGACGATGCGTGCCGGGTTTAGAATGTGGATGAGATTGAGCAGTCCGATTGAAATCACGTCGGCCCATGTATCGAGTTTTGTTTCCAGGACGCTGCCGTGATCCCGAACAGCCGCCAAATCCGCCAGGCCCTCGGCGATCGACTGGCCGTCGGGAAGAAGCGGCAGGAAAGGGCCGTAGCCTCCAAGCAGTCCCAGGGTTTGGGATTTGGCATCTTCTGGTCTGACGGAAAGAACCATATGACCGATTTCGCCGGCAAAACCACTGGCGCCCTCGGCAACCCGACCGTTCCGGATGATCGCCGCGCCAATCCCCTCCGAGAGCAACACCACGAGCATGTCCTCCGGCTCGTGGGTGTCTAGCGCGCCGATGGCTGCAGAAAGCGCGACGGCGTCGTTGCACACCCGGATCGGCCATGGTGCCCCAAGTGAGGAGGCGACCAATTGTCCAAGATCGACGTCCTCCCACTCCAGCAGTCTCGCCGAAACCACGACCCCGTCTCGGCCCACGATACCGGGAACGGAGACGCCCACGCCTCGAACTCGCTTGGTATCGACACCAGCACCAACAACAAGGCGGCGCGCGAGATCGGCGATCGCCTGCGCAACGGTTTCCGGGTCCCTGAAATTCTTGCTGTTGGGAATGGTGATCTTGTTGAGCGCAGCCCCGGTGAAGTCGACGAGCACGCCGGCCAGCCAGGTGCTTGATACGTCGATACCCACGAAGAAAGCTCCCTTGGGATTTAGCGCTACGCGTATTCCCGGCCTGCCGACCTTGCCCGCCTCCTGAGGCTCGGTCAGTTCCATGGCCAGATCCGCCTCGAGCAGCACGGCAATGACGTTCCCGGCAGTCGCCCGGGTCAGGCCAAGCTCGCGGGCAATGTCGGCGCGCGAAAGCGGCGAGGCCCTTCGCAACAGGCGCAGGCACCGCGTCTCATTGACGTGGCGGATGAGGTTGGTGGTTTTCAAATTTCCTGCTCGTCCGTTTCGATCGTCATTTCGTATCGTGGCGCGTCTGCCCTGTTAACGTCACGCGGCCGTGTGCGTCCAGAGTGATTGGACGTCGCTGGCTGCATCGCGCTTGCAACGCAGGAATTGCCATTGACGGCCACCAAAGCCAATTAGTATAGGATCAATGCAAATACAAGATGCCCGAGTTCTTCGGATATTTTTTGCATCTCCTGTCAAATCGCTGAGCGTCGGAACGCTCGCGCACCCATTGAGTAAAAACGCAAATCTGAAAGGACGCCTGTCATGCTGAAAGGTATCGATCCAATCCTGTCGCCCGATCTTCTCCATGCTTTGCGGTCCATGGGCCATGGTCATGAGATCGCAATCGTGGATGCCAACTATCCGTGCGATGACGATGCCCATATCATCCGCCTCGACGGTGTGCTGGGCACCCGGATCCTCGAAGCGGTGCTTTCGGTAATGCCACTCGAAAGCCGCGATTCCGAAGCAGCCTGCCGCATGATCGTCGAGGGCAACCCCGAAACGGAGCTGCCCATTTTCGGCGAATTCCTGGATATTGTCGCAAGGCATTCCGACCGGCCGCTGTCGCTGGCGCCGATTACCCCCGACGAATTCAAGCAGCGCGCCAAGAGCGGCTTCGCAATCATTCTCAGCGGCGATCGGCGGCTCTACGGAAACATCCTTCTGAAAAAGGGCGTTGTCGCACCGCCGGTTGACTAATGCAGGAGGGGAGGCTTGCATTCTCTTTTTTTGCGTAATATGTATAGAACATAAACAAATTGCCGGAGGTCGTGGGAGGAGAGCATTTGTCCGCGATCCGTGCACAAACCAAGGAGGAGAAAATGCGCACAAACACCTTCGCGACAACGCTGGCGGTTCTTGGAATGCTGCTGACGCCGGCTCTGTCGTGGGCCGGCGACAAACCCCTGACGATCATGCTTTCCAGCCCTGATCTGGCCTTTCCATTTTCGGTCCACATCATGAAAGAGATGCAGGACGAGGCAGCAAAGCTCGGCAATATCAACGTTGTGGTGAGCGATGGTCAGCGCAATTCCAGCAAACAGAGCGCTGATATCGAGGCGGCGATCGCCAAGGGTGTCGACGGAATCGTGATCAGCCCCAACGACTCCGCGGCGCTTGCGCCGGCAATCCAGGAGGCGATCGATGCCAAGATACCGGTCGTCACCGTCGATCGCTCGATCGACAGCGTCAAAGGAATCCTGGCTCATGTCGGTGCCGACAATGTGAAGGGTGGTGAGGTGCAGGGCCAACTCGTCATCAAACTGTTTCCCGACGGCGCCAGGGTGATGAACCTGCAGGGGCAGCCTGGCACCAGCGCCGCGATCGATCGCAACAAGGGCCTGCACAACGCGCTCGATCCCCTCGCGGCCAAATACAAGTTCGTGTTCGAGGACACGGCTGGATTTGACCGCGCCAAGGGTCTTTCCATGACCGAGTCCGCGCTGGCATCCATGGCGACACCGCCCGACGCCATCGCCGCGGCAAACGACGATATGGCGCTCGGAGCCCTTGAGGCGCTGAAGGCTCGCGACCTGACCGACAAGGTGAAATTGATCGGCTTCGACGCCCTGCCGGAATCTCTCGGCAAGGTACGCGATGGCAGCATGACCGGAACCATCGAGCAAATGCCGGGAAAGCAAGGCAGGCAGGCTGTCGATATTCTCGTGGCCTTTGTGCGCGACGGCAAGGCGCCGGAACACAAGATCACGCTGCTCACACCGATCGCGGTCACACAGGACAACCTGAACGCCGGCGAACGCTTGGGAGAGCTGAAGTAACACTCCGTCGCGCGCGACCACTAGCCTCCCAAGGCGATCGCCTGCGGGGGATGAGGCCCAAGCTCGACCTCACCCTCGCTGGCGCAAGCAATGCGCCTTTCCCGACTGCTGAATTCGTTTGGATCTCACAATGCGCCAGCCGCTTTTGCAGATGAATGGGATCACCAAGTCGTTTGGCGGCATCTCCGCGCTGAGAGCGGTGGATTTGCGCGTCGGCGCAGGCGAGGTTCACGCCTTGCTGGGCGAAAATGGTGCCGGCAAATCGACCCTGCTGAAGATCCTGTCGGGTGCTCAGGCGCCGGACGCCGGCGAGATAGATTTTCTGGGCGCGAAGGCAACGTTCAACTCACCCCAGGATGCGCAACGCAGCGGCATAGCGACAATCTACCAGGAGCTGACGCTCGTTCCTGGAATGTCGATTGCGGAGAACATCTTCCTTGGCCGTGAACCTGGCCGGGCAAACTTCGTGGATTGGGGACGCTTGGTCAATGAGGCGCGAGGCCTGATGTCGAAGGTTGGTCTCGAGAAGAACCCACGCATACTGGCTCGCGATCTGTCCGTGGCCGAACAGCAATTGGTCGAGATCGCGCGCGCCCTGTCGATGAAATCGAAACTCATCATCATGGATGAGCCGACAGCGGCGCTGTCACATGCTGAGGTGAACCGGCTCTTCGAAATTGTCAGCGGGTTTCGGGATGAGGGCCTCAGCGTCATCTTCGTCACGCACCGCCTGGAAGAGGTCATGCGCGTGTGCGATCGCTTCACCATCCTGCGCGATGGCGCCTTCGTCTGCGAAGGAGACGTCGCCGATACCTCCATCGACGCCATCATCCGTCACATGGTCGGCCGCGAAATCACCGCGATGCAACGGCGCCCGGCGCCGGCCGCGACCGAGGCGGTCGTTCTTCGAGTCGAGAATCTGTCGCGGCGCAGGGGCCTCGAAGGGCTGAACGCCATGGCCTTGCATGACATCTGTTTCGAGGTTCGACGCGGCGAAATCCTAGGCATTGCCGGGCTGGTTGGCTCCGGCCGCACGGAGACAGCGCGTGCGATCTTTGGTGCCGACCCGTTCGATTCGGGGGAGATATTAGTTGATGGCGTGTCGTTGCGGCCGACATCGCCGCAAGACGCCATTCGAAAAGGCATCGGCCTGGTGCCGGAAGACAGGAAGCAGCAAGCCCTGTTCCTGTCGCAGTCGATCCGCGCGAACCTGACGGTCACCGCGCAGGACCGGGTTTCCCGGCTGGGTGTCTTCATCGATTCAAGTGCCGAGGACACCCTGATCGCGGAATACCGAAAAATGCTTCGCATCCGGATGCTGGGGCCGGAGCAGATCGTCTCCGACCTCTCGGGTGGCAACCAACAGAAGATTGTCCTGGCACGTTGGCTCGCTCTGGGTCCCAAGGTGCTCATCGTCGACGAGCCGACCCGCGGGATCGATGTCGGGGCCAAAGCCGAAGTCCACAATCTGCTGTTTCAAATGGCAAGCACTGGGATCGCCATCGTCGTGATCTCTTCGGAGCTGCCCGAGGTGCTGGCCATCAGCGACCGCATCATCACAATGCGCGAGGGCCGCGTCACCGGCGAGGTGCAAGCGGATGCCGCCAATCCAGAAATGCTGATGGCCCTGATGACCGTGGATGCGGTCGCGGCATGAGAGATCAACCAGGGGAGAATGACATGGCGCAAGTGGCAGCGGAGGCACCGGTCGCGAAGCGGCAGCAAATTCGGCCGTTTAACGTGGTGGCGCGCTTCGCGCCAGTGCTGTTCCTCGTGGTTCTCATGATCGGCTTCTCGATCCTCGAGCCGCGCTTTCTCACGCCGCTGAACCTTTTCAACGTGCTGCGCCAGGTCTCGATCTACGGACTGCTGGCGATAGGAATGACCTTCGTCATCCTCACTGCCGGAATAGACCTTTCGATAGGCTCGATCCTAGCCTTGGCAGGGCTTGTCGCGGCGGTGGTGGCAAAGGGCGGCCTCGACAACCGTTTCAGTGTTGGCGATGGATCGGCCGCAATGGGTTTCGGTTGGGAGGTCGCAGCGCTGGCAGCGATAGGCGTAGGCGTCGCGGCAGGATTTGTTCAGGGGCTGGCTATCACCCGGTTCAAGGTGCCGCCTTTCGTTGTGACGCTGGGCGGCATGTCGGCCTTTCGCGGTGCGGCCTTGCTCTTTTCCGGCGGCGGGCCGGTCAGCGGCTTCGACGACGCCTTTGTCTGGTGGGGTCAAGGTAAGCTGGGATCAGTCCCGGTTCCGGTTCTGATCTTTGTCCTGTTCGCCGTCATCGCGCACATAGCGTTGAGCTACACGCGCTACGGCCGGCAGATCTATGCAGTCGGCGGAAACCCCGAAGCTGCGCGCCTCGCCGGCCTCAACGTCCAGAAGATTATCCTCAGTGTCTATGTCATCACCGGCTTCTTCGCTGGTCTCGGTGCTTTCGTCCTGGCGGCAAGACTGAATTCGGCTGAGGCCGTGGCCGGTACTGGTTTTGAATTGACTGTCATTGCCTCGGTTGTGATCGGTGGGACCAGCCTCTTTGGGGGCACCGGGACAATATTCGGCACGGTCATCGGCACCGTTCTGATCGGTGTCCTGCTCAACGGCCTCGTTCTCCTGGATGTCTCGGCTTACGTCCAGCAGATCATCATCGGGATGATCATCGTTTTGGCGGTCGCGTTCGACACCTTCGTGAAATCACGACGCCGGATCTTGTGAGGCGATCGCGGAGAGTCGTCACAACTCGTAGCGTTTTGCCACCTTACCAAAGCAGCATCAGACAACCAGGAGCCGGGAAGCGGCGCACATTGGAGCTACTGACGATGACCAAGAGTTCTTTGCCAAGCTTCGGCCTTCACGGGAAAGTGGTGATGGTGAGCGGCGCTGGACGCGGTATTGGCCGAGCCTGTGCGTTGGCGTGCGCCGAGGCGGGAGCCGACATCGTTGCGATCGTTCGTGATGACAATGCCGGCAAGGATTTGACCTCGGCCATCGAAGCGCTGGGGCGCCGCGCATTGATTGTCCCGTTGGACATATCCGAGACCCGACGAATTGAAGACGCCGTACGCGATGCGGTGGCTCATTTCGGCCAGATCGACATCCTGGTCAACAATATCGGCATATCGCGGCGAAGCCTGGCGCAATCCGTCAGCGAGGAGGACTTCGATCTGGTTCTAGGCACGAACCTCAAAGGCACGTTCTTCCTGACGCAGGCTGTGGCAAGGACAATGATCGAGCGTCGTGCTGGCCGGATACTCAACATCAGTTCCCAGGCCGGGACCGTCACGCTGCGCGAGGAGTCGATCTACTGCATGTCGAAGGCTGCCATCAATCATCTCACCAGGTGCCTGGCTGCCGAGTGGGGTCCGTTGGGAATTGCTGTGAACAGCATTTCGCCGACCTTTATCTGGACCGACTCGACGCGTCCCTATCTGAGTGACCCCGAGGCGCATCGCCAGACGCTCGCGCATATTCCGCTCGGCCGGATTGGTGAGACCCATGATGTCACCGGCGCGGTGGTATATCTGGCTTCACCTGCGGGCGCTCTTGTCAACGGGGCCAACCTCATGATCGATGGCGGCTGGTCGATCGCATAAGATCAGTGGACTCCCTCTGTGATCATTGCCATGCGGCTCGCGACGATCTTTGAGAGACAGCGAGTCGGTCGAAAACGGTGGTTCCAGTTTCGCCTCGTTAGGCTGCGCGGACGAACTTGTTGCAGCGCTGCGGCCGCGTCGGCGCGCAAGCCCGGTCAACCCCATAGCGGCTCTGGTTCAGTATTATATCCTTGCCCACACGATGGCTGTGCCGACTTTGGACGCTTCCGTGAGAAAACGGCTTTGGGATAGCCCCTTCCGATGGTATTTGCGCGGACGTAACCAAAAGATGCGGCCGTGAGCACGACAAGCCTACTGCGCCATATCAACGCCAGGCGTTGTCTGAGACTGCTGCAAAACGGCCGGCAGCTTTCTCGCGCCGACATGGCTCGGCAGCTCGGCCTGACAAGGGCCACGATCGGCAACGCCATGCGCGTCCTGCTCGATGCCGGCCTGGTCGTCGAGAGTGCCGAAATGTCGCCTGAATCACGCAAGGGCCGCCCGGGCGTCGGCGTGTCGCTCAACCCTTCGGGCGCTTATTTTGTCGGCGTCGATGTCGGCACGCGTTCCTTGACCGGGGTGCTGCTCGACCTGCAGATGAATGTCGCCAGCCGGATCGCCGAGCCGACTGGTCCGCGCTACCGCGATGCCGGGCATATAGCGGCAAGGCTGCTCTCGCTGATCGAGAGGCTGCTGAACGAAAATCCCGCGTTGCAGGACAAGGTCGAGGGCATCGGCATTTCAGTGCCAGGCCTGGTCGCCCGCGACGGCAGCGTGGTGCATGCGCCATTCCTCGAATGGCGCAACTATCCGCTTCAGGCGGAGCTGACGCGGAAGGCGCCGGCCGACTGGTCGGTCTTGGTCTGCAACGACGCCTTCGCCTTCGCCAATGCCGAGCTCGCCGCCTCCGCCACGGCCAAGGCCGGCAGCATGCTGGTCGTTCTCCTGGCAGAGGGCATCGGCGGCGCCATCATCGATGACGGCCGTGTCGTGATGGGCGGGCACGGCTATTCCGGCGAAATCGGCCACACCATCGTTTCCGCCGGCGGACGCGTCGACACGTTCGAGATGCTGGCCGGCGCCAAGCTTTTCACGCGGCTGTTCGAAGAGGGGCAGCCGGTGGCCGACGGGGTCCAGATGCTGCTCGCCAATGTCGGCGACAAGGCGGTGGATGCCGCGCTCGACGCCTGGGTCAGCGGCCTTTCGGCCGGTCTTGTCAACGCCATCCATCTGCTCGATCCCGGGCGCGTCGTGCTCGGCGGCCCGCTGGCCGGCCTTTACCCAAAACTCAGCCGGCGCATCCAGGCCGACATCAAGCGGCGGCTTCTGGCGGGTTTCGCCATGCCCGAGATCAGGGTGGCGCAGTTCGGCGCCGACGGCGCGGCGATCGGCGCGGCGGCCACCATCCGCGACACGCTTTTCGCCCTGCCGGACCTCGAAGCCAGCACGCTGTAACGCGGTCCACAGCGTTTTCCGTCACTTTTCGCGCAGAGTGGCATTCGGCCACCGCCGTCTGTTTTTAGGCGCCGGTTCAAGCAAGTAGCACGGACAGGATGCGCAGCTCAGCGCCATCCACGCGCCCCGCAAAACAGCAATCGCAGAAATCCTGATCAACCGCCTTGACGTGACGCGGTTTGTGATATTTGTTTTTGTATAAGACAAAAACAAATATCAGGGAGATAGCCTGTGCCCGTTAAGAAAGACGACCGTTGCCTGCGCATTGGTATCCTCGGTTGCGGACCGATATCCCAGTTCGCGCATCTGGAATCGGCGCAGAAGGGCAGGAACGTCGTCTTACAGGCCGTCTGCGACGCCGATGTCGATCTGGCGCGGCGTTTCGGGTCCTTCTACGACGCGATCAGCATCTACAACGACTATGACCGCATGCTTGCCGACGCAAAAGTCGAGGCGGTCGTCATCGGCATTTCCGATGCCTTCCACGTTCCGGCGGCAATCAAGGCGCTTTCGGCCGGCAAGCACGTTCTCTGCGAAAAGCCGATCGCCATGTCGGTCGAGGAGGCGGAGGAACTGAAGGCCCATGTCGAGCGCACCGGCCTGGTGCTGCAGATCGGCCATATGCTGCGTTTCGACCCCGGTATCCAGGCGGCGCACGAGTTCGCCACCGGCGAGATGGGCTCGCTGCTGGCGCTGAAGGCCTGGTACTGCGATTCCACTCATCGCTACACCATGACCGATGCCGTGCAGCCGGTGCCGAGGACCGGCGCCAAGGCATTGAAGCCGGCCGGGGACCAGAAAGCCGACCGCCAGCGCTATTTCATGCTGGCGCATGGCAGCCATCTCGTCGATCTCGCGCGTTATCTGGCCGGGCCGATCAAGTCGGTCCAGGCGCGTCTGCTCGAACGCTTCTGCGCCCATTGCTGGTTCGTCGACACGGAATTCGAAAACGGCGCGCTCGGCCATCTCGATCTGACGCTGCCGGTCCGGATGGATTGGCACGAGGGCTTCCAACTCTATGGCGAGAACGGCAGCGCCACCGGCAAGATCTTCAATCCCTGGTACTATAAGTCGAGCGAGGTCGACATCTTTCGCGAAAGCAGCGCTTCCTCCGAGCGCGTGCTTGGCGCCGACGGCCATTTCTACCGCCGCCAGCTCGAAGGCTTCGCCGACGTCGTCCTGAACGGCACGCCGATGAACGGCGCTTCGATCGAGGATGGCGTCGCCTCCGTCCGCGCCATGGTGGCGATCGGCCAGTCGGTGCGCAGCGGCAAGCCCGTCGATCTGGCGGACGCCTCGGGGCCGGTCTGATGTATCCCGCGATCTTGGCCCGCACCTATCCGCTCGGCACCGTCGACGAGCTACTCTCGGCAATTGGGCAGGACGGCTATGAGGGCATGCAGTTCAACCTGTCGTGCCTGGGTTTGGCCAGCCTTCCGGACTCCGTCCCTGCCGGTGAGTTGAAAGCGTTTGCCGAGGCTGCCCGCAAGCACGGCCTGGCGATCGCTGGTCTCTCCGGCACCTACAACGTGGCTCATCCCGACGTGGCGGTGCGCCGTGCCGCCCGTGCCCGCTTCGCCAACGTCGTCGCCGCCGCGCCGCTGCTCGGCGCGCCGATCGTGACGCTGTGCACCGGTTCGCGCAACGCCGACGACATGTGGGCAGCCCACCCCGACAACGCCTCGCCGTCCGCCTGGGCCGACATGCGCGCCGAACTCGATGCGGCGCTCGAGCTTGCCGCGAAGCACGACGTCAGGCTCGGCATCGAGCCCGAGCCCGGCAATGTCGTCGCCGATGCCGTTCTCGCGCGCCGGATCCTCGACGAGGTCGGGAACCCGCGCCTCGGCATCATCCTCGACGCCGCCAATCTCGTCGGCGATAGGCTGAGCGACCAGGCCCGCGTCATGGAAGAGGCGGTGGACCTGCTCGGCGAGCACATCATCCTGGCGCATGCCAAGGATGTCGACCGCGCCGGCGCGGTGGTCGCCACCGGGGCCGGCGCCGTCGACATCCACCGGTTCCTGCGGCTCTTACGCTCCTGCGGCTACGGCCAGGCCGTGGTCGCGCATGGCTTCGAGCACAAGGATGCAGCCGCGTCGGGAGCAACTCTGCGCGCGCTTCTTGAGGACGTCTGGTGACCGTCGGTACCTTCACCACCGCCGACGATTGCGCGCTGACCTTCGATGTCGCGGGTAAAGGACAGCCGGTGCTGTGGCAGCATGGGCTCGGCGCGCCCCTCGACCAGCCGGTCGAGGTGTTCCCCGAAAACACCGGTCTGCAACGCATCACGCTGATGTGCCGGGGTCACGGCGCCTCCGCGCTTGGCGATCCGTCGCGCCTCTCGATCGCGCAACTCGCCGACGATGCCATGGCGTTGCTCGACCATCTCGGCATCGAACAGGCAGCGGTCGGCGGCATCTCATTGGGCGCGGCGATCGCGCTGCGGCTGGCAAGCCTCAGCGCCGTGCGCGTTGCCAAGCTGGTGCTGGCGCGGCCTGCCTGGGTGGATGCACCTTCCATCGCGCGCCAGCACGGCTATCGCGTCGCGGCGCAATATCTCGAGGAATACGGCGCCGAAGAAGGCGCGGAGCGTTTTCGCGTCTCGCCGGAGTTCCTCGAGGTCATGGCGGCCTCGCCGGACAACGCGGTTTCGCTCATCGGTTTCTTCAAGCGCCCGCGGCCCGACACCACGATAGCGCTTCTGTCGCGCATCCCGCTCGACTCACCGGGCGTGAGCCGGGCCCAAATCGCGACGATCCGGCAGCCGGCGCTGATCATCGGCAATGACCAGGACTACGTCCACCCGCTCGCCTATGCGCGCGAGCTGGCCGGCCTCATACCGGGCGCCCGGCTGGCCGAGATCACATCGAAGACGATCGACCGCGCGGCCTACGTCGCCGAGTTCCGCGATGCGTTGGCGGGCTTCCTTCCGGACAGGGGAGGCGACCTATGACGCGAGCCTCGATCCGCTCGATCCTGGTCGTCGATGTCGGGGGCACCTCGGTCAAATGCGGCATGGTCGTCGACCGTGTTCCGCAGGCCGGCGAGCGGCTCTTCCCGTCCTCCTCGCTGCGCAACGCCGATCCCGTCGGCAGCTTCGCCAGGCTCGTCAGGGAGTTCTGCGCCGAGGCCGGCCTCGCCCCCGACCTGATGGTCTCGACCGTTCCCGGCTTCATCGACATCGACGGCGACCGTGTGCTCTTCGCCGGCAATGTGCCCGAGCTCAACGGCCATCGTCTGGCGAGCGAACTCGGCGCGCTGCTCGGCTTCCCCGTCATCATCGAACGCGACTCCGTATTGGTGCTGGCCGGCGAGGTGATCGCGGGTGCCGCCAAAGACGCCGACAGCGTGCTTGGCCTGTTCTTCGGCACCGGGGTGGGCGGCGCCTTCCTGCAGGGCGGCGAAGCCTTTCGCGGTGGCGGCTGGGCGCTGGAGATCGGCCATATGCCTTTCGGCAATGAGGGCAGGACGCTGGAGGGGCTGCGCACCGACTGCCTGGAAACCTACGTTTCAGGCCGCGCACTGGAAGTGATTGCCGAGAGATACGGCGTTCCCGTCACCCAGGTTTTTGTCCAGTCCCGGAGCATCCCGGGGCTTGGCGCCGACATCGACCGCTTCGTGCGCGATCAGGCACTCGCAATAGGCACGGCGGTGGCGCTGTTTTCCCCGGCCACGATCGTGCTCGGGGGAGGGGTCTGCGCGATCGACGCATTCCCGCGCCGGCGGTTGGAGGAGCTTGTGGCGCTGCGCGCGCCCTTCGCCGAGACGGGCCGCCCGATGGATCTGCGCTGGGCCGGGCTCGGCTGGCGCGCCGTCCTCTATGGCGGTCTCAAGGCCGCCGACGACTATGCCGCGGCGCGATCGATGCCGGCATCGCAAGCGAAGCAAGAACGGGAGTCCCTGCCATGAGCCTGTTGGAGCTGAAGAACATCTCGCGCCAGTTCGGCGCCATCCACGCCGTCGAGGACGTGTCGTTCAAGATCGAGCCCGGCGAGATCGTCGGCCTGATGGGCGACAACGGCGCCGGCAAGTCGACGCTGGTCAAGATGATCGCCGGCAACTTCCCGGCCTCGTCCGGCAAGATGACTTTCGACGGCAAGGAAGTGCAGTTCAGCCAGCCGTCCGACGCCCGTCGCGCCGGCATCGAGATCGTCTACCAGGACCTGGCGCTCTGCGACAATCTGAGCGCCGCCGCCAACGTCTTCCTCGGCCGCGAGATCATGCGCTCGGTCGGCCCGTTCAAATTCCTCGACCACCGCAAGATGCGCGAGCGCGCCGCCGAGCTGTTCCGCGAACTGCAGTCGGAGACGCGGCCGCGCGATGTGGTCAAGCGTATGTCGGGCGGCCAGCGCCAGGCCGTCGCCATCGCCCGCACCCGCCTGGCCGACGCCAAGCTGGTGTTGATGGACGAGCCGACCGCCGCGATCTCGGTGCGCCAGGTCGCCGAGGTGCTGGCGCTGATCAAGCGCCTCAAGGAGCGCGGCGTCGCCGTCATCCTGATCTCGCACCGCATGCCCGACGTGTTCGGCGTATGCGAGCGCATCATGGTGCTGCGGCGCGGCCATCTGGTCGCCAACAAGCTCGCTTCGACCAGCTCGCCCGAGGAAATCACCGCCTTGATCGTCGGCGCCAAGGCCGCGGCCTGAGGCAAAGGGAGGATGAGATGAACAAGTCTCCGGACGCAAGCAACCTGGATTCGGTCTTCAACCTGTCGGAACGCAGCAAGCTCGGCGAGATGCTGCGCAGCCAGGAGTTCTGGATCGTCGTCGCGGTGCTGATCATCGGCGCCGTGGTCGGCATGATCGCGCCGCGCTTCCTCACCGGCGCCAACATGGCCAACATCCTGCAGAATTTCTGCTTCACGGCGCTGATGGCGATCGGCATGACGCCGGTGATCATGGCCGGCGGCATCGACATCTCCGTCGGCTCCACGCTTGGCCTGACCGGCGTGATGCTCGGCCTGTTCAGCGCCAGCGGCTATCCTTTTGCCGTGGTCGTCTTGTTCGTGCTTCTCGTCGGCGCGTTCGTCGGCATCGTCAACGGCGCGCTGGTCTCATACCTGAAGCTGCCGCCCTTCATCGTCACGCTCGGCATGATGAGCCTGGTGCGCTCTCAAACCTTGGTCGTCACAAACAACCAGGTCGTCTACGATTTCGGCAAGGCCGGCGACACGCTGCTGGCGCTCGGCGGCGGCTCCTTCCTCGGCGTGCCGAATGTGCTGTGGGCGGTGATCGTCTCGGCCGTCGTCATGCAGTGGCTCCTGTCGATGACCAAATGGGGCCGCTACGTGCGTGCCATCGGCGGCAATGAAAACGCCGCGCGCCTCTCCGGCATCCCGGTCGATCGCGTCAAGGTTTCGACCTACGCGCTGCTCGGCGCCATGACCGGCATGACCGCCATCTTCCTCGTCGGCTGGATGGGCGCCGCCACCAACGCGCTCGGCCAGGGCCAGGAGCTGCAGGTCATCGCCGCGACCGTCATCGGCGGCGCCAACCTGCTCGGCGGCTTCGGCACGTCCTTCGGCGCCGTCATCGGCTCGGTGCTGATCGAAGTGATCCGCAACGCCCTGCTGCTCGCCGGCGTGAACCCCTTCTGGCAGGGCACCTTCGTCGGCCTCTTCATCCTGTTCGCGGTACTGCTTGAACGGTTCCGCTCCACCCGCGCCTAGGACCGGTCCGGACAGGCAGGTGGCCTGTCCGGCAGGTTCGCGCACTTTCGTGCACATAACATCAGAGAGGAGAAAACCATGAGACGCATCAACAGACTGACCGCCCGAATGGGCGCGACCGTGCTCGCCGCGGCGTTCGCCGCTGGCATCAATGCAGCGCCGGCTTCGGCCGAGACCTATGCGGTGATCGTCAAGACGGTGAACGACGTCTTCAGCGCTCCGGTCAAGGAGGGCTGCGAGAAGGCCGCCAAAGACCTCGGCGTCGAGTGCTATTATATCGGCCCGTCGGAGGTGAACGAGGCCCAGCAGCTCCAGGTCATCAACGACGTGCTGACCAAGGGCGTCGACGGCATCGCGGTCTCCGCGACCAATCCGAAGTCCGTGGCCCGGCTGCTGGAAAAGGCCAAGGCCGCCGGCATCCCGATCGTGACCTTCGATGGCGACCTGCTGCAGGAAGACGCTGGCCTGCGCTCGACCTTCATCGGCACCGACAACTACAATTTCGGCGTGGAACTCGCGAAGAAGGTCGTCGAACACAAGCCGAAGGGCGGCACGGTCTGCATCCAGACCGGCACGGCCGGCTCGCTCAATCTCGACCTGCGCGTCCAGGGCATTCGCGACACGCTGGCCAATGTCTCCAAGGACAAGCCGGTGAAGCGTCTTGCCGGCGAGAACGGCTGGACCGAGGTCGACGGCTGCCCGATCTACAACAATGACAACATCAGCCTCGCCGCCCAGCAGATGAACGACGTGCTGGTCGCCAATCCCAAGCTCGACGCCTTCGTGGCCGTCGGCGGCTGGGCGCAATACGCGCCGTCGGCCTACCGCCAGGCGGTCGGCCGCGTGAAGGACCGCGTCGATTCCAAGGACCTCGTCATCTCCTTCGGCGACGCCTTCGCGCCGCAGCTGCCGCTGCTCAAGGATGGGCTTGCCCACTACCTCGTCGGTCAGAGCCCATACAATATGGGCTACAAGTCGATCGAGGCGCTGCACGACCTGAAGCAGGGCAAGACGGTGCCCCCCTATATCGACACCGGCTTCGTCAAGTGCACGCCCGACATGGCCGACACCTGCGGCAAGAACTGACAAAACCGGCTTGGTGGGAGTCTTCACGCTCCCGCCAAGCCCGGCTTAGGTACTTGTTAACGAGGTGGCGGGTCGAACGATCGAACTTCATCTCGGCCCACAAATGCTCGGCGACCAACATAACTGTCGTGTTAATAGCCTACAGAGCAGCTCGCCAAAGTTGATTCAAGAAGCCCGGCCAGCCACTCGCCGGCCGCAGTTCTCTGCTGCGGAATGGCGGTTTCGCGCCCAATCTCAGTCGTTCCGCCCGGGGGCAGAGGCAACCGAAAGCGGCCGCGCGTTCAAATCCACCTCTTGGTAACGGCAAAACGAACCCCAAGAACCCATCGACTAGAGGCGTCGACCGTCGAGTTCCTTTCAACGAGAGGAACTCGCCATGCTACCCTGTCGACCGATGCACCAATCTCTCCGCTTCCCTAGCGCATGCAACACGACACGCTCACGCGTGGCCGGGGCTGCCATACTAAGCAGGACTAGGTTCGTCACGTTCGACGCTTCATTGTGTTCCTTGGCCACTCCATTTGCCACCGGTTGCTTTTTGCGCGAGGATTTAAGGATGGTCGAGGGTGCCGTGGGGTACACTCTATTGGACGATGACAGGCCTAGTACGGAACAGAATGTTTCTACGACTGCCGGTTGGTACACGGTCATCGTTCTGTGCCTTGCCTTGCTGATTTCCTTCACCGACCGACTCGTCATCAATCTCGTGGTCGATCCCATTCGCGCAGATCTGATTTTGACGGACTTTGAGGTGAGCCTGCTGCAAGGCGCCGGATTTGCCGTGATCTTCGCCCTGGCAACTTTACCGTGCGGCCGGCTCGCCGATTGGGCTAACCGCCGCAATGTAATCATGACCGGCATTGCGCTCTGGTCCGTAGCGACGATTGCCTGTGGGGTCGCTGGCGACTTCTGGAGCTTTTTTGCCGCGAGGGTCGCGGTGGGCCTCGGCGAGGCGGCGCTGATCCCGGCAGCCTCGGCGCTGATTTTCGACAGCTTTTCTTCCCGACGGCGCGGTATTGCGCTCGGGATATTTTCGCTCGGCGCGGCGTTCGGCACAGGCGTCGCAATGTTCGTTGGGGGCGGGCGCCTGCGTCAAGTGAAACGCCTATCCTCCAGTGGTTGGAGGATTTTTGATGCAGACTTTGCCCATTCGCGTAGGTCTCCGATCCTGCCAACGCTGACGGTACTTTTGGGTGTGACATGGGTTTGGACGTCAGACCTGTAATGGCGCACAAGAGCCGATAATAGTCGATAGATGGTCCGCGGCGCTGGGCGGAAATTCTTAAACGAAATCAGGATTGTAAATTCCTGACGGGTCCCGAGCCGGTAGTATTTGAATGGAAAAATATTTTCTGCAATGAATTCAGATGGTTGTTATGGCGCCGGACAATCGAGTGGGAATGAGCGGGAGTATTGCAGTGTAAATTTGAATAGTGCTGGATATCGTAGGCGGGCACCCGAGCGAACGTAGTCGATAATTGTCGATCGATCTGAGCGCTACGGTCTCTTTACGGTTTGATACTTTTGTCGCCATAGCCGCCCCATGCAGCCGGCGCGCTTGCGGCCTGCGCCGCTTGAGCGTGATTGAGGGCGGTATTCCACTTTGCGGCGATGAACCGCCGGCCGGTTACATTGTTCGAATCGTCCGACGCCAGCCATGCAATGGGCGCCGCCATGATTTCAGGCTGAAGCAGGTCCTTTGGGTCCGCGACACCTGCCGCCATCCTGGTTGCAACGGCGCCGCCGGGCAAGAGCACGTTGGCCGTGACCCCCGTCGACTGAAAGGACGTTGCGAGAGCCGCGATGAAGGATTCTCCAGCCGCCTTGGTCATTCCGTACGCGACATGATCTGGATCGAGCATGGTATCGAGGCTGGTGGAGATGAAGATGATACGACCCCATCTGCGCGCAACCATGCCGGGGACGACCAGTCGGATCAAATTGATCGAGGCAAGGGTGTTGATCTCGAACAACCGCCGCAACTGATCCGGTGTGACGTCGAGCGGTCGTCGTACCGCTGGGTTTGGAATGCCTGCATTGCTGACAAGGACATCGACGCGCCCGAACGCGTGCATGGCGGCATCGACTAGCTCAGCCAGCTCTCGTTCATTGCCGAGATTGGCAGTCTTCACGGCAGCGCGCTCGCCCGCTCCGCTGGCGCGCCGTGTCTCGTCAAGCGACTCAATATCTGTCGACGTCAAAAATACGCGATGACCTGCGTTCAGCAGAGCCGTCGCCATGACGCGCCCAAGGCCACGTCCTGCACCAGTTACGATAGCTACGCGCCTACTCATAATTCATGCGCCTGATTCATGCGTCGGTTCATGAATGAACGCCTCATCTGAGCGAGGGTTTCCGCAGTTTTTTCGCGCCTGAGACTCGCGCTCGCAATCGCGTGGGCGAAAGAAATCGAGCGACGCGATTCGCAGGCTTTAGAAGGCTAGCTGTTTCTTATCAGCCGGCTGGCCGACTGTTGGCCGTGATCGCCAATGTCAAGGCAACTGCATTCGCATGAGTCCGTTCCCCTTCTATGGTGAAAGGAGAACGGACGATGGCATCCATTCGATACATTGTGACGGACGTTGATAGTTCGGTCGTGTTTTATCGCGATAAACTCGAGTTCGAGGTCGCCATGCACAACCCTGGCAAGTTTGCAGCGCTCATTCGCGATGATCTCACGCTTTACCTTAGCGCTCCCGGGGCAGGCAGTGGGGGAACTGCTGGCGGTAAACCAGAGCCCGGCGGATGGAACCGATTCATGATTGTCACGAAAGACATAGACGCCGTCGTCGGTCGGTTGAACGATATTGGCGCCAAATTCAGAGGAGAAATCAGCGAGGCGGGAGCTGGTCGCGCCAGACTTCTGGAAGATCCGTCGGGCAATCTGGTTGAACTGTTTGAGTTCAAGAAGAAATGAGTGGCGCGCAGATCGTCGACACGATCTTCATGTTCACGCATTTCGCAAAGCCGACTGAATGCAGCTGAGGGAGCTGCCCGGCTTTCATGCCGCGCATGGTCCAACGAGCGACAGTGGACCAAAATCGACCGATCGACGCCGATAGTCTTTGAAACCGAGCAGATCGCGGATCGTCGAAATTCGTGTTTGAAATCAGGAGCGCAAATTTCTGACGGATCGGCGAGACGGCTCTTCGTTGTACGCAGAAATAAATTGCAGTGCCAAATCAGCGCATTACGATGACTCAGAACGATCGAGTGGGGAGTAAGGGCACGCAGCGTCGGATACCGTTAAGAAGACTATCACTCGGTACACATCAACAGTTTCACGATCTATCGCCGCTCTCTATCGCCGCTCCAGGAACCCTCGTCCTTCGAAAATCGCAGGCATCGCCTTCTCGATCCGCGCGGTCCGTGTCCCAGACTGCTTCGCGCTGGCGAAGTGAAACAGATATCCTCTTTGCCGACCCGGCGTCAGCGCCTCGAACGCGCGCTTGAACCGCGGATCGTTGCGGAACTTCTCCCTCAGCTCCTCAGGCACGGGAACCTCTAGGGGCTTCGTCTCAACCTTCATTCCGGCCTTCTCGGCCGCTACGGCCTCGTGCACATAGGCCTTGATAGTGTTCGCTTTCGTCGCAATCTCCTTGGCGCTGGTGAACTTCATCACCCGCGCTGCCTGAACCTGCCCGAGCTGCACCAGCAGCTTCTTGGGGTCCTTCAGCAGCGCACCCTGAAAGAAGCCCAACGCGCAATATTCTTTGAAGCCCTGAATGATGACGATATTTTTTCCAGCCAGCGTGTAGCAGGGCTTTCCCCACTTGCACTCCTCACTTAGGTCAAACTCGGACAAGATCTTCTGCAGCGCGGCAATCTCAGCCTGCCACCGCTCTCGATACGCCATCTCCATGCTGCACCTCCGTCGCTGTAAGTTCGGCAGCTATCGGCGCGTGGAGTTTGAGGCCAACATCACCTCTGCCACAGCTTTCCTACTCCGTTGTGCTGGTTTTTTTCCTGCGCCGATTGGTGTGGGACTGCGCGACGGCCAGTTTCAGCTCGGGTGTGACCTGCAACGGCGCGTTCTCGGCTGCACGTGGGTTCTGTAGCCCCTCGACGTGGACGGTCGGGAATGGCAGTTCGATGCCCTGCTCCTTGAAGACTTGGCGAATGCGTACATAGAATTTTCGTTTCATATTGAAGGCGCCTCCCGGTCTGGTCGTGACCTTGACCCTCAAGACGATGCCGTATTCGCCGAATTCCTGCACGCCCTGCATCTTGATCGGCGAGAGTACCCAGGGTTTGAATTCGGGATCTTCCGCCAGTTCGAGGCCGATCCGCTTGATCAGCCTGCGAGCGAAGTCGATATCGGTGTCGTAACCGACGGTGATGTTGAATTTGTCGGTGACCCAGTCGCGGCTCTGGTTCTGGACCGCTCCGAGCTCACCGAAAGGTATTGTGAACAGCGGGCCACGATGGTGGCGCAGCTTCACCGAGCGCAGCGAAAAGCTCTCCACCGTGCCCACATAACGGCCGGATGTAATGTATTCGCCGACACGAAACGCATCATCGAGCAGAAAAAACACGCCCGAAATGACGTCCTTGACTATGGTTTGAGCTCCAAATCCTACAGCGACGCCAACAACGCCGGCGCCGGCAATCAGCGGGCCGATCTCGATACCCATTGAGGCGAGCATCATCAGCACCGCCATCACGACGATTACCGCCAGCAGAATGTTCTGGATGATCGGCAAGAGCGTGCGCAGCCGCGCCTGCTGCGGATCGAGGATCGGGACCTCCTCGTCGTCAATCACCGCGTGCGAGGTTTCGATGCCCAGCTTTCGTTCGATCAAGGCTTTGATGATCGACCAGCCGAAATCGGCTGCGAGCGCAATGACCATGACATTGATCAAGCCGCGCAATACGACCGTCGTCGTCGTATCGCTGTCCCGCATCGACTGCATGTCCAGGCCCCAGACACGCGCGAGAAAATAAGCCGCCGTCAGGATCAGGATCATCCGGACTCCCCGATCGATGACAGCGATCGTCACCGCCGGGATCGTAGGCCGGCCGGCATCTTCCGAACCCGGCCGCAGGACGAAATTGACCCCGCGCTGCGTCAGCACGACTGCCAAAGGCAGGAAGAATGCGGCGAAGGTAAACCAGAACAATATAGTGAGGCCGGTGATGCGCAGCAGGAACAGGGCGACGAAATAGGATGTCAACAACCATGTCGCTTCCGCGTGGTGGTGCGCACTCTCCTGCTCGATTCTTGGCCGGCGCCAAACGGCAAGCAGCAACAGCAACAGCAGTACCAAATCGGCGCCCGTTGACAGGACCAGCATTCCGTCCCGATCGATGCCGAGACCCGGCAAGAGGGTGAACGCAGCGGCGAAGAAGGCGAAGACGCCGACGATCCGGGGTAGCCAATAGAACCAATGGTCGGCCGTTTCGTTGGTGATCGGCAAAGCCCGAACCTCGACGGCGTTCTCGACCTTCATGAAGGAAGGGACGAGCATGGCTGCGAGGTACATGCGCACACCCGCTGTGACGACTGCAGCCATCAGAAATGTCAGCACGATCTCGCGGATGAGCATTGGCCAGTCGAACAACATGAACGCGCCGGCGCTGCCCAGCGCGAACGAGACGATTAGCAGGCTGGAATAAAGCGTACGGCCGCCGATCTTCTTGGCCCGCCCGATGGGCGTATCCTTCGGCTGCGCTATGACCCAGAGACGAAACGGACGGGTGAGCCTGTACGTTGCCCAGGTGAGCGCCACGCCGGCAGCGATGAAGATCGCAATCAGCATGAATACGCCGGCCGAGCCCTTGCTGGACATATCGTCCATGGTCTCTGTTCGAACGCGCGCGAACTGACCTGGCAGCAAGGGCAAAGTCCGTACGATTCTTTGGATGTGATGCTTGATCCGATCGAGCGTCGAGGATGCCATCGTATTCATCTGGCCTGGTGCGGCTGCGGCGTCGGGCGATGCGTCGGCCGGCGAAGCTCCCGCCGCGGCAGGCGTTCCCGTCGGCCCGGAGCCCTGCTTTCGTTGTTCGGCCACCCAGGCCTTCACTGACGGATCGTCGAGAAGCTGGAACAGCTGGTTGACCTTTTCAGGCGGGACGGCCGCCGGCGCCTGCGCCTGTGCCGGACCCGCCAACAAGAGGGCGATCCCAAAGACAAGCGGCCTCGCAACCAGAACAAGCATTGCAGTCAGATCTCCGAGACGTCGTGCCGGATTCCTGGCTCCCAATCGTCGAATCATGAGTGGCATCCTGCTGCAACCTTCCGGCCGAATCGGCGAGCGACGACATCTATGTCCGTCGTTACTCCTACCTTGAAGAAACCGATGTTGTGGCGCAAGACGCCATCGTTCCGAGTTGGACCGTTGCGCTGGGCACGATATCGACAGCATGTCCTCCGAGCCTGCCATGACCGTTGATTTTGCAACGAAAAAATTGCCGTGGTTGGAGCGGGGAGGGCGCTGTTCGAGGCGGCTTGGGCGTGCTGTCGAATGCCGCCAAATCAAAAAATCGCCCGATCGACCCCGATAGAACTGAAGTAGTGTCGGTAGCGATGAAATAGTAATTTCATGCAATTCTGCAGAAACGCACCTATTCTTCGAAAACCTTTAGCATATTCCCGTGTGGAAGATGCGCCTGGCGGTCAAATAGATCCTGCCCATTTGATTGCGATCCGACCGGTCAGTCGCATGAAATCGCCTTTCGCCGATGTTACCGCGGTGTATGCCTGACCGGAGGTGAGATCAAGAACGTGTACGATGGTGCTTCCGATATGCTCTTGCCATGAAAGAAACACCACGTCCTTGCGAACCGCGATCGCCTCATACTCGACGGTGTCGGAGAAACCGGCATTGTCGCCCGCGATGATTTCCACGGTCAGCTCGCGTTCGGAGTGAATGGTGATCCGCGCTGTGAAGGTGGCGAAGGTGATCTTGAGCGCTTGGCCGACTGGAATTGCTGATGTGGATCGTAGAGCCATCTCGGACACCCCAAGCGACGGCCCGCGGCTGGGTGCTTAACCGGACAGGTTCGCGCGCGGGAAATCGACCGACGTGCTCACATGCGCCCAAGCGTCGAGCTCCCTCGCTTCGGCATCGAGCGCCGCCCGGATGTGGTCGATCGCGATCTGTCCCAACGGCAGCCGCAAGGGCGGATTCTCGGCTTCGACGACCTCGATGATGACTTGCGCTGCGCGAGCAGGATCGCCCGGCTGTTTGCCGTCCATTTGCTTTAGCGTCTGCCGCACCCGGCCGACGCTGGCTTCGTAGTCGCCCATCGGGCGCGACCATTTAGCGGACTCGCCGCTGAGAAATCGTGTGCGGAACGGAGCCGGCTCGACGATGGTCACCTTGATCCCGAGGTGAGCCACCTCGCCGGCGAGCGCTTCCGAGAAGCCCTCGACTGCGAATTTGGCGGCGGAATAGAAAGCACCGCCCGGCAAGGGCTCGACGCCGTTGAGCGACGACATCTGCACGAAGTGGCCTGAGCGCTGCCGGCGCAGATGCGGAAGCGCCGCGCGCGTGACATTCACGACGCCGAAGAAATCGACCTCGACCTGTTGCCGGAGTTCTTCTTCTGTCAGTTCTTCGATGGCGCCGACATGACCGTATCCGGCATTGTTGAAAATCACGTCGAGCCGGCCGAAATGCGCGACGGCCTCGTCAACTATTTCCTTTGCCGCCGTCGCACTGGTGACGTCCAATGGCAGCGTCAGTGCCCGATCGCCGCCTCGGCCGGCAAAACCGCGTATCGCATCGACGTGCCGGGCGGTGGCTACCAGCCGGTCGCCGCGGTCGAGGACGGCTTCGCTCACAGCCCGGCCAAAACCGCTGGAGGCTCCGGTCACAAACCAGACACGCTGCTTCCGATGTTGATCGACCATGTTCGGCACCTCCGTTTCAGAACGCGAGTAACAGGCAGTCCCGCGATATTTGCCCCTCAACGGGAACGGGACAGCACCGATCTCGTTCCGCATTGCAGCGGGGTGGCAAGCGAATGGGAATGAGAGCAATATCGGCGGCGCTATAAGTCTGCGGATCGGCCGCCCTCAAAGACCGTCGTCCCAATAGGGCGTTCGGCCGAAGCATCGCGCCAGGTGATCGACGAAGGCGCGCACCTTCATCGACATCAGCCTGTTGCCGGGATAGACGGCATAAATCGTGCTCGCGGGCAGTTTCCAGGCATCGAGCACGCGCCGCAACGCGCCGGTCCGCAACGGTTCACCTGCCGCCCAGGTCGGCAGCACGGCAATGCCGACGCCTTGAAGCACCGCCGCGCGCAGCGTCTCGGCGCTGCTGCTGCGGAGATTGCCGCTGACAGCCACCCGCACCTCGCCGCGTTTGCCGACAAGGCGCCATTCGTCGCCCCAGGGCAAGAGACCGGTGCAGAGGCAATTGTGCTTGGCAAGATCGTTCGGCTCGCGCGGTGCCCCATGCTCCTCGAGATAGGCGGGCGCCGCGCAGGCGACGAGCCTTGATGGCGCGAGCTTGCGCACGACAAGGGGCGAATCCTCCAGCACGCCGATACGGATCGCCAGATCGAGCCCCTTGTCGATGAGATTCACATAGGCCGGACTCAAGCTGATATCGACGGAAAGTTCTGGATAGCGCTTGAGGAACGCCGGGACGGCTGGCGCCACATGCATCCAGCCGAAGCTGTCGGGCGCCGAGATGCGCAGCGTGCCGCGCGGCTCGCGTTGCAGCGCGGTCGCCGCTTGCTCCGCGGCCTCGGCTTCGGCGAGAATCCGCGCGCAGTGACGATAGTAGGCCGCGCCCGCTTCGGTCATCGAGAGACGGCGCGTGGTGCGGTTGAGCAGGCGGATGCCCAGGCGTTGTTCGAGCCGTTGCACGTTGGCGCTCACCGCGGACTTGGAGATTTTGAGATGCCGCGCCGCCGCCGAGAAGCTGCCGCTGTCCACGACGCGAGTGAATGCAGCGATGCCTTCTAGCGGGTCCATCGGCAGATTGTCCTGAATTCAGGAAAGCGTGTCCATACAATTCCGGCTAATCGCCAGACCGCAAAGGGCCTATCTCTCGCCCGGTTACGTGAAACATGAAGGGATCGACGATGGATGCCAAAGCTGCAACAGCCGAACCGTTCGTTCGCCAGCCGTCCGCCGGTTCGACGCTCAACGTGCTGGGCGTCACCCATATCTACAAAGCCACAGGCGCCGAAACCGCGGGTTCCTTCTCGCTTTGGGAAGACGTGGTTCCGCCGGGTGCGGGTGCGCCGCCCCATACACATGAGCGCGAGGATGAGGCCTTCTACGTCCTGAGCGGCGAAATTCAGATCGAATTCGAAGGCGAGCCCGCGCCGCGCCGCGTTGGACCCGGCGGTTTCTTCTACGGCGCGCGCCATAGGCGCCATGGCTACCGCAATGTCGGCGACCAGCCGGCGCGCTTGCTGGTTCTGTGCACGCCGAGCCGTGGGCTGGACCAGATGTTTGCCGAACTCGAGGCCGCGACCGTCTCCGGCAAGCCGGACATGGCGAAGCTCGCGGCCATCACCGCCAAATACGGCGTCACCCTCGACCAGCCGGCGGCGTGAGCTGAGTTGCAGTCTTATTCGCCGTGGATTGCGTCGCCCGGCGCGCTTCGACAGGCAGACCGACGTCCCTCGAGGTGAAGGGGTTGTTGGCCGGGCGGCCCAGCAGACGCGGGTATGACTTGGAGTGGCCGCTGGGCCTGACCGGCGTCTTGGCGGGCCCGCCGGCTGAGAGGGGAGCTTAGTCATTTTCCTGTAGTTGCTAATTCAGCAAAAAGGGGATGCTCCGGAAGCGTTAGTTCTGGAAAGTGCGTAGTAGCTTTCCGCTGAGATCTACATAAAAACAAATACTTGGAGCGCGTCGACGCTCTGTCGAAAGCTGAACCGGCCCGGCTGTGAGGAAGGGTGTCAACGAGCGGTTCGTTGGTGTCTCGAGGCGGCTGAGCAGCGGCGATGGTCGCGGCGTTGGAGCAACGGGTCGCCCGGACGGATGGCATCGCTCGGCACCCGTTTCGCGACGAATGCGAGACGATAGCCGTCACGACTGTGACTGACTGATCGGCTCAGGCGTAAGCGCGTCTGACGGTCGACTTGCCCGTTTCCGAAACGGGCGGCCGGAACGGCTCGACCTGCCCTCCGGTCTTGTCCAGATACTGCATCAACGCGGTCACCAGATGATAGAAGATGCTTGCAGGCACTTCGGTCGCCACTGATCGCCCGCGCTCGTCGATCCTGTCGATCCACAGGCCGAGCGGTGCCGGATCGATATGCCACCGGAAGAGGCGGGCGACGCGGGCTTCGATCTCGGGTTTCAGGTCGGGCCCGCCAATGCCGTCCAGGGCGGCCGCCGCCTTGACCGCCTCGCATTGCGGCCAGCTTCGGGAGATGCGGTCGAGGGGAATCCCGTTCCGCGATACGGCCGCATAGGCCAGCCCCGTCGCCCTGTTCAACCCGCTGGCGACCGCCGACGAATAGAGTTTTCTCGCATAGGCCACCAGATCCTTCTGCCCGCTTGCCCGGGAGAAGTCGACGAGGAGGGAAGCCCATTCGAAATGGTGCCCCGGTTCGGTCCATTGTCCGTCGGGGCCTGGCGATGGCAACCAATCGGCGTCGAAACGCTCCCCGAGCGTCCAGCTCTCCTGGTCGAAGAAATGGCACCGGAAGAGATCGATGACACGCGCTGCCCGACGCAGATATGCGCGGTCGCCGGTGACGTCATGCCAGGCAAGGAAGGATTCCAACATGTGCATGTGCGGGTTCGAGAACCGCATGCCGTTCCAACCCGGGCTCTCGAGGAAACCATTCAGGCTGTGATCCTCGAGATGGGCGTCGATGAATTGGAACGTTTCCTGGGCAAGCCGCAAGGCGTCCCGATGGCCGCACCGGTGCGCATGGGCAAGCGCGAGCAGCACGCAGGAATGGTCGTAGGCGTCCTCCGCCGGGTCGGCCACGCTGCCGTTGGGTTGAAGGGTCCGCACCCATCCGCCGCGGTCGGTTCGACCGTTCCTGGCGATGAAGTCGATGCCGTGGTCGATCAGCCTGTCGGCCGGTCCGGTCCAGCCGCGTTCCTTGGCGACCGCGAAAGCGTATATCTGGCGCGCCATCGTTCGCATGCGCTTGGGTTTGCCCAACGGCCTTGCATCGAAGCCGAGGGCCTCATGGAAGCCGCCATGGACATCGTCGACACCCGAGGCGGACCATAGCGGCAAGGTCTCGTCGAAGAGCCAGTGCTCGACCCGCTTGCGCCACGATCCGCTGAGGACGACGCGGTCTTCCGACGCCGTGAACTTCGTCTCGAGACGTCCGCCCTTCTCCAGCTGTTCGACGACCTTTTTGACGTTCTGGCTATGGCTGACCGGGGCGACGAATACGGCGTCGGGCGTTGCCACCACCGCCACGTCCTTCATCCCGATGACGGTCAGCAATCTGCCCTGGCTGCGAAGGTAGGAGCCGTCGCAGTCCATGGCGACGACGTCGCCCATCACGACGTTGCCGTTGGGGTCGGTCGGGCTCGCTTCGAGCAGCGACTGCCACGATCCAAGGTCGTTCCAGCGGAAGGAAGCCGTGACCATCGCGATGCCGCGCGCATGTTCCATCACCGCGTAATCGATCGATATCGAGGGGACGGCGGAGTAGAAGCTTTGCGGCAGATAGATGCCGCCGACGTCGGTCCGCGCGGCCCGATAGGCCCGCTCGACGGTTTCCCAGATGTCAGGCTGGAATTCGAGGAAGGCCTGCCGCATCGTCTCGGCGCGGAACAGGAAGATGCCGGCATTCCAGTAGAATCTTCCCGAAGAGACGTACTGGCGGGCTGTCTCGGCATCCGGCTTTTCGACAAAGCGCGAGACTGCCGCAACTGCGTCGCCCTTTGCCGTGGCGACCTCGGTGTAGCCGTATCCGGTTTCGGGGTGGGTCGGCTTGATGCCGAACACGACGATGTTTCCTGAACTGGCGGCGGCGCTGCCCGCCTCGACGGTTTGCCAGAATTGCGCCTCTGTCGATATCTCATGGTCGGAGGGGACCACGAGCACGAGCGCGTCGCCGCCATGTTCGGAAATCGTCTGCAGGGTGGCCACGGCGACGGCGGCGGCGGTATTGCGGCCGACGGGCTCGAAAATCGGCCTGCCGCCATTCAGGCCGAGCGGGCAGATGTCCGAAACAAGACGGTCGGCATGCCGTTCGGACGCTATCAGGTAGATGGGGGTCTCGCCGTCCGGCCGCGCTTTCAAGCGCCGTACGGTCTTGGCAAGCATCGAACCGTCGCCCGAAAGGTCGTGGAACTGCTTGGGGTTGTCCTCGCGCGAGAGGGGCCACAGCCGCGAGCCCACGCCCCCGCTCATGACGAAACTTACGATCCGGTCCGGCATGTTGAGTTCCCCTCAGCCTATTCCTCTCAGAACGTCTGGTTGTAAGCTCCGACTTCCGGATTGCGGCGCAGAACCGCATCGAGAGCCTGGAACATCTCGCGACGTCGCTCCGGCGAGACGGGGCTTTCCACCACCACGACGATTTCCGGCTTGTTCGATGAGGCCCTGACCAGACCCCACGTGCCGTCCTGGGCGACTACACGCACCCCGTTCACGGTGACCAGATCGGCCAGTGGCTGGCCGGCGAACTCGATCCCGTCGCCCTTCATTTTCGTGAATGCCTTCACGACCTTCTCGACCACGCCGTATTTCTCCTCGTCGGGGCAATGGGGCGACATCGTCGGGGTGCCGAAGGTCAGCGGCAGGTCGCGATAGAGGTCCGCCAATGTCCTGGCCGGGCTGCGGTCGAGCATCTCGCAGACGGCGATTGCCGTCACGAGCCCGTCGTCGTAGCCGCGCCCGATCGGCGGGTTGAAGAAGAAATGCCCCGACTTTTCGAAGCCGGCGATAGCGTTGAGCTCGGCAACGCGCCGCTTGATGTAGGAATGCCCGGTCTTCCAGTAATCCGTGATCGCCCCGTTTTGGGCGAGGATGGGATCCGTCGCGAACAGCCCCGTCGACTTCACGTCCGCGACGAATACGGACTTCGGGTGCAGGCTGGAAATGTCCCGCGCCAGCATGACGCCGACCTTGTCGGCAAAAATCTCGTGGCCCTCGTTGTCGACCACGCCGCAGCGATCCCCGTCGCCGTCGAAGCCGAGCCCGACATCGGCGCCCGTCTCCAGAACCTTGTCCCGGATCGCATGCAGCATCTTCATGTCTTCGGGATTGGGATTGTAGCGCGGAAAGGTGTGGTCGAGCTCGATGTCCAGCGGGATTACCTCGCAGCCGATGCGTTCCAGCGCCTGCGGCGCGAAAGCGCCGGCGGTGCCATTGCCGCAGGCGGCCACCACCTTCAGCTTCCTGCCGATTGTCTTTCCCGCGGTCAGGTCCTCGATGTATCGCTCGCGAAATCCGGCGACGAATTCGTAGCTTCCTCCGCCCACGAGATCGAAGTCGCCGTCCAGCACGAGCGCTTTCAAGGCCGACATCTCCTCGGGGCCGAAAGTCAGCGGCCTTTGCGCTCCCATCTTCACGCCGGTCCAGCCGTTTTCGTTGTGCGAGGCCGTCACCATCGCCACCGACGGAGCGTCGAGCGCGAACTGGGCGAAGTAGGCCATGGGAGAAAGCGCCAGGCCGACGTCCTTGACGCGCGCGCCGGCCGCCATCAGGCCGCTGACCAGCGCCATCTTGATGGCCGTGGAATAGCTGCGGAAGTCGTGGCCGGTGATGATCTCTGGGCGCATGCCCATTCGGCGTATCAAAGTGCCGAGCCCCATGCCGAGCGCCTGCACGCCCAGCAGGTTGAGTTCGGGCTCCTTGTCGGAACCTGGGTGCCCGAACCACCAACGCGCGTCATATTCTCGAAAGCCAGTGGCCTTGATGAGAGCACTGGTTTCGAAGGCGAATGTGTTCGGCCTGGCCTGGCCGACAATGTTCAGGCTCACGGCTTCTGCTCCGCAATTTGCGGGCCAGTCCTAGCACGAGGTCGGGCGCGAGCCGCGTCATGAATTCGGATAGCTCCGCTCGCCGGTCCGCACCCCCTCATCCGTTAGGAGCATGCCGGCCAACGGCCGAAAGGATATCTCGTCCAGCCCTCGGGGATTCCTATCCTGACGGGTGCGCGTCCTGTCGCGGATCTCACGAAGAGTGGCCTGCAAAATGCCGCTGATCGCGTTGCACGAGACCATCGACCAAAGGCGTTTCGGGCGCCTGGCTCGCCTTCTCGAAGGGATTCGAGCGGAAATCGAGTGCGAGTCCGCGCAACTCCGCCAGTCCGGAGACAGGATGGAGCAATGCGCCGCGTTCTCCTTGGAGGCGATGGAGAACGGCGAGGACGCCAAACGCCTGTCCGCGAAGGTCGATGCCCTGACCAGGGATATGGCGATAAATCGTGGGCGACAGGTGCTGCTGGAACATCAGGTCTCAATTGTGGAGAGCGCCAGAGCGGGGCTGTCGCGCCTTCTCTCTTCCCATAGGGCGTAAGCCCATACGCCAATTGGCGGCGTTTACCTTCCGGAAGCTGGAGGTAGTCTTTTTGCGGCAGTCTGGGATCTCGGGGCCTCAGCCTTCAATGAAAATACCAGTCGGAAACCATGGATCGCCTGCTTCCGAACGGCGCATGCGCGCAATTGTGGCATGCGCGTGCAGGAGGGATTGAATGGACCGTGTGTTCCCCCATAGATGGCCGGCGGCAGCGGATCAGCTGGCATCCGGCGGTCAGGAGTTCATCGGTCTTTCCGACATAACCGGATTTTTCAAGCGCTATATCGCAACGATCATCGCGGCATTGGCCGCGGCATTCCTGGTCGCCGCGTTCTACAATTCGACCACTGACTCGGTCTACACCGCGAGCACACAGATCCTGATCGAGCCGAGGCTGCCGCAGCATCTCCAGGACGGCGGCGAAGTAACCCTGTCCCTGGACACCGCCCAGATTGAAAGCCAGATCGCGGTGATGCAGTCGGAAAAGATCGCGGCAATGGTTCTCGGTCAGCTGAAACTCGCCGACGATCCCAAGTTTAACCAACCACAGGCACCGTCGCTGCGGGACAGATTCAAAAAGATAGGAACGATCGTCATTCAAGCTTTCGGACTGAAAGATAGCGCACTCTTTAGCAAGGTTCGCAAGCATGTCGGTCTGGACGTTGCTGAAACGCCTGCGACGCTCTCCGAATATGAACGGGGCCGGCGCGCGATGTCGATCTTTCGCGACGGCCTCGATGTCCGCAGGGTTGGTGTTTCCTATGCGATAGACATATCCTTCACCGCTCTTGATCCCGAGGCCGCGGCCAGTATCGCCAACGCGACGGCCGACGCCTTCGTGCGGGAGCAGATCGACACCAAGGCGGAAGCTGCAAAAGAAGGTGGCGCGTGGCTGGAGACACGCCTTGAGCAGCTTCGCACCCAGATGAACAAGGCCATGGCGAAGGCGCAGGAGTTCCGTTCACGGCACGACTACAGCGTCAGCGGCGAGGGGGGAGACGGGACGAATTCTGAGCCAACGCTTGAAGAGCTCGAAACGACCGCCGAAACCTACCAGAAGATGTACGAGAGCTTTCTGCAGGCCTACACCAATTCGGTGAGCCAGCAATCATATCCTGTTGCCGATGCGAGGGTGATCACGGCCGCCACGGCGCCGCTCTCTCCCAGCGCTCCCCGGCCGAAGCTCATCCTGGCTTTCGCCGCTGTTGCCGGGCTCATCCTCGGGATCGGCCTGTCGTTTGTACGGCATACGTTCGACTGGACCATAAAGTCGCCGCGACTTATTCGCGACAACCTGGGCATCGAATGCGTCGGGGAGCTGCCGCACATTGGCAAGGGAAGGGAGACCGGTCGCGTCGACGAAGTGCTGAGACGTCCGCACTCCCGCTACAGCCACAGCCTCCGGAAGGCGCGAACCGAAATCAGCCTTTCGGAAACCGATCATCCGATAAAATTCCTTGGATTGACCGCTGCATCCGACGACAGCGCGAAGAGTTCGGTCATCAGCAACCTTGCCACGCTTTATTCGATGTCCGGCCTGAAGACGCTGGTCATCGATGCCGACGTCCGGCAGCCGACCTTGACGATGCGGCTGCTCGGCCCGTTGCGCGGGCTCGACAGGCCGTGCCATGATCTGGTCCGGCTCAACATCATAAGCACTCCGGGGCGACCGTTCGATTTGCTCCCCAGTTCGGTGGTCAAGACCAAGAACTTGTTGGTGCCGGACAACATGGAGGCCTTTCTCTCGGATCTGGCAGCCTGCGACCTTGCGGCCTACGCCTACGATATCGTGATCCTGGACCTGCCGACGCTTGCCTCGGGGCCTGACATGCTGAAGGTCGGGTCGATCCTGGACGGTGTCGTCATGGTCGCCGAGTGGGGCAAGACACACCTCGAAACGCTGCGCGGTCTCACCAGAACGCTGCAGACAAGCCGGACTCCCATCCTCGGCGTGCTCCTGACGAGAGTCAGGGCGATGACGTCCGCGAACCGCAAAGCATGAGAGCGGGTCGCTCGATATTTCCTCCTGTTGAGGCGGCAAAGCATGCAGTGGGATCATTCCTTGGGATTAGAGGGTATAGCCCCGGAGCACCCCGCTACCTCCTTTGCCTTCCTTGCTCGGCGGCACTGGTCTTGGAAGAGTGACGAGAGCAAGTTCGAACTGGCGACCGCCCTATGACAACAAACGCCTTCGAGAAGCAGTCTCGCCAGAGACCTCTGATCTGGGTTGAGCCATTTCTTCCCGTGGAGACCGATAGCCGGCCGGCGGTCGTGCATGTCGTTTCCGCGCCCGATCCCAACAATGCCGGGGCAGTTTGGACCGACCTGTCGCCTTCGCTCAGGGCTGGAACGACGAACCCGCCCCTGGGAGGTCTGTTGAAGCGGATCATGGATCTGGTCATAGCCACCTCGGCACTCATCGTTGCCGCGCCCCTGATGATCGTCGTCGTCCTGCTGATAAAGGTGACCGCGGGAGGTCCGGCGGTGTTCTCGCACAGCCGCGTGGGCTTCGGCGGGAAGCCGTTCAAGTGCTACAAGTTCCGTTCGATGGTCACGAATTCGGAAGAAGTGCTCAAGGCATATCTCGAAGCCAATCCCGATGCCGGCATCGAGTGGGAGGAGACGCACAAGATCAGGGACGATCCCCGCGTGACGCCGCTCGGCTGGATGCTCCGCAAATCGAGCCTCGACGAACTGCCCCAGCTCTTCAACATCATCCGCGGCGATATGAGCTGCGTGGGTCCGAGGCCCATCGTCAACGACGAACTCAAGCGCTACGGCGATCATGTCGGGGAGTACCTTCGCACCAGGCCCGGGCTTACTGGCCTCTGGCAGGTCAGCGGCAGAAGCAGCGTGGACTACCCTAGCCGCGTGGCGCTTGACAGCCAGTATGTCCGGAACTGGTCGATCTGGCTCGATCTTGCGATATTGGTCAGAACCATTTTCGCGGTGATGCGTTTCGACAGGGCGTCCTGAAACCGCCGCCGGGCAATCAGCCCTCGTTCCGCTTCCAGTGCACGGACAGAGACAGCCCGACGATGTAGGCGCAGGCCAATGCGAACGCCAGAATGAGGAATTTGGCAACCGTCACATAGCCGGGCAAACCAAGGCCATTCCAGGCAAAGCTCCCAATTATCAGAAGCGCGGTCGCAGCGATCAAGGCAGGAGCCTTGAATCGCAGTCCGATCAGAATGCCTGACGCAAATACGGCGACTACACTCATCAGCACCGACGTCTCCAATTGTGGTACCCCCAGGTACCGATCGACCGCAGTTGGGAGGAATCAACATGCAATTGGTGCAGAAGCGATCGAAGCACAGATATGCGGCCTAAAAATACATGGCAAGCGCCGAGGCCGGATGATGCCCTGGCATCGGGTACTTGTCTGCACCTTTTTTGGTGGTGTCGGGCTGAGGCGGCTCATTCCGAGGCTGTGGCACCCTTGGCTTTGCGACGGAGACGACCGCGAGCTCAAGGTGCGCAGCGGCTCTGGGAAAACGACATGCGTTGATACAAAAGCGCGTCGCGTGAATCCGTTTCAGCGCGACGCGCTTCAGTGACGGTCGATCAAGCGGCCAAGGGACAGCGGCCTGCCGTTCTCGCCGACATCGTTTCCTGGGTGTCAGTTGGTGCCTTGTATCGGCAGCGTCTCCGCCTGCATGCCACCGGCTGCCGCGGGCAGGGCTGCCACGCCCGACTCCGGTCGGGGAATTTCGATCTTGACGGTATCGCCGGGCTCGACCAGCGTCGTTTCGTCAGCCGAGCGTTCTTCGGACCCGCTGGCCGTCGTCCTGACGATCTTGAAGATGGGCTTGGTCTTTTCGGAGCGGTCCCTCAGGGCGAGCAGAGCAGGCGCGGTGACCTCGGTTTCGTGCAGCAGCTGGACCGCGGTGTCGGCTTTGCTGGTAATTTCATTGAGTTGCTGCTGCGTCTCGCGCAGGGCCGCTGCGATCTCGTTTGCGTTTTGATTGCCGAGGTTGAGGATCTCGATGTCGGTCTTGCTTATATCCTGGCGCACCCGCAGGATCGAGGTCTCGGCCACCAGTTTGTCGCTCTGCATCTGGGCAAGCGTACCCTCCAGCGATAGTTCGCGCGGTGCAACCGCCAGCCCTTTCTGTACCAGAGTCGAGACGCCGGCGAGTTCCTTCTGGATGAGTTCGATCTGCTTGTCGCGGAAGGTCATCTGCTGCCCGAGCGAATCCAGTTCCTTTTCCAGAAATTCTTTCAGTTCGTTCAGCGAGCGGAGTTGCGTGGTCATCGCATCTTTGCGGACGGCGAAGATTTTGCGCTCCTGCTCCATCGCTATCGCGACCGTCGGGTTCGAAGCCCTCACTTTCAGCTCCGGCGGGAAAGAGATGTCGTCACTGCCAGCCTGTTCGGACTCCAGCCGTGCCTTGCGTGCGAGCAGGCTTACGCTGGACTGCGCCAGCAATTCCACGTCGCCTTGGCCCGTGATAACTTCACGCTCGAGCCTCGGGAGATCTTCGTCGCGTGTCCGCAAGCCGCCGGCGATACCCATCGCCTGCAATACCGTGAGGCCGGGTCTGTAGGGAAACTCGCCGGGCTGCGCGACGTTGCCGACGATGTAGAACGGCCTGTACTGAGCGATCTCGACGGCGACATCCGGCGGCCGGCCAAGGCCCATCTGCTGCGTCAGACGGCTGCCGATCGCGCGGGCAAGGTCGCCAGGGGCTGTTCCCTGTGCGCGTATCTGGCCGACGAACGGCAGAAAGAGCGTGCCGTCGGCGCCGACGGTAAAGTCGTCGTTGAGCGCGGTCCATTCGAAGAACACGTCGCGCGATGCGCGCCATTCGTAGACCTTGAGCCTGACTTTGTCTTGCGGCCCGAGGAGATACTCGTCGGCCATCGTCGGCAGGGTCCAGGCGGTCATTGTCGCCAATGAAGCCGCTGCCGTCACCACCCATTTGCGCATGGTCTTGCCCACCGTCAGATCTTCAGGATGTATTCGGGTTCGATGCGCCCCATCGCGACATGCAGGATAGCCAGCATGTTGCCTCTCAGCCTGCCCCTGCGGTCGACATAGGGCTCGGGCCGCAGGCTCTTTGCGAGATTGGCCGCTATGTTCCTGAACATCAGGGGAAGCGCGAACGAGGCGGGAACTGAGCCCTTCCTGATCAGGTAGATCGGATTGGCGACCTGGGAGTAGCCGAACCGTTCCCCGCTCACCCTCCCTGTCTTGATGCCGAGATGCACGCCTTTGATCGAAGTCACGCAAACCACTCGGCCCCTGGATCTCATCTGACTGGTGAAGTCGATGTCTTCCTGCCAGCCGTAGAGGACGAGGCGCTCATCGAAGCGCAAGTCGCCGACAAGCGAGGAACGTAGGGACATGTTGCAGCCGTATGCGCCGACATGGTCGACGACGGATGGTTCATCGGCTCCTTCGCCGTTGGCCTCTCGCAGGGCGGCTTCGGCATCTTGCCAGGTGAGGCCCGCATTGCTGGCACCGTCCCGCACGACATTGCCCATCACCACCGCCCAGTTGTCATGTTCTTCGAAGGCCTTCTCGACCTGCTCCAGGTAGTTGGCCGACGGAACGAAATCGTCGTCGAAGAAGGTGATGACGTCGAAGCGCGCCAAGGACGTGGCAAGGGCGGAGTTGCGCTGGGCAGCCAGCCCCTTCGGTCCGAAAACGGGCGACACGGGGAACGGATAGCTTGCCGGCAGCTCGACATGGGTAGAGTCGGGTGCCGACAATATGACCTCGTCGGGAAGCCTCGTCTGGCCGCCCAGATAGACGAGCAGGCGCGCCAGCTGTTCCTTGCGGCCGAGGGTCGGGATGATCACTGCCAGTCTCATGCTCGATCCATACGTCGGTTTCCAGGAAGCTAGACCGGCCAGGGGAGCGAAACAGCATGCATAAAAGGAGACGGACCGGACTTGCCCTACCCCTGGGCACAGGCTTTCGGAGTATTTCCGCCGTGGAGCCACAGCCGTAAGTACTAGGCACGCATGCGCCTGAAGCAGCCGGTACCCGATCGGACAACTTGCCGGGAGCGTGACGTGGAACCGAGATTGCCGGGTCTACTGGTGCCAGGGGGACCCATGCTCCATGAACGCTCTTCCGATTTGGCGGTCGCGGCCAGGCTCGACATGCCCATCGAGGATCTGCCGGCCGCGCCGGAGCTTCAGGTCGATAGATACGCGAAGATAGCGGTCGTTCACGACTGGTGTCCGAATTTCCGCGGCGGCGAACGGGTCCTGGCGCAGATCTGCAAGCAGTTTCCCAATGCGGAGGTCTTCACGCTTTTCGATTTTCTGCCGGCCGAGGTTAAGGAGCAATATTTCCGCGACGTGGAATTCCACACCTCCGCGGCCAACCGCATCCCGATGGTGCAGAAATTCTATCGGTCCCTTTTCTTCTTCTGCCCCTTCCTGATCGAGCAGTTCGACGTGACGGGCTACGATGCGGTGATCTCATCCTCGGCCGCATTCTCGCGTGGCGTGATCACCAGGCCGGACCAACCGCATCTGTGCTATGTGCACAGCCCCGTCCGCTATGCCTGGGACGAGCAGTTTTCCTATCTCCAGCAAGGGCGGCTCGGCTTCGGTCCGAAGGGGTTTCTCTATCGCTACATGCTTCATCGTCTGAGGACATGGGACACGAGGACCGCGCACGGTCCCGACCTGATGCTGGCGAACTCGAACTATGTCCGCTCCCGTATCCAGCACATATACGGCCGCGACGCGCGTGTCGTCTTCCCGCCCGTTGCGCTCGGAGAACTGCCATGCGTGGACGACAAGGACGACTATTACGTCTCCGCATCCTTTCTCGCCCCGTACAAGCGCACGGACCTCGTCATCCGCGCCTTCAACGAGATGCCGTCGCGGCGGCTGGTCATCGTCGGCGAGGGGCAGCAGTCGGCCGGCCTGCGGGCACTTGCCGGCCCCAACATCACCTTCTCGGGTTACCTGCCCCGGCAGGACTACGTGGACACCGTGGCGCGGGCGAAGGCCATGGTCTTCGCCGGCTGCGAGGATTTTGGCATAGCGCTGGCCGAGGCGCAGGCCTGCGGGACGCCGCTGATCGCCTTCGGCCGCGGCGGGGCGGTCGACATCGTGCGGCGCCTTGGTTCATCGCCCGAGCCGACGGGAGTGCTATTCAAGGCGCAGACCGTCGATCATCTCAAGGAAGCAGTCGAACGGTTCGAGCAGAACAGCCATGCGATCGCGCCCCGGACCTGCTCCAGGAATGCGGGACGCTTTTCCGAAGAGAACTTCGACCGCGCCATCCTGGAATCGCTGGGAGCCGTACAGGCGCTTCACGAGATCACGTGAACTCGCGAACCCTGACGATCCTCGTTTCCGTATCGACGCCATCGGCGGCCGCCATCGCTTCGAGATAGCGCAGGGCGGTCGCCCTCCAGCCGTACTCCAGGGCTCTTTCTTTTCCCCTCGCCACCATCCGCAACTGCAGCGCCTCGGAACTGCGCAGCCGCATGAAATGCGCGAACCAGGCCTCCGGGTCGTCGGGAGGCGCAAACAGCGCCGCGTCGCCGCAGACTTCGGGCAGGCTGGCCCGGTCGGAAGAAACCACCGGGCAGCCGATCGCCATCGCCTCGAGGGCAGGCAGGCCGAAACCTTCCGTGAGCGAAGGGAAGGCTAGGCAGAGCGAGTCCTCGAGCAGCGCCACCAGCTCGCTGTCGGAGATGCGACCGAGCCAATGAACGTTTTGCGCTTCGGTCCTGGTCGATTCCGAGCGAAAAACGCGCGAATCCGACATGCCGACAATCGCGATCCTGAGCCCGTTTTCGGCAAGGCGGCCGGCCATGTTCAGGATGAGCTCCACATTCTTGTGCGGTGCGGCGCTGCCGATCAGGACGATGGTTTCCGGCGAGGCCGCCCGTCGTGTCGCCGGCGAGTGTTCAGGCGTCCACCGCAGGGCATGCTCATGGCCGTTCGGCGCCACGAAAGCTCGCCGCGCGGGGATGACGCCGCGGCGGGCCAGCTCGCCCAGCGAGTAGTTGGAAACGGTCGAAATGCCCCATGCGGTCCTGCCAAGACACGGCAGCAGCATCCTGTAGAAGCTCCTGAAGGCAAGCGAGTAGCTTTGTGGAGCATTCCAGACATTTGCGTCATGTATGCAGACGATCTGCTTCCGGCAAAAGAGCGGTCCCGTGTTGCAAAGGCTGAGCAGTCCGCCGCCACCGAGGGATGAGGGAAGCTGCGTCTGCTCCCAGGCATGGCCGCGCCCGCTGCCGATCTCGCGGCGTTCGATGAAAGCGAGGGGGATTTGCTCCGATCCGGACGGGCAGTGCAGTGCAACGTCCAGCCCGCGGGCCAAAGGCACCTTTTCCGCGATCAACGCGTCGAGCCAGCGGACGACCTCGCGCGCATAGCGTTGGACGCCGGTTGTCGGCTGGGAAAGGAAGCGCCCGTTGATTGTCCAGCGCCGTGTCATGGCAACCTCTTTGTACCCTTAGTGTGGGCGGGCGGCGACGCAGGGTCACCATGGCCATCGGGTCATGCGGTTCGCCGGCAATCATTCGGATGGGCGAGATCGGACGGCCTTCCTACCTCAAACGTCTGAGGACCTCCGCGCCGCCGGGGATGCTAGTCTGGCCATGAGTTCCGAAAGGACCGGGGAAGGGCATGGGCAAGCTCGATTTCGATACGACAGACGCGCCACCCCGACAGCGCAATGGACATCGCCCCGACACGCCGCTGGTGAAATCGCTGGCCGAGAATGCACAGAATTCGATCGGGCATTCCGCGTGGTCCTTGGAAAAACCGGAAACGCCGAGACGGCGCTGGACCATAAACGGAGACTTCACGACACTTCGGCCGAACGGCGTGGCCCGCTACGCCCGCGAGGTCACGATGGCGCTCGATGCCCTCATTTCGGAGCGGCATCCGCTAGGGCGCGACCTGGATATCGATCTCGTCGTGCCGCGCCCGCTGTCGGAACCTCTCCATCTCGACGCCATCGCCGTCCGAGTGGTTCCCGAGTTCAACCGGCCGCGACTTCCCCAGTTCTGGGTGCAGGCGCAGTTGCCCTGGCACGTGCCAGGCGGGTTGCTAAGCTTCTGCAATCTCGCCCCCGTCGTGCTGAAGCACCAGATCGCCTGCATCCACGACATGCACACCAGGCTGATGCCGTCGAGCTATGGACGGGGCTTCCGCTGGGCGCACCGCCTCATTCTGCCGGCGCTCGGCAGGCGGGCGGCCCGCATCACCACCGTCTCGCAACTCTCGCGCAGCCATCTGGTGGGGTTCGGCATCGCTTCGGACGAAAACATCGTCATCACCTACAACGGCAGCGATCACGCCCAGAGATGGGATGCCGCGAGATCGTCGCTGACCGTCGACCGTGGCAGACCCTATGTGCTCTGCCTTGGCAGACGAGATCAGGAATACAAGAACATGGGACTTCTCGCCCGGCTGGCCCCGCTCCTCGATGAGATGGGTCTGGATCTGTGGATGCCGGGCGATGTCGACGAAGCCACGCTCTTGCGATACGTCCCGAACTTGCCCGGCAACATCGTCTTCCTTGGTCGCATAGGCGATGACGACTTCAAGAAGGCGCTCGAGGGCGCGCTCTGCTTCCTGTTTCCGTCACGCATCGAGGGTTTCGGGCTGCCCGCCGTCGAAGCGATGGCCTCGGGCTGTCCCGTCATTGCATCGATCTCGCCCTGCCTCCCGGAAATCTGCGGGGATTCGGCCCTCTACGCCGATCCCGACGACGTCCATTCCTGGGCCGAGAAGGTTCGCTTGCTCATGCTCACTCCGACCTTGCGCGAGTGGCTGGTGACCAAGGGCAACGCCAAGGCGAGCAGCTATTCCTGGCGCTGGATCGCGTGGAAATATCTGGAACTGATGGTCCAGGTCGATGCCGATTTCGGGGAGTTTACAGTTGACCGAACGTGAGCTTACGGCGGGAAAACTTTCCCAGCCGCGCGAACGGCCGGGCTGAATCGCAGGAGCGCATGATGAATGTGTGGACCGACCCAGAAAGACTGCACGCTACGAGCGGCCAGGTGTCCTCCGGCACGGTCCTTCTCGACAACTCGCTGTCGATCCTGAACAGGACCGGCGCCTACCACATCGCCAAGGACCTGACCCGAGAATTTGTCCCGAACCAAGCCGGGGTCCGCTACTGGCGGCTGGGTTCCTTCGCCCCCGAGGGCCTTGTCCGCAAGATAATCGCCCGGCTGATGATGCTGGAAATCAACTGGCTCCAGGATAGCGAGCATCTCCTGATCCGTGACGAGGTCGAAAAGCGCGGTTTCCGGCTGTTCCTGGATCCGCTCTATGTTCTCAGGTCTCGCCTGACGAAGGACGATATCGTCCTGTGCCACGATGTCGGTCCGCTGACCCATGGCGAGCTCTACGACGAACGGACCAGCGCCAACTACGAGCTCGCCTACGAGAAAATCCGGCGCGCCAAGCCGGGAGTTGTCTTCGTCAGCAATTTCTCGGCGAAGCAATTCAAGTCCCTCTTCGGATCCGATTTCCGCTTCCTGAAAACAATCCCGCTCTATCTGCGCACCGAACTGTTTGACGGCCCGGCGGAAGCAGTCCCCGGCATCACCAGTCGATATTTTCTCACCGTCGGCGCATTCGAAACCCGCAAGAACCAGATCTCCGCCCTGAGGGCGTATCGTGACGGCGGATTCAACCGTCAGGGTATCGGATACGTGTTGTGCGGATCGCGCGGCGATGGTCACGCTGAGATCTCGGAATTTGCGGAGACCATAGCTGGGGTGAAGCTCATGGGCTACGTGCCCGACGCGCAGCTGCGGTGGCTCTACGCAAATGCGGAGGCATTCGTGCTGCCGAGCCTGCTTGAAGGTTTCGGCATGCCGGCGCTGGAGGCGGCCTATATGGGGCTGTTGCCGATAGTGTCCGCCGACAGCGCCCTCGTCGAGGCTGTGGGCGGCAAGTGCCTGAAGGTGCGGCCCGATGATCCCGCCGCGATCGCTGGCGCGATGTGGAAGGCATTTTCGCGAAGCCCTGCGGAGAAAGCGCAAACGAGCCGCTCGCTGCTCGACACGGCGTCGGCCGCGACGAAGGATCGGTTCCTGCAGCAGTGGAGGGATTTGCTGACCGAGCAGGCAGCCGGGTCCAGCTGAAAAATCGCAGTTGGATGTAGCCGTATCCCTTACCTGTGTTGGGAGCACAAAATCCGCAGCGGTCAGTCTAGTTGGGCCAGCCTCGCAGGCCGCCGCGATGCGGGCTTCGCCGCCGCACGGCAAACCCGCCTGAAAGCATGAGTAAGCCAAAAAGGGGTATCGGTCAGCCCATAGGTTGAAGCGAAGAAACGGACGGGTGGCTCTATACTGCAGTCAATCGGCATTCATTCGAGAGCGACGGTTTCCTGATGCAGTCCCAAAACGCGCAAAGTGAAACCGTGCTCGATCCCCAACTCCAGCCGCATCGATGGGTCAATGGCTACGACCACACGCATGCGACGCGAGGCGCCAGGCGGCATCGGATCGGTCTGCTGGGGCAGTTTGGTGTCGGCAACTTCGGCAATGACGGCTCGCTCGAGGCCATGATCGACACGCTTCGTCGGATCTGTCCCGGCGCCGAACTTGTCGTGATCTGCACCCTGCCGGAAGCCGTCGAGCAAGCCTTCGGCGTGGAGACCATCAGGTTGACCCGGCCGGCGATCAAGTCGCGCTGGCTCGACCTGGCGAACCGCATGTTCGGCCGCGTGCCCTACAAGCTCGCGGGACCCGTCCGGGCCTTTCTCAAGCTCCGCGGATTCGATGCCGTCGTGCTGCCAGGAACCGGTGCGTTCGACGACTTTGGCGATACTCCGTTCGGAATGCCCTATGTTTTCCTCAAATGGTTTCTGATGGCGCGGCTGAGGGGCTGTGCGGTCGCATTCGCCAGCATCGGCGCCGGACCTGCCTACCACCCCCTCAGCCGGTTGTTCTTCGCCTGGGTTGCCCGTTGCGCCTCATACCGTTCCTATCGTGATGAGATTTCACGCGACTTCATCCGCACCCTCGGGGTCGACGTCGTCAATGACCGGGTCTATCCCGATCTGGCCTTCGGCCTCCCGGCCCCAACTGTCCAACGGAAGTTCTCGGAAACCACCGTCGTTGGCGTCGGCGTGATGAACTATCGCGGCCGCACCGCAGGCGGAAACAACGCAATCTATGACGCATACATTTCCAAGCTCGCGGAGTTTGTCGCGCGCACGGTGACGAAAGGCTTCGCCGTTCGACTTATCCTGGGCCAGGACAATGACGAGGTTGCGGTAATCGATGTACTCGAACGCCTTCGCGGCCGGCTCTCAGGCGTCGACCTGGCGCGCGTCTTTTACGATCGCTCCGCATCGCTCCACGACGTGATGGCGCAAATGAAGACGACGGACGTCGTGGTCGCCACCAGGTTCCACAACGTCGTTTGCTCGCTGAGGGTGGGGCTTCCGGTCATATCTCTCGGTTATCTCGAAAAGCACGACGCGCTTGCCGCCGACACCGGCCTATCGGCCTTTTGCACCAGTGTCGAAAGCTTCAGCGTTGAATGGCTCGAGGACCGGCTCGAGACACTGCTGGCAGAGCGAGAGGTCAGGGCGAAGCAGGTTCGCGATACGGTTTCGCGATACCGGCAAGAGCTCATGGATCAGGAAGCTGCGCTGCGAAACGATGTCTTCGCCGGCGCGATGTCTCGTCCGCTGCTGTCGACGTAGCATTGGAGCAGGATGGCATGGGCGATGCAAGGATCGGCGCAAGTGACACCGAAAGATCGGTTCCCGTCCCGAGCGCACGGATGAACGGCTATCTCAGAGATTTTGGCGAAGGTTGATCGATGCCCCTAATCGACGTTGTGATCCCGAACTACTGCTACGGCCGGTACCTGCCTGAGACTGTCCAGAGCATCGTGCGGCAGCAGGTGGACGACATCAGGATCCTGATCGTCGACAACGCGTCGACCGACAACAGTGTCGCTGTCGCCAACGAACTGGCCAGCCAGGACAAACGGATAACTGTTGTCGCGCGAGAAAAGAATCTCGGCCTGCATGCATCCTGCAACGAGGGCGTGGATTGGGCCGTCTCGAAGTATTTTGTAATACTTTGCGCCGACGATCTGCTTGTCGAGGGTTGTTTCAACCGTGCCCTGTCGGTTCTTGAACGGGAGCCGGACGTCTCGTTTGCCTGCGGCGGCGAGTTGGTTTGGCACGAGGAGAATCCCTTCCCCGTCGTGGACAATTCGAGCGTTCACGACTGGCGGTTTCTGTCGATGGAAGCTTTTGCCTTGGAGCGGTCGCTGCCGAGCAAGGTCCTGTTCGGAGGCGGCGCAGCTGTGATGAGGACTTCAGATCTGAAACGGGTCGGGCATTTCAGGTCGGAAATCTCGTACAGCGAGGACCTGGAGATGTTCCTGCGGCTGTCGCTGGGCCGCAGGGCGGCGCTTACGACGGCGATCCACGGCATACGGCGGGTGCACGGCGCGAATCTCTCCGCCATATTCTGGCAGGACTTCAAGCGCGACATGATCGAGAAGAAAATCACTTTCGATAGTTTCTTCTCGCATGAAGCCGCCTTCGTGCCCGGTGTGGAACGGTTGCGCAAGGGCGTGTACCGAAACCTCGGAAAGCGGGCATATTGGGCTGGGCTTTCACACATAGCGCGCGGCGAACGGGCGGCCGGCCTCGATCTGCTTAGATTTGCGGCTCAGCTTTCGCCCAGCCTTGTCTATATCCCGCCGGTTGACTACCTGGCTCATCTCCCCAACCCCCTGACCCATATTCGCACGCGCCTGGCGGAGGCTTGGAGCCGGCATTGACAGACGACGCGACCGGCTCCGGCAGGAGGACCTAGCTTCGGATCGGATGCCGTCCACACAGAGGATAACGCATGACCGAAAAGCGCATCGGTGTCGTTTACCTGACCGACGGCAAGCGTGACGACTTGACTTATACCAGCGCGGTGGCCCTGGGCTTGAATCATGCGCGGGCAATAGACATCCACATCGTCCAGTCGGGCTTCAGCGCAACGCCCCCGCCGGCGGCGTTGAGGGTCCTTCAGGCGAGGGGCCATCGGCTGGCAACTCATGCCCTGTCGCCGTCCGACCGGGCCCGCTCCGGACATGGCCACATAACATCGACCGCTTATGAGAAAGCTGCGGCGATTGCCGCCGTTTCGGGCGACCACGACATCGTCTGCTATCTCGACAATGACACGTTGGCCATGCGGCCTCTCGACCTGGCAGATGCCGCGCCGAAGACTGAACCGGTCGCAGCCGTGCCGGATCTTTCCGTATGCACGGGTCTCGACAATCCCGCATTCTTCCGGAATTGCGACAAACATGGCCTCGAGCGGCGTTACTTCAACTCCGGCTTCATGGCCATCAATGTACCCCGCTGGATCGGGTCGGACATTGCCGAAAGGTTCTACTCCGCCGCCGAAATGCACGCGCAGTTCTGCCCCTACTGGGACGGCTCGTGCACTCACGTCGACCAATGCGCGTTCAACATCGCCGCCGGCGGAAGATGGGAGACGCTTCCCGTCGAGTTCAACGTGCAGAAGTCGGCGTTCCAGACAAGCTATTGGAATCGGGCATTGATCCGCCACTATACGGGGCCGGAGAAATTTCTGCCGGCGAGGGCGCATCGCATCGACGGCAAGGAACGAGCCGCACTCGGCCGGGTGTCCCGTAACTGCGCGGAACTCGGTCTGGATATTCCTCCGGCATATGCGCTGCTGTTCTACTGGGCCAACCGATTGCGCAGGAGAGCTTACCGCGCGAGAATCTCGCAGATGATTGGCCGCGTTCTCGAGGTTTGAGGCCCTGCGGCAGAACCTCAATCACGTCCGGAAATCGCTTCAAAACAAAAGGATAGAGCGGTTCTGCATTTCCGTGAAACGGTGAACCCTCCGGGATCCGCAGATCAGCCGGCCGAGGCCCTTGCCCGCCGGAGCGCCGGGAAAATCTTGACGACCTCGTCGAGCAGAGGATGCCTGGTGATGATCAGGCCGGCCGACCATCCTCCGAACGCCGTTAGCCCCGCAGCGACGGCTTCGGCGTTGGAAAGGTCGAAGCCGGAACTGGAAATCCCGATGGCGGCGAGAGGCGGTGCTGCGCTCGCGAAAGCAACCAAAGCACTTTTCCATAGCGCCGCGGCGATGTCCCTCGATCTGAGGCCCAGCCTGCGTTGGACAAAACTCAGGGCGACGTAGGCTTGAAAGGGAACTGTAAGCAGCATGCACCAGGCGGCTGCCTGCAGCCCACCGCCGACAATGGCCACGGAGAGGAGGATGCCGGAAATAGGGAAGACGATCAGCGCTCGAATGAACAGATCGCGGATTGCCCCGACGGCAACCATCACCGGATAGTTCAGCTCGAAGCTGAAGGAGAAAAGCAAGGCGACCGCAACGATCTGCACGAGTGGCGCCACCTCGGTCCACTGGTGGCCGAGCGCGATGTTCACAATCGGGTGCGCCAGTACCGCCAGCACCAGGAGCGCGGGCCAATGGAGTGCTGTGACAAAGGAAAGCGCCGCGAGATACGGGCGTTTCAGATCCCTGCCTTGCCTGGCTTCGGCCGAGAAAGCGGGTAGTACGACCGCCATCGCGCCTCCGATGACCAGCTTGTCGGGTATCTGGCCGATCCAGAGGGTTCTGCTGAACAGGCCTGCCGCATTCGGCGACACGACGCGGCCAAGCATGAGCAGAGGCAGCGCATCAAAGATCCGGAAAAGTATGGCTATGACGCCATTGTATCCGCCGAATGAGATCATCCCGCGCCAATTGGTCAGCGACGGTTTGAACATCCAGACATGGGGACACAGGGCGAAGGCGAGCCCTGCGCCGAGCCCGCTGCCAATCAAGTAGCCCCAGGCGAAGCTCATGTAGCTGAAGCCGGCCAATGCCAGCACCATCGTCGCTGCAGAATTTGCCACCGCTGCCACTATGTCGATGGCCGCCACTTTACCGAAGGACATCTCCCTCCGCAGGAGGGCGATGATGAGGTTGGAAGCGGCGTCGAGGAAAAGGCAAGCAACAATAACCCTGAAGAAGGGAACGAGGTTGGGCTCGCTGTAGAACCGGGCCAGGAAGGGGGAGGCAACAAGAAGGACAGCGGCGGTTACTCCGGTGAGGATGAACGTCACCGTGAAGGCGCTGCGGACATCGTCGCGGTGAAGTTCCCTGTGCTGGATGAGGAAACTCGCGCTGGAAAATTCGCGTATCGAGAGGGCGACCGTCAGGATCGCCATGCCAATCACCGACACACCGATCTCCTTCGGCGTCAAGATCCGGGAGATCAAGGCGGCGGTGACGAAATTCGTCACGAGCAGCACGTATCGTTCACCCACGCTCATGAAGAGTGCGCGCTTTACCGAGAGCATTCCTGTCCTTTCCGGCCAAGGCGACCGCCTGCGTTCCTAAGGATAGTCAGCCAAACCGGGTGGAAGGTCATGACGTCCAATGGGTTAGGCAATGCACTCGCCCAAAGGGGTAGTGGAAACCGAGGTTCCTCGCCGCTTCAGTGGCGGCGGAAGGCCTCGGGCGGCCGGGCGGCGCCAATACTTGCCGAAGAGGTCGGCGGCTCGCCAGGCTGTTGCCAAGACGGCGCGAGCCCCGATTGGATAGCCTCCGAAAGGGGTACGTAAGCGTTGCGTTCACCCGTATGGGCAAATTGCTTCCCGGCATTGCTGTCCCAACTATCGAGGCTGGATCTGTATTCGGGCAGGAGGCTCTTGTCATGTCGTTGCGTCTTGCAGCCGTCGTAACCTGTCTGTTGGCGACCGCCATGCCTGCTTCGGCGGATGTACTTTGGGGCGTCAACGGCCACCCGATAACCGCCTATCCGGGCATTCCGATCGAGCGGCAGCTCGACTTCCTCAAGGATCTCGGCCTGAAATCATACAGGGTCAACGTCACCGGCGAAGACAACGAGGACATGCTTGCGGAACTAGTCGCGGTCGGAAAGGCGAAAGGGATCGAGATCCTGCCTGTGCTGACACCCGGTGGCATGGATCTGGACAAGGACACTCCGCAGGAGCTCTACGAAAAGAGCCGAAACGTGGCGGTCGCTCTCGGAACCAGGTTCAAGGCCGACATCCGCGTTTGGGAACTCGGTAACGAGATGGAGAACTATGCCATTATCAAGGCCTGCGAGAAGCGGGACGACGGCAGCCAGTATCCCTGTGGATGGGGACCCGGAGGGGGAACCGGAGCGCTTGATTACTACGGTCCGCGGTGGGTGAAGGTAAGCGCTGTCCTCAAAGGCTTGTCCGAAGGCATGAGCCAGGTCGATCCCGGCATCAGAAAGGCGATCGGCACAGCCGGATGGGGCCACACCGGGGCATTCGCGCGGATGAAGCAGGACGGGATCGCCTGGGACATCTCGGTCTGGCACATGTATGGCGAGGATCCTGAGTGGGCCTTTCGCGAGATCTCCGCCTACGGCAAGCCCATCTGGGTCACCGAATTCAACAATCCTTATGGAAGCCAGCGCGGCGAGAGGCAGCAGGCCGACGGCATCAAGCAGACGATGACGAGGCTTGGCGAGCTTAGCGATAAGTACAAGGTCGAAGTCGCCCATATCTATGAACTATTCGACGAGACCTACTGGGCGCCGAGCTTCGAAGCAAATATGGGATTGGTCAGACTTACGCCGGCGTCCGACGGCAAATGGAAGACCGGCGAGCCGAAGCCTGCTTACAAGACGGTGCGCGACATTACGCGCGGGGTTCAGCCTTCGCCGAAGGCGGTTCGGGAATGCGACCCCGAGACCATTGCGGCGGACAAATCCACATATGTCAGGCAGGCGAGCTTCGCGTACTGCCTGGTGATGGGACATGAGGTCGCCGCCGACGGCGCGGAAAAGTGGTCGCAAGCGCTTGAAAGCGGAGACAGGACGGTCGCCGGAATGATCATGGAGCTGATGCGCTCGGAAGAGTTTCAGACCAAATATGCCACAATAGGTCTCACGGACCGCGCCTATGTCGGCTTCGTCTACATGCTGCTTCTGAACCGTCCCGCCGACGACTACGGCATGGAAACCTACACCCGGCAGTTGCGCGCGGGGACCATGACACGCGACGACTTGGTCTTCGGCATCGCCCAATCATCGGAGTTCAACTCAAGGCATGTCGTTACCCGCGGCGCTCCTGCCGTGTCGACCCCGGGTTGATCACAAGGGCTGGGAGAGAGAGTATCAGTCAAGTGCGCTTCGTATCTATTTTGGCCGGCGCCCTGCTGTTGGCTATGGGGACGGGAAGCCCGGCCTGCGAGAGGAATGGTGGCACACAGTTTCCGCTGCATGTCGAGCCCGGCAAGAACTACCCGGTCGACAAGGCAGGCCAACCCTTCTTCATGCAGGGCGATTCGCCATGGTCGCTCATCGCAGACCTCAAGGATGACGAAGCTTTTCTCTATCTCGAGGACCGCAAGGCGCGCGGGTTCAATACCTTGCTGGTGAACCTTCTCGAGCACCGGTTTTCTCAAAACCCGCCTGCCAATGCGTATGGCGCGAGACCGTTTGCGGACAATGATGTGTTCGGCGTTCCAAACGAGGCGTATTTTGCTCATGCCGATCGTATCCTGCAGAAGGCCTGCGATCTCGGCTTCCTGGTCCTGCTGGTGCCGTCATATGTCGGATATGGCGGAGGCCCGGACGGTTGGTACCAGGAAATGGTGGCCGCAGGACCAGACCGGCTAGCCGCTTACGGTCATTTCGTCGGACGCCGCTACCGACATTTCGACAACATCGTTTGGGTTAGCGGCGGTGACTGGAATGTGCCCGACAAGGAACTGGTCCGGGCTCTCGCGCTCGGTATCATGGCCGAGGATCCGGATGCGCTCAGCACCCTTCACGGTGGTTCCGATACGGCGCCGCTCGACATCTGGGGACATGAGCCCTGGCTGAAGCTGAACACGGTCTTTGCCTATGATCCCGTCTACACGGCCGCGATCAGAGAGTACGACATCGGCAGAGGCATGCCGTTCTTCCTCATAGAGAGCGCATACGAATTCGAACATGGCGCCACCGAATACCGGGTCCGCATACAAGCCTACCAGGCGATCCTGTCCGGCGCCTTTGGCCATGTCTACGGCAACAACCCCATATGGCACTTCAGAGGGCCCGGTCTGGAAAAGCCGACCATGGATTGGAAGGAGGCGCTGAACAGCCCTGGCGCGAAAAGCATGGAGCAGCTTATCGGCTTCATCTCCTCGATTAAGTGGTGGCTGCTCGAGCCTGATAGCAAGAACAATCTGCTCGTCGACGGCATGGGTGCAGGGATGAGCAGGGCGGTGGCCGCGACCGCCAAAGACGGTTCCTACGCCGTTGCCTACTTGCCGGACAATAAGGGGCTCGCCGTGGACCTTTCACGATTTTCGGCGATTTCCGTGGATGCCCGTTGGCGCGATCCTACAAATGGAAAAGTGTCGCCTGTCCGAGGTTCCCCGTTCAAGGCGGAGCGAGCGGTTTTCAATCCGCCCGGACTTAACAGCCACGGAAATCCGGACTGGATTCTGGAACTCTTGCCGAGGGCCCCTGTCGCGCAGAGCCAATGACGGACCTGGCAGCCGGAGCGTTGCCGAGAACCGGACCCAAACCACCTGGGCAGAAGCGCGCAACCAAACCGCCTCAATCTTGCTCCGATACGCATCCTCCGAAAGGTTTACGCGCGCGCCGCCCGAAAGACCTAGCCGGTGGCAAGGCTTCGTCCAACGGGGCATCCCGATCTCCCATTGGCGTTCTCCCCCGCTTCTTCGCGCCCAAGTAGCCTTTTCGCGACTGTGGGCGCTCGAGAAAAGGTGTGCGATGAAAGTTATGGTAACCGGCCATCAAGGCTATATCGGCTCGGTGATGGTGCCGATGCTGCTGCGCGCAGGGCATTCGGTCTGCGGCTACGACAGCGATCTCTACCGCCGCTGCACCTTTGCCTCGGGAGGCGAGCAGGTTGCCGTTCCGTCCATCCTGAAGGACGTCAGGGACGTGAATGCGCGCGACCTCGAGGGGTTCGATGCCGTCATTCATCTGGCCGCTCTTTCCAACGACCCGCTGTCCGATCTCGATCCGAATATCACCTACGAGATCAACCACAAAGGCACGGTCCGCTTTGCCAAGGCTGCCAAGCAGGCAGGCGTGTCGCGCTTCCTGCTCGCCTCTTCGTGCAGCAACTACGGACAGGCAGGTGACGGGATCGTCGACGAGACGGCGGAGCTGAACCCGGTTACCGCCTATGGCTGGTCCAAGGTGCTTTCGGAGCGCGACATCTCGGAACTGGCCGACAGCAACTTCTCCCCGATCTACTTCCGGCCCGCCACCGCCTACGGCCTGTCGCCGCGCCTGCGCTTTGACATCGTGCTGAACAATCTCGTCGCCTGGGCTGTCACGAAAGGGGTGATCCTGCTCAAGTCCGATGGAACGCCCTGGCGGCCGATCGTCCATATCGAGGATATTTCGAGGGCCTTCATCGCAGGACTGGAAGCCCCGCGCGAGAGCATCCACAACGAGGCCTTCAACGTGGGGCGCACGGAGCACAACTACAGGATCCGCGACATCGCCGAGATCGTCGCCGGCGTCGTGCCGGGATGCCGGCTCGAATTCGCGTCCGATGCCGGCCCGGACAAGCGGTCTTATCGCGTCAGCTTCGACAAGATCGCGCGCGTTCTTCCTGCCTTCAGGCCGCAATGGGATGCGCGCAAGGGCGCGGAGCAGTTGTACCAAGCCTACCGCAAGTCGAACGTCACGCTCGAGGAATTCGAGGGGCCGCGCTTCCAGCGCATAGGCCACATCAAGTATCTTCGGGCCAACGGACTTTTGGACGAGCGGATGCGGATGGCTGAACCCTCGCGAAAGCTGGAGGCGGCGGCGGGCTGACCGCAATGGAATGCATAAACCCCGAGGAACTTGGTCCGTTGCTGTCTTCCGGCCTCGGCCAGCAAATCCATGCGCTGGCCGAACGTCTCTTTCCGATTTGCAGGAGCATCACCGGCGACGGCGTGCGGCGGACGCTGGATATCCTGTCGGAGCACGTCGACCTTGCACGGCATGAGGTGCCCACCGGCACCCAGCTGTTCGACTGGACCGTTCCCAGGGAATGGAACATCCGCTCGGCAAGCATCATCGGCCCTGACGGACAAAAGGTCGTGGATTTTGCGGACTCCAACCTGCACGTCGTCAACTACTCCATACCCTTCAAGGGCACCCTGACGCTCGACGAGTTGAGACCGCACATCCACACATTGCCTGAGCAGCCGCAACTGATCCCCTACCGCACCGCCTACTACACTCCGGCATGGGGGTTCTGCATGGCCCATGATCGTCTGGCCGAAATGCCCGACGGTCTCTATCGGGTGGAGATCGATGCCGAGCTCAAGGACGGCAGCCTCACCTACGGCGAATATCTGCACCGCGGCGAGACGGAGCGGGAATTCTTGCTGTCGGCACACATATGCCATCCGTCGCTGGCCAACGACAATTGCTCGGGCCTGGCCCTGCTGGCGACCCTTGCGCGAAGCCTCAAGGCAAGAAAGACACGATGCAGCTACCGCTTCCTCTTCGCTCCCGGCACGATCGGCGCGCTCGCATGGCTGTCCCGCAACGAGGAGCGGGTAGGCCTGATCGACCACGGCCTGGTGATGTCCTGCGTAGGCGACGCCGCGGCGCCGGCCTACAAGCGCAGCCGTCGCGGCGATGCCTTCATCGACCGCGCGATGGCGCATGTGCTTGGCGGTCGGGCCGGGGCGAAGCTGATCGACTTTTCCCCTTACGGCTATGACGAGAGGCAATATTGTTCGCCGGGTTTCAATCTTCCCGTCGGCATGTTCCAGCGCAGCGTCCACGGCACTTTCCCCGAATATCACACCTCGGCCGACAATCTCGACTTCATCGCGCCGCAGCATCTGGAGGATTCCTTCCGCATCCTCATGGACGTGATCGACATCGTCGAAGGGGACTGGACGCCCTTGAACCTCTTCCCCAAGGGTGAGCCGCAACTCGGCAGGCGTGGCCTCTACAGCGCCCTGGGAGGGCAGAAGTCATCCGGCATAAGCTCGATGGCCCTGCTTTGGGTACTCAATCTCGCCGACGGGCAGCATTCGCTTCTCGCGATGGCGGAGCGCTCGGGTCTGCCGTTCAGGGAATTGGCTGCCGCAGCGAGATTGCTTTCGGATCACGGTCTCCTGGCCGAAGCGGGCAAATGGTGAGCCGCTCTAGGAAACCAGGTTCTTCAGCAGCGGCCAGTTCAGGTCCCTTTCCGACATCGCGGTCGGCATCAAAGGCCAGTTTATCGAGAAGGCAGGGTCGTTGTAGCGCAGGCCCGTCGATGCATGCGGCGTGTAGAACTGCGAGATCAAGTAGGAGACTTCGGCATCGTTCGTGAGCGTCTGGAGCCCATGGGCGAATCCGGCAGGGATGTAGACCTGCCTCATGTTCTCGGGAGTGAGCTCGAAGGCCAGCCAATTGTGGCGTGTCGGCGAGTTCAGGCGCAAGTCCACCACGACGTCGAAGATCGCGCCGCGGACGCAGGAGACAAGCTTCACTTCCGAATATGGCTCCTGCTGATAATGCAAACCGCGCAGCGTGCCTCTTTTGACCGAATGCGACCGGCTGTGCTGGACAAAGCGCGTTGCCAGCCCGCAATCGGCCATCTCCTTTTCGCAGAACAGGCGCGTGAAGGAACCGCGGTCGTCGACTATGGGCGTCGGCTCGATCAGCCAGACACCGCTCAGCTTCGTCTCAGTAAATCGCATGTCGACCTTGGCCTCGAGGTGGCAAGACAGCCGGTCGGATTGTCGATAGGGCATGCCTGGGCTGGAAGAGCTACCAAAGCCTTATCGGAGCCTCCGATCGCGGTACGCCCGGCCGATCGCACTACCCCTTCGGTGGGCTGGGCGGGGTGATGCCCCCCGCGGTTTCTCCATAAGGCTTAAGGCACCCAACGGATTGGCAAATCGAACCCGCGGGCACTCGAATCTAAGTTGCTTTCATCCACCTGGGGAGACGCGGCAGGCACAGGTTCATCGTCAGGCCACCGCGTTTCCTTCTTCAATTCAATCGGGCAGGAGCAGGAATGAACATTCAGGCGATCGAAGTCGTCCGCGATCACGACATGGGGCGCCGGCCAGTCGGCTGCCGGCTCTGCGGATCGCGTCTGCGCCACACGCTGGTGGACCTTGGCATGTCCCCGCCCTGCGAGAGTTTCCTGCGGGCCGACCAACTCGACCATATGGAACTCTATTATCCGCTCAACGTCCTGGTTTGCGACACCTGCTATTTGGTGCAGCTCAAGGAGTATATCAGCGCCGAGACCATCTTCAGCGAATACGCCTACTTCTCCTCCTTCTCGACGAGCTGGGTAGCCCACGCCAAAGCCTATTGTGAGTCTGTCACGAAGCGACTTGGCCTTGGCGCCGACAGCTTCGTGGTAGAACTCGCGAGCAACGACGGTTACCTGCTGCAGCACTTCCTGCCGCTCGGTGTTCCAGTGCTTGGCGTCGAGCCGGCGGCCAACGTCGCCCAGGCCGCGGTCGACAAGGGCGTGCCCACGCGCGTCGACTTCTTCGGAGTGCGGCTGGCGCTTCAGATGGTGAGCGAAGGACTTCGCGCCGATCTCATCGTCGGCAACAACGTCCTGGCGCAGGTGCCGGACCTCAACGACTTCGTCGCCGGGATGAAGATCCTGCTCAAGCCGGAAGGCGTGGTCACCCTCGAATTCCCGCATATCGAACGGCTGATGGCCGAAAATCAGTTCGACACCATCTACCACGAGCATTTTTCATATTTCTCGTTGCTGACCATCGAGCTGATGGCGAGCCGTCACGGCTTGCGCGTGATCGACGTCGAGGAACTGCCGACGCATGGCGGCTCACTGCGTGTCTATCTCGCCAACGAGGACAGCAGCTGGAGTGTCAACGACCGCGTCGCCAAACTTCTCGATCGCGAAAAGCGGCACGGGCTCACGGAAATGGCGACCTACGCCTCCTTCGGTGAAAAGGCCCAGCGCGCGAAGCGCGATCTCCTGGCGTTCCTGATCTCGGCCAAAAGCGAAGGCAAGAGGATTTGCGGCTATGGCGCGCCCGGCAAGGGCAACACGCTGCTCAACTATTGCGCCATCGGCACCGACTTCCTCGACTTCACGGTCGACCGAAATCCCTACAAGCACGGCCGCTTCACACCGGGAATGCACATCCCGATCAAGCCGATCGAGGCGATCGACCATGCGAAGCCGGACTACATCCTGATCCTGCCGTGGAACTTGAAGGACGAAATCATCAAGCAGATGCACCACGTCGCCGCTTGGGGCGCGAAGTTCGTGGTGCCGATTCCTTTCGTGGCAGTGATCGATCCATCGGAGTTATCGAGATGAAAGTCGTCCTTTTCTGCGGCGGCCGCGGCACGCGGATCCGCGACTATTCCGACAGCATACCGAAGCCGATGATACCGCTCGGCCATCAGCCGATCCTGCGCCACGTCATGCAATGGTACAGCGACTACGGGCATGACGAGTTCGTCCTATGCCTGGGCTACAAGGCCAACGTCATCAAGGATTTCTTCCTGAACACCCGGCCACAGACCTTCTCCGATTGCATCGTCACGCATGGCGGCCAGGACGTGAAGCTGCTTGGCGACGCGGTCAAGGACTGGAGCATCACCCTGCTCGACACCGGCATCTGGCGCAACATCGGGGAGCGCCTGTGGGCGGCGCAGGACCACGTCAAGAACGAGAAGATGTTCCTGGCCAACTATTCCGACGGTCTGACCAATGTCGACCTCGACGACATGATCGCGAAGTTCGAGGCCAGCGGCAAGATCGGCTGCTTTCTCGCAGTGCGGGCGCCGCTGACCTATCATCTGGCCGACATCGCCGAGGACGGCCGGGTGCGCGAGTTCCGCACGACCGAGACTTCGGAGATCTGGATCAACGGCGGGTACTTCGTGTTCCGGCCGGAAATCTTCGACTACATGCGAGACGGCGAGGAGCTCGTTATCGAACCTTTCAGGCGGCTGATCGACGACAACATGCTGATGGCATACAAGCATGAAGGCTTCTGGCGCTCGATGGATACACTGCGCGATTGGCAGTCGCTGGAAGACATGGTCGAGAAGGGCGACATGCCCTGGAACCGGAAGACCACCGCCGAGAAAATCAGACGCAGCATGGTGATGGCTGCATCATGAAGGGGCTTGGCCTCGCGCGTCGAGGGGAGGAAGTCTCGATCCTCTGCCTCGGCGCCCATTCCGACGACATCGAGATCGGAGCGGGAGGCACGATCCTCAGCCTGATCGCGTCGGGGGTCAAACTGAACGTCCATTGGTGCGTGTTGAGCGCCGGCGGGCAGCGATCGGCCGAGGCCAGGGCATCGGCGAAATCCTTCCTCGAAGGATCGAACGCGTCCACGGTCGACGTCGCCGATTTCGAAGACAGCTACTTTCCAGCCCATAGCCGATCGATAAAGCATTGGCTGATCGATCTGCGGTCACGGATCAACCCCGACGTGGTGTTTACGCACTCCAGGTTCGACGCCCATCAGGATCATCGAGAGGTCAATCAATTGACCTGGAACGTTTTCCGCGATCATCTGGTGCTCGAATACGAGATCCCGAAGTGGGACGGCGACCTTGGCCAGCCCAATGCCTATGTGCCGCTTGCGGCCAAGGTTCTCGAGCGCAAGATCGAGCTTCTCCACGAGCACTTCGGGACGCAGCGCTCCAAGGACTGGTTCGACCGCGAGACCTTCGTCGGACTTGCCCGATTGCGCGGCATGGAGTGCCGGGCGCCCGAGCATTTCGCCGAGGCTTTCACGCTCCGAAAAGCCAATATTTTCTAGTGGGACGCCACCAAAAAACCAACAGTGGATGACGAGCGAAAGGGCCTTTGAACGTATCTGACGATCTGCTAACAAACTTACCCGTCGTCCGGCAGGACGACGTTCGCAACAAAAAGACCGAACACAGAAGAAGCGATCCACGCTAGGCATTTTTGTCGTGCGTGTGGAGTTCGAGGGGAAAAATCAAGGTGGGCCACGCCAGACTTGCTCCGGGGTTTTCGCTCAACGAGGCCCGAATAGGAACGGTTGAGGGCGGAGAGTCCGGTATTCTAGTATGGAAGTTCGACCAGCTGGTCGCTATACTTACCCGGATCGACGAGGAGACCTATTCAACCAAGGGCAAATGGTTCCTTGAGACAGGTTTCGGGTTGCTCACGGGGCAACACAAGAATTTCGATACGATCGAGGAAGCCGTCAACTGGCTGGGCAAATACACCTTCCCTGGACCTGAGGTCACTGCAGATCAATCAGCGGATTCTGTACTTGCAGGACCGTGAGTTCAGGAAGGTCCCTCTCCATCGTCTCACTTGACGAAAGCTTGCAGTCTGCGGTCGGGTGATTGTTGGTGCCCGGATCGAAGGGACCGAAGGCGCTTTCAGTTAGAGCAATTCCAGGAAAAGTGTGAGCGGTTTTCCGTCCGGAATTGCGTAAAAACAAAGAGTTAGAGCGGTTCGGCGTTTCCGTGAAACGATGAACCGATCTAGTCAAGCTGTCGCTGCGAGCCGGCTTTCCGATTGCCTCTCGATCGCGCCCGTCGCGATTTCGGAACTCTCCGCGATCATTTCGGCCCGCTCATCGCCGCTGTTGTAGCGGCGGAACACGACCCGCGAGGGACGCCCGACCAACAAATGGTCCGCTCCCGAATCCAGTGCCCGCGCATAGACCGCCAAGGCTCCGTCGACAGCCTCGATAGTCTTCATGATGGCGTCGTCGTCGTGCGTGTAGCTGACGACCAGGGACGGCATGAGCACCCCACGCCTGATCGTCTCCTGCAGGAACAGCGAGCGGTAGGTCTGCGACGGTTTGCCGTCGAGATCGAGCGTGGCAAATGCCAGGCAGCAAGGACGACCGGTGACCTTGAAGTGCTGATCCACTCCATGCTGTCTGGCGGCCTGTTCGATCCCTTCCCTCAGTTTTGTTCCCTGGGCATAAAGGTGCTCGATCACGGGCTCGTTCTGGTAGACCCGCATGGTTGCGATCGCCGCCGCGAGCGCATGAGTCTCCGCGCCATGCGTGGTCGACAGCAGAAACACCCTTGGACGGTCCGTTTGCTCCAGGCCGCCGAGACGCATATATTCGCGTTTCCCCGCCAGGGCGGAGACGGAAAACCCGTTGCCGAGTGCCTTGCCGAATGTCGACAGGTCTGGCTCGATTCCGTACAGTTTCTGCGCCCCGGCCGCATGCCATCTGAAGCCGGTGATCATCTCGTCGAGAATGAGCAGCGCGCCATTTTCCCTGCAGAGACGTTGCACCTCGTGCAAGAACCCGTTCGCAGGATCGTCGCCGCGGGACGGTTCAAGGATCAACGCTGCCAACTTGCCCGGATATCTCTCAAAGAGATCTTTGACGCTGGCGATATCGTTGTAGCGGAAGGTGACGGTCAGCTTCTGGACCGCCTCCGGAATTCCCGCATTCATCGGCGTGGTTCCAATGAACCAATCGTCCGTCGAAAAGAACGGGTGGTCGGCGCAGCAGGCAACGAGATCGCGGCCCGTGTAGGCGCGGGCAAGGCGGACGGCGCCCGAAGTGGCATCCGACCCATCCTTGCAGAATTTTACCATCTGCGCACCGATCAGCTCCAGGAACGTCTCGGCGCAGTCGACTTCGATCTTCGCGGGCCGCGTGAAATTGCAGCCGCCGACCAGAGCGGCTTCCACGGCGCTCAGCACGCTCGGGTAAGCGTGCCCAAGCCCGACGGCGCGATTGCCCATGCCGTATTCGATGTATTCGTGGCCGTCGACGTCCCAGACGCGGCAACCCAGACCGCGCTCGATGAAACCCGGAGCAAGGACAGGATATTGATCCTCCCCTTTTGCGTAGGTGTGACATCCGCCGGGGATCAGTTGGCGGCCGCGTTTCTGCAGGTGGACGGATCTTGGAAAACGAAGACCTTGCTCAGACATGCGCGAAAACTCCATTCCGACACAGTATCTACATGTTCGGCCCGGGATTTCGCGTTCTCCATAAGATCATCGGTTAGCACTTATGGCGGATAGCTTCGTACTATCGGTGACAGGAAGCGGCGGAGCAGCATTTGGCGCACCGAGCGGACGCAGCGAACTTCTAAAGCAATTCCAGGAAAGGTGTGAGCGGCTTTCTGTCCGGAATTGCGTCAGAACAAAGAGATAGAGCGGTTCGCCGTTTCCGTGAAACTGTGAAGCGTTCTGGCGCGCCGGTCCAACTTGACACCACCAGAGGCTCCAATTGTCGGGAAGCTCGGACCAGGCCGGACAGTCTGTCTGGGGGCCTCCGCTGCCGCAAAGGCAACGGAGGCCCCGGTGCTTACTTCAGTCGAAGCAATAGATACGGCCCGCGACGGCGGGCCGTTCTAGAGCAATTCCAGGAAAAGTGTGAGCGGTTTTCCGTCCGGAATTGCGTCAAAACAAGAAGATAGAGCGGTTCGCCGTTTCCGTGAAACGGTGAACCGCTCTAGCGTTTAAGGTCGCTCCGCGGCAACTCCTTCCGCGAAGAGATCGTTGACTTTGTAGGCGACTTCCGTGCGGTTGGTCGCCTTCAGTTTCTTCATGATATTTCGAATATGCACCTTCACTGTGCTCTCGCGCAGGTTCAGTTCGTAGGCGATGATCTTGTTCGCCTTCCCGCGCCGGAGTGCCTGGGCGACCTCGGTCTGCCTCTGCGTGAACATTCTCGACAAAGGCTGCGTGTCGCGGCTGTCGGAGTCGATCAGATGACGCATGGAAAGAACGCTGCTTGCCGGGACAAAGATGCCGCCGGCTGCCGCCAGGTTGATCGCTTCGACACACACGTCGATACCGACCGAGGTCGGAATGTAGCCTCGCGCGCCACATTCGAGAGCTGCCAGTATCTGTGCGAGGTCTTCATTGTCGGCCAGGACGACCACGGGGATCGATTTGAACTCAGACGATATCCGCCTGATCTCGTCCGCCGTGGCATGATCGGTGATCTTCCGACCGCCAAGGTTGAAGAGTATGGCGACCAGGGGAGGTACCGAACTCTTCTTCATGCGCCATTCTTCGATTGAACCCATGGCCGCGACCGCCATGCCGAGTTCGTGGTCTACGAGGGCCGATGCAAGACATTCTCGGTCCAAGGCCCTTCCATCCAGTATGAGGAGGCATTCCTTTTGAGGAGCACTTTCAATTCCGCTGATCGGAATTCTTGGCTGATTTATCGAGGTGTAATTAACCAGTCCTGCTGTTGAACTCATACTACCCACCCTTTTTGCACACGAGCCGCCGCCGGCGGCCGACTACCCCTTGTTCTAGAATGTGGAAAAGTGACCCCGCCCGCCCTGTTTTGAGCTGGATCGCTTCATTCTGACATGGCAGTTCCACGCCTACCCCAGCGAAGAACGGCTAACGTTACTCTAGGACCGAATTATTAGGGGTCGCTAACCTAGGTTAATTTTTCGTAAATTTCCGATTTTAGGGAAGCTGCGCCGCTGGTTGCAGGCACGCAGCCATGCTGCCCGCCTGGAGGCGGGAGGCATCACGCCAGCATGGTTGGATCCGTAAATCTAGAGCAATACCAGGAAAAGTGTGAGGCGGTCGGGCTCGGCGACCTCGCCGTAGCCTTCCGTCCGAAATTGCGCCAAAACAAAGAGATAGAGCGGTTCGCCGTTTCCGTGAAACGGTGAAATGCTCTAGCCGAGGTACTCTTTCTCGAACCCGGCCAATTTGACGAGGTTCTTGCGGTTGAGAATCTCGACACGGCCGGTCTTGAACGAGACGAGATCGGCCCTGCGGAGCTCCCGCAGTGTCCGGTTCACGTGAACGGGGGTCATTCCGAGGATGTCCGCCAGCTCGTTCTGAGTGAGGGGACAATCATATCTCCCGTGAGCCGACAGGCCGACTTTGGAGAGCCGTTCCTCCAACTCGAGCAGGAAATGGGCGATCCGGCTCATTGCGTTGCGTCGCCCGACATTCACCAGATGTTCGGCAAGGATGGCGTTCATCCGCGCCAGCGAGTGGGCAATCTTGCTACCGAAGCTACCCTCGGACGAGATACTCTCGACCAGCGCTTTCCTTGGTATTGGATAAACGGTGACGTCGGTTATGGAGACCAGCGAAGCGAAGCGAGGCCCGTCCGCGGAACGGAAGCCGACTATGTCTCCCCAAAGAGGAGTGTCGATGATCTGCCGTTCTCCGTCCGGCAGTCCGCGGCAAAGCAGGGTCCAGCCCGACTTTACGATGAAGATCGTGTCGTCGTCGTCATCCTGGCGACACACGATCGAATGGGGTTTATAGGCTCTTGCGGCCACACCGAGAAAATCGTTGTTGCCCCACTCGACCTTCGACCACGTCCCCCCAAGCGGACGTGGTCCTATGAACTGCGACAGTGTCTGCATGGAGACCCGCCAGTTTCTCCAACTTTAACACAACCTACAATAGTTGCTTCTTGAAAGCCAGATGTGAGCGGCTTCACAGTGAGCCGACTTCAGTTGCTATGCCCGATGGAAAGGAACCCTTCTCCAACCGCCAATAACGTCGCGACCGACTTCGAAGTTCCGCATCGAGCTCCTGCGATGGGAAAAAATCGAAGACCGATGTCTGCGCCGGGCCCTGTCAGGCGGGGCGGCATTTGCCTGGCTTCCGCATTTTGCGGGCATGCCTTCCGCCGGTTGCCCAAGGTTGCAGCTGGGTTTGCCCGGCAAGGCCCGAGAATGCGAGGCTGGCAGGAGAGACCTGGAGCATGTCTCCCGAAAGTGGGAATCGGTTTCGCGAAAAGGACATGGTAAAATCAGAACCTAAAGCGCATGGAGCGAAATCCGAAAGATCGCGAAGCGCTTAGGGCGCCGCCGCGGCTTTCGATTGCATGATGTTTTCACGCATTTCCCTTGGGGGCGGCCTTGCTCAGCCATTGCGGATCGACAGCCGTATCTTCGGGATGCCCCGCGGCTTCGAACGCATCGACCAGCGTTTTTGCCGCCCGGCCCGCGAGGTGGGACTCCGCGTATTTGGCTTGAACGGCCCGGGCCCGGTCGTAAACTTCCTTGAGCTGCTTGGCCTCTTTGGCTCCCAACGTCCCTCGCCTGATCCGCCTGGTCATACCGCTCCTCCTTCTCGCGCTGGTACGCCAACCAATCCACCGCCTGTGCCAGAATTACGAATGCGCGATCGCGACCGCCGTCGAATAGTCCAGCCACCCGGAGGCGGCGATCTATATCGGCATCGCGGCGCCTTCGCACGCGATGAAGCGGCCACCTTGGGCGGTAGCCTGTCATGACGGGCAAACCAACGCGCTCGGTTTCGTTGGCCAGCTCCTCGCGGCTTTTGGCAAGCAACATTCAGCACTGGTATCCAGACGTCCGATCCGAGCAGGAACGAGCTTACATCGTGCCGGGGTCTCCAGCACCTCCGCCGTGCTTAAGCTTTAATGCGTACCGCCGGGCCGACCCTCTACCGGTTCGTTCGGAAGGCGTATCTGCCGGCACCCTACCGCTGTGGGATGTTCGGCTACGTCCTTTGGCTCCCTTGTCCGGGACACCCGTCTGCCGAAGTATGCAGGGCGAGACACCGCCTCTGGCTGCCTAGGGGCATCCAGAGGGCGACCTGTACGAGAAAGGCCGTGCGACGATGCAGTTCTCGATTCCGGGACTGGCAGTGTGCGCCGCTGTCCTGATTGTCGCCTACTATTCCCGCGGCATGTTGATTATCGGCCTGATGGCGTCCCTGGCGTTCGGCTCGACGGCCGCCATGACCCTTACTTCGCTCGGCGGATCCACGCCTCTCATCTACACCTTGTTCGCGGCGCTGCTCGTCACAGCCGTGACTGCGAGGCGTTATGTCTGGTTCGAGCTTGGAAGTGTGTTCGGGAGCATCCGCTCGATCTGGATACTCATGAGCCTCATGACCTACGCGATCATTGGGGCGTGGCTGCTTCCAAGACTCTTCGCAGGACAGACCGTCGTCTTCGTGCAGTCGAAAACCCGCGGCGCGGTCGTCGAAGCCTCTCTGGCCCCGGTCTCGGCGAATACGTCGCAGACGGGCTATTTCATTCTTGGCGGTCTCACAGCCATTGCGCTTTGCATGCTGTTTTTGCACTCCGACAGGATCGATCAGCTGCGCCGTGGATTTTTCCTGTGGTGCGGTCTCCATGCGGGCATGGGACTGATCGATTTCTTCGGCAAATGCGCAGGTGCAGGTGACCTGCTGGCTCCGATCAGGACCGCGAGCTATGCTCTACTGACAGATGCGGTCGAGGCAGGATTCTCGCGAATCGCGGGGGCGTTCTCCGAGGCCTCTTCCTTCGCCGCCGCTTCCCTCGCCTGTCTGGCGTTCTGCTACACATACTGGAGAAAAACCAAATCGCGTCTTGCCCAGTGGCTGGCAGCCATCTTGCTATTTCTGACTATTCTGTCGACGTCGTCGACCGCCTATATCGGCCTGACGATCCTCTGCGTCCCCGTAGCCTTCTCGATGTCGGCCTCGGTTCTGCGCGGCCGCTTCGAACGCGAGGAGATCCTCATATTCGCCATCATGGCTTTCGGCGTTGTCACCGTCTTGGGCGTCAGTCTCTATGACGCCGGCGCCTTGGATCCCTTCATCAGGCTGATCAACTCGACCATCATCAACAAGGCCAATTCCTCCTCCGGTGAGGAGCGCACCTATTGGAACGTCAAGAGCCTGCAGTCCTTTCTGGACACCAGCGGTCTCGGGGTCGGTTTCGGCAGCTCGAGGGCTTCGAGCTGGCCGATCGCGGTCCTGTCCCAGCTTGGCTTGTTCGGATCACTGATGGTGGCGATCCTGGTCGCCGTCCTTGTCAGCGGGGTTGGCCGGGCGCGGGAGCGCCTGGACCCGGAAACCGACGCCGTCGTGTTGAGCGTCAGGAATGCTGCCCTCGCCAGCATCGTTGCCAACTCGGTGTCAGGCGGCAGCGCTGATCCGGGCATGCTCTTCTTCATAGCGTTCGCCGCCGTTTCCGCCACGAAGGCCCGCGCGCGGCGCACCGTCACGGTATTGCGGCAAACCCAGCATCGGTTGCTTACGCAAGCGATTTGAACCGCGCCGCGCGAAGCTCGGGCGAAATGCCGTTGCAGCACGTTGAGGCAGCCTGTCGGCCTGCCTTACGAGCGTCGATCCTGAAAACGGTTCCAGGCATGCATGCGGTTGGCAACCTGCACCGCGATCGGATGGTACGGGACCGGTTTCAGGATCGTGACCGGCCCGCGCGTAGCGGCCGATCTCCTGGCCGAGCGACATGGAAAGCGGACTCGTTCACCTTCTGGTGACCGCGGTAATTCCTAGCGGAACATTAGCCTGTTTGCCTTGTTGAGTTTACGGAAAGGAGCTTCCGCATGGAGAATCCGAGATCAACGGCAAGCATAGCCGGCCACCCTATCCACCCCATGCTGATCACGATCCCGATAGCCTGCTTTGTCGGTACTTTGCTGACCGACATAGTCTACTGGCGAACCGCCGAAATGACATGGGCCAACTTCTCGTCCTGGCTCGTTACGGTCGGCGTCATCGTCGGGATTCTGGCAGCTGTCGTTGGGCTCGTGGACTTTACTGCGGGACGGCAGATACGCGAACAGCCGACCGCTTGGCTGCACATGGCCGGCAATTTCGTGGCGCTCGTCCTGGCCTTCTTCAACATGCTCATCCATACGCGCGATGCATGGACGTCTGTTGTGCCGACGGGGCTGATCCTGTCGGCGCTGGTCGTGATCATCCTGCTGTTCACCGGCTGGCTCGGCTGGGCGCTGGTCTATCGCCATCACGTGGGAGTAGCCGATGAGACGACTTGATGGATCCATCACGCGGACAATGGCAGCTCTGTCGTGCGCATCCGCCTTGGTTATTGCGGGCTGCAGCAATGACAATACCGATCCCAACGAGCAGATCGGCGCGAACCCGAAGCTCCCTGAAATAAACCAGTATTTCTTCCCGCCGATGCATCTGGCCTCGGTGGTCGGCTGGAAGAACGACGAGAAACCGACGGTCGCGCAGGGCTTGCAGATCCAGGCGCTGGCGAAGGGCCTGCAGCATCCGCGCTCGCTCTACGTGCTGCCCAATGGCGATATTCTGGTCGTGGAGTCCACGGCGCCGACCGAGGGATCGGTCAAACGGCCGAAGGACATCGTGATGGACTGGGTCGAGTCCTGGGTCACCTCCGGCGGCGACACCGGGCCAAGCAACCGCATTACGCTGCTGCGCGACACCAACGGCGACGGCAAGCCGGAATATCAGGGCGTCTTCCTCGACCATCTCAACTCGCCCTTCGGCGTCGCGCTGGTCGGCAACGACCTTTACGTTGCCAATACGGATGCGATCATGCGCTATCCATACCAGCCGGGTGACACCACGATCACTGCGCCGGGCAAGGTGCTCACGGAGCTGCCGGGCGGTCCGATCGATCACCACTGGACGAAAAGCCTCGTCGCGAGCCCGGACGGATCCCTGCTTTATGTCGGCGTCGGCTCGAACAGCAACATCACCGAAAACGGCATCCAGGCCGAAAAGGACCGTGCGGCGATCTGGGAGGTCGATCGTGCAACGGGACGCTCGCGCATCTTCGCCAGCGGGCTGCGCAATCCGAACGGCCTGACGTTCGAGCCGGAAAGCAAAGCCCTTTGGACGGTGGTCAACGAACGCGACGAGCTCGGACCAAATCTCGTGCCGGACTACATGACGTCGGTGAAAGACGGCGCCTTTTATGGCTGGCCCTACAGTTACTACGGCCAGCATGTCGATCCGCGCGTCATGCCGCAGCGCCCGGACATGGTGGCAAAGGCGATCCCGCCGGACTATGCACTGAGCTCGCATGTCGCGCCGCTGGGGCTGGCCTTCTACACCGCCAACAGCCTGCCGCAGAGCTATCGCGGTGGCGCCTTCGTCGGCGAACATGGCAGTTGGGACCGCCAGCGCTTCAACGGCTACAAGGTCGTGTTCGTGCCGTTCAGCGGCGGGCACCCGAACGGAATGGCGCAGGACGTGGTGACCGGCTTCCTCAACGACAGGGGCGAGGCGAGAGGCAGACCGGTCGGCGTCGCCGTCGACAGATCTGGCGCGCTGCTCATAGCCGACGACGTCGGCAACACGGTGTGGCGAGTGACGTCGGCGTCGCCGGGAGCGTGAGCCGACGCCCGCTCAGAGCTTGGGCCGCAACGTCCGAAATGTGACCGAGTAGCGGTGCTGGGCGAGTGGCGGAATACTGTGCTCCCATTCGTTGCGCGCCGGACCGGCCATGAGATAGACGGATCTTGGCTCGACCTCGATCGTCTCGCGGTCCCAAGTCGCGCCGTTCCTGCGGCGTAGCCGGAAGCTGCAGGACGCCAGCAGGGAGACGCCCGCGACGAGCTCGAAATGTGGCTTGTCGCGATGCCAGCCGATGCCGGCGCCGGGCCGGTATTCGTTGATCAGCACCTGCGAGAACTCGGACGCGGGTCGGCCGGCGAAGGCGGCGACCCTGTCGCGGAGCGGCAGCAGGAAATCTGGAATAGCCGGTGCTTCCACGACTTCGCGGCGATCGTAGTCGTAACGCAGCCCGAAGCCGACGACCTGCCTGTTGGCAAGATGGCCATGAAAGTCGAAGGGCTTGAAGGCCAGGGAGCCGATATGGCGGACCAGATCGCTTTCTTCGCCGCGCGTGATCAGCTCCGGTCGGTAGTGGAATCCCTCCGGCAAGCTGTCTGGGGCGCCGAAAAGATCGCCCTGGCGGAGCTGAGTCGCGGTCCTCGATTTCGCTGATGGCATAGCCTTCAGATAGGCAATTCCGCCGCCCTCACAAGGCTTTGTGCCGCCGACGCCCGATACCGCGGAACCTCATGACAACCCAGGAATTACGCATGGCAAAACAGGATGTCCGTCATGCCTTCCACTGCCATCCGGAACACCCATTACGATCCTGCGACGAAGATCCTTTCGGTATGGTTCGTGCCGAGCGGCGACCGCTATGACTATGAGGAAGTCGAGCCTGAGACCTACGCCGCGTTCACGGCCGCTCCCTCCAAGGGGCGGTTCTTCAACGAATTCGTACGCGACCGGTACAGCTTCCGTCTGGTGGAGCACGGATCAAGGCATTGAACGGGCGGCCGCGGGACGGGTGCCCTTCGCAACCCGCGCCGATCGGATGTTTTTCAACCTTCATCGGCCAGGCAGGCGCGTGATTCCTAGACCTCGTCGAACCGGCCTCCCTCCTTGGAGGGATCCCGCGACAAAACCTCTTCCTCCTCGTCGTCGGGCAAGGCCTCGTCGCTGTTCTGGCTGGGATTGTCATCGTCCTCCTCGGAGGGAGTGTCTTCCGTCTCCCTGGCGTCGGGAATGCCTTCTTCCACGACCACGCTGTCCGGAAGCACCTTGTCGCCCTCAAGGGAATCCCAGTCCTGCTGCTCGATGGCCGGAGCCTCGGCCTCGTCTTGCTGTTTTCGCTGCTTGTTACGGGGGTCCATCTCTTTCTCCAATGCTGCGGATTCACTTTCGGCCTGGAAGTGAGCGGTTTTGTCTGCTGTCAGGCCTCGAGGTCGATCAACGCGATCCCCAGATCGCTGCGCTTCCTGCGGCGCAGATGCGCAGGCGACTCCAGCACGGTAACTTCCAATGTCGGCTGGACAGTGCCTTCCAGCAGATGTCCGCCGCGTGTCCTTCCGTCGCGCAGACCAAGCACCGCGTGAATGTGGAGGCTTTGCTTGCCATTGTCGCCGACGGCAACGTCGCCGATGGCGCTCAGCACTTCGCACTGCTCATCGACAGGGATCTTGCGATAGGATTTCGACCCGGTGTCGAACCAGCCGACCGTCGCCTTCTCGAACGCGCCGATCGCCGTCAGCGAAGCGCCGGTGATCCCTTTCTGCTCGGCAAAAGTCGTCAGCGCGGCGATCGCTTCCTCGCCAGGGTCCAACACGACCACGAAAGTTCTCTGTCCGGAAGTTTCTGCGATCAGCTTCGATTTCATATCGCTTCGCAACGGCCATTGCCTTTGGGAGCAAACTCGCAACCGGCAACGCATGTTCCGTCGGAAGCGCGCTATTTCCCCGGACGGGACGGCTTGGGCGACCGCAAAAGAAGCGCCAGCGGCACCAGCAACGCGGTGGCGATCGCCGAGTAGCGGAAGACGTCGACATAGGCGAGCAGCGTCGCCTGGCGGCCGATGAGCTGGCCGACCCAGCCGACCGCCTGCGCCTTCGCCTCGACGGCGGGGGAGCCTTGGGCGGTGAAATACTCGCTGATCTGCCGCAATGTCTGCTGGTAGGTGGACGATGATTGCACGGTGTCAGCTGTCAGATTCGATTGATGCAGCTGCGCTTGCTGCGCAATCACGGTGTTGGTCAGCGAGACGCCGATGCTGCCGCCGAGGTTGCGGGCAACATTGATCAGCGCCGAAGCCTGGTTGGTCTTCCTCGGCGGCAGCCCGAGATAGGCCGCGGTCGAGATCGGGATGAACAGGAAGGGCAGGCCGACCATCAGGAAGACGCGGGCAAAGGCAAAGAAGCTGAACGTCGCATCCGGGGCCAGCGAGGTCAGATGCCAGAGCGCTATGGCCACCGCCGACATGCCCAGCATGATCAGGTATTTCGGCTGCACGAAACCGGAGGCGAAGCCCGAGACCGGCATCAGCATCAGCATGGCGATGCCGCCCGGCATCATCGAAAGCCCCGACAGCGTCGCTGTGTAGTCGAACGCTGTCTGCTGCAGCTGCGGCAGGAGCTGCGTCGTGCTGTACAGCGCCGCGCCTACCGCCATCATGACGAGGAAGGCCGTGCCGAACTGACGCATGAACAGCAGCCGCATATCGACGATCGGGTCGCGGTGTGCCAGCTCCCACGGAATCAGGATGAGCAACGAGACGGCGGAGATCACGGCGAAGGTGGTGATGAAACTCGATGAAAACCAATCGTTGCGCTGGCCCTCGTCGAGGAACACCTCCAGGCATCCGAGCGCCAGCGTCACCAGGATGAAGCCGACCCAATCCACCTTTAGGCCGCCTTTCAGCCTCTCCCGGCGCTCGCGTTTCAGCACGTCCGGCTCGACCACCAGCCATTGCACGAGCGCCAGCGAAAGAATGCCGAAGGGCACATTGATGAAGAAGATCCAATGCCAGGAGAAATGGTCCGTCAGCCACCCTCCGATCGTCGGGCCTACCGTCGGCGCCACGATGACCGCGATGCCGTAGAGCGCGAAGGCCTGCGAGCGCTTTTCGGGCGGGAAAGTATCGGCGAGGATTGATTGCTCGCTCGGCGCCATGCCGCCGCCGCCAAGACCCTGGAGGATGCGGAACAGGATCAGCATGTCGAGATTGGGCGCCAGGCCGCAGAGCAACGACGCGCCGGTGAAGGTGGCGACGCAGAGCATGTAATAACGCTTGCGGCCGACGACGTCGGCGAGCCAGCCGCTGATTGGAACGATGACCGAACTGGCGACAAGATAGGTGGTGATGACCCAGGTGCTCTCGTCCAGGCCGGCCGCCAGGCTGCCGGCAATGTTGCGCAACGCGACATTGGCGATCGCGGTGTCGAGCACCATCATGAAGGTGGCGATGGAGACGACGATCGCGATAAGCCAGGGATTGCGTCCGCCGGCGGCGGAGCGGCTTTCGCCGCCATGGGCTAATACCGCATCAGTCATCGTACCTTGACCGTCGGCACCACCGACATACCCGGACCGAGATAGGCGTCCGGCGGCTGGTCGAAGACGATCTTCACGGGCACGCGCTGGACGACCTTGACGAAATTGCCGGTGGCGTTCTCGGCGGGCAGAAGGCTGAAGGCAGTGCCGCTGCCGGCCTGCACACTGTCGACACGGCCGTGGAAGGTCTTTTCCGGATAGGCGTCGATGGCGATGTCGACCGGCTGGCCCGGCCGCATCAGGTCGAGCTGCGTCTCCTTGAAATTCGCCTTCACCCAGACGTCCTTCGGAACGAACATCATCAGCACTTGCCCGGGCTGAGCATAGGTGCCTTTCGCAACGGTGATGTTGGTTGCCCGGCCGGCGACCGGGGCCACGATGGTGGTGCGTGTGAGCGTGGTCCTGGCCTGGTCTTCGCTCGCTCTTGCCTGCCGCAGTTTGGCGTCAGCGCTCTTGCCCTGTGCCTGCAGCACCGCGAGCTGGCTTTTCGCGGCCTCCGCATTCGCCGTCGCCGTGTCGAGGGCCGCCTGGTCCTGGCGGAGCGTTGACGCTGCCTGCTGCGCCTGCTGCTCGGTGGCGGTGCCCCGGGCCAGCAGCTCGCGGTTGCGCCGGTCCTCCGACTTGGCGAATTCCAGCGCCGCCTGCGCCTGGGCGACCTGCTTTTGCGCGGCATCGATCTTGGCGTTCTGCGCCTCGGTCTGGGCCGCGACATTGGTGATCTCGGCCTGCGCCGCCGCCACGCTGGCCTCAGCCTGCTTGAGCGAGGCCTGGTAGTCGCTGTCGTCGATGCGAAGCAGGACCGCACCCGCTTCGACGGGTTGATTGTCGGTGACGGCCACCTCCGTGATGCGGCCGGCGATTTCGGCGCCGACGGTCACCGTGCGCGCATCGATGAAGGCATCGTCCGTCCATTCGTAGTTGCGCGCGTTCAGCCACCAGGCCACCGCGCCTGCCGCAACCAGCAGCACGACAAGCAGGACGGTGCCCGCGGTGACGGGATGTCGTTTGATGGACCCGGACAGGCTGCGCTTGTCCTGCGGCGCGCCGCCATCTTCTGGGGACGCATCGGTCTTATCCGGCGAGGCATCGGGCGCTGCCCTTCTTCGGGTATCGGAGCGCTGCGGGCTTTTGTCTCGTTTTTCGGAGCGACGCGTCGGCCGCCGCCTCTCGTCCACGGGGTCGGCAACTGGAGAATTCGTATCCACCGGCATGCCTTTCGATCGAAGTGTTTTGTCTTGTGCAATTCCGGGCAGTCAACCGCTGCGCACTTGCTGGGATTGCTCGCATGGGAACTTGCGCGGCGCGGCCGCACATCACCAGCCCAAGCCGAGGTCAACCTTCCGCATTCGGAAAAGTTCCTTTGCCGCGACAACCGGCCCGACGCCAATCCCCATGCAATGGCCCGTCGTCGGGTCCTTGGAAGCCGTCCGGGAGTCACTCTTTCGTGACCCGTTTTTGAGCCGACAAATTCGGAACAATGCCGCGGCTGAGAGGTTAGCGCTGATACCCAGCCAGCCTACCCAGCCAACCAGGGGAGCGAGCCATGTCCCAAAATCCCGTATCGAGCGCGACTGGTCTCAGCCGACGAAGCTTCATGACCGGTACGGTTTCAGCTGCCGCTGCCGCGCCGTTGCTGACCTCCGCCGCAAAGGCGGAAGTGCCGGCCGCGACCCATTCCAAGCTCAGGGAAGCCGTCGCCATATCGCTGCGTATCAACAAGCAGCCTTACGAGCTTTCGCTGGACACAAGGACGAGTCTGCTGGATGCGCTGCGCGATCATGCCGGCCTTACCGGCACGAAGAAGGGCTGCGACCACGGCCAGTGCGGCGCATGCACCGTGCTCGTCGACGGAAAACGCGTGCTCTCTTGTCTGAGCTTTGCCGTGATGAACCAGGGCAAGGAAGTGATGACGGTGGAAGGGCTCGCTTCGAGCGACGGCAGGCTGCATCCGATGCAGCAGGCCTTCATCGACCACGACGCCTTCCAGTGCGGCTACTGCACGCCGGGTCAGATCATGTCGGCCATCGGCTGCGTCAACGAAGGTCACGCGAACTCCGAGGACGACATCCGCGAATATATGAGCGGCAACATCTGCCGCTGCGCGGCCTATCCGAACATCGTCGCGGCGATCGCCCAGGCGCGTGACCAGGCGAGGGGAGCCTGACCATGCGCCCTTTCATCTATGAACGGCCGGCGGACATTTCCGCCGCGGTCGCCATCGCCTCCCGCTTTACGACCGACGACGACCAGCCGACGCGGGCGAACGCGCAATTCATCGCCGGCGGCACCAATCTCGCCGACTACATGAAGCTTGGCGTGGCCGCGCCCGGCCGGCTGCTGGACCTCAACCGGCTTGAGGAGCCGGCGCTCAGGCAGATCCGGGTCAGCGACGACGGCGTCCGCTTCGGCGCCCTGGTACGGATGGGAGAGGCCGCTGACCACGGCGAAGTCAAACGCCGCTATCCCGTCATTGCCGATAGCCTGAGATTGGCGGCAAGCGGCCAGATTCGCAACATGGCGAGCCTTGCCGGCAACGTGCTGCAGCGAACGCGCTGCGAATATTTCCGCGAGACCTCCTGGGCCTGCAACAAGCGGATGCCGGGCTCGGGCTGCGCGGCGATGGAAGGCTTCAACCGTCAGCACGCGGTGCTGGGCGCCAGCGATGCCTGCATAGCCACCTATCACGGCGATTTTGCCCAGGCCTTGATCGCGCTCGACGCCGTCGTTCGTGCCGAGGGCTCGCGCGGAGCGCGGAAGATTCCCTTCGCCAGGCTGCATCGGCTGCCCGGTGACACGCCGCATATCGAGACCGATCTGGCGGCCGACGAGATCATCACCGCCATCGAGGTGCCCGCCATCCCCTGGGCCACGCGCTCGCGTTACCTGAAGATCCGCGACCGCGAATCCTACGCCTTTGCGCTGGCTTCGGCGGCCGTTGCGCTCGATCTCGACGGCGACAGCGTCCGCGAGGCGCGGATCGCGCTCGGCGGCGTGGCGACCGTGCCCTGGCGCGCCAAGACAGCCGAGGCGGCCTTGCAAGGCAAGAAGCTCGACGAGACATCGGCGGGTGCTGCGGCGGACGCCGCCTTTGCCGATGCCGAACCGCGCCAGCACAACGCGTTCAAGATCGAGCTCGGCAAACGAACGCTGGTGCGCGCGCTGCTCGAAACCCGAGACATGAAGGTGTGACCATGGACGCAGCCGCTCCAAGGCCCAAGGAGAACATGGGCGAACCGCTGCCACGCATCGATGCGCGGCTGAAAGTCACCGGGCAGGCCGGCTATCCGGCTGATTTGCCGGCGGCCAACATCGCCTATGGCGCGCTTGCAACGAGCAGCATCGCCAAGGGCAAGGTGGCCAAGCTTCATCTCGATGAGGCTCGTGCGGTGCCGGGCCTGCTCGATATCGTGACATACGGCGACATGGATAAGGTCGACAGGCCGAAGTTCGGCAATGGCAGTGCAAACTCGATCGGACCGCTGCATGACCGCACGATCTTCCACGATGGGCAGATCATCGCCTTGGCCGTTGCCGAGACATTCGAGGCGGCGGAAGAGGCGGCGCAGTTGATCCACGCCGAGTATGAGGAGGAAAAGCCGACCGCGAGCTTCGACAGTCCGGGCACGAAGACTGTTGATGCTGCCGGAAAGAACCCCATGCACAAGGAGGATGTGAAGGCCGGCGATTTCGACGCCGCCTATGCCGCGGCTCCGGTCAAGATCGACGCGCGCTATTCGACGCCGACCCAGCATCACAATCCGATCGAGCTGTTCTCGACAACGGCGCTCTGGCAGGGCGATCAGCTCATCGTCCATGAGCCGTCGCAGAACGTCACTGGCTGGAAGTCCGAGCTTGCGCGGCAGCTGAAGATCGATCCTGCGAATGTGCGCATCCTCAGTCCCTTCATCGGCGGGGCGTTCGGCTCGAAGGGGCCAATGACGTCACGCACCGCGATCGTCGCCGTCGCCGCCAAGCGTCTCGGCCGGCCCGTGCGTTGCGTTACGAGCCGCATGCAGGCCTTCGGCACCCAGACTTATCGGGCCGAAACCCGCCATCGCATCCGGATCGGGGCGGGCAGGGACGGACGCATCACCGCCTTCGCGCATGAAGGCTGGGAGGTGACGTCGCGTCCGGATGCCTACGTCGTCGCCGGCACTTCGGCTACCGGCCGCATGTACGATTACGGCTCGGTGCTGACCCATGTCTCGCTGGTCGAGGCCGACCGCAACACACCGGGTTATATGCGCTCGCCGCCGGAGACGCCTTATGTCTACGCGCTGGAAAACGCGATGGACGAGACGGCGGTGGCGCTCGGCATGGACCCGGTCGAGTTCCGCCGGATCAATGAGCCGAAGACGGAACCCATCGGGAGGAAGCCCTTCTCCAGCCGCTCGCTGGTCCAGTGCTACGAACAGGCGGCCGACGCCTTCGGCTGGGCGAAGCGGGATCCCAAGGTCGGGGCGATGCGCGATGGAGACTGGCTGGTCGGCATGGGCTGTGCCACGGCCATCTATCCGACCGCCGCGGCGCCATGTGCCGCGCGTGTGCGCTTGACGTCCGACGGCGATGTCAAGGTGCAGTGCGGCTCGCACGAGATCGGCACCGGCGTCCGCACCGTGGCCGCTCAGATGGCTTCGGAACGTCTTGGCATCCCGGTCGGCAAGGTGAATGTCGAAATGGGCGACAGCAGCCTGCCGCCGGCCCCGGTGTCGGGCGGCTCGATTTCCACCGCGAGCGTTTGCTCGGCGGTGCTCAAGGCCTGCGATGCGATCCGGGCGAAGCTTGCCGCGGCCGCGACAGGCGAAGGCGCCCCGCTTGCCGGTTCCCACAACGAGGAACTGGATTTCGCCGCCGGGAAGATCCTTGCGAAGGGCGGCGCCTCGGCGAAGATCGAGGATGTCTTCAAGATCATGCAGGTCGGCGCGATCGACGAATATGCCGAGTTCGCGCCCAAGGGCGCGACGCCGGGGGCGCTGAAGAAGCTCTATGCCGGCCTGCCGGAATTCCATGGCGGCGAGCACGATGAGGATTCGGTGAAATACGCCTTCGGCGCGGAGTTCGTCGAAGTCCGCATCAACAGCTACACCAGGGAAATCCGCGTGCCGCGCATCGTCGGCGCCTTCGCGGCCGGCCGCATCATGAACACGCGTACCGCGCGCAGCCAGCTGATGGGCGGCATGATCTGGGGCATCGGCCAGGCGCTGCATGAGGCGACCGAGGTCGACGGGCGCTATGCCCGTTACGTCAACCGCGACCTGCAGGATTACCTCGTGCCGGTCAACGCCGACATCAGGGATCTGCAGGTGATCCTGGTCCCGGAGGTGGACCACGCTGTCAATCCGGCCGGTGTCAAGGGCCTGGGCGAACTGGGCAATGTCGGCACGGCCGCCGCCGTTGCCAGCGCGGTCTACCATGCGACGGGCAAGCGCATCCGCGATCTGCCGATCAGGATCGAGCAGCTTATCGTTTGACGATGCCGACACTGTCGCGACGCCGTCATCGCGCGCAAAGCAGCCTGCGGGCCGCGGCGGCGTCGGCGAGGCCGTATCCGAGCCGCTCGACGGCGCTTGCGACCGTCTCGACCAGAGCCGCGTTGCCGCCTGCCAGCCGGCCGTCGGGCAAATGAAAATTGTTCTCGAAGCCGACCCGCACATGGCCGCCCAGCAATGCGGCCGCGACGACGCAGGCAGCTTCAAGCTTGCCGAATGCGCACACGCTCCAGTTGGAGAATTGCGGCGCGCCTGGCATGAGGAAAGGCAGCAGGTCCGCAGGCCGCGAGGTCTGCGAAACGGTGTAGCGTCCGAGCACGTAGAGGACCGGCATGTCGGTCCAAGGCACCGAACCGCGCTTGATCATGCCGGCCAGGCGAACGGCTTCTGAAGAATCGTAGAGGATGATCTGCGGCAGCACGCCGTGTTCCTTCATCCAGTCCAGCAGATCGGCGAAGGCCGGGCCCGAGGCGGCATCAGGCGCAAATTCCCGAAACGCCAGCGAGGCTGCCTCGGGCCTTACCGCTTTTAGGACCGCCGCCTGTTCCGCCGGGCCGTAGATGCCAAGCGCCTCGGTGGTGATCTGGATTATCAGACGCTCGCCGACTTCCGCGCGGATCGCTGCGATGGCCTGTCTGTAGGCATCGGCGTCGAGCAGGTGGCGCCCGTCAGGCCGGCGTATGTGCACATGGATCATGCCCGCGCCGGCCTCCAGGCACTCGGCGGCCGTGCGCGCAAGTTCGGCCGCCGTCAGCGGTATTGCCGGATGATCGGCTTTCGTGCGCCGGCCGCCATTCGGTGCCACGGCAATCACGACTTCGCGCGGCGCATCAGCTCTCATTTCGCATCTCGATCGGGCTATGATCCATTCCAGTCGGTTTCTACAGCGCGGTCATAGCAGCACTCGACGAACAACCCGGCACGGTTTTGCGAGGCGCAAGGTTGCGGGCGCGAGGTTCGGCGGCTATGCCGGACCCGACATCCCCTGACGAGAAAGGCAGAACCGATGAACGTCCTTTCCACCTCCAAATCGCATGGCGGTATCCAGGGCGTCTACTCGCACGCCTCGGAGACCTGCGCCTGCGACATGACCTTCGCCGTCTTCGCGCCGCCCCAGGCAGCGAAGGGTCATGTGCCGGTGCTCTGGTATCTGTCGGGCCTCACCTGCACCCATGCCAATGTCATGGACAAGGGCGAATACCGGCGCCTGGCGGCCGAGCTGGGCCTCGTCATCATATGCCCCGACACCAGCCCGCGCGGCCCCGATGTTCCGGACGAAAAGGACAATTGGCAGTTCGGCTGCGGCGCCGGCTTCTACGTCGACGCCACCCAGGCCCCTTATGCGAAAAACTACCGCATGTATTCCTACGTCACCGAGGAACTGCCGGCGCTCGTCGCCGCCAATTTCCCCGTCGACATGTCGCGCCAGTCCATCTTCGGCCATTCGATGGGCGGCCACGGCGCGCTGACGATCGCGCTGAAGAACCCCGGGCGCTTCCGGAGCTGCTCGGCCTTCGCGCCGATCGTGCAGCCGACGACGGCGGGCTGGTCGCGGCCGGCGTTCGAAAAATATCTCGGGCCGGACGAAAAGAGCTGGCGCGCCTACGATGCCACGCTGCTGATCGAGGACGGCCATCGTTACGGCGAATTGCTGGTCGACCAGGGCACCGCCGACGGCTTCCTCCAGGACGGCCTGCGTCCGTGGCTGCTCGAAGACGCCTGCGGGAAGGCGGGCATCGCGCTGACGCTGCGCATGCAGGAAGGCTACGACCATTCCTACAACTTCATCTCGACCTTCATGGACGACCACCTGAAGTGGCACGCAGCGCGGCTGGCATAGGCAACCCAACGCCCGGGGAAGCCCTAAAGCTGAGGTCGGATGCCCGCGACGCAATCCGGCAGTCCAACGCGTCCGATCATTGCGGCCTCCACGCCTCTGGAGTATTTTAGAACTTGGTTGGATGAGACGCATGCTTGCTGTCGTTATGCATGCGGTCTGCTCCGGTCCCGGCAGATTGTGAACTCTTTAACAGACCTCGACGCCGCAAGCTGCATTGCTGTGGCCGACAGGTCATAGCAGTTAAGGATTTGCCATGCTGCGATGCTGCGCGTTCCTTGCAGCCTTGATCCTCGTGGGCTTCGCGACGCTCGATGCTCACGCCGATCGCAGGGTTGCCTTTGTGATCGGCAATTCCGAATACCGCGACATCCCGGCCCTCAAGAACCCGGACAAGGATGCCGAGGACGTCTCGAACACGTTCCGTCTTGCCGGCTTCGACGTGTTCGTCGCCAAGGATCTCACCAAGCTTCAGTTCGAGGAGCAGTTCCGCAACTATCTTGCCGCGGCGGACGGCGCCGATCTCGCCGTCGTCTATTATTCCGGCCACGGCTTTCAGATCGGCGGCGAGAATTTCCTGATTCCTGTCGACGCCTCGTTGAAGGCCGCGGCCGACATCGAGGTCCAGGCCATCAAGCTCGACGATGTGCTGGAGCAGATGCGCTCGAAGTCGAAGATCCAGGTGATCATCCTCGATGCCTGCCGCAACAATCCGTTTCCGCGCAAGGACTATTGGCTGCGCGACCAGCTGATCGCGGCGGGCGGCACCGGCCTTGCCCAGGTGAAGAGCTCTCTGAACACGCTGATTGCCTTCGCCACCGAACCGGGGGCGGTTGCCTTTGACGGCACCGGCGACCTCAGTCCCTTCTCCTCCGCCTTTTCGCGTCGCGCGCTGGCGCCGAACCAGGAGATACGCACGGTGATGGCCGCCGTGCGCCGCGACGTGGTCGAGGCAACGAGGGGCAAGCAGGTTCCCTGGGAAAACTCCTCGCTGATCGACGAGGTGGTGCTGATGCGCCGCGCCAGCCGCCCGGCATTGCCGCCAGTGCTGGAAAAAGTCGTACCGTCGGGCGTCGGCCCCGTCGCGCTCGACCTGCCCGAGCCGGTCGATGTCGACGGCGGCGCCGTCACCATCAGCATCGAGAGGCCGCCGGCGCTTGGACGCCTGGTGCTCGACGGCAAGCCTGTCGCCACCGGCGAGCCCATCGCCGGCAAGGACCTGCCGCGCCTTGCGATGGACGTGCCAAAGGGCACGGGCGGGCAGGAAGAGGTCGACATGCTGGCCTATGCCACGCGCGACAATTGGGGCGGTGAATCCCAGGGCATATTGGTCTTCCGGGTCAAGAACGGCGAGGGCGCCGCGGGTCAGCAGCTCGTGGCCTCGCTCGAGGCCGAGCAGAAACAACAGGTGCTGGAGCGCGGCATCCATATCACCGGCGCCGCCGAGGCCATCGAGAAGCGCGACATCAGCGTCCCGGTCGGCGTCGGCCCGGTGCCGCTGAAGCTGGATTTCCCGACCAAGGACCCTGCTGTCAGCCTGAAGCTCGCAAGCTATCCGGCAACCGGAACGCTGTCGCTGCCGGACCGGACCCTGTCGCCCGATTCCAGCCTGATGGCCGATGAAGTCGACCATTTGCGCTACGAACCGCAGATCGGCGCCGACAAGCCGCTGATAGTCGGCCTCGAAATCAAGGCCGGCAACGCGTCGCCCAAGCCGGCGACGATGAAGTTGTCGCCGAGCGTCGAGCCCTGTGACAGGGAAGCCGGCGAGCCGCTCGACCTGCAGGGCGTCGTTCCGGGCCTGCTGCCGAACGAAATCAGCAGCAACGCGGTGGACGTCTGCCGGGCGGCCGTGAAGGCCTATCCCGATGTCGCCCGCTTCCGCTACGAACTCGGGCGCGCGCTGCTTGCGGTCGGCAAGGTCGACGAGGCCAGGAAGGCGATCCAGGAGGCCGCCGACAAGGGGCACGTCCGTGCGGTGTTCGAGCTTGGGTATATCGCCTCGTCCGGAATAGGGACGGCTGTCGATCCCACGAAGGCCAATGGCTTCTACTTAAAGGCGTCTGACAAAGGCGATCCGTACGGAATGACCGCCTGGGGCCGGGCCTTGTTCAATGGACTTGGCGTTCAGCGCGATACCGGCAAGGGGCTGGATCTGCTGCTGAAAGCGGCTGCGATGGGCCATACCTACGCCATGAACGACCTCGCCGCGATCTTTACCGAGGGCCGCAACGGCGTCCCTGCGGATCCGGATCGCGCTGTGGCCTTTCTGAAGGCCGGAGTCGAGCGGCAGGATATGTATTCGATGAACATCCTCGGTCGCAATTATCTTTCCGGTCGCGGCGTGGAGAAGGACCCGAAGCAGGCGCAGGCGCTTTTCCAACGGGCCATGGATCTCGGCCAGCCTTATGCTCCTGGCAGCCTTGGGCGTATGTATAGGGACGGCGTTGGCGTGGCGCAGAATCTAGACCAAGCGCAAAGGCTGTTTGAGATGGCAGCCGCCCGCGGCGACTATTCCGGCGCATATGATCGCGCGGCGCTCGAGATGCAGAAGGGCGCAAAGGCGGACCAGACCGTGGCCATCCGCTATCTCGCATTCGCGGTCGGACTCGATCTTCGTAACGAGTTGCCGAGCGCCCAGACCACGTTGGCGCAATTCCCGGCAAAGGCCAAGACGGCGGCGTTGAAACAACTTCGTTCGGAACTCAAATCGAAAATCGCGACAGGCGGTTCGCTCGACGACCAACTGGTCAAGACGGCCAGGGCTGTCTGGGAACAAGCCAACCCACGTCGGGACTTGTTCTGATCAACAGGGAGGCAATGGTGGGCAGGGCATTGAAACAGGCAATCGTCGGAACAACTCTCTCCGCCGTTTTGGCGGCGCTCATGGGCTGTACGTCCTTATTGCCGCCCAAGCCGGAGCCGGTGCCGGTAGCGGCGAAACCTCAGCCGAAGGTCGTTCGCACGACAACCGCGCCAAAGGTCGTGAAGAAGAAGAAGGTCATAGCCACAACCTCGGCTGCGCCCGTTCAGACCGAAACCACACCTGTCATTGCGCCCTTGGGCGGCGGTGGCAGTGGCGGTGGTGGTGGCGGCGGCTGGTGATAAGCCCCCGTTAACAGCAACATCGTTCCGCGTAGCTCGAACCGCTCGCCAAGCCGAAGCAAGTGCTCTATGCTCTCGGCACGTGCCGGTATCGATATAGGGTTGTCCTTGGGGGGCGTTCCATGGTCGAAGTCGTCGCATTCTGGTGGACTATGCGGTTGCAAACCGCCGCGCGGGCCGCGGGTTTCATCGTCGCCGCGCTGTTCGCTTTGCTGCTGCTCCAGCCGCCGGCCGCCAACGCTGCGCCGAACTGGACGCTCGATCCCTCCGCTTCGGTGCTCACCTATCAGTCGGTCAAGAAGAACACGATCGTCGAGACCAACAAGATCAGGAACATCACCGGCACGCTGAGCTCGGCCGGTGATGCCAAGATCAGCTTCGACCTCAATTCGGTCGATACCGGCGTCGACCTTCGCAACGTCCGCATGCGCTTCCTGTTCTTCGAGACCTTCAAGTACCCGACGGCCGAATTGACAGCGAAGGTGGACCCTGCCGCATTCGCCGACTTGCCTACAAAACGCAGGATCAAGGCGACCTTGCCCTTTCGCCTCAGCCTCCATGGTGTCGACAAGGACCTCGAAGCCAGCATCGTCGTCACCATGATCAGCGACTCCCAGGTCTCCGTCGCCTCGGAAGCGCCCGTCGCGGTCCATGTCGAGGATTTCGGCCTGCTTCCCAACGTCGACAAGCTGCAGCAGGCGGCCAATGTGACCAACATCGTGCCGACCGCCTCGGTTTCCTTCGATTTCGTCTTCACCGCCGATGGCAGCAAGCCGACCGCGGTCCAGACGGTCGCGGCAAGTGCCGCCGACGTCGGGCCGGTCGCCACCGATGCCGCCAAATCGAATTTCAGCGACGAGGAGTGCCTGAACAGGTTTGCCGTGCTCTCGCACACCGGCGCCATCTACTTCCGGCAGGCGAGCGCGAGGCTCGATGCCAAGAGCCGCCCGCTGCTGGCGGAGGTCGAAGGGGTCGTCGGCAAATGCCCGGCCCTCAAGGTCGAGGTTTCGGGCCATACCGATTCCGACGGATCGCCCGAGGCCAACAAGGCGCTCTCCGAACGGCGGGCGCAGGCGGTCGCCGACGCGCTGGTCGCCGACGGCGTGCCGCGCAACCAGATCAGCGCCGCCGGCTATGGCGAGGAACGGCCTGTCGCCGCCAACGATACGCCCAAGAACAAGGCGCTCAACCGGCGGATCGAGTTCTCCGCCACCAAGCTCGCGAACTGAGGTCGCGGGTGAGCCCCGATCGGATCGCCAGCTGCGGCTGCCTGTTTCGCGCCGTCGGGATCGCTGTGCTTGCCGTGCTCCTGACTTTGACCGCCGCCAGCGCCGAACGCCGCGTCGCGCTGGTGCTCGGCAACTCGCAGTATCAGCACGCGGCGCCGCTCACCAACCCGGTGCGCGACGCCCAGGCCATGGCCGCGCGCCTGCAGGACCTGGGCTTCGAGGTGGTTTCCGGCTACGACCTCAGCAAGCAGCAGACGCAGACCACCGTCGCTCAGTTCGCCAAGCAGGTGCGCGGCGCCGACATCGCGCTCTTCTTCTATGCCGGCCATGGCCTGCAGGTCGCGGGCAAGAACTACCTGCTTCCCGTCGACGCCGCGCTGGAGGACGAAACCTCGCTCGATTTCGAGGCCGTGTCGGTCGATTTCGTCCTGCGCCAGATGTCGCGCGAGACCAGCATCAGGCTGGTGTTCCTGGATGCCTGCCGCGACAACCCGCTGGCCGAAGTGCTGGCCAAGACCGCCGGCGTCAAGGGCGCGGCCAGCGGCCTTGCCGAAATCCCGATCGAGAACGGCGGCGCCGGCACGCTCGTCGCCTTCGCCGCCAGCCCTAACCAGCTTGCCTTTGACGGATCGGGCGAGCACTCGCCTTTCACCGCGGCGCTGATCCAGCATATCGGCGAATCCAACGTCTCCATCACCGAGGCGATGAACAGGGTGACCAGCGACGTCTTCAAGGCGACGGCCGGCAAGCAGCGCCCTTGGCTCAACGTCTCGCTGACCACCGAGGTCGTCCTGCACAAGGTCGATCTCAATGCACCGCTGATCGTTGGCGAAGCGAGCGCCCCGAAGGCCGAAGGCGGTTCCGATACGCGCAACACTGGAGCCGCACCGGGCCAGACCGACGATCAACTGGCTCTCAACGTCCTGCGCCAGAAGATCCCGAAACTGGCGACGGACGAACCGATCCTTTTCGATCATCCGATCAAGTTCGGCGACCCGGCCATCGACGGCAAGAGCATCGCCCAGCTGATCAAGGGCAAGCCGCTGTTCAGTCCGGTGGAGGGCCTCGACAAGTCGGTCTGGGAAGGCAAGCACTGCGACGGCTGCCACCAATGGAACGAGGCCCGGCTGTGCGAGCAGGCGAAGAATTTCGCCGCCAACGATGTCTCGGTGCTGCGCCTGCAGCACCCGCTGGGAACCCGCTTCAAGGTGGCGCTGGCGAAGTGGGCGCAAGGCGGCTGCAAGTAAGCGGCGCTACCTCCACCCGTGACCCTTCGAATTTTCCATACGCGGCAGCCGCTAAAGCATGTCTCCCGAAAGTGGGAACCGGTTTCGGGATAAAGACATGCGTAAAATCAAAAACCTAAAGCGCATGGAGCGAATCTGAAAGATCGCGACGCGCTTTAATAGACGTCGGCCGATTGCTGCTGCGCCTCCATCTCCGCCATCTGGATGCCCATCTCGACGAAGGCCGAAAGGACGGCGAGGCGGTCCGCGAGCGACACACGCGCAAGCCCTGCCAGAATCCCTGCGCTTACGGCATGGGCGGTCGGAAATCCGCCCGCGGCCTGATCGATGACCGAGCCGCTGTCGCGCCAACCCGCCGCCAAAGCGAGCCAGGAAACAGGCGTCACCGGCGGCACTTCCACGGCCTGGGCTACCGCGGTGCGATGGTCGGGATTACCGGGTTCGCCGACCCAGTCGCTGACGAGCGCCAGCAATTCGAGGTCCCGGTCGCCGAGGAGTTCGGCAAGGTTGCTCAGGCACTCATGCGCCCACCAGACCGCGGCCCGCTCCGGCAGCAGATAGGCACAGAAGGTGATTGCCTCCTCCGGCACGCGCCCGGCCAGCAGCGTACGGCAAAACTCGATCGAAGGCTGATCGGTTGGGGGCGCTTTCATGTCCTGGGCGACGGCAGGGCAAGCGCTGAACAGATCCCGCGCCGTCCTGAACCGGAGCCCCCTCGCCATGGCTGCCACGCCCTCACTAGGAATAAGGTACTGAAGCCCCGGCGGAGGCGTTGGTCAAGCTTTAGCTTTAGCAAACGGCGGGCGCTCTCAACGTGCGTTTGTTCACAGACAATCGACGCGAAATTTGATATTGTCCACGCTGGTGCATGTCGCCCAAAACCGTGCAGCGGTTTCGGGGAAACGATGGGCATGAAATGAGGGCTTGAAGCGCGGCGCCCGAACAGGTTTCGACGCGACACGCTTTGACGAGATCCGCTCAAACAGGGAGTAACGGTCATGCGGTGGGCCTGCTCAGCCTTTGCATTGGCGGCCGTGCTTTTTTCGACGCACGTTTCCGCTGATCCGCTTCAGAAATCGGAAGACATCGTGAAATTCTTCACCGGCGCGGGCAATCTCGGCGCATCGCGCGGGATTTGCGTCGGCACAGAGGAAGAGTGCAAGAGCAAGAACGAAAAGAACGCGGCCCCCAACAAGACCGGGCTCGATATGATGATCAATTTCGGGCTGGATTCGGCCCAGCTCGACCCGACGGCGCGCGCGGAACTCGACGAGTTCGCCAAGGCGCTGAAGGACAACCGGCTGAGCACGTTCAGCTTCGTCGTCGAAGGCCATACCGATGCTTCCGGCCCTGACCGCTACAATCAGGATCTGTCGCAAAGAAGGGCGCAGTCGGTGGCCGCCTTCCTGACCGCGAATGGCATTCAGGCCGCACGGCTCGAGGCGATCGGCCTTGGCAAATCGCATCCGCGCGTCGCCAACCCGTATGATCCGGTCAACCGCCGGGTCGAGATGCGGATCAGGACCGAATAAGCCGCCGGCACAAAGCATCAATCAACGGGAGCCCGGTCTCTAGGCCGGGCTCCCGTTTTTATCAGGGCTTGTTCAGCACGCCGCCCACCGCGCAATTATGGCATCTGGCGCCGAGCCGACACCAATGGCGCGCCGGCCAAGCTCACGGCGACGGGCACGTTCAAAGCGTGGCCTGGATCGAGCCGATGAGGGCCGTGACGGCCTGTTTGTATTTCTCGAATTCCGGCGAGGTCTGCCGGATTTGCGTCGTGGTCGTCTGCTGGCCTTGGTCGGAGGCCAGCCGGGTCACCCTTTGGCCCATCTTCCGCTCGGCCCAGTCGATGACATAGCCGGTGGTCTTGCCGGTGAGGAACGGATTGGCCTGGATGATGGCCGATCCGAGCACGGCGCTCAGTTGCGCCGAACCCGGAGCCGCCAGAACCTGGGCCGCGCCTTCCATGCCCAGGAAATGGCAGAGATAGAGCCGCCCGGCGGTAATCTGGTGGCCGCGCGCGCGAAGATAGGCTTCGCCCTCGCGCGCCAGGTTGCGCACCATTTCACGCGAAAGCGTGGCGTCGTAGCGAAGCGCGAGCAGGTCGGCCGTCGACAGCGTGCGGGCAAGATCCGGCCGATAGGTGTTCATCATCCGGATCCAGGTCTTGGTGATGAACTGGCCGGCGCCGGTCGCCGAGGACAGCGGGTTCTTGGCCCGCGCGCTGCCGCCGCTTTCGACATGGACGATGCGTTCGGTCAACGTCTCGACGGCGGAATCGCCGGAACCGCCGGAGGCATAAGTGGCAACCGCGGTGACCGTCCCCAGCGGATCGATCGCTTCGCCGTTCTGGTAGAGTTCGAAATGCAGATGCGGGCCGGTCGAGAGCCCTGTGGTGCCGATATAGCCGATGACGTCGCCGGCCTTGACCTTGGTGCCGACGCCGCTTGCGATGGCGAATTTTTGCATATGCGCGTAACGCGTCTCACGGCCGTTGGCATGCGCGATCTTGACCAGATTGCCGTAGCCGCCGCCATCGCCCTGGAAGCTGATTTCGCCGTCGAAGGCCGCCATGATCGGCGTGCCGACCGGCGCGGCCCAGTCGACCCCCTTGTGGATGCGAACGGTGCCCAGGATGGGATGCTTGCGCGGGCCGAAGGTCGACGTCATCACCCCGGCGACCGGTGTGACCATGCCGTTGGTCACGGTCAGCGAACGAACCTCGTCATTGCCCGTGACGCATGCGAACTGGCCGTCGCTCTGCTGGTAGACGAAACAGTCGAGGGTCTTCTCCGTGCCCTGGACGCCGACATAGAGGACCCGTCCGGAGATCTCGCTTTGGCCGCGCGGCGTCTGCGAATAGATCAGCACCAGGCGCTGGTCCTCGCTGGCGAAGGCGTCGAGGTCCTGTCCCCGCGACAGATACATGATCGCCTCGCCGATCACGCTGGTCGGAACCTTGTTGCGCGCGGCCGTCGAATAGATCGCGTCGAGCAGGCGGTACTGTCGCTTGGGTCCGCCCTGGTCGGACGCGCCGGAGTAGTTGAACAGGTCCTCGCGCACCCACGGGTCGACGCCCGACACGAAGGCGCCTGCAGCGTTGCGCGTCAGCGTGCCGACATAGACGTTCCTGGCATAGATCGAGACCTGCATCAGCGACATGGCCGTCGTCTCGCGGTTCGGCCTGAAGCCGCGCATGGCCACCACATAGCCCGCCTCCACGCCGTCGCGGTTGAACAGCGTCTTCAGCGCCTCGCCGGCGAGCTTGGCGTCGTCGGCGGAGAAATGCGCGTCGGCGACGACGCTGTCCAGGCTGCGGTCGTTGAGGATCTTTACGAACGTGTCCTCGGTCGCCTCGAAGCGCTGGTATTCGCTGGTGACGGTGGCGACGGTCGTGTTGTTCTCGATCTCGGTCTTCTTGAAGGCGGGAAGGGCGGCTTCGCCCTGATCGACGGTCTCGCCCCAGCCGGCCTCCGGATCGCCGGCATCCGCCTTGGGCGCCGAGGCGGCAGGCGCTTCGCTCTCGTCGGGCGCCGGCTGCAGATCGTTTTCCAGATCGCCTTGCTGATCGTCCGTTGCAACTGGGGCAGGCGGCAGGGTGGCCTGCTGATCGTCAGGCGCTGCCGCTGAGGCTTTCGGCGCGGTCTGCCGCTGCGCCTGGAAGAAGGCGAAATCCTCTTGCGTCGATGGGATCGTCGTCATGAATTTTTCGCTGGCGCTCAACATGACGTCGGAGAGGATTTCGATCTGCGGCGAGGCGCCGGAACCGTCGAGCTCGGCCGGACGCGCGACGGTGTGGCCCTTCGTTGCGGTGTCGGCGTCGGGCGCAAGCGTGATCCACATCGGGTCTCCGGCGAGGTCGATGATGGCCGGCACATAGACCGACGCGTCGGGCGGCACGTCTTCCATGCCCTCGACCGGGTGCAGTTCCTCGTCCTCGTCGCCGAACGACCAGTAGTCCTTGGTAAGGTAGAAACCCGTCGCGATCGAAACGACGGCGAGCGCGGCCAGGCTCGAAAGGACCCAGAGCCAGAGCTTGCGCCGGCGCTCGGCCAGGCGCGCCTGCTTCTTCAATTTGAAGCTCGTGTCGATGCTGTGCGTCACGGGCTGGTTCCGGTCAGGAAATAGGTCCAGCGCACCTGCTCCTGCGTATCGACCTCGACGAAGCGCGCCGCGATATGGCCGCGCTGCCAGCACTCGTCGATGCCGCGGATCGAGAAGCGGCGCCGATCGATGCACATCTCGGTCGATCCGGCGAGGATCGCGTGACCGAAGACGTCGGTCGCGTAGATGTAGATGTAGCGGTTGGTCAGCTCCTCCCGGATGACGTTGACGCACTGGTTGGCGCCGATGGTCCACCAGCCGTCGGTCTGGTCGGCATCGTCGACTTTCTGTCCGACGGCGAGGTTGACGACGTCGAGCGTCTGGTTGCAGACGGTGAATTCGGCATGCGCCTTACCGGTCAGGAAGATCGAGAGCAGTACCGCGCCGAGAAGAACTGCAAGTCTCATGCGGTCAGGCGGAATGAGCAGTCCACGCGTCCTGCGTGGTGCTGGCTCGAACAATGAACGCGGCAGGCGGAGTTCCATCGGCGTCCATGTCTATCCGCCAAGCCGGAAATACTTGGCGGTTGCGGAGAATTGGGAACCGTCGGCCTCGATCTCCTCGAGGATCTTGGGCAGCAGTTCCGAGGCCGGCGTCGGCCGCGAGAACATCGCGGCCTGGATATCCTGAGGTCCGGTGATTACCAGCATGATCTGCGGCAAGGCCTTGCCGGCCGCCTTGTCGGCGGTGCTGAGACCGATCGGAATGCTGAAAGTCGCCTTGTCGAGTTGCGCCACCATGCGGTCGTCGAGGTTGAAGGCGATCCCCTTGTGATCGATCAGCATCACGTTGGAGACGAGCCCGCCGCGCGTCACCAGCGTGCCGCTGATCGGCGAGCCGTCCGGCACGGACGTCCGGTCGAGAACGAGCTGCGGCCGCTCTGTGCCGCTGCGGTCGAGGAAGCGCAGGAAATTGGTCACCTCGCATTGCGGCTGGTCGATGAGGCGCACGCTGATGTCCGGCTCGAGGTGGAACCGCGACTGGAAATCGTTGAGCATCTGCTCGAAGGGCTGCACCGCGGTTCCGAAGCCTTCGATCGTGGCGGCGCTGTCCGTTGCCGATGTCAGGCTCGCGTAGAAGCAATCGCCGCCGCTGAAGTCGCGCACCCAGGAGGCTCGCTGAGCCAGCTCGTCGTTTTTGTTTGCCGGCGGCGGAATCTGCGGCTTGGGCAGGTTTATGGCAACGTCCGTATCCTGAGGTTGCTTGTTGGCAGACGATGGTTGCGGCAGTGGCGCCGGTTGCGTCGATGCGCTCGGCGTTGCCGGTTTGCTGGCTGGTTCGGGCGCTGTCGACAGCGGCGAAGCCGGTGCCTGGTTTTGGTTTTCCGTGACTTGAGGCGCCGGCGTTTTCGACTTCGACAATTTGGACAGTGCGTCGACGAGGTCCGACGCGCTGGGCTTGGCCGCCGGCGGTTTTGCTTCCGACGCCGGAGTGTTTTCCGCTGTCTGGTTCGGCTTGACCACCGGCACCTCGCCGGCTGGTTGCGATGGTTTTTGGTTTTCCGCGGCCTTCGGCGGAGGCGCCGGTGATTTCCCTATTGGCGGCTGCGTGGGTTCGGCCTCTGCCGGCTGCGAGGCTTGCATCTGGTTGTTGTTGGCGGGACCCTCCGGAAGGGCAGGCTGCGTTGGCTCCGGTGTCTGCTCTGTCTCGGCTTGCGTCTGTTTCTGGACGGTCTTGTCCTGCGGTTGCGGCAGAGCCGGAGCGACGGGCTTTGCCGGCTCAACGGCGGCAGAACTGTGAGCCTTCGGTGCTTTCGGCTGAGACTCGGCCGGCGCTTGCGGCTGAGGTTTCGGGGTCTCCGGCTGAGGCCTGCTTGCCTCCGCTATCGGCTGGGGCGCTTCCGCCGCGGGTTTTGCCGCCGGCTTCGGCGTAAGAGGCTCGGGCTTTTCCACGGCGGGCGGTGGCGTCAAGGCGCCGCTGAAATAGACGCCAGCCCCCGCCAGGACGGCCAGCACCGCGACGCCGCTCGCGATGGCCGGGATCCGAGAAGGCTTTCGCTCGGCGGGTCGCGTGGGTGCGCCGGCCGGTGCAGCCGGCGGCGAAGGCCGCGGCTCCGACAGATGCGCCGGCCGCACATGCGGGACGAAGCGTTGTTCTCCGGGCACGGTCGAAGGCGGGGGGCCGGAGTTCGGCAGCGCGGTCCATCCGGCGCGCGGCAGGCCCGAGCGCTCGCGCGGGGCGAAAGACGCGGGCGGCGGCAAGGTCGCGTCGAAATCTTCGTCGCGCGTCGCCCTGGCGATCTCGGCCATGCTCGCCGGCCGGTCTCGAGGATTCGGCTGCAGCATCGCTTCGATGAGGGCGCGGAAATCGGGGTCGATATCCGACAAATCCGGCACGGCCCACCGCTTTTCGACCACCTCGAACTGCGAGCCGCTCATGTCGAGCGGCTTTCCGCGCAGCGCGGCGGCCAGAACCAACCCGAGGCTGTAGATGTCCGACTGCTCGCTGACCTCGCCGCCATAGAGGCCGAGCTGTTCCGGCGAAACGTAGTTGTATTTGCCGGCAAACTTTCCCCCGATCAGAGTCTCGCCGCCGACAGTCGCCGAACGCGCTATGCCGAAGTCGATGATTTTCGCCCGATCGACTCGGCCGCCCGGCAGGATGATGTTGTCGGGCGAGAGATCGCGATGGACCGCGCCGGCCTGATGCACGGCGCTCAGGCCGGAGGCGAGGCGATGGCAAAGCCTGCGCACGTCCGGCGGCGACATCGGGCCGCGCCGCATGACGTCGAACAGCGACTGACCGTCCACGAACTCCATGGCAAGGTAGGGACGACCGATCCCCGGATCGATGGTGAAGACGTGGTATCGCACCACCGCGTCATGCGACAGATGGTTGAGGATCGACGCTTCCTTGCGGAACAGGGACAGGATCGTCTGGTCGCGGGCGAACTCGGGCAGCACGATCTTGATCGCGACATGGTCACCGGTCTGGATGTTGTGGCCGCGATAGACCTCGCCCATGCCGCCGGAAGCTATCCTCTCGTCGAGCTCGTAGATGCCGCTGAGCTGCGTGCCCACGCCCGTAAAGGCCAGGTTCGGCGAAATTCGCGTCTTGTCGTCGTCGCTCATCTGCCTCAGCCTTCCGCCTTGGACCGATCTGCATGGCGCGGCTGTCCGTCGCGCCCGTCGCCGACCCTCACCAGCACGACGGTGACATTGTCCGTTCCGCCGCGCGCCAGCACCATCTCCAGCAGCTTCTCGCACGCCGCCTGTGGTGGCCCTGAGTTGACCGCCGCTTCGATCTCGGCGTCGTTGACATGCGCGGTCAACCCGTCGGTGCTCAGAACGAAAACGTCACCAGGCATCAGCTCGCCTTGCTGGAAATCGATCACGAGCTCGTCGCTGACGCCGACGGCATGCGTGATCACATTGCGGCGCGGCCAGGCGAGGGCTTCCTCCGCGCTGATCATGCCGCGATCGAGAAGCTCCTGCACTTCGGTATGATCCCTCGATATCTGCGAGATCGCACCGCCGCGGACCAGATAGATGCGGCTGTCGCCGGCCCATAGGCCCGCGAACCGCCCGTCCATCGCGAGCAGCGCCGCGAATGTGGAGCCGATGGTGATGCCGCGCGACCGCGAGATGTTGCGGATCTCGGTGTTGGCGCGGCTCAGCCGATCCTCGAAGCGCGCGCGCAGGTCCGGTGCCGAACTTGCGATGCCGATCGTGGCGAGATGATCGACGATGCTGGCCGAAGCGACCTCGCCGGCCTCGTGTCCGCCCATCCCGTCGGCCACCACCCAAAGGCCGGTCTGTGGCTCGACGAGATAATTGTCCTCGTTGTGGTCGCGCACGCAGCCCTTGTGGCTGACGGCGAAGCTTTCCATGGGAAGGGCGACAGTGCTCAATTTGCCATCAAGCGCTTCGCGAGCGTCCTCTGTGACGAACCTTGGGCCGCGTGCCCAGTCCACTCTGCCACAAGCGCATACATTAGAGTACCGAAATGAAGGCCGGGGCTGGTGCTGCTCTGGAACGCCGCCATGTCAGAATGCCTTCGGACAGCTGAACCCGGACAGCGCCGGTAACAGGAGGGGATTGGCGGCCGAGCCGGGCTGCAGCGTATAGGCGACGTCGCGCCCGCCGATCACGAAGCGCGCTTCGGTATTGCCGCCATTGCTGGTGACGCTCGCCTTGTCCATGAGGCGCTTCAGCGCCCATGGCCCTTCGAATTTGAGGACGGATTCGCGGCCCGGCATTTCCGGCGTCAGGCTGAGGCTCGCTGAGCCAGAAGCGGCGCCGCTCGGCCATGTCACCGTGCTCGGCGCGTTGCCGGCCTGCGCGCTCTGGACGGTCTGCCCGTCGACATCGAGCACCGCGCTGTCGGCCTCGCTGTTCAGCGAGGTGGGCGTGAAAGTGATCGAGACGAGCGGCGTCGAACCGCCGGACGGGAAGAAGGCGCTGCGGATTTCCGCCGCCGACTGGAACGCCTTCAAGGTCGACTTGGCGAGCTCGCGGCCGGCGTGCGCATCTTGCTTCCAGGTCCAGTCCTGACCCGTCATGTCGATCATCGGCGCCAGGTTCTGCGCGAAGAACCGGTCCATCACGCCACCCGGAGCGAACAGCTTGGCGAAATCCGCCATCGAGATGTCCTCCGTGCCGTCGCTTGCGAAGGGATAGTGACCGTTGACGGCTTCCTCGCAGGGGCGAGTGACCGTCTCGTCGAGCGTCTGGTTGAGATTGGCGACCGAGGTCTCGGCCACGTTGCCCTCGAACTCGTCCGCCGCCGCGTCGACCATGCGCGCGAGCTGCTTGGGCAGGCGCGAGGCATTGGCGCGCATCGTCGAGATCTGCAGCTTCAAATTGGCGTTGACGCGTTCCGTCTGCGCGGGGACGTCCGCCGCCAGCTTCACGCTCTGGTAGATGTCGTGGAAATTCTGCGTCAGCGCATCGAGCGGGCGGCGCCCGCCGGAGCCGCTTACCAGCGCCTGGAACGGCCTGAACTGCGCTTCCACCGTGGCGCCGGCGTTCTGTGTGGCGGGCGCGTTTGTCCCGGCGCGGCTTTGCGACTTGCCGCCGGCGATCTGCAGGCCGATGCGGGCCAGGCCCTTGGCCATAACAGCCGGGTCCTGCTGCGCCGCGCCGGTCTCGCCTTCGGAGGCGGCGCTGTCTTTCGTCAACGCGGTTTCATCGGCGATCGCCGTGAACAGCCGGTCGAGTGGCGAGCCCGGCGACGCGGCGGCCGACAGCGCGATATATTGCGGCTTGTCCTTGAGCATCGCCTTCAACTTCAGCTGGTCGAGCGCGCCGTTCCAGGCGGAAGCGAATTCCTTGCCGTAGCGGTCGATGAGCTCCGGGCCGAGCTGGGGCAGGTCCTGGTCGATGCTGCCTTGCTCGCCGCCGCCGCCGAGGACCCATTGGTCTTCGACCAGCATTTGCGCCATGCGGGAAAGCTGCGGCAGATAGAAGCCGTTGAAACCCGCCTTGGTGTAGAGGCCGGGAACGTTAAGGTCGGAGAGCTCGCTGCCATCTATGCGCTCGAACAGGAGCTGCGCTTCCGGACCGGCCTTCGCGGAAACGGAAAAGTCCTGGAGCCTTGCCGCGTAGACCGCCGACCTGATCAGCGCCGACGCGCGGTCGGCAAGGCTCATGCGCCCGAGCGAGCGTTGCGCCGCCTCGACCAGCGGCTGGTTGAGCTCGAAGACCGGGTCGTAGGCGTCATCGAGCGTTAGCATCGCGCGCAGATGTTTTTCGAGCTGCGCGCGGCCCTCGCGGTTGTTCTCGCCCGGGTAGCGGTTTTCCTCCCAGTCCTGCTTCATCCAGGACACGATCAGCTCGTCATCGACCTTCGGCGCCTTGCCGCCCAGCATCAGATAGATCTTCAGCGGTTCGTAGAGCGCGATCGGATCGGCCATCTTGGCCTGGATCGTCCGCTCCGCCTGAACCAGAAGCCGGGAGCGGAAGCTTCGCTCCAGCGCCTGCCGGTAGGCAGTCTTGGACGCCGACAGAAGTCTCTCCCGTTGGCTGAGCCCGAAACTCTCCTCGATCGGCTTCGATTGGCCGGCGGCTTCATATCCCGCCGGCAGGTTGCGCAGCTGGTCGAGCGGACCGATGACGTTCTCGAGATCGACATCGGTCACCGTCGCGCTCTTGAGCAGCGAATCCGCGCTGTCGCGATACTGCGCCATCGCCTGCCTCGTGGAGGCGATCAGCGACTTGTTGGCGAAGAAGCTGAGGCCCAGGACGCCTAGCGCCGCTAAGGCCGCCAAGGCTATCGCGGCAAGGCCGCCGAATCTGGCGAGCCTGGCGCGCCGCTCCGCGGTCCTGTCGAAGGAAACCCAGCCTGCTTCCGGGAAGATCACCTGCGCCAGAAGGTCATGCAGGAAGAAGCTCTTGCCGGAGCCGGAAAGATGCGCCTGCGAGGCGCTGCCGAAACTGCGTCCGATCGCGCCCAGCACCTGGTCGATCGGCGTTCCTTCCTGCGTGCCCGACGAGAAATAGAGCCCGCGCAGGCTGACGTTCACTTGCGCCCGCGAGGCGTCGAACAGGCTGGTGACGAAACGCACGACGCGGGTCCGCAGCGCGCCGAACTGCGCCGGAAAGCCGAAAATCGCGATGCGCGCCACCGGATCGGCCTCGTCCTGCAGGCGATCGGCGATCTCGTCCGCCAGTTGCCCGGCCAGCGCGTCGAACTCGGCAGGGGCCTCGCCGACCATGTTCCTGTTGCGGTCGGTGGTTTGGAAGGTCGCGCCCCACACCTTGCGCCGGCGCGCCTCGTCGAAATCGCCGAAATAGTCCATGAAGCCGGCGACGAGGTCGGCCTTGGTGAAGAGCAGGTAGACCGGGAACAGGATCTTCAGCGTGTCGTGCAGTTCGCGCAGCCGGCTCCTTATTTCGGTGACATGCGCGTCGAGCTGCCGGTCGTCGAAGCCGATGAGATCGGCAAGGCTGACGGCGAGGATCACGCCGTTGATCGGCTGTCTGGTGCGGTGCTTCTTCAGCAGCGTCAGGAAGGCGAGCCAGCTAGCCTTGTCGCGCTCGCGGTCCGACTCCTGCGTCGTATAGCGGCCGGCGGTGTCGATCAGCACGGCATCGTCGGTAAACCACCAGTCGCATGAGCGTGTGCCGCCGACGCCGGCCACCGGCTGGGCATTGCCCGAGCCCGAAAGCGGAAATTTCAGCCCGGAATTCACCAGCGCCGTCGTCTTGCCGGCTCCCGGCGGGCCGATGATGATGTACCAGGGGATCTCGTAGAGGAAATTGCGCCTGCCGCTCGACCGCTTCAGCGTCGCGATGGCCTCGCCCATGCGCGCCTCGAGCAGCCGTGAATCGTCGTTGCGGTCGTCGCCGGCGACGACCGCTTTCTCGAGCGCCCTTTGAGCCTTGCGTCCTTGCCGGAAGCGGATGCCGTAGAAGAGCGCGAGCAGCGCGACGGTCGCGCCGATGATCGTCGCTCGCAGCCAGGCCGATCCGAGCGGACGGGTGTCGGCAAAGCGGATCAGCGGCCCGGCATACCAGACTGCCGCCGAGAACCCGGCAAGCGCGAGCAGGCTGAATATCCTGAGCACCCAGCGCATCAGTACCGCCGCCCCCTGCCGCGCCCGCTCACAGCGTCTCCTCCTTTGCGATCATCACATCGACGCGGCGGTTCTTGGCGCGGCCGTCCGCCGTCGCATTGTCGGCGATCGGTTCATCCTCTCCCTTGCCGTCGACTGTTACCCGCGACGGGTCTTTCAATTGCTTGGCCATCACTGCCTGGACGGCTTTGGCGCGGGCGACGGAGAGATCGAAATTGGACTTGAACGTGCTCGACTTCTTCGGCTTCACATTGTCGGTATGGCCGACGATCCGGATCGGCCCTGGCTCGCCGTCGAGCGCCGAGGCGATGTCGGCCGCGATGGGCTGGAACTCTGCCTTCAGCTCCGCCTGGCCTGACGCGAACAAAAGCTGGTTGTTGACCTCCACGACGATGAAGTTGCCCTTGGTGCCGACCGTCAGCCCGCCGCCGGTGATCTCCTTGGCCAAGGCTGCGCGGATGCGGTCGAACTGGGTGGAGGTGGGAGCGACGGGCGGCGGGGCGGCTTCCGCGGGTTCGGCGAGCGGCGCAACGCTGGCGCGCTCGATGGTGACCGGGGTCGAAGGATTGAGCGCCAGCAATTCGCCGGCGGTGACGTCGCCTTGGTCGGTGATCAGGGCCCGCAACCCGAAGAACGCCGCCGCCACCAGCGTCGCCGCGGCGGCCGCCACCGCCCACAGCGGCAGCCGCGCGCGGGGCTTTGACAGCCTCGCCGCCATGCCTTGCCAATGAGGAGAGATGTCGTCTTCGGCGCGCGGCCTGAAATAGCGGAGCGTGTCGTAGACGTCGCGCCGGACACGTTCGAGTGTGTCTCGCTCGCCGGCCCGCCCGCGATACTGGCCCTCGAACCCGAGCGACATGCAGGCATGCATCAGTTCGAGCAGGTCGTGATGGCCATCCGGGCTGCCCAGGATATTGTTCAGCGCCTCGTAGAAACCGGCGCCGGTGGGCTTGGTGTGGAAGAACCGCACCACTAGGCTGTGCCCGCTCCAGCCGTCCTCCTTCGGCCAGGGCAGGTTGCCGACGAGATCGTCGGCCGTCTCGCAAAGGGCGAATTTTGCGATTCTGCCGTCCTCCTCGGCGATGCCGGCTTTCGTCATCTCCCGGTCGAATGTTTCGATCGCTTCGGCGATATGCTCCGCGAGCGGTGCTGCCTGCCTCTCGACCGGCATCAGCCGCAACTGGCCGAACAGCATCAGCAAGGGGGCCGCTGCAGCGAGAATTGGATTTGCCGCGGCGTATTTCACGCCGTCCGTGGCATTAAGCAGGATTTCCTGCTGCAACGCGGGCGCGGATGCAGCAGGCGCCGCATCGGAAGCACCTTGGTGGATCACGGTTCCGGACGACCAGCCGGTCGGCATCTGCCGGACGCCCGGATCGAACACAGTAGATTCCCGGGCGGCTGGCGCGACGCCACCAGAAGCGGCTCGATCGGGAGCCGCGGGCGAGCGTTGTCTTGGCCGTGGCGCGCGGATGACGGTCTTGTCCGCCGGCACGGAGGGATCGTCGTTCGAGCTCATCGGCGGTCCACCGTCGAGGTGTGGCGACCGTTTCTCTGGCGGGAAATGAGGCCGGCCTCGCGCCTTTTGCGCCAAGGTTTGGCGGCGGGCCGGATGGAAAGGCTCATCTCGCCGAAACATGACATTGCTGCACACGCCCCAAGCCACGCCGCTTTGCCCCGCCAGGCAAGCTTCCGTGCGCTTATCCTAAAGCATGTCTCCCGAAAGTGGGACCCGGTTTCGGGACAAAGACATGCGTAAAATCAAAAGCTAAAGCGCATGGAGCGAATCCGGACGTTCGCGACGCGCTTTGGCCGCACGGGTGGCCGATTGAAATCGGAGAGCAGGATGCGCAAAGCAGCGGTTTCTTCTGTGAGACCGCTCACATAACACCGGGTTCGTTACTTCTGCTTGCCAGCCTTGGCGTAGGCTTCGCTGAAATAGGCGAGGAAGACGTCGAGCATGCCGTTTTCATGCTTCTCCTCCATGGTCCGCCAGGTGGCGACGAGGGCGTCCCATGCCTGGCTCTTCTTGGATGAAAAGGAGGCCGGCGGCAGTTTCCTGGCGATCGCCTCCGGCGACAGGTCGTCGAGCAGCCTGGAAAGCGCGGACTGCATGGCGGCATAGGTGGCGAATTCGTGCGCCTTGAGGTCCCGAAAGGCGTCCTCGACACTGTGCGCGGCGTCCAGGTAGCCGGCCCTGCGTTTCGCGAACATGATCTCCAGTATGTCGTCCGTGCCGGGAACGAATTTCAGCGGGTTGTTGTCCTCGGCGCCGATCATCGTGCGATGCGTGCTCTTGGCCAGCACCTTGGCCGCCGCGCGCGCCTTGAGCAGCAGGGACAATTGCTCGACCGTGGTTCTGAGCACGGTGCCGATCTCGGCGGCCACTTCATGCGGATCGCGCGACTGAAGCAGGTCAGGCGAAATGCCGGCCGCCTTCGCGATATCCCGCAACAGCGCATCGGCTGCCGCGGGCCGGCCAGCCGGGGCCGCCGGGGTCGGCGGCGGCTGCAGCGCCGAGGACGTCGATGCCGGCAATCCTTGTCCGGGCCGCTGCTCCTTCGGACTGAAGAACGGCTCGTTGCCTAATTCCAGCGGCCTGCCTGTCGATGGCGGCAGCTCACGTTGCGTCGACCCGCTCCGGCTTTGCGGATGGCCGGTGGCGATACGCTCTTCGTCGATCGAAACCGAAATGACATAGCGGCCGATCAGCAACCGGTCGCCGTGGGCCAGCCGGTGCGGCCCGGCCATGCGCTGGCTGGAGCCATTGATGAAGGTGCCGTTGCGCGAGATGTCGTAGAGCCAGAAGGCGCCCGCCTGATAGCGGACCTCGCAATGCCGGCCCGAGATGAATTTGTCCGGATCGGCGAGCGTCCAGTCGCAGTTCTCGCGGCCGATCTCGAAGCTGCGGTCGCGGACGGCGTAGCTTGCCGCCGTGCCCGGAGGCAGCCTGTCGACATTGCTGATCTGGAGCGAGATGAACATCCGGAAGCGTCGCCGAACTTGGTAAATAGATACTTGCTTCACGTAATTCCGGACGGAGAACCGCTACGCGCTTTTTCCCGGAATTGCTCCGGCATTCTAGCAGCTTGCGGGAACGACGGGAGAGGAGCGTTTCACATCGGCGCATCGCCACCGTTTAGGCACCGCTGTTGTTTGGCCGGCACCAAACATGTGCTAGGTTTGGATCGGTCCGGTGCGGTGAATGCGAAAACTTCCCGAACGTGATGCAGTTTACAGAGCGGGGACTTCGAACCATCACACTGGCGGCCGCGTCCAGGAGGGGCACGACCCATGCCGAACGAACGTGCCACCGTTGTGCAGACGCCGGTTGGCGCCGACCTGACCTTCACCCATCTCATCGGCCGCGATGAGATCAGCCGTTGTTTCGCCTATACCGTCGGCTTCGTCTCGAAGAGCCATGATGTCGATCCGCTGAAGATGCTCGGCGGCGTCGTTTCGGTCGAAGGCGAATCCGATCCGAAACGCTGGTTCAGCGGGCTGGTGTCGGAATTCAAGCTCACCCGCATCGAGGACCGGCTGGCCTTTTATGAGGCGGTGGTCAGGCCGTGGCTCTGGTTCCTCGGCAACACCACCGATTGCCGCATCTTCCAGAACATGACCGCGGTCGAGATCATCGAAAAAATCTTCACGAAATACGGTATCGCGAAATTCGAGAAGCGGCTGCAGGGGTCTTACCCCCAGCGCGAATATTGCGTGCAGTATGACGAGAGCGATCTGGATTTCGTGCAGCGGCTGATGGAGCACGAGGGCATCTTCTATTTCTTCGAGCATGACGAGGGCAAGCATACGCTGGTGCTCTGCGATGCGATGAGCAAGCTGAAGGCAGCACCTGGCTACGAGAAGGTGCTCTATAATTTCGAGGGGCAGGGCTCGCGGCGCGACGTCGAATACATCACCGAATGGATTCCCGGCAGCGCGGTGCGGCCGGGCGCCTATGCCCACACCGACTACGATTTCGAGAAGCCCGGCGCGGACTTGATGGCGAAGTCCGCCCAGCCGTTCAGCCATAAGGAGGCGGCAGGCGAAAACTACCGCCAGCCTGGAGCGCATCTCGATGTCGGGCGCGGCGATACGATTGCGGGGATTCGCCGCGAGGAACTTCAGGCGGTGCACCAGCGCAGCACGGCGGTGGGCACCGTGCGCGGCCTCTTTTCCGGCTGCAAGTTCAAGCTGGAGAGTTTTCCGCGCGACGACCAGAACCAGGACTATCTGGTGATCAGCGCCGAATACCGGCTGTTCGACCCGGGCTACCGGACCCAGAACGAGGCCCATAGCGAGAATTTCAGGGTCGTGCTGGGCGTGGCACCCACCAAATTGCCCTATCGGCCGCCGCGCATCACGCCGCGGCCGATCATGCGCGGCCCGCAGACGGCGACGGTGGTCGGCCCTTCCGGCGAGGAGATCTTCACCGACAAATATGCCCGCGTGAAGGTGCAGTTCCACTGGGATCGTCTCGGCAAGAAGGATCAGAACTCGTCCTGCTTCGTACGCGTGTCGCAGACCTGGGCCGGCAGCGGCTGGGGCTTCATCCAGATTCCGCGCATCGGCCAGGAGGTGATCGTCGATTTCATCGAGGGCGACCCCGACCTGCCGATCATCACCGGCCGCGTCTACAACGCCGCCGAGATGCCGCCTTATGCGCTGCCGGGCAACGCGACGCAATCGGGCTGGAAGTCGAACTCATCCAAGGGCGGCGGCGGTTACAACGAGCTGATGTTCGAGGACAAGGCCGGCTCAGAGCTTGTCAACTTCCAGGCGCAGAAGGACCACCACCTGCTGATCAAGCACGACCGCAACAAGACGGTCCAGCACGACCAGTCCGACCGCATCGACCACGACGCCAAGCATTCGGTCGGCCACAACCTCGACGAGGACGTGGGCAACAACAAGACGGTCAAGATCGGCGTCGACCAGACGACGAACATCGGGTCGAACGACACCGAGACGGTGGGCGCGAACCGTTCGCTGACGGTTATGGCGAATGAGACGATACACGTCGTCTCGAACTCGACGGAAAACATCGACGCGAACCACTCGCAGACGGTGGGGTTGGTGCAGACGGTGACGGTGGGGGCTGCGCGTGTCGATACGGTCGGGGCGGCTGAGACACGGACTGTCGGCGCGGCACAGATTAACACGATCGGGGCGACACGGGCAGTCAGCGTGGGTATCAGCCAAAGCCACAGCATTGGCGCGTCGGATAGCTGGGAGATCGGAGCCAATCAGAGCGTCGACATAACAGCCAACCAGAGCTTTAATATCGGCGGTGGACAAGCAACGCAGATCGGCAAAGCCAGGACAGCCAAGATAGCGGCGGATGACATTACCGACATTGGCGGAGCCCACGCGCTCAAGATAGCAAAGGGCAGCGGAATCACCATTGCCGAAAACGGGTCGATTGGCGTCGGGAAGTCGCTGGTCATAGATGCAGGCGATGAGATCACAATCAAATGCGGCGATGCCTCCATTATTATGAAGAAGGACGGAACGATTGGCATCAAGGGCAAGGACATAACAATAACTGGCAGCGGCAAGATTCTTGCCAACGCGTCGGGCGATATAGTCATGAAGGGTTCGGAGATAAAGCAAAACTGAGGGCTGCGATGGTACGAAGGGTCGAGCGCATTGAAGTCGAGCGCATTGAAGGAGTGGTGATCGGCGTTTTTTTGGGGTTCAGCAATGACGGACCGCTTGTGGTCTTTCCGGGCAATCCCAAGGACACCGCTCTCCCGGCTCGTAGCTTGGCTGAGCTGACTTCCGAAATGATTGGGTCCGAGGTTGCACTCCTGTTTCAGGAGGGCGATGTTACGCGGCCGCTCATTGTTGGCCGCATTGTGGAGCCTACACGGAAGTCAGAGGCGCCAGATGTGATTCGGGATGGGGAGCGGGTCCGGATCACAGGTCAGGAACGCGTCGAACTGCGCTGCGGGAAAGCAGTGATTGTCATGGAGAAAGATGGCCGTATCACCATTCGCGGCACCTATGTGACGAGCCATGCTAGTGTCGCGAATCGTATTCGCGGCGGCTCGATAAATCTGAACTGATGACTGCGCCCATCCTCCGCGAAATCGTTCGCCAGCACGCTGAAATGGCGGCATTTCTGTGGACCGTCTATGACTACAATTTGCGGCACCCGGGCAAAAATCCCGAAATGGATGATGAACGGATGGCCAGGCTCGTTGCTCGGCTTGAAGCGCATCTCGATGGATTGCGTGTGGCCGGCGAAACGGGAAGGGGAATTGCCAAAGAGCGCTACGACGAGTTTCCGGAAGCTGGGGAGCTTTTTGTTGTGCGGATGCTGGCGGGTAGCTCTAATATGCGTATCGTCGATCTCGATCTGGAGAAAGTTCGAAAATATCTCGCCACTGAAGGTGCTTCAGAAAAGGCTGGTGTGCTTGCCCCTGGTCACTCCGGTATTTCTCGACCAAAGAAATAGCGAACTCCCGGCCTGAACTCGGAAAGGTCAACGTCATCAAGGAGTTGCTCGAGCGCCGCTGTCGCCGGTTTCCTATCCAACTGGATGTTTCTGTAAAAATTTGAAAGATCGACTCCAGTGAACGCCTCGATCAAACTTCGTCCTACGACAACGTCTTCGTTGTCGTAGGTTTCAGCAATGGTATTTATCAGTTTTATCACCAGTTCCTCTATGTCTATAGGTTTTCCATAAAGGAATAACTTTCGGTAATAGTTAGGGAATTTTCTTATAACTTCTTCAATTTTACTTTCAACAAATTCGACGTATTCGCTTACGGCATATTCACGTCGCTCGGGTTCGTATTCGTCGATGGAATCGGGTAAGAGTTGCGGTCCATAGAAAACTTCGCTCAGCGAAGACTCTAAGGTAATCGACAGATGATACGGAAGGTCGGTTTCGCTGGAAACGGTTACATCGTCTTTGTAGATCAGGACGGCTTTCCGTGTTGCATCCAACATGCCGCTTCTCGTCAGGGCGATGCAAAGCCATTCGATGGATTGGCTGTCCGAATTCAGCAGATGACGTATCGGGTCTGCCAATTCCAGGAGCAGGCTCCTTGGTGTGACATAAGGGAAAAGAGTAAGCGCATCGATGATGACGTCAATCGAAGGGGACAATTCGAAAACGCGGCGAAACGCCGAAGCTGCTGCGAAGTTTCCGGCTTTGCACTCGTTGAGTATTTGCATCAGTTGTGCGCCAGCCGGCGTCGACCGGCTACGAAACTCGGTCGTTGCAAAGTGAAAAAGTTTGCCTCGAGTGGAAAATGTCATGGGTACGGGTTGATTCCTTGAAGTGTGCCCTGCGCCTCGTTAATGTCCTTGCAATCACCAGCAAGAGCTCCTTCGCCGATAAGGTTATTGGGTGAAGTAGGACACCCTCCTGCATCAATTGGCGTCATGTGGTGAACTTTCCCTTTGTTCTGACCGGTTCCTTTCCCATCCCTCTTGATTATCTGGTTCTTGACAGAGTCTGTTACGCCGAGGATTTTTGTACGGACATGATGCAAAATGTCGACGTGGGTAAGATCTTTCGCGTTTGGTTTCCCAGCATGCTTTAGTTCCAGCTCCCGCTTCTTATCGGGATCCTCTTGTTCAAGTATCTCGGAATAGCTGCGTGTTCCCTGGAAGTGAACGCCGCAGTCCTTGTCCTCCTCGTGAAGATTCGGGCATTTCTTACCTCCAGATCGAGCGTTCTTTACAGTCTCGTGAGCTTGCTTGCGTTTTGTATATTGTTCCCATGCCTTGAATCGCCGCGGATCTCCCGGCGTCATAGTTGCCTCGATATCGTCAATCTTGGCGTTCGCGCGTTGCATTCGCTCCGAGTAATATTGAGACTCGGGAATCGTATCGCACATCTCGCCGTTGGCCTTGACCTGATTGGCGTGAGCCGGCTCTGCTCCGCAGCACGGGCATTTTGTCTTCGGGGCTGATCCGCCGCCAGGTCCCGGTGTCCCGATCTTGGCTTGTGGGGGCGTGTTGCCAACTTGATCGCTTGAATGATTGTTTGTCGAAATATCGGTGAACCGGCTAACCGGCAGGCCGTCGGCCTTGACATTGCTAGACCACGCCCTCGCGTATTCCTTGCTGGTGTTGGTCGAGGAGATGACCCCCTTCTTGGCCGCGCTTCCAGCTTCCGTGCCAGTCGTCTTGCTGTAATCAGATTTGTCCTTCTGCGTGATGTTCTCTCCGCCAATCTTGACGGTTCCGGTGCCATTCTCAGTGTCCGAGTCCATTCCAAACGACGGATAGGGGATCGGTACGCCTGGCGGTGTTGCAGGATTTTCTGGCGGAGTGAAACATACGTCTGGAAAGGCTGCGATTACTTTGTTTCCCTGGGCCTTGGCGGCGACCTCCAATCCATTGGCGAACACGGTCATCAGGCTGCTCTCGCAATGAATACGGCCGCGCCGCAAGCGCCTGCATCGTTGGAGGCCTCGACAAGCACCGTGTTGCCTGTCGCGTAATTCTTTCTTGACGCCATCAGCGCCATCCCGAGCATCAGAGGCGTTACCGCCGCGCCAATATTGCCAAGCGTCTCTGCGGGTGACCACAGATCCTGCTGCGGACACGGATTGCGCACCAATCGCATCGATGCCAACGCAGTCTGCTTGAACCAGTACTGTTCGCCGATGAGATCGGAAATCCGATAACCAAGGCGATTCATCTCAATGCCAGTCTCGCCTAGCGCATGGCGGTAGGCGGACGTCATACCGTCAGCCCTGAGCGGCAAGTCTCCTTTGTTGTAGATGGACGCAGCCTCGCGCGAAAGGCCCAGTCCCGCGAGTCGAAATCCCCCTCGCCTCGGGGGCCCGCAGAGGATTGCCGCCGCCGCCTCGCCGGGGATAAACCCGTTTGGATTGTCGGGCGTCAGAAGTCGGCGCTCCTTGAGATAGTGTGTAGTGGCCAGGGTCGTCAGATAGCTGTCGACTCCTACGATCATAACGTAAGGCATTTCGCCCGAGGCTATCATCCGACGAGCATGATCAAGCGCCACGTGTCCAGACGGTCGCCCATGGGCGACCACCCTCGATCGCGAGTGTTTCTCGACCCCAGTTATCTCGGCGATGCGATCGAGTAGACGCAGCGTGCTTTTTACCGGCCGGCCCGGCCGGTCCTCCTCCGCCAAGCAAAGGATTAGCGTAGCCTGCCCGCGAGCTTCCGGAACCTCTTCGAATGCTTCGAGGATGGCGCCCGCAGCGAGATGCGCCATTCGTTTTTCGCCTATCCAATTGCGGGGCAGCGGAATCGGCGCGCCGATAAGCCACTCGTTAGCTTCGTCCTTGAACCGCGTTTCCCGAAAACCATCAATTCCAGCCCGCATCGCGGCGCAGGCCGAAGGCGCGTCAAGACCAACCGCCGTAACCATACCTACAGAAATAATGTCGAGCGACGGTCTCATGCCTTCTCAGCCCTCTGCGCGACCATCGTCTCATCGGAGCGCGAATAAACACGGCCCAAGGCGCGTGCCTGTGCCATCGGCTCGGTCGGCGGCCCAATCCAGCATTCGGAGAAGTCGAGTATCGTGCGATGAATACGCTGCGAAACGCGCCAGACTAGCGAAAACCTCCGATTCTCCAGGTCGAAAAGAATTGTGTCAGGGAAGATATTGCCTTCGTACGCCTTTGCGCGGCCTTTGAACAAAGTCATCGGCAGTGCTGTCTGAGGCAGGCGAAAACTCACCCGCCCTTCCGCTGTTAGGTTCATCAATTGCACGTCTTCGCCGCCTTTTGGCTGGTCGATCTGCTGATCCTCAGGCGCCATCTGGAAATAGCGCTCGTCGAAATCCTCAGGCAGGAAGGGGAAGACATTGTCGATCCAGTTCTGGTCATATGTTCCGCCGTATTCGATGCGACCAGGCCAGCCGCGGCCCATCGGTCCGAAGCTCATCGGCTTATAGTCGCCGAAGGGCGAGCGGACCTCTTCGCCAACGGCCTGCGTATTCGGCAGCCGCAGGCCCGGAATGAGACGCTGGTTCTTGGTACGCGACCAGCCGGTGCCGACCGGGTTGTATTTGTAGCTGGCGGGAAGCTGGTCCTCGGGGTCCAGCCGGTCGACGCCGCCCCAGGCGACGTCGTAGGAGATCGGCAGTTTCAGGAAGGGCTGCGGCGCTGTTGCAGTGAACACAGGCCCGATGGCACGCCATTCGCGGTGGCCGACAACTTCGAACAGTTTCGACCAATTGCCGACCTTGATGCCGACAGGCACACGCTCCGCCGGACGTCCGCCAGGCGCATAGGCGCAACCATTGGCGATGACGTCGCAGCGCGACTTGCGGAAGGCGAAGTCGGTTTCCCACAGCGTCGCCGAATAGCCAGGCACGCCTGTGTGGGTGTCGGCCATCACCAACGGGACCTGCTCGGCCGATTTCTGCACCAGCCCGCCGGGCTTCGTAGGGAAATCGAAAGTGCCTTTCACCACCACGACGAGCCACTCGTGGCCGGCCTTGTCCATGCCCATGGTGAACTGGTGCGGATAGCCCATCTGGTTCCAGATCTGCATCAGTTGGTCTCCCAACTAGCCGCGAAGATCTGCTCCAGCGCCGGCTGCGGCGCCTGCGGATCGACGTCGAAGATATCCGTGCGCGCGGTCCACATGACGAGATCGTCGATGACATCGCCCTGGCCATCGGCAAGCGGAACCGGCAGGGCTGTTAGGGCGGCATCCAGTTCGTCGGGCGCCAACTCGCCCCGTTGCGCTGCGAAAGCGGCTTTCTCCATGCCTTCGAACCAGACATCGGCATGAGCAAGCTTCAGCGGCGCTTCGGCAAGCCGGGCGACGACGCTGAGCGGAAACCGCCTGCCGACCCTGTCGGCGCTCTGCAGCACGATACCCGCGGCGGCGCCGAAGGAAGCAGGACCGCTGAGGAAGCGCAAGGCGATGTCCGCCGGCCAGTTTTCAAGCCCATATAGCGGGACGATGTGCTGCGCCAGCCAGCGGTCCCAGACGCGCACGAAATCGCCTGCCAGCCGCCGCGTCACGAAATCGCCGGTGGCGGGCATCTTGCCGTAGAAGCCGGGCATGTTCAGATCTGCGGCGGACATGTGAACTTCTTGAACATCTCGAGCGTGTAGGGATTCTCGACGCTGGCCGCCTTGAGCTCGAAATCGGCATACATGCCTTTCGTGCCCAGCCGCAGGCTGTAGACGTCGGCGAGCTTGGTGCCGGCGAACTTGCCGCCGCGCAGCATCCTCAGCCATGCCCAGCTGCCGGTTTCGTTGAGCATCACCTCGGGCGAGCCGTCGACCGGCTGGAAGGCGAGCGAGATCACACCGGTTCCGTCCTTGCCGGGCCATGTCATCGGCTGCGGCCTCGTCGCGTTGTTGTAGTAGACGAGGTTCTGGCCATCGAGGTTGAGCGTCACCCGCGCCACGTTGGGCGACAGGTCCTTTGGTTCCAGCGTGAAGTTCATCACCGGGCCGCTGCCGCCCGGGAAAAGGTCGTCGCGGATGTGCCTTGCCTGCTCGAAAGCCGGCAGCGCCGTAGGATCGAGGCCGAAATCGGCGCGCCATTTCCACGGCTCGCTGGCCGTGTCGACATAGTTGATCAGATGGTCGTTGATGAAGGCGTCGATCAACCCGGCGGGACCGAACAGACGCTGGAAGTCGCGCACATTGACGTCCACCGCGCTGTCGGGGCTGAAGGGATAGCGGTTGTTGAGCGCCGCCTGGCAGAAGGGCAGGATGTCGGCGCGCCAGATGGCGTTGAGCTCGTTGGTGACGGCCTTCTGCGACAGCCCGCTGGTGTCGCCGGCAATTCCGCCCAGCCAATCGTTAATCGGCGAGGGCAGGATCTGCGCCTGCCTGGCCACAGCTCCCGTCAGTTCCGCGAGGCCGCCCTGCTTCTTGATGGCGTCCTGCGGGTTGGGGTTGGCGGTCACCGTCTGCAGCACGTTGGAAAGCGCCGTCAGCGCCACCACCGCGGCATCGAGCGCCGGCGGCTGGCCGTCGACTTCGGCGATGGTGCCCTTGAGCGGCTTGAAATGCGCGGCCACCAGGCTGCCGGTCATGTCGACCTGATCGGCCGAGCCCGCGCGGGGCAGCAATTTCGCTCCCGTTTTCACCACCTTGCCCAATTTGCCGAGCTTGCTGAGCAGCTTCGAGCCGGTCTTTGCGGCGCCGCCACTCTTGTCATCGGCCGGCGCGTCGTCGGAACGGGTGAGATCGACTTCCTGCACGACCGCGGTAAGCAGCCGCTTCAGCGCGGAATCGGCGCTCGAAAGATCCTTGAGGTTTTCGCTGGCGACATTGAGGTCGGTCAGTGGCGCCAGCCGCATGTCGCGCAGGAAACTGTCCCACTGGGCGATGTAGTCGTCGTAATAGAGCTTCAGAATGTCCTCGGACAGCGCCGATACCGAGGTCTCGGAATTTTCCGAGCAACCGCCGGCGAACACCGCCCGGTCGAGCGCCGCCTGCGCCGCCACATCCTCGACCCGGTCGAGGATCGCATCGTGGAAACCGGCATAGGTATAGGCGCCGGGAACGCCGACGCGCAGCGTTTTATCGGAGCGGCGCGCGAACACCTTCGCGCCGTTAGGCCCGGCGAAATTGGCTGGCAGCCATTCCTTGACGGCGGCCACTTCCGGGTCGGCGAGCAGCTGCTTGTAGGCGCGCTCCGGCAGCGAGATCGTGCAGACCGTCTTCAGCGCCTCTGCGACCAGCTCTTTGTCGGGGGCGATGTAGTTGTCGTCGACCGCCATGCGGCGGATCGCGGCAAGCTGGTGTTCCTCGGCGTCCGCGGTGGGGAAGGGCGAAGCGGGCGCGAATTCCGGCAGGCTGTTCACCCACCAGTTCTGCGCGAAGTCGGCGTCCATCTGCGACAGGCCCGTCATCATGCGATAGGTCTTCAGCGCGCCGAGCATGAAGTCCGGATCGCGGATCTGCCGCCACATCGTCGCCTCGAGCAGGGCGACCATGTGCGGCTCGAGCACGTTGCGCAGCGCGTGGTCATAGGTGTCGGTCTGCGCGCGCACGAGCTCCGCCGAGGCGGTAGGCCCGAGCAGATTGTGAACCGCGTCCGGCGGCGTGGTGCGGGCCGTCGCCACCGCGTCCATCGCGGCCAGCGCTCCATCCATCGTCGGCTGCTCCACCGATGCCGGTGCGGCTGAAACGTCGGTCAGCGGCGCCTGCAGCGCCTCGAACTGGCCGGCCTGCTCGGTGATGGCGTTGCGGTTGTCGAGATAGGACCAGGTGAACAGTCCGCAGGCAAGCAGGGCGGCAAGCGCGCAGGCCGTGGCCGCGCCGCGCCAGATCCAGGCGCGGCGGCGCTGCGCCAGGGGATCGAATGTACCCAAGCCGGCTTCCTTGAAGATGACTTCGGTCAGAAGATTCCGCAGGAAGAAGCTGCGCTTCTCGACGCGCGGCGCCAGCATCGCGCGGCGCGGCGGCAACCCGAAAGAGGAGGACAGCGCCGCGGTCAGCCGGTCGATCGGTGCGCCTTCCTGCGTCGCCGACGTCAGATAGAGGCCGCGCAGCCAGGCGGCTTCCTCGTAGCGGCTTTCGCCGAACATCGCTTCTATCAGCACCTGGATCGGCTCGGAGAGGCTGGCGAGCTGGGCCGGGAAGCGGAAGATTTCGGCGCGCGCGCCAAGCTTGTCCTCGTCCTCGAGCTTCGGCACCAGCCGCCGCTCGAGCTCAGCCGCAAGCGTGGCGATTTCCTTTTCGACGGTCTTGGCGTCGATGCGCGCGTCGAGCGGGAAGGTCGTTCCCCACACCTGTTCGCGGGCGGCGGTCGACAAGCCGCCGAAGAAGGCTTCGAACCCTTTGATCAGGTCGGCCTTGGTCAGCATCAGGTAGACCGGCAGGCGGATTTCGAGCCGGTCGTTCAGCTCAGCCAGCCGGCGACGGATCTTGCGGCCATGCGCCTTGATGGCTTCGTCGCCTTCCGAGAGCACGTCGATCGACAGCGCGACGATGACGCCGTTGAGCGCGCGGCGGCCCCGATGCTTCTTCAGAAGATCGAGGAAGCCCAGCCATTCCGTCGCGTCGACATCCGGCTGGCTCTCCTGCTGGACGTAGCGGCCGGCGGTGTCGATCAGCACCGCGTTCTCCGAGAAGAACCAGTCGCAGTTGCGCGTGCCGCCGACGCCCTGCAGGTCATCGGTGAGGTCGATCGGGAAATTCAGGCCGGACTGCCGCAACGCCGTCGTCTTGCCGGTGGCCGGCGGCCCGACGATGACATACCACGGCATCTCGCGCAGGAATTTCCTGCCGCCTAGCTTGCGCCGCTTGAGCTCCGCCATCACCTCGCCGAACTTGGCGCCGACCGCCGCAACGCTCTCTTCGCCCGGCGTAAGCTGCTTTTCCTGCACCGGCGCCGCGATCTCGGCGACGAACATGCGGTTGGCGCGGATCGCGCGCCGCTGGGCGATGATCAGCCAGATCAGCCACAGGATGATCAGCCCGGCGATGATGGCGATGCGCACATTGTCGGATTCGAACGGCGTGTAAGGGCCGACCTGGACGATCGGGCCGAACACCCAGATCAGCAGCGAAAGCAGCGCTATGCCGATCAGGGTCCAAAGGAAGCGCGAGGTAAGGACGGCCCAGAGGAAGCGCAGGATGAACATCACAGCCTCTTCTCGACCAGGACCTCGACACGGCGGTTGAGCGCGCGGCCCTCGCGCGTGGCGTTGTCGGCCACCGGATCGGTATCGGCGCGGCCTTCGGAATGGATGCGCTCCTGCGGCACGCCGGCCTGCACCAGAAGGCTGGTTATGGTCTCGGCGCGCGCTTCCGACAGCCGCTGGTTGGACGAAAGCGGATTGGATTTTTGCAGACGCACGTTGTCGGTGTGGCCGACGACGGTGATGTTCCCGATCAGCTCCTGGTTGGCGAGGATCACCTTGGCGATCGACTCCACGAGCGGTTCGTAGCCTTCTGTGAGCGTTGGCCGCGACGACTGGAACAACTCGGGGTTGGAAGACTGGATGACCAGCTTGGCCAGCGACACGCTCTCGGTGCCGCTCAGCGCCCCCTTGAGGCTATCCGGCGCCTCGGCCTTGAATTCCGGCAGCAGCGCGAAATCGACCGGCTGCGGCGGTTCCGGTTCGGGAGCATCCGGTTTGGGCGGGGCGCGGGTAACGTCGCCACGCGAGGGCGGCGGCAGCGTGCGGACCAGTGCGGACAGCTCGACCGCCTGGCTGCTCAGCCCCATCGACAGACCGATATAGGCGGCGGCGGCGATGACCACGGCCGCAAGCGCCATCACCCAGATCGGCACGATGAAGCGCTGCGGCTCGTCGGACGCCGTCACGCCCTTCCAGTTCGGCGACAGCGGCGCGTCTTCGGCGTCGGCATTGCGCAGGAAGCGCGCCGCCGCCACGCGAACGGCGTTGAGCGAGCGGTCGCCGGCGCGGCCTGGCACGCGATACTTGCCGCGGAAGCCGAGCGCCAGGCAGTAATATTGCAGCTCGAGCATTTCGCGGTCGCGGTTCGGGTGCCGCTCCAGCTCGTCGAGACGCGAGAAGAACTGCGTGCCGGCATCGACGTCGCCGCGCAGCATCACCACGAGCGGCTGGCGCGGCCAGGCGCTGGCGCCGCCCCAGGGCGTGTTGAGCGCGAGGTCGTCGAGCAGCGCCGCCACCGCCCAGGCGGCCTGGTCGGCCCGCTCGAGCGAAGAGCCAGCCGCCATCGCGGTGTCGCGCGCCCGGACCAGCTCGTCGAGCAGGCGCGTGCGCATCACTTCTGGATTCTCGGGCGCGAGCGCGCTTTCGAGCTCCGGCGCGAATTCGAGCAGCGGTGCGAATGTGTTGATCAGCGTGTTGGGATGGGCGCGCGCCCGTTTTACTGGTGCGCCCGGCGTCAGCGGCGCCATCGGCCGGGGCGCGGCCCCCGTCAGCCGGATGCGCGTGCGTTCGCGATCCTCCGACAGTCCGAAGGGATCATCCCGGCTCATGGCCTCACCTGTTCACCGAATAGCAGTCGACCTGCGGCTCGCTCGGCAGCACACCGGAAACGCCGATGACGAAACCGGGCGCGTCGAGCAGCGAGGCCCAATGCTCGCTCTTCTGGTCCAGCTCCAGGCACAGCCGGTCGCCGTCATAGGGTATCTCGCGCGGCTGCGAGTGCAGCGGCTTCAGCGGAATGCCGGGCAGGCGCGACTTCCACAGGCCTTCGAACTGGTCGGCCGACCCGACGGTCGCCTGGTTGACGAAGATCTTGCGCAGTGCGTCTTCTGACAGTTCGGAGCCGACGCGGATGACGATGCGGCTGGCGACGAGAAGCTTCGGATTGTCGATGCGGACCTTCCACACATTGGTCGCATGCCGCATGACCGGCAGCGCGCGCGATTTCGGCTCGATGTAGCGCAGGCTGAGGATCAGCGAGCGCAAGGCGTCGGCAAGGGCCATATAGGCCGGTCCAGGCGCCATATGGTCGTAGGCCGGTAGCTCGCCAAGCCTTCGCGAGCTGGAGCCGTAAGTCGCCATCTCGCCGGCCAGACCGGCAAGCTCGAGATAGAGCTCGGCCGGATGAAAGACGTCCTGCGCCAGCATGTGCGCGAGCCGCGGCCGCGCGGCATTGGCAAGGTGGAGCATCAAAAGGTCCTCCACGCTGCGACCCGGCCCGCCCATCACCATCTTGCCATGCGCCTCGGCGATCTGGTCGAGGCCGGTGACCACCTCCTGCAGCAATTGCCGGTACCAGGCGACCGCGCCGGTGATCAGTGTCGGCGGCAGGAAGCTCTCGTCGAGCGAGACGCCGCCGTCGGCGCGAACGCCCTTGATATCGGCGACCGGCAGCGCGGTGTAGCCGCCGACCGATTTGCCCGGTGCAAGCAACACTGCCTGCGGCCGGGCGATCTCGATCTCTTCCGCGTCCGCACCGCCTTGCACGGCATCGCGCACCGAGATGATCTTGCCGTGATAGCGCGCGCCGGTCGACGCGGCGTGCGCCGGATCGAAACCGACGCCGCCGGGCGGCTCGAGCGGCAGCGCGATCAGCACCGGGCCTGCACCCGTGTCGGCCGTGACCGGCAATGGCTTGGGCGCGTCCATCAGCTCCGGAATGGAGAAGGGCGTGCCGTCCGGAAAAATGCCCCTGGCCGAGACGATCGAAACCTGGCCGGCGTCGAGCAGCGACTGGTCGAGCGTCAGCTGCTGGAAGCCGAACGTATGGAGCTGGCCGGCCTGCAAGGCGCCGCGCACCATCCCCTCGAAGAACCGGTCCTGCTGCTGGAAGTGCTGGGTCCTCAAGAAGAGCCCCTCGGACCATAGCACCCTGTTTGTGTCGTTCATGCTGCTGCTCTCTGCACTGCTACCTGTTGTCTCGCCGTCAGGCGGAAATGCCGCCCTTGCCGAGGCTGACGTTGATGGTGAACTTCGACCCTGGCGACACTGACTTGGTCGTGCGCCAGTTCCTGCCGCCAGGTTCGCGGATCAGCGCGACGAAGCCGAGCGCGGTCGCGTTCGGCTCGACCGTGATGGTCTTGGCGGCGGTCTTGCCCGGCGCGACGGAGATCGTGTCGGATCCGATGAGGTCGGCGCCGAGCGCCGAGCCCGCATCGCCTTGCAGCGCGAAATAGTCGGCCGAATTGAACTTGCCGGTGCTGGCAAGCCGCATCACCAGCACGGTCACCGGCCGATCGCCGCCGCCCGGTCCCGGATTCATGCCTGCGCCACCGCTCACATTGACCGAGATAACCGATGGTTTCGGCGGGCCGCTCTGGCAAGCCGCAAGCAGCCCCGTCGCGCCGAGGGCAACGATGAATTCGCGTCGATCGATCATGTCCTACTCCTCTTCGTAAGCATCCCTGAAGTCCGCGCCGATCTCGCCCAGGAAGCTCGATTCCGCGCTTTGGGCGATGTCGCGATGGCGTTTCTGGTAAAGCTCCCACAGCTTGGCGCTGCGCCCGCCCGAAAGCAGGTTGCCGATCGCGGAATTGGATTTCAGCTCTTCCTCGATCGCGGCCGGATCGAACCGGTCGATCATGCGCCGAAGCGCTGCCTGCACGCCGCGCCAGGCGCGCACATGGTGCTGCGCGAGGTCGCGCACCGCATCGGCGATCGCCGCTTGGCCGGAGAGGAAGCCGGGGCTGCGCTCCGAGATGATGGTGACGATGACGTCCTCGACCGTCGGCAGGAACTTGAGCGGATTGACTTCCGAGGCCCCGACCATCGTCTGGGCGACGCGGGCGCTTCCCTTTTCCTCGGCGCGCTTGCGCAGAAGCTGCATCAAGCCATCCAGCATCAGCCGGTATTCGCGCCCGAACTTCTCCATTTCGGCGACTGCGTCGCGGCCGGGAAAATCGGCTTCCTCGACACCCATGCCGCGCAGGAACGCGGCACGAAGTGCCATCTCCGAGGCAGGGGCCGCGCGTTCCGGGCGGGACGACTTGGGCACGGGAGCGGGGCGCGGCGAAGGAGGAGGCTCCGCGGCACGCACCGGCATATCCCAGGGATGGGCGGCCTGCGGTTTGTCGGCCAACTGCTCGCCACGGCCAGCCGGATCGGCGCCGTTGGTGGAAGCAGGCGTCGCGGCCGGCCCGAAGCTGAAATCGTCATCGAAGCTGGACGCCTTCGGTGTGGGCTCCGCTGGATCGCTGGGCGGCGGCATGTCGCCGAAGCCGAACGGGTCCGACCGGCTCGCCGCCGCGTCGTCGGTCGAGGCCGGTGTCGCCACCGGGTCGAGGCTGAACGGATCGTCGAAGGCGGGCGAGCTGCGCTGGTTCGAGGCGCGGTCATAGGCGCCGGGCACGGGCTGCTCGAACGGGTCCGGCAGATTGGCCGGACGCGGCCGCCGCGGTTCTTCCTCGACCTTGGCCGAAAAGAAGTCGTCGCCGCCGATGCTGGGCGAAGATCGCGGCTGCGGCGGCGGCGACCATGCGGGGGCCGAATGGTTGGCGGCCTGGCCGACCGACGTCTGGCTCGCGTTCGGCTGGACCTCGACATAGAGCACGTAGTCGCCCAACCGCAATCGCATGCCGCTCTGCAGCCGCGTCGACCTGCCGGCGCCGAGGGGGCTGTCGGAATCGTCGATGAAAAGCCCGCTGCTCGATGTGTCGGTGACGAAGTAGCCGTCGCGGCCGCCGCTGATCTTGCAATGCGCGCGCGAGACGAACATGTCCGGATCGTCGATCTGCCAGCCGGCGTCGGCGCTGCGGCCGATCACCAATTCGCCCTCGTCCAGCCGGGTCTGCCTGACCACTTGCGAGCGCGGGCCTTGTTCCAGGGTCAGCAGCAGGCTCATACGGCCGCCTCCGCCATTTCCGGCCGCCAGCCGACGATCGTGCGCAGCCTGAGATCGTCGGCGTCTCCCTTTTCGGCGGGGCGCGCGAGCCAGGAGGTCCGGCCAAGCCGGACGGTTCCGATCCTTGGCGGCGGCACGGCGTCGCGCGCAAGCACGATGCGCAAATCGACATCGAGCGCCTCGCCGATCATGTCGCGAACTGCTTTCTTGAAAATGGCGAGGCGCCGCTCGCCGGGCAGGAAGGACTTGAAGTCGTCGAGGCTGAGCGGACCTATGCGCAATTCGATCCGGCTCTGACGGCTGAAGACGCGCGGGCCGATCGTCGCCCCACGCCCGAGCGCCGCATAGGCCTTGCCGACGCGGCTCTGCAGCGCCGCCGGTATGGTGATCCAGGCGGCGACGAATTCCTTGATCTCAACCGGCACCTTGAAGGCCGTGGCGAGAAACAGCGTCAGCCGCTCCGCGCCGTCGACCTGGTTGGCGAGCGATCCGGCCTGGCGCAGCCGCACCGTGTCGAGTTCGGGATCCTGGGTGCCGGGAAGGCCGATCCCCGCCATCGCTTCCAGCATGGCGCGGATGCGTCCGCCGACCGAGCGCTCGACCTGCACCGCTGGATGCGCGTCCGCCCAGGCCCGGTAGTAAAGCGCGATCATGCGATGCTGCAGGATGTTGACGAAGTCGACGAAGGTCGTGTCGCTGGTCTGCTCCGCATCGGCGCCGGTGAACCAGCGCTGCGACAGCCGGTCGAGCACCCAGCGCGTCAGATGGAGCGGCATCGGTCCTTCAGGTCCCAGGAGTCCCAGATTGGCGACGGTTATCCGCGCCGGGGCCTTTTCGCCCGCCTCCTGGAATTTGACCACGTCCCTGGCCGAAAAGCTCAAGCGCACATGCTGGCCGAGCCGCGCCGGCTCGCGACTGGCCTGGCCGGAATAGCCGAACAGCCCGCCTCTCTGCTCCAGCCGGCGCAGCAGCTCGAAGAAGTCGAAGCCTTCCGACAGCGCGCCGAGTCCCTCAGGCGCGGCCCCGCTCGGGGCGGGCCGCGCTAGATCAGGTAGCGATTGCCGGGCGTCATCGGCCATGGCACATCCTCCTGCTTCTGCAGCAGCCGCGTGCGCGTCCGCACGAAACCGTTTATTCCGGCATGGCGGGCAAACAGCCGCGCAAGCAGGGCCGAAAGCAGCAGCGTGCTTTGCCCCGCCAGCACCGACTGGTCGACATGCAGCGTCACTTCCGTGCCCCGCCCGAAGCACATCGGCCCGTCGATCTTGAGCCGCTCGATGACCGGGCGCGAGTCGATGCGCGTGATCGAATGCACGTTGCGGGCAAGGCTTGGATCGCCGCGATCGGCATAGAGATCGAGCAGCGCATGCAGCGGATCGACACCGCGCCCCTCCTTGGCGAGGCTCAGGAAATTGAGCGAGAGCTGCGCCACCAGCCGCCAGGCGAGATTGTCGGCGCGGGATTCGCCCTCGGCGCCCGCCGGCAGCGAGGCCGGAATCGCCGGCTGCGGCGGCCGCAGTGCGCCGAGCAGCCTGACCGCCTCGACCGGATCGGCCGTCTCTAGCGTCAGCGTCGGTGTGTCGTCCAGGATCGGCAGGTCGCGATTGGTGCAGAGCGCCATCACGTCGAGGCGCTTGAGCGGCCGGTTCGCCGGGCTGCCGGCCGGGCGCGAGACCGCCAGGAAAACGTCGTCCCCGGTGTAGGACGTGCGGGTCAGGCCCTCGCGCCGCTCGTCTTCCGTCGCCCGGCGCGGGCGCCGCTCTGTCGAATAGACCCAGCCGCTGCCGCGATTCTGCCCCAGGCTGAAAAGCTCGGGAATTTGCGCCTCGCCGCCTTCCGCATCGGCGTCCTCGACCCGGGTGATCCGAAAGACCTCGAAATCCCGCGCCCGGGTGCGGTCGGCGTGCACCACTTGCCGCGTCCTGCGCGGATCGATCTCGATGACGTTGCATTCCCGCTCGAAGAGATTGATGAGCGGCGTCGCGAACAGCTCGAGATCGGCCGGCGTCACATCTGCGAGCTCGGGCACCGGGCGGCGGAACAGGAAGATGATCTCGATCCCCGCCTCGCATTTGCGCACCACCGGCTGCAATCCGGCGACCCGCACATAGTGGAAGCGCTCCGGGATCATGAAATATTCGCGCAGCAGCCGGTAGCCTTCGAAGGTCGGACGGGTACGCGGCATCAAGGCTTCATCGTCGCGGATGCCGACCATTTCGGGCTCCGGCAAGGCCGAGAGCGGGTTGGTCTTTCCCTCTGCTCGGGCGCCGACTGCCGAGCAGGCGCCGAAGATCGCGTCGAACAGAAGCGGCGCCTTGGCGCGCCCGGCGAAATAGAGGTCAAGACGGTCGAGCGACAGTTCGCTGAGCTTGCCCTTTCCGGTTCGGGCGAGCGCGATGCGAAACGCCGCTTCGCCGCGCACGCCGCCGATCGGCGCGATGCCGGCGGCAGCCAACGCGCTGCGGTCCTGGAAATAGCTGACAGAGGTGATCGAGATCGGCCACAGCGTGACCTCTTGCGCGGTGGTGAAGGTGCAGCGTGTCGAAAGCCCCGGATGCAGCCCGGAAACCAGTCGCGTGCCGCGCGCGACGGCGTGGCCGGCAATCATCGACTGCACCTGCTGGCCGGGTTTCAGCACGGCCATCGCTGTTGCCGGCGCCGGCGTCACCAGGTCCGGATAAAGCACGTCGAGCACGGCGCGCGAGAAGCGCGAGCGCTCGGCGTCCACCTTCAGCCGCGTGCGCGCGGCGAGGAAGGCCACGCCGTCGAGCAGCCGTTCGACATAGGGGTCGGGGCAGGGGACGGTGTCGAGGGAAAGATTGCGGGCGACCGCCGGATGCATGTCGGCGAATTCCGCGGCCAGCGCCCGGATATGGGTCAGTTCTTCTTCGTAATATTCGACGAAGACCCGATCCATCTCAGGTCTCCCGGAATTCGGTTCGCGCCAGGCCGTTGTCGAGATTGATCGTGGTGCGCAGCCGCATGCGTTCCGGCGTCGGCGTCATGATCAGCACGGCATCGATCTCGATCTTCAGACCGACGCTCTTGTCGCCGAGGGTCACATTGACCGTCGTGGCGCTTTCCTTCAGACGCGGCTCGAAAGTTGCGAGCACCGCGCGGATCTCGCGCGCCAAGGTATCGCGGTCGAAATCCCGCGACGAGCGGCCGGAGAAGGACGGCACGCCGTAATTGACGACGCTGCGACGCACTTCCGGGAAATCGGCGAGCGACGGCAATTCGTCCAATGGCTGTTCGTGCTCGGCGTCGGAGAGCATCGGAACGGATTCAAAACGCTCGGTGTTGAACAGGGCTTCGATGTCGCGCCGGACGGCTTCCCTGAGCACCCGCGCCGACACCACCACGCCGCGGCTTTCGATCTCGGCGCGATGCTCGGTCTGGAAGACAAGCCGGTGCAGGCGCCGCTTCTGGTCGGCCGTCAATTCCGCATCGGCATCGATGGCGCGTGCGCTGCCGGCGAGAAGAGCCTCGACGCGCTCGGCGCCGAGTTCTTCTTCCAGCAGTCGGCGCAGCCCGTCGATCTCCGAGGTCAGCCCGGGCAAGTCGTTGATGAGGCGGTCCCAGAGGGAGGGCTGGACCGCCTCGCGCTTTGCCCGGGAACTGCCGGCAAGCTGCGCTTTCGCACCAGGCCGTTTGGCCTCACTTGCCGACATAGACATCCATTTCGATCTCGTCGTCCTTGTCATAGACGAACTTGATCTTCTTGTAGGCGAAGCTGACTTCTTCCTCGATCAGGTCGGCCTCGTCGTTGGCCTGCCGCATATCGTATTCCATGATCGAGGCGTCGGTGAGCGTCACCACCAGGTAGTCGCTGGTCTCGCCGTCGATGGTGCGGCGCGCCGAAAACACCACCTCGTCGAGCGCCTTGTTTTCGAACAGCGCCTTCTTCAGGTAGGGAGACGACTTGTCGTAGTGCTTGGTGAATTTGATCATCCCCATCGACACGCGACCGCGCCGCGACAGCGAGTTGGGGTCGTAGGGCGCGATCATCTTGTAGTCGACGCCATGGATCTCGATCTCGTCTTCATGGCCGTCGCGCTTGCTCGGGCCCTTGATGTCCGGGACTTTCAAAAAACCATCGATCTTCATTGTAGGCCCATCCGTTCTCACTGTTGTCGGCATTGTCTTTCTCCACCGCTTTCAAACGAAACAGATCATTATGCTTGCTATTTCAGCCCTTCACTGACGGCAGTTCGGACACCAGCCGGAGCGAGGCATTGATGCCTTCCAGCTGGTAGTGCGGACGCAGATAGAAACGGGCATTGTAGTAACCGGGCCGGCCTTCGACGCTGTCGACCTGAACTTCGGCCGCGGCGAGCGGGCGCTTGGCGCGCGCCTTGTCGTCGGCAAAGGCAGGGTTGGCCAGCACGTACCGGTTGATCCATTCGGTCAACCAGATCTGCATGTCGGTGCGTTCCTTGAACGAGCCGATCTTGTCGCGCGCAATCGCCTTCAGGTAGTGCGCGAAGCGCGAGACGGGGAAAAGGTAGGGCAGGTTGGCGCTGAGCCGCTCGTTCGACTGCGCGTCGGGATCGACCAGACGGCCGGCGCGGGTCTCGTCGTCCTGCAGCGAATGCGCGCCGATGAACGCCGCAAGGTCGGTGTTCTTCCGGTGCAGGATGGGCATCAGGCCGAGCTTGGCCAATTCCGCCTCGCGCCGGTCGTCGATGGCGACCTCGGTCGGGCACTTCATCGCGATCGACCCGTCATCGGTCGGGAAGGCGTGCACCGGCAGGTTGAGCACCGTGCCGCCATTCTCGACGCCGCGGATCTGCGTGCCCCAGCCATAGAGCTTGTGGCTGCGGTTGATGTTGACCCCCATCGGAAAGGCGGCGTTCATCCAGACATATTTGTTGTGGTCGCCCCCCACCTCTTCCTCGAAGGTGAATCCCTTCACCGGAACGGTTTCGGTGCCGTAAGGCAGGCGTGCCAGCACACGCGGCATGGTGAGGCCGATATAGCGGGCGTCCTCGCTCTCGCGCAGCGACTGCCACGAGGCATAGGCCGGGTTGTTCACGATCATCGCCAGGTCCTGCGGATTGGGCAGTTCCTGCCAGCTGTCCATGCGGAACAGGCGCGGCGAGGCGGCGGCGATGAAGGGCGTATGCGCCGAGGCGCAGACGCCGGATATGTTGCGCAGCAGGCCGACGTCGCGCGGATGGTTCGAGAATTCGTAGGCGCCGATGATGCAGCCGATCGGCTCGCCGCCCAGCATCGAATACTCGTCCGTGTAGACCTTCTTGAAGATCGGGCTCTGATCCCACATCTGGCCTTCATAGTCTTCGAGCGTGTCGGCCAGCTGCTCCTTGGAGATGTTCATCACCCGGATCTTGAGCTTGGTATCCGTCTCGGTGTTGTTGACGAGGTACCAGAGGCCGCGCCAGGTGCCTTCCATCTCCCGCACTTCCGGCGCGTGCAGGATCTCGTTGACCTGCGTCGTCAGCAACTTGTCGATCCCGGCGATCAGCGACTTGATCGACTTGATCGCATTGGACGAGATGGTCGTGGTCTCGGAGCGCGACTGCGCCGCCAGCGCCAGGTTGCGCACCAACTGCTGCAGCTTCTCGCTGTCGTCCTTCTTGACCTTGAAATCCTTTTCCAGGAGTCCGCTGAATTCGCCGAGATCGATTGCTTCCGCCTCGGCGGTGGCGGCTGCGGTCTTTTGCTGTTCAGCCATGACTTACTCCTCGCCCTTGCCGTCAGCCATCGCCTGGCTGGCGATCTTGCTCAGCAGCGGCTCGTTGTTGAGAAGCTGCGCTATGCGCTTTTCGGCGTCGACGCGGCCGTCCATGAAGCCCAGCAGCTCCTCGAGCTGACGGCGCATCTTCAGGATCTCCGCCAGTTGCGGGACCTGCTCGGCGATCTTGTCCGGGGCGAAATCGCCCATCTTGGAGAAGGTGAGATCGACCGCGAGCTCCTCGTCGCGCTCGGCGCCTTCGGCTTGCGGCAGCGTGTTCTTGACCCGCGCCTTAACCCTTGGTCCCATGGCCTCCATGAATTTCGGGAAGCGGTTGGCGTCGGTTTCGACGAAGTTGCGGTCGAGCACCGACTTCACCGCTTCCTTGGTCTGTGAAGCGCCGGATAGATCGGCCATCACGGCCATGACGAACGGCAGTTCGATCGTCGTCGGGCTGCCGTAGGTCTCGACGTCGTAGGCGATCTGCACGCGCGGCGCGCGGTTTCTTTCGATGACCTTCGCTTTGCTCTCTGCTGGCATGCTTGTTACCTTTCATCCTTCTGGGCCGGCTTCTTGGGATCGGGGACACCGGCAAGCAGCCGGAACTCCTTCAGCCCCGACGGGGCGAGATCTTCCATCAGTTCCACGAAATCCATGTGCACCATGCGCCGCACGCGGCGGGCGAGATGCGGTATCGGGCTCGAAGGCTCGGTGCGATCATAGAAAGCGACGACGAGATCGAGGCATTTGACGACGTCGTCGCGCGAGGTGATCCGGTCAGGCAGCCCGACGCCCGGTTCCGCACGGCTTGCGACACTTGCCATCGTTTCGGCTCCCATCGCTTCGGCCCCTTCCGCTCGATGACCGTTTCGGGTAGGCGCTGCCGATTCCTGCGGGACCGGCTTTGCGGCTCCGTTTCCAGCAGTGCCGGCGGACGAATTCCGCTCCAGCGTCGTCAGCAAACGCTGCAGGAACCGTTTCAATTCCGGGACGGTCGGGCCATTGCCTTCGATACGCTTGTTGAGAGCGGCGTCGACCTCGTCGAGGGCGGCGATCGCCGCGCGGGCGTCGGCGAGCAGCGCGGCCATCGCGTCGCCGGCCTGGTCGATGTGTGCCACGCAGCCGCTGCGCACCCGGTTCAAGAGCTGGCTGTGAGCGGTCGCCAGCGCCGCTTTTTCGGAGGCTCCCAGTCCGGAAGCCGCTTCCTGCAGCATGACGCGCTCGTCGAGCGCGCCCTTTTCCAGGTCGCGTCCGCTGATCGGTCCGACCTGGCGCGGCGAGAAGAAGATCATCTCGCGCAGGTTCGCCAACAGGCCTTCTTGGGCATTCTGGAGGTCGAGCAGGGCATTGATGCGGCGCAAGGCGGCGTCGCGCGGCGGCGCGTTGGCCCGCACTGCCGGATGCATCGTGTCCCAGTACTGGTCGAAGGTCCTGGCGATCAGCGTCAGGCCCTGCGCGAGGCCTGCCAGCCTTTCCTCGTTGGCTAAAGCGCGCGCCACGATGACCAGCAGGCGCAGATCCCGGCCGCGGGGGCGAAGCTCTTCGGCCTTTTCGAGGACGGCCGCCCAGTCGACCGGGCTGGATTGCGAGACAGGCTTGCTGTTGCCGTCGTGGACAACCTTGACTTGCGGTTCGGTCAGACGCTCCAGCTCATGAAAGGCCGGGTCGTTGCGCAAGTCCTCTCCCGACGGATTCTCACCGTTCAGAGGATTCAGCCAGAGTGCGAGATCAATCACACTAACCCCCAGCCAGCGGCCCTGAGACCCTATGTGACGCAACGTTATCACACGGCCTCACTTTATCACAATTGAGCACTCGCTCAAAAACTAACGGAAGCTAAACGCGACCGTTTTCTTCGGCGAAACCCATTGCGCGATTGTCGGACCGGGTATGTGAAATGGCTCGCATAGCCCGGACAGTAATCCGGTGTTTGTTGGGTGAGTTTGCAAGGCTTGTGTAACCGGGCGGTGCCGCCTGGATGAATCCAAACGCCTGATCCGTCACACGGCTTTGTCAAGCCGCCGCTTATATGGCAGGGTACGGTCGGCAGGTTGCGGGAGCAGGTTCGATGGAACAGCGCCGGTCATCGCAGAGCTTCAAGCGTAAGGAACTGGTCGCAAAGCTCAACGCCACGGGGGTGCGTGCCTTCAAGGCCGCGGCCGACACGGCCAAGCTGCGCGGCAATCCCTATGTCGAGCTCGTCCATTTCATCCAGCAACTGGTGCTGTCCGAGCGCTCGGACGTGCAGATGATCCTTGCCGACGCCGGAGTGGACGCAAGCCGGCTTTCGGCGGATATGACGCGCGCCATCGACAAGCTGCCCTATGGCGCGACCTCGGTGGAGGAATTCTCCGATCATATCTTCCACGCCATCCAGGAAGGCTGGAACCTGGCGACGCTGGAGTTCGGCGTCGAAGAGGTGCGCAGCGCCCATATCCTGCTTGCCTGCCTGAGGACGCCCGTTCTGGAAGGCTTGGTTTCCAAGATCAGCGCCGAGTTCGACAAGATCGATGCGGACGGCGTCGTTTCCCGCTTCGCCGATGTCACCGAAGGCTCGCTCGAAGCCGGCTCAGCTTCCGCCGCAGCCGCCATCGAGACACCGGTGAAGCGCGGCCCGGGCGGGGATTCGGCGCTGGCGAAATACGCCACCGACCTCACCCAGCGCGCCCGCGACGGCAAGATCGATCCGGTCGTCGGCCGCGATCCGGAAATTCGGCAGATCGTCGACATCCTGATGCGACGCCGGCAAAACAACCCGATCCTGACCGGCGAGGCCGGCGTCGGCAAGACGGCGGTGGTCGAGGGTTTCGCGCTCCGCATCGCCCAGGGCGACGTGCCGCCGACGCTGCAGAACGTCAGCGTGCGCATGCTCGATGTCGGGCTGATGCAGGCGGGCGCCAGCGTCAAGGGCGAGTTCGAGAAGCGGCTGAAGGCGGTGATCGACGAGGTGCAGGCCTCCGAGACGCCGATCATCCTGTTCATCGACGAGGCGCACACCCTGATCGGCGCCGGCGGTGCCGCGGGCACCGGCGATGCGGCCAATCTTCTGAAGCCGGCGCTGGCGCGCGGCGAGCTGCGCACGATCGCGGCCACGACCTGGGCCGAATACAAGCAGCATATCGAGAAGGACCCGGCGCTGACTCGCCGCTTCCAGGTGGTCAAGATCGACGAGCCGTCGGAAGCCGTGGCCGTGCTGATGCTGCGCGGCGTCGCCGGCGTTCTGGAGCAGCACCATAAGGTGCAGATCCTGGATGAGGCAATCGAGGCGGCCGTTTCTCTCTCGCACCGCTACATCCCGGCACGGCAATTGCCGGACAAGGCGGTCAGCCTTCTCGACACCGCTTGCGCCCGCGTCGCCGTCTCGCAGCATGCCACGCCCGCCGAGGTCGAGGACATTCTGCGCCGCCGCCAGGCGCTGGAGGTCGAAAGCGGCATCATCGGCCGCGAAGCGGCGATCGGCATCGACGTTGCCGACCGGCAGGCTCGCGTCGACGCCGGATTGGCGGAAACCGAGACGACCTTGGCCGCCGCCCAGGCGCGCTGGGATCGGGAAAAGGCGCTGGTGGCCGAGATTCTCGACCTGCGCGCCAAATTGCGCGGCGAAGGCGTGCCGCTCGATGCGGCTGCGGCCGAGGAGGGCGCCGAGGAAACCGCAGGGGCTGAGCCGCGTGCATCCGGAGCTTCCAAGGCGAAGGCGCCTGAGAACAAGGCGGCTGAAACAAAGCCAGCGAAATCCAAGGGTTCGAAAGCCAAGCCGACCAAGGGCGAGGCGGCCAAAGCCGAGGCGGCCGCTGCGGAGACGATCGCCGAGGGATCGGCGGGTTCAACCGCCGACCTTGCGCGGCTGCGCGAATTGATGGCGGAACTCGCCGCGGCGCAGGGCGAGACACCGCTCATCCTGCCCTCGGTCGATCGCAACGCGGTTGCCGCCGTGGTGCAGGACTGGACCGGCATCCCGACCGGACGCATGCTGTCCAGCCAGACCGAAAAGGCGCTCAGGCTCGCCGCCACCCTGTCCGAGCGGGTGGTCGGCCAGGACCATGCGATGGAAATGATCGCGAAGCGCGTGCAGACCAGCCGCGCCGGCCTCGGCGCCCCGGAAAAGCCGGTCGGCGTGTTCCTGCTCTGCGGTCCGTCCGGCGTCGGCAAGACCGAGACCGCGCTGGCGCTCGCCGAGACGCTCTATGGTGGCGAGCAGAACCTGATCTCGATCAACATGTCCGAGTTCCAGGAAGCGCATACCGTCTCGACGCTGAAGGGCGCGCCGCCCGGCTATGTCGGCTACGGCAAAGGCGGCATCCTGACCGAAGCGGTGCGCCGCAAACCCTATTCGGTGATCCTGCTCGACGAGGTCGAGAAGGCGCACCCGGACGTGCACGAGATATTCTTCCAGGTCTTCGACAAGGGCATGATGGACGACAGCGAGGGCCGGCGCATCGATTTCAAGAACACGCTGATCCTGCTCACTTCGAATGTCGGCTCGGACGTCATCATGGACCGCACGAGGAACGGCACCGTGCGGACCGGGATCGACGACCTCGATACTGCCTTGCGCGCGCCGCTGCTGAAGGTGTTCCCGGCCGCCTTCCTCGGCCGCGTCGTCACCATACCTTACTATCCGCTCTCGGATGCGATGATCGAGGCGATCACCCGCCATCAATTCGGCAAGATCGCGCGGCGGCTGAAGGCAACCAACGATGCCGAACTGGTCATCGGCGACGGTGTCATGGACCTGGTCAAGGCGCGCTGCACCGAGATCGAATCCGGCGGGCGCATGATCGACGCGATCCTCACCAACACGCTGCTGCCGGAGCTGAGCCGCGGCGTGCTCAACCGATCGCTCGAGGGCGCCAAGATAACGAAGGTCACCGTCGGGGCCTCGGCGGAAGGGTTTACGTATTCGTTCGAGTAGGGGGTTTGGGACGCAAAAGATTCGGCGCCATGTCACGTTGGGCGGGTTCTCACTCGTCTTGAGGTCGGAACCAACGAAAGGAACCGACCATGACTGCCAGACTTGACCCCCTTGCCGCCGCCCCTTCGCTGATGAAGGAGTGGCACCGCGCCTCGCTCGCGATTTCTGCCAGCCTCGATCCGGCTCTCGCCGAGCTCATCGAGATCCGCTCTTCCCAGATCAACGGCTGCGCCAACTGCATCAACATGCACACCACCTATGCCCGCGAGCGCGGAGAGACCGAACAGCGTGTCTACCTGTTGGCGGCCTGGCGCGAGGCGCCGTGCTATACCGACCGCGAGCGCGCCGCGCTTGGCTGGACCGAGGCGCTGACGCGGATCAGCGAAGGCCATACGCATGAGGCCGCCTATGAGGCGCTGAAGGACCATTTCACCGAGGAGGAACGGGTGAAGCTCACCCTGATGATCAACATCATCAACGGCTGGAACCGCATCGCGGTTGGCTTCGGCGGCTTTGTCGATCCGGCTGCGGTGAAGGCGGCCAATGCCAAGGCTTCCAACAAGGCGGCCGCTGCTTGATGGCGAAGCCGGCATCCGAGGGTGCGGCGGCGGCATTCGAGCCGCTGCGCCCGAAGCTCATGCGGGTCGCCTACCGCATGCTGGGCTCGGTGGCCGATGCCGAGGATATGGTGCAGGAGGCCTTCATCCGCTGGATGAGGGCCGACCGTGCCGAGGTGCGCGAGCCCGAGGCGTTCCTGCGCCGCACGGTCACGCGCCTCTGCCTCGACCAGCTCAAGTCCGCGCGCCATCAGCGCGAGACCTATGTCGGCTCCTGGCTTCCCGATCCCGTCGTCGAAGACGACGAGGCGGACGACGTCACCTTGCCGCTTATGCTGGCACTGGAGCGCCTGTCGCCGCTCGAGCGGGCGGCCTTCCTGCTGCACGACGTGTTCGGGCTGCAATTCGAGGAAGTGGCAACCGAGATCGACCGCGATCCGGCGGCCTGTCGCCAGCTCGCCGCCCGCGCGCGCAGCCATGTCCGCGAGGCGCGGCCGCGTTTCAAGGTCGAGAAAGAGCGTGGCCTTGAGCTTGCCGAGGCCTTCTTCAATGCCTCGCGCAGCGGCGACATGAAGGCGCTCGGCGCCATGCTCGGCGCCGATGTCAGCGCTCATGCGGACGGCGGCGGTAAGCGCCCGGCGGCGATCGCGCCGGTCTTCGGCCACGACGCGGTCATCAAGCAATACGAGACCGTCGTCGCCTGGCTTAGGGACAATCGCTCGCAGCTCGTCCGCTTTGGCTTCATCAACGGGCTGCCCGGCTTCGTCACGCTGGAAGCCGACGGCGAGTTGCAGACCACCGCGCTCGACATCGAGGACGGCAAGATCACCGCGATCTATGTGATGCGCAATCCCGACAAGCTGAAGCATCTGCATTAGCAATCGCAACTGGCCGAGAGACCCTGCAAGGCTGCCGACGGAACCTTTGTTCGGCTGGCGATTTTGGCTATATGTTTGGGCACCGGATGCCAGAAGGGTTGCTGACGATGACGACGAAAAACCTTGCGATCTCCGCTGCCGTTCTGGCCGCGGCAATTGGCGTGTCCGGTCAGGCGTTGGCCGGCGACCGGCATCATCATCGGCTGGTCGAGCAGGAACGCTACGTTCCGGCCGAAGGCGACCTCATCGACATCCTGTTCGGCGGTCCGCGCTACTATGACGCCATGCTGGTCACCTCGGCGGCGGGCGCCTGCTCCTATCATCGGACCGGACCGGACGCGAACGCGCTGAACAAGATCAACGACCATCATTGCGGAAAATAGCCGCTCTCGCGGTTGTTCTTTGCGCGGCTTGGCCTCGATGAGCCGCGCCCGCTTTTTGCCCTCTCCATCAAGTGCTGATCGGGTTGGCCGAGTCGTGCCCGCTTGTTGTCGGCCGTTGCGCAGCGTGCGGCTGCCGCGCCATCGCACACATCTGGTTCAAATATTGTATACAATAATTAAGAAATATGTTGACAATCCGTCGCAGCCGGTTTCCCTTAGGCCTATCCGCGCCATCCAACGAAAAACACAAGGCGCGATAACCAGAAGGGAACCTGCAAATGATCAATCGACGCTCGACTCTGAAATCGATGGTGCTTGGCGCCGTCTCGACCCTGGCCATTGCCGCTTTTGCCATCCCGTCCGCGCAGGCTGGAAACAAGGAGCTCAAGATAGGCTTCGTTGGCGTCACCAGCGGCCCCGCCGCTGCCTGGGGCACGTCCAATGTGCGCTCGATGCAGACGCGCGCCGCCTGGCTCAACGAAAAAGGCGGCGTCAAGATCGGCGACGACACCTATAACATCAACATCGTCACCTTCGACGACCAGAAGGATCCCAAGCGCGCCATCGCCGGCATGGAGAAGATGGCGCAGGAAGGCATCCATTATGTCGTCGGGCCGAATGTCGATGACGGTGCCGCCGCGGTGCGCCCTGTCGCAGAGTCCAACGGCATCATCTATTTCCCCTACGCTTTCCCGAAAGCCCTCTACCAGAAGCCGGCCTCGAATGCCGTGCTGGGCATGATCGCCAACTATCAGTCGGGCCCGGCGATCTACAAATATCTCAAGGAAAACAAGGGCGTGAAGACGATCGCCTTCGTTGCGGCGAACGAATCCGACCCGCTCAGCCAGCGTGACAGCGGCGTCGAGGCGGCCAAGGCGCTCGGCCTCGATATCGTCGCCCAGAACGACACCTACCAGAACGACACTCGCGATTTCACGCCGGTGTTGACGCCGATCGTCGCGCTGAAGCCCGACCTGCTGGTGCTGTCCGGCGTGGCGCCCGCCAACGCGCCGCTGCTCATCCGCGCCGCCCGCGAGCTCGGCTACGAGGGCCTGATCTCGACCGAGACGGCGCAGGACGCCAAGGTGCTGGAAGAGGGGGCCGGCGAATATGCCAACGGTTTCATCTCCGTCGGCGGCGCCTCCACGCCGGAGATCGCCTCCGACGAGATGAAGGAGTTCGTCACCCGCTACACCAAGATGTTCGGCGAGTACAACGACGAGTCCAACACCAAGGTCTACGCGCTGGAATACATTCTCGATACGCTGAAGGCCAATCCCGCCGCCATCAACGACGTCGCGGAATTCAAGAAGACGATGGACACGTTCTCGGCGCCCAACCCCTTCCTGAAGGGCGACGCCAAGCTGAGCTATGTCGGCTCGACCTCCTTCGGCCAGAAGCGTCAGCTCTCCGTGCCGATGGTGGTCAACGAGTATAAGGATGGCGCTTTCCAGACCCTGTTCGTCGGCTCCGTCGACTAACGCATGTCTCCCGAAAGCGGGAACCGGTTTTCGGGACCAAGACATGCGTAAAATCAAAAACCTAAGGCACAAGCTTTAGCGTCAGGTTCCTAAGGTTACTTCCTCCCGCATGCCGGGGGTCCGGGCTATGGTCCGGACCCCGCGGAAGATCGAAGGTCTCCATGGAACAGGTCATCGCCAACGGATTGTATCTCGGTGCCCAATATGCGCTGATCGCGCTGGGCCTCACCCTGATCTTCGCCCTGATGAACGTGCTCAACTTCGCCCACGGGCAGATGTACGTGCTGGGCGGGTTCATCACCTACACAGTCTACGGCCAGCTCGGCCTGCCCTTCGTGGTGGCGCTCTTGGCCTCCGGCGTGACGCTCGCGGTGATCGGCGCGCTGATGGAGAAATTCCTCTTTCGCACCGTCATCAGGCGCAGTCATCGCGAGGAGAGCACCATGCTGCTCGCCGCGGCGACGGCCTTCTTCTTCGACGCCGTCATCCTGCTCATGTTCGGCGAGAAGCAGCGCGGCGTGCCCAAGATCGTCAAGGGCGTCTTCAACCAGGCCGGCATCATCATGCCCTATGACCGACTGGCCGTCGGTGCCCTGGCCATCGTCTTCATCGCCGCTTTCGTCCTCTATATGCAATATAGCCGGGTCGGCCGCGCCATGCGGGCGCTCGCCCAGGACCGCGTCGCGGCCCAGCTGATGGGAGTGCGGGTCGACCGCTATTCGATGATCGGCTTCGCGCTGGGCGCCATGCTGGCGGGCGTCGTCGGCGGCCTGCTGGTCACGATCACCGGCGTCAATTCCGGCATCGGCGGCCCGATCTCGATCAAGGCTTTCCTGATGGTGATGATCGGCGGCGCCGGCGTGGTTGGCGGCGCGATCGCCGGCGGCTTCATCCTCGGCATGATGGAGTCGGTCGGCCTGACCGTGCTGCGTGAATATGGCGACGTCACCTATCTCGTCATCTTCGCCGCCCTGATGGTGTTCCTGTCGATCCGCCCCAACGGGCTGATGGGCAAGCCGTGGGGTTGAGAGCGCCATGACCCGCAATCGCAACATGAAAATCGCTTCGGTCGTGGCCTTTTTGGCGATCGTCTTCGTCGTCGTGCCGGCCGCGATCTCGGCAAGCGGCCGCATCGACCTCTACTACACGCTGACCTCGGTGGCGCTGCTCAGCATCGCCAGCGCCGGCGTGTGGCTCACCTTCTACATCGGCCGCATCAATATCGGCCAGGGCGCCTACGCGCTCATGGGCGGCTACGTCTCGGCCATACTGGTGATGAACCATGGCTGGTCCTTCTGGTTGACGCTGCCCGTGGCCGGCCTGTTCTGCGCCGCGGCAAGCGTGCTGATCGGCCTGCCGATCCTGCGGCTGCGCGGCGTCTATTTCGCCATGGTGACGCTGACGCTGACCGAGGTGGCGCGGCTCTTGGCGCTGGCGCTGCCGATCACCAACGGCGCCAAGGGCATCGTCAGCATCCCGTTGCCAGGCGCGCTGTCGGTCTTCGGCCTGACCATCATCCCGGATTTCGCCACGCTGCAGAACTCGCGGCTCGCCTTCTATCTGCTGGCGGTCACGCTGATGGTGGTCTGCTTCGGTGTCATGTACCGGCTGGTCCATTCGCGCATCGGCAAGCTCTGCCAGTCGCTGCAGCAGAATGAAGAGCTTGCCTCCTCGATCGGCGTCAACATCGCCTATCTGCGCGTCATCGCCTATGCGGTGTCGTCTTTCTTCGGCGGTGTCGCCGGCGCGATCTTCGCCGCCATCTCGCAATCGATCTATCCGTCGAGCTTCACGGTCACAGACTCCGTCAACTTCATGCTGAACTGCTTCCTCGGCGGCCTCGGTTATGTGTTCGGGCCGATGCTCGGCACGCTGGTGCTCTATTTCGGATGGGACCTTTTGTTCCAAACCGGCCAGTTCCAACTGCTCATCTATTCCGGCCTGATGATCGTCCTGATGCTGGTGCTGCCAAACGGCCTGCTCAGCCTCACGGCTTCGACCCGGAAGAAGGCTTGAGCCATGGCCGAAATGCTCGAAGTCTCCAGCATCACCAAGCGCTTCGGCGGTCTCGTCGCGGTCAATAACGTCTCCTTCTCGGTGCGCGAAAAGGAGATCCTGTCGGTGATCGGTCCGAACGGCGCCGGTAAGTCGACGCTGTTCAAGCTGATCTCGTCGTTCCTCAGGCCGACCGCAGGCGAGGTGCGCCTGAAGGGCGAGCGTATCTCCGGCATGGCGCCGCATGTCGCCGCCCGCAAGGGCGTCGTGCGCACCTTCCAGGAAACGACGATCTTCAAGAACATGAGCGTGCGCGACAACGTCGTCATCGCGCACCATCTGCGCTCGAAGGCGAGCCTCGTCGGCTTCTTCTTCGGCACCGGCACGGCCAAGGCCGACGAAGCGGCCTTCGGCCAGTCCGCCGACGAGATCCTGGCGCTGCTCGGCCTGGCCCCGATTGCCAACGAGATCGCCCGCAACCTGCCGCACGGCCATTTGCGGGCGCTGGGCATCGCCATCGGCCTTGCCACCAACCCTTCCATCCTGCTGCTCGACGAGCCCTTCGCCGGCATGAACCATGAGGAGACCATGCGCATGGTGGCGATGGTGCGGCGCCTGCGCGATCTCGGCCTCACCATCCTGCTCGTCGAGCACGACATGCCGGCGGTGATGAAGATCTCGGACCGCATCGTGGTCCTCAATTTCGGGCAGAAGATCGCCGAGGGAACGCCATCGGAGATCCAGGCCAACGAGAAGGTCATCGAAGCCTATCTCGGCAGCGAAGACGAGGCGATCGGCCTATGAACCAGATCCTGAATTTCGCCGGTGTCGAGCTCTATTACGATCACGTCTATGCGCTGAAAGGCGTCTCGCTCGAGGTCAGCGAGGGCGAGACCGTCGCGCTGATCGGCGCCAACGGCGCCGGCAAGTCGTCGATCCTTCGCGCCATCACCGGTCTGAACAGGATCAGGTCCGGCGAAATCCACTACAACGGCAAGCGCATCGACGGCGCCGCGCCGGACGAGATCGTCAAGATGGGCATCGCCATGGTGCCGGAAGGGCGGCGCGTCTTCCCCTACATGACGGTGAGGGACAATCTCCTGATGGGCGCCTTCACGCGCTCGAGCAAATCCGAGATCGCCGCGACGATGGAGATGGTGCTGGGGCGCTTTCCCCGGCTGAAGGAGCGCTTCTCGCAGGCCGCCGGCACGATGAGCGGCGGCGAGCAGCAGATGCTGGTCATCGGCCGCGCGCTGATGGCGAAGCCGAAGCTTCTGCTGCTCGACGAGCCATCCCTCGGCGTCGCGCCAAAGCTCGTCCAGGACATCGCCCGCTCGATCGTCGCCATCAACCGCGACGAAAAGGTCAGCGTTCTTCTTGTCGAGCAGAATTCCCGCATGGCGCTCCGCATCTCGCAGCGCGCCTATGCGCTGACCACCGGCAGCGTCGCGCTGAGCGGCAACTCCACCGAATTGCTGACCGACGACAGGGTCAAGCGTCTTTATCTCGGCGGCGAGATCTGAGGCTGATTTTAATGCGCATACTCGTCATCAACCCCAACACGACGGCATCGATGACCGCCAAGATCGGTCAGGCCGCGGCTAGCGTCGCGGCGGCGGGCACCGAAATCATCGCCGTCAATCCGGCCGACGGTCCGCCGAGCATCGAGGGCTATTTCGACGAGGTTTTTGCCATTCCGGGCATCATCGCCGAGATGGGCAAGGCGCCGGCGGCGGACGCCTATGTGATCGCCTGCTTCGACGATACTGGATTGGATGCCGCGCGTTGCGCTACCGAGGCTCCGGTCATCGGCATCGGCGAGGCGGCCTTCCACCTCGCCAGCCTTGTCGCCGGCAAGTTCAGCGTCGTCACCACGCTTGCCCGCTCGGTTCCCGCCATCGAGCACAATCTGGCAAAATACGGTCTTGCCTCGCATTGCGCCAAGGTGCGCTCCTCGGAGGTCGCCGTGCTGGAGCTCGAACGGCCCGGCTCGAATGCAAGGCACAGGATATCGGAGGAAATTGCGCGCGCCATAAACGAGGATCGCGCCGAGGCGATCGTGCTTGGCTGCGCCGGCATGGCGGATCTCGCGCACAGCCTGTCGGAGGAGCACGGAGTTCCCGTGCTCGACGGCGTCGTCTGCGCGGTGACGCTGGCCGAGAGCCTGTTCAAGGTGGGCTTGAAGACATCGAAAGTCGGCGGCTACGCGACACCGCGCGGCAAGCGTTTCGCCGGCATATTTGCCTCGGCCTCGCCCATGGAAGCCGGTTCGCCGGGCTAGGGCGTCGGATCCCAGCGGGATTGACCGGGGCGCGGGCGACATTAGATTGGGTTGGCTGCTGGCGATTTGGGAGCAGATCGGGCCGGATCGGGCCTGCGCATTGAAAGCATGTTGACGGTACTCAGGGAAGACGATCGCGACGACAAGCCGGCAGCGCGCTGGTCGCCGATCTACTATGGGCTGAGGGACGCCATCGTCGGCCATCGCCTCGCCCCGGGCACCAAGCTGCCGGAGGACGAGCTGGCCTCGATCTATTCGGTGAGCCGCACCGTCGTCCGTGCCGCCCTGCAGGCCCTCGCGCATGACCGGCTGGCGCGGCTGGAGCCCAATCGCGGCGCCTTCGTCGCGCAGCCGTCGAAGATCGAGGCGCGCGAAGTTTTCGAGGCCCGCGCCCTGATCGAGCCCAAGGTGGCGGCACTTGCCGCCAAGGCGGCGGTGCCGTCCGACATCGCGCAACTGCGGGCGCATCTGGAGAAGGAGCACGAGGCGCTGCATGCCGGCCGCGACAGCGACGCCATCATGCTGTCGGCGCGCTTCCATGTCGGCATCGCCGAGATCGCCGCGCATTCCGTCTTCACCAACTTCGTGCGCGATCTCGTCTCGCATTCCTCGCTGATCATCGCGCTTTATTGGAAGCGCCGGGACGCGACCTGCGAAAAGCACGCCCATCATGCGCTGGTCGATGCGATCGAGGCCGGCGACAGCGCCGACGCCGCGGCCCTGATGAACAGCCACCTGGTCGATCTGCTGTCCGGGCTCGACCTCACCGACAAGGTGGAGAAGTCGGACAGCCTGGCCGATCTGCTGCGCGCCTAGGAAAGGCGGTGGTCCAACCGGCCGCTGAACCGCCGGAGGAATTTTGAGCGGTCGGCTCTGTTTGCATTGGCAGGTGGCATGCGCTGGAGATTGGCCGAAACGCCCATCGCGATCGTCATTCCAGGGCGAAGCAGGAGCGAAGCTCCGTCGCGAAGACCCTGGAATCCATGCCGTTACCTCCGCCAAGGCGTGCAACGGAGCAGAATTCTTCACCGCGGCAGCGCTTCGAAGTCACGGAATGGATTCTATGGTCTTCGCCGCGTCGCTTCGCTCCTTGCTCCGCCATAGAATGACGAGGTTGGGGCGGCTTCAACCAAATCTGCGGCGCCTGCGCGGATTCCACCGAAATGAACGGAAAAACCTTGCACGAAGACGAACCGCAACCTTTCAAAATCCCAGCGTCGGGGACTAAGCTGCGGCGGCTTGCGAATAATCCATCCGCTCCAGATCGGCGATGAGGCCGGGCCCAGTCGGTTGCCAGCCGAGATGCGCACGCGTCCATTCGCTGGATGCAGGTATGTCGAGGCCGGCGAACATGGCAAGCCACCCGAAATGGTCGGCCGCTTCTTCCTGCGACAGCGAGACCACCGGCACTTTGAGGCCGGCGCCGATCACCTCCGCGATCTCGCGGACTGGAATGCCTTCCTCGGCGACGGCGTTGTAGCGCACGCCGGCTTCCTGCTTGTCCAGCGCCAGGCGGTAGAGCTTCGCGACGTCGAGCACATGCGCCGCCGACCACCGGTTGCGGCCTTCGCCAAGATAGGCCGACACGCCCTTGACGCGCGTCTGCGCGATCAGCGGTGTGATGAGGCCCTGTTTCACCGTGTCATGCACCTGCGGCAGCCGCACCACCGACACCTTGACGCCCTTCTCGGCCATAGCCGCGCCGGCGAGCTCGGACAGGATGCGCGGATTGGGATGGTCGGTGTTGAAGATGTCTTCTCTCGCAGGCTGTCCGTGCTCGCCGGAGCCCATGCCGACACCCGACGTGATGATGAGCAGCCGGTCCGAACCGGCGAGCGCGCCGCCCAGCGCTTCGATGACGCGCTTGTCCTTCTCGCAGTTCGCGACGAAGTTCGAGAAATTGTGGTCGAAGGCGGTGTGGATCACCGCATCCGATTTCGCCACGCCGTCGCGCAGGCTGTCGAGGTCTTCGATGTCGCCGCCATGCGGCTCGGCGCCGGCGGCGAGAAGCGACCGCGCACCGGCATCCGAACGGGTCAGGCCAAGTACCTGATGGCCGGCGGCAAGAAGTTCGGACACGATCCTGGAACCGATGAAGCCGGTCGCGCCGGTAAGGAATACACGCATGATAGGTCTCCGCTTGTTGTTCGGAGGCCCTATTTGCGCTATAGATCATTCTGTTAAAGTAGTGACTTTATTATGGTATAATAGCCAACAGGATGGCAATGCCCCAAGGGACCGCCAACAAAGAGACGACCAACAAGCTGGGCACCTTTTTGCGGGATCGCCGCATGCGCCTCGACCCCGTCGCCTTTGGCTTCACCACCGGACGCCGGCGCACACAGGGGCTGCGCCGGGAGGAAGTGGCGCAACGCGCCAATATCAGCCCGACCTGGTACACCTGGCTGGAGCAGGGCCGGGGCGGCGCGCCGTCCGCGGACGTGCTCAACCGCATCGCGACCGGGCTGATGCTGACCGAGCCCGAGCGCGAGCATTTGTTCATGCTGGGTCTCGGGCGGCCTCCCGAGGTCCGCTACAGGAACGTCGACAGCGTGACGCCGCGTTTGCAGCGCGTGCTGGACGCCCTGGACCCCAGCCCTGCCATCATCAAGACCGCGACCTGGGATGTCGTTGCCTGGAACCGCGCCGCGGCAGCGATGCTGACCGACTATTCCAAGCTGCCGCGCGAGCAGCGCAACATCCTGCGCCTGATGTTCGGCAATCCCCGCGTGCGCGACGCCCAGGACGATTGGCAGAGCGTCGCGCGCTTCGTGGTCGGCTCGTTCAGGGCAGATGCCACGAGGGCCGGCGCGGACGCGGAAATCACCCAGCTCGTGGAGGAGCTTTGCCGGATCAGTCCGGAATTCGAGGCGCTGTGGCGCGACAATGACGTCGTCCCCGCGCACGGCGAAGGCGTGAAGCGCCTGCGGCATCCCGAGATCGGACTGATCGAGCTGGAATTCTCGGTCTTCGCCGTCGACGGCCGGCCAGAGCTCGGCATGATCGTCTACAACCCCGCGACGCCCGCCGACGCCGAGCGCATTCGATCGCTGATCGAGTCTCGCTCCGGGTGATGGCATGCGCATTGTTTCGTCTCGCAGCGCCGCTTAGTATTTGAGTTTGAGGCGAGGCCACCAGAGGTATTGCATGAGCTTTGATCAAAAATGGTCCGCATCCGAGAAGAAGGTGGCCCGTATCGCTTTCGATAAGGCGCTGGAGGTGGCGCTCGGCAAGACACTGGCCGAATTCAAAAAGAAGGCCAGCGAGGCGGCGACGTTTTCCGATATGTGGGAAATCGAAGACTATCTGCGGCAGCAACGGCGAAACCTTGAGCAGATGTTCGACTATCGCTACTCGCAGCTCATCTTCGTCTTTGCCGCCCTCGTCGAGGAAGGGTATTTGGACGAGGAGATGCTTTCGGGTCTCGCGGAAGACAAGCGGAACGAGATCCACAGGATCCTCGCCTGGCGCGCAAGGGAGTAGGGCGCGCGCGGTCGGTCCGACGGTGATACGTCAGGCCCGAGCCTGCCGTTCCCGAGATCGTTTTCGGGAATCATCGGCGCCGCCTTGCGAGCGGATATGATCGATGAAGGCGCGCAGCTTAGGCAGCACCTGGTGCCTTTCCGGATAGTAGAGGAACACGCCCGGCGTGGTCACCGCGAAGCGGCCGAGCAGCGCCTGCAGACGTCCATCGGCGATCGGCGCGTCGGCGATGGGGCCTGGCACCTGCGCCAGCCCGACGCCCTGGATCGCCGCGCCGAGCAGCGAAGGATAGTCGTGCGCAATGAGCGGTCCGGTGACGATCGCCTCGATCGCCTTGTTGCCCTTGGCGAAGCGCCACGGCGCGACCGAACCATTCGATCGGCGCAGGCGAAGGCAGGCGTGGTGACGCAGATCCTCGATGCGCTCCGGGGCTGTTCGTTGGCGTAGATAGTCGGGGCTGCCGACGACAACCATCGGGAAGGACGGCGTCAGCCGCACCGCGACCATGTCGGGCGCGATCAGGTCGCCCATGCGGATGCCGGCATCGAATCCTTCGGCGGCGAGATCGGCCAGCTCGCCGCTTGCGACGATCTCCAGCTCGATCTCGGGATAGGCCTGGCAGAAGGACGCGATCATCGGCTCCAGCAGGGTCGACACCACCGCGGGTGGCACCGACAGGCGCAAGAGCCCGGCCGGCCGTTGGCCGATTCCGCGCGCGACCTCGCTCGCGGCTATCAATTCCTCGAAAGCCGGCCGTGCGCGCGAAAAAAACCGCTCACCGGCTTCGGTCAGGCCGACGCTGCGTGTCGTGCGTGTGAAGAGCGCGGCGCCGATGCGCGCCTCGAGCGTCCGCACCGCCTGGCTGATCGCCGACGGCGTGACGCCGAGTTCCGCCGCCGCCTTACGGAAGTTGCGGTGCCTGGCCACGCTCAGGAACGCCTCGACGCCGTCGAGCGCGCCATGCCGGACTGTGAAGTTCTGCTTCATGACCCGTCGACATTATCGCGGATAGTCGCCGGCACAAAGCGGTCGTATCTGTGTCGTGGATTGGAAGCCTGAAGGAAAGTGCAATGACGGACGATTTGGATCGAGTGCGCGATCACTACCGCGCGACCGGCCTGGCCGAGCGGCTGAAGACGGCACTGGCCGTATTGGGGCCGAACGAGCAGCGGTTGAAGCCGGAGCAACTGGCGACCCTCGACCAGTTCCACACCCGCGGCCTCGCCGCGACGGCGGAGCTTGCCAAATTGGCCGGCGTTGCGGCCGGCATGTCGGTCCTCGATGTCGGGTCGGGGGTGGGCGGACCGGCCCGCTTTCTCGCCGCGACCTATGGCTGTAGCGTCACGGGCGTCGATCTCAGCGAGCCCTTCGTCGAAGCCGCGCAGTATCTCACCGCGCGCACGGGGCAGGACGGACAAGTGTCGTTCAAGGCCGGCAGCGCGCTGGCGCTTCCGCTCGATGACGGCGGTTTCGATGTCGTGTTGCTGCAGCATGTGGCGATGAACATCGCCGACCGGCCGCTTCTCTACCGCGAGATCAGGCGCATGCTGAAGCCGGGCGGAAAATTCGCGACCTTCGATGTCGTGCTGAACGGCGGCGATCCGCACTATCCGGTGCCCTGGGCGAGGACACCCGCGGAAAGCTTTCTGCTCTCCGCCGCCGCTACCTGCGAGGCGATCGAGGCCGCCGGGTTCCGCCTGCTGGTCCAGCAGGACGATACAGCGGATGCCAAGACCTGGTTCGCGGCGCTGCGGGCGTCCGGGCCGCCGCCTTCGCTGAACCTCGGCGTCGTCATGGGTCCGGGTTTCGCGGATTTTGCCGCCAATCTCGGACGCAATCTCATGGAAGGCCGGCTCGGCATCCTGACGGCGGTGTTCGAAGCATCTCCGGCAAGCAACTGAGGAGGTGGAAATGTCGCCGGCGATGATCTTCAACATCCATCTCGTCCTGGGCTACGTGCCGTGGCTGCTTTGCTTCGGCGCCTATGTCTGGCCAAGGCTCAAGACGATGGATAGCGTCGAGGCACAGCGCGCCATCGCCACGCTGCACAGCTTCCGCTTCTTCGGATTGGTCTTCCTGCTTCCGGGCGTGGTCGGTCCGAACCTGCCCGCGGGTTTTGCCGCCTTCGCCGCCTATGGCGATTTCGCGACCGGACTGCTGGCCATGCTGGCGCTGCTTGCCGTGAGGCGACCCTCGATCTTCTGGCCGCTCGTTGTCGCCTTCAATGTGGTCGGGACAGTCGATCTTGTCGTCGACTACTACCACGGCACAGTGCTCGACCTTCCGGACCTGGCAGGACAATTGGGCGCTACCTACGTGATCCCGATCGTCTATGTGCCGCTGCTGATGATCTCGCATGTCGCCGCCTTCTATCTGCTGGCGCGCCCTCAGCCCAAGGCCGCGCCCAGCGCCGGCGATAAGGAGGCAGGCGGCATCAGTTCCCGCCGCTCTCCCTCATCCGCTCGATGATCTCGGCCATAGGCGCGATGCCCAGCAAGAGCTCGTCGCCGCGCGCCTTGAGCTCAGCCATGGTTTGCTTCTCTGGCGCCGGCCGGTCCACCGGTCTTTGTCTCGTCGTCCTGCACCATCGAAAGCGCCGTGCCCGGCTCGCCCTCCCACAGGATCAGGCTTGCCGCGCCGACAAGGCCGGCGCGGTCGCCGAGCTCCGCCGGCACGATCGGTACGTCGCGATAGGCTTGCATGGCGCGCTCATCGATCGTTGCCCTGATGCCTGGCGCCAGCAGCTCGAAGCCGTTGGCGAGCCCTCCGCCCATGACGATCACCTCGGGCGAATAGAGATGCAAAAGGTTGGTGAAGCCGATGCCGAGCCATTTCGCTTCCACCTCGACCAGGCCGAATGCTGCCGCATCGCCCGTCCGCGCGGCCTCGACGACATGGCGGGCGGAGACGTCGCCGTCCCTGGAAAGCCGCCGCAGCAGCGAGCCGTCGCCAGGCGCGGTGAGCCGCGTCGCCCGGCGTCCGAGCGCGGTGCCGGAAGCGACGGCCTCGAAGCAGCCGACATTGCCGCAGAAGCAGCGATCGCCTTCGCCGGTGATCGTCATGTGGCCGATCTCGGCCGCGAGCCCGCGCCTGCCGTGATAGATGTGGCCGTCGGCGATCACGCCGCCGCCGATGCCGGTCGACACCGTGACGAAGACCATCGATGCGGCGCCGCGGCCGGCGCCGAAGCGCCATTCGCCCAACGCGGCGGCGTTGGCGTCATTCTCCAGCCGCACCGGCAAGCCGAACTGGCGACTCAGAATGTCGATCATGGGCACGTTGTGCCAGCCGGCGAGCGTCGGCGGCCCGATGACGATGCCTGCCTTGGGATCGAGCGGGCCGGGCGCGCACGCGCCGATGCCGATGACCCTTGCCTGCGGATGCTCCTCGAGCAGTTTGCCCGCCAGCACAATGATCTGGCCGATGACCGCTTCCGATCCGGCGCCGGCCAATGTTGGCTCCGAGACGCGCGCGACGACCTCGCCGCTGCGCTCGACCAGCGCGCCGCGCAGTTCCGTGCCGCCGAGATCGAAGGCAAGCGCGAGCGTGCTCATCAGGCGGCGGCCTTCAGCCCGTGCAGCCAGGCCATGCGCTGCGCAAGATCAGGATCGCCGAAGGCGAGCGAGCCGAGCACCACGGTGTCGGCGCCGGCGGCCCGCAGCAGCGGCACCGTCTCGTGGCGTATGCCGCCGTCGGCGGCAAGCAGGATGTCGGCCTCGCGGCCGGCTTTCCTCATCAGCGCGCGCGCCTCGATCAGGCGCGGGCAGGCTTTTTCGGACAGGCTCTGCCCCTTGACGCCGATCGAGGTGCCGAGCAGCGTGACGAAGGCGACGTCCGGCAGGAACGGCTCGATCGCGGAAACCGGCGTCTCGAGCCGCAGCACCACGCCGGCTGCGGCGCCGAGCTCACGCGCCAGCTTTACCGCGCGCAGGCCGGCCTCGCGGTTCTCGGCATGGATGGTGACGAGGTCGGCGCCGGCCTCGATGAACTGGCGCGTCTGCGCCTCGACGATTTCGGCTTCGACCATCAGATGCACGTGGATCGGCTTCGCCGTCAGCCTGGTGATGCGCGCCACCAGGTCGGGAAAGAACAGGAAGCCGGGGGTGAAGCGTGCGTCCGCAACGTCGATGTGGTGCAGGTCGGCATAGGCTTCGATGCGCTTAAGGTCGCGCTCCATATTGGCGAGATCCGCCGACCACAGCGAAAACTCGCCGATAAGCCGGTTGCGCGGCAATGCGGCTATTGCCGCGGGTCCGGAGAGGGGCTTGGCGGTCATGACGGAATGGGACTCCGGATATTCGAGTGGGACTGGAGGAAGGAACTGATCTGCTCGTGCAGCTCGGCGAAATGCTTCACGCTGTCGCGCGCCTTGGGCGTGATCTCGGCGAAGATCGCCTTGGGTATCGCCGCAGCCAGTGCATAGGCCGTCGACAGCGGATGGACGGCATCGACTTCGTTGCCGATGACGAGTACCGGAATGTCGAGCGTTGCGGCGTCGCGCTCGGAAACTCCTGGCCCGTCGGCGGCGATGTTGGCCAGCACTTGCGCGAATGCACCGGCGTCGGGCCGGTCGAAATAGCCGAGCAGCGAGGAAAGATTGTCGGGCGCCTCGCGATAGAGCCGCGCTGCGGTCTCGGACTGCGCGAAGATCGTCCGCCCCTTGTCGGCCCCGTGTGCGAGGATGAGCTCGGCGACCTCGGCAATCGGCCGCATGTTCTGCGGCGCCGGCGAAAACGTCCAGGCCGGCCGCACCAGGATCAGGCCGGCGACGCGCCGCGGATGACAGCAGGCGAGACGCAGCGCGATCGCCGCGCCCATCGAGACGCCGCCGGCAATGAAGCGGTCCAGGCCGGCTTGGTCGGCTGCGGCCAGAACGTCATCGGCGAACATTTGGAACGAGAAGGGCCGCCGCTTGCCGAGATCGGAGCCGCCATGGCCACGGCATTCCAGCGTGATGCGGCGGAAGCCGGCGGGAAAAGTCTGGGCGACTTGCGCCTCGCCGCCGCCCAGCCCGTGCTGGAAGACGATCCCCAGGCCTTCGCCCGTATCGGTAACGCGGAGCGTGGCGCCGTCGTGGAGCAGCGTGCCCATCACGCCAGGCCTTTGAGGAAACAGGCAACGCCTGGCGCTTCCTCGGCGGAGAGCCCGTGCGTCACCAGCGGCCCGTCGAAGCCTGCGGCTTTCAGGCGAGCAATGAAGTCGGGGAAGTCGACGATGCCTTGTCCGGCCGTGGCGAAGCGCCCGTCGGCGAAGCGATCCTTGGCGTGCGCCAGGGAGACATGACCCGCTGTGCGCTCGACCGCTGCGGCGACGATCGCGCGTGCCTCATCTGCATTCGCCCGCTCGAACAGATTGGCGGGATCGAGCACGATCCGCAGCCGCTTCGAGCCCATCTCGGCGATCAGCCGCACGGCGTCGTCGGCCGAGGTGACGATGTTGGCCTGCTCCGGCTCGATGCCGAGATCGACTCCGTGACGCTCGGCAAGCTGAAGCGCCTTTGCCATCTCGCGCGCCATGTCGGCCCAGGCCGAGGGATCGGCATTGTCGGGATGATGCGCCCACTGGTCTTGGGTGTTGCGCGTTCCGGTGCAGAGCGTGACGAGTGGGACGGACAGCCGGGCTGCAGTCTCGATGACAACCGCCAGCCGCCGCAGCCGGTCGCCGCGCACGCGGCTGTCCGGATGCGCCATGTTGTAGGTGCCTGACAGCGCAACGAGGCCGATGCCGGTAGCCTTGGCAGCGGCATCGATGGCGTCGATCGCAGCGTTGGAAACCGCGTCCGGCATCGACGGCAGGCCGGCGCAGGCAAGATTGAACTGGGTGACCGCGAAACCCGCGTCGCGCACGGCGCCAAGCACGCCGGCCGGTTCGCTGCCTGGAAAGGTCTTGGCGAACACCCCGACCTGCATCAGACCGCTCCCGCGACGCCGGCGAGCTCGACGCGCTCGCCGCTTTCGACCGAGCGGGCGATCGCCACCATGGCGCGGATCGAGGCGAGCCCGTCCTCGACGGTTGCGCCGCGCTGTGGCTTCCCGTCGAGCACGGTGTCGGCGAGGCCTTCCAACTGGCGGCGGAAGAAATGGCCGTCGGCGCCGAGCGGCTTGCGCGAGGTCGCATCCTTCTCGTGAAAGATGTCGACCTCGCTCGCCCGGAAATACCAGGGATTGAAGGTCTTCGCGATCACAGAGCCGTTCTCGCCGTAGAGCTGGAAGCCCTCGTGCCAGTCCATGCGCACGGCGACGGTGAGATCGAGATGGCCGAGCGCGCCATTGGCGAACTCGGTCTCGACGAACCAGCAATAGGCACCGAAGCGCTCGTTGAGGCGCGCGCGCACGGCGGTGATCTCGCCGGCGAGGAAACGCGCCGTGTCGACCAGATGCGAGCCGTGCGCCAACATGAAATACTGTCTCAGATCGGCCTTCGGATTGCCGCCCGGCTTCTTCGCCAGCCTGCTGGTGATGGGCAGCGGCTGCACGGCGTCGGTGTTGGTGTAGCGATGGGTGGAATCGCAGTACCAGGCCTTCAGCGCCAGAACCTCGCCCATCTCGTCGCGCACGAAATCGCGCGCCGCTTCCAGCGCCGGATCGAAGCGTTTCATGTGCCCGACCTGCAGCACCTTGCCGGAACGCTTGACCGCCTCGGCGAGCTTCTCGCCTTCTTCGACGGAAACCCCGATCGGCTTTTCGCACAACACATGCTTTCCGGCTTCGAGCGCCTTGATCGACATCGGCACGTGATAGGCGTCGGACGTCGCGACGATCACCGCTTCCAGTTCCGGGTCGGCGAGCATCTCGTCATAATCGCCGTACATTTTCTCGGGTTCATAAGTCGCGCCCATACGAGCCAAGAGATCGGGCGCCGCGTCGCAGATCGCGTAGAGGTCGGCATTGCTCGCCTTCACGCAGCTCTCCAGATGCGCGAACTGCGCGATCGGCCCGCAGCCGAGCACTCCGACACGAAGGCGACGGTCTTGTTTGCGGGTCATCGTCTTTAGGCCCCGTAGCCGCGCATGGTCTGCCGGTTGGTTTTGACCGCGCCAGCCGGATCGGCGGCGGCTGCTTCGGATTCTTCCTCCAGCACCAGCCAGCGGTTGAAGTTGGGCGCGGCGCCGGCGATCTCGATCACCTTTGCCGTGTCGCAGACGCCTTTGCCGAGCATCGCCCAGGTGCCGTTCGCGTCGACATCCTTCAAATGCACGTAGCGGATGCGGTCGCGATAGGTGGTGAGCGTGTCGGCCATGTCCTGATGGCCGCGCAGTATATGGCCCGTGTCCGGCACCCAGCCGACCAGCGAGGCGTCGATCAGGGAAAAGATGCGGTCGTAGTCGGCGCGGTCGAAGAGCAGCGTGTTGTGGTGCGAGCTCGGATGCACCGCGACCTGGACGCCGGCCTTGCGGCCGATCTCGCCGGCCTTGTTGTAGACCTCGGCGGCAATCGCGAACTTGTCGTCGCGCGGACCGTCGGACACGACCGTCGCCGAGCCCATCGACACCAGCGCGCCGGGGAAGGCGGCGGCGAAGTCGATCCAGCGCCTGGCGGTATCGAGGTCGGCGCCGATCCTCTCCTTCAGCGTAAAGCCGCTCTTCGAGCCGAAAGCGAAGGAGACGAGCGTAAGGCCAAGCGATCTCAACGCTGCGCCGAACTCCGCCGGCTTGCCGGCATAGTGGCCGATCATCGTGTCGGTGATCTCGATGCCGGCATAGCCGCCGTCGGCGATCGCCTTGAGCAGGTCGTCGGGACCGCCTTTGAAGCGGTCTCCGAGCATTTCCCAGGTGAAGGTCTGGCAGCCGACTTTGAGGTCTTTCACGTTCATCCTTTCAATCCTTGATACCGCCCGTTCCTTGATGTCGCTCTGCGCTCCATGGGATGGATATCTACTTGACCGAGCCCGCGGTCATGCCGGCGAGGAAGAACCTCTGGGCAATGAGGTAGATGAGCAAGAGCGGTAGCGAGCCGAGCACGCTCATCGCCATCATCTGGTTCCATTCGAAGGCGTGCTGCCCCATCAGCAGCTGGATGCCGATCGGGACGGTGCGCATCGACGTCGACTTCGTCAGTGTCAGCGCAAAGAGAAATTCGTTCCAGCACAGCAGGAAGGTATAGACCGACGTCGCCACGATGCCGGGCAGCGAGATCGGCACAATCACCCGCCAAAGAGCCGTCCAACTGGTGCCGCCGTCGACGGCCACCGCTTCGTCGAGATCGCGGGGCAAGGTGTTCAGATATCCCGTCATCAGCAGGATCGCGTAGGGCAGCGTGAACACCAGGTAAGTCAGGATCAGCGCGACGTAGGTGTCGAAGATGCCGTATGAGACGACAAGCCCGAAGAAGGGGATCAGAAGCGTGATCGGCGGGATCGTCTGCGTGCTGATGATGAGCGTGTTCAGGCTGCCCTTGCCGCGGAAGTTGAAGCGGCTGAATCCATAGGCTGCGAGCAAGGCGATCAGCACCGTCAGCACGGTCACCGCTCCGGCCACGAAGTAGCTGTTGAAGAAGAAGCGCAGCTTTACCGGATCGCCAAGGATGGCTGCATACGCTTCCAGCGTGAAGGCCTTCGGCAGGATGGTTGGCGGCAGGGCAAAGATTTCGGTATTCGATTTGAACGAGCTGCTCAGCATCCAGTAGATCGGGAAGGCCGCGAAAAACAGCCCCGCGGCAAGCGCGACATGCAGCGCGACGGTGATCAGCCTGTCTTTCGGCGTGTGTCTTTTCCTCATGGTGACTACCGGGCCTTTTGATATCGGATGTAGAACAGCGTCAGGCCGAGAGAGATCAGCAGGATGATCACGGCGCTTGCCGCCGCCTGTGACAGGTTGTAGCTCGAAAACGCCAGCTTGTAGGTGTAGGTGCTCAGCACCTCGGTCGAGTAGATCGGGCCGCCGCCTGTCGTTATCCAGATCAGCGGGAAGACCTGCATGGTCCAGATGAAATCGAGCAGCGAGATGCTGATGATGATCGGCATCAGCTGCGGGATGGTGATGAAGATCAGCTTCTGGTAGGCCTTCGCGCCGTCGATATCGGCGGCTTCGTAGAAGTCCTTGGGAATGCCCTGCAGGCCTGCGAGCAGGCTGACCATGAAAAGCGGGTAGCCGGCCCAGATGTTGGCGAAAGTGACGGCGTGCAGCGCGGTCTCGGGCGAGGAAAACCACTCGACCTTGGAACCGATGACGCCGATCTGTATGAGGATGCTGTTCACGACGCCGTTCGGCTCGAGCAGGAGGCGCCAGATCACCGCAATGATCACCGCGGTGAACAGCCAGGGCAGTATGTAGAGTACGCGCAGGACATTGCGCAGCGTCGGATTGATGCGGTCGCTGTTCAGCATGAGCGCGAAGATCATGCCGATGGTCATGTGGAAGACGACACTCATGCAGGTGAAGTAGAGTGTGTGCCAAAGCGATTCCCAGAACACGGGATCGGCAAAGATCGCCTGGTAGTGTTTCAGTCCGGCAAAGGACGGGTCGCGACGCAGCACCGCGCTGTTCTGGAACGAATACGCAATCACCGTCACCATCGGCAGCAGCATCAGAAGGCCGATTATGAGGAGCGAAGGCGACAGGTAGAGATAGGGTGCGACCGCTCGTTTCAGTCTATGGCGGGGGCGCTTCTGCCGGGTCATATGCCAACCTTGGGATACGCCTTCAAGAGAAGGCGAGTTTCGGAAGCGGGTCCGTCTCGCATTGCCTGTGCTTGTTTGCCGGGAGGCCTGCCCGCAGTCGGGCCTCCCGGTCGAAGATCGTAAAACAAGCCGATCAGAATTTCGCTATCCAGCCCTTTTGCGCGTTGGCCGCGGCCTGCTCCGGAGACTGCTCGCCGGCGAGCATCTTCTGGGCTTCCACGTCGAACTGGGTCATCAGGTCTTCCGCCACCGGCAGCCCCGTGAACTCATTGGCGAGATAGCCGGTCTTGAAGATTTCGAAAGCCTTGCCGAAAGCCTTGTCGGAGGTCACGAAATCGGGCTTCGCATCGACGTTGCCCGGGAAGGCGTTGGCAAGCGACACCAGCTTGGCGTTCACCTTTTCGCTCATCAGATACTGGACGAGTTTCCAGGCCTCTTCCTGATGCTTCGAGCCCGCGGAGATGCCGATGCCCCAGGAGGCATAGGGAAGGCCGCGCTTGCCGTTGTAGTTCTCCACGACCGGGACCGGGATAAGGTCGAAGTTCAGCTTGGGATTGCGCTTGCGGATGAGGTTCACATGCGCGAGCGAGTCGATCATCATCCCGACCCGGTCGTTGACGAATTCCTCGACCTTTTCCTGCTCGGTCTTGGTGGCGATGCCGGGCGAGATGGTGCCCGCGTCATTGAGCGATTTGACGAAGGTCAGCATATCCACCACCGGTTTGCCTTCGAGCGCGGGCTTGCCGTCCGCCATCATCGATTGACCCGATGCCCAGACCCACGACATCATGTCGTTCTGGACGCCGGACGGCGTTTGCAGCGACAGCGGCAGCACCCAGCCATACTGGTTCTTGTCGGCATGGGTCATCTTCTTGGCGGCTTCGAGAAACTCGGCGCGGGTCGACGGCAGCTTGGTGACGCCCGCCTGGGCGGCGAGGTCCAAATTCACGAAGACGGGATAGACGAACGAAGCCACGGGAAACATCACCGCTTTGCCGTCCACCTTGATGATATCCGCGACTTGGGCTTTGTCGAACTTGCTCGCATCCATCATCGGATTCATGTCGGCCAGCGCGTTCTGCGCATTCAGATTGTTCACCCAGGCGCCGTCGAGGCCGACGACGTCGCTGAGCGTTCCGGTTGCGGCACCGACCGAGATCTGGTCTCGCGTGGTCGCATAGGGGCCGCTGACCAGCGTCACCTTGATTCCAGGGTTCGCGGCCTCGAAATCGTCCATGATTTTCCGCAAGGAGCCTGCGGGCAGCTCAGGCTCCCACCATTGGGTGAATTCCAGCGTCGTGTCCGCCATGGCGCCGGTTGCGCCAAGCAACCATGCGGCCGCTGCCATTTTCAGCATCGCGGGTTTTATCCGAAACGTCATTTTCTCCTCCTTCTTTAAGATCGGCCGCACAATGCGGGCGATCGTCTGGTTATTCAGAAGTCTTCATTCGCAGGCGCCTCGCCTTCGCCTGCGGGCCTTGCCGCATATCTTCAGATCGCCAGATGCGTCGCGGGATCGAAGAAATGCAGCTTGGTATCGTCTAGGGCCAACCGGATTTCCGAGCCGGCGCGGACCTCGCTGACCGGTTCGAATTTCGCCACCGCGTTCGACGTCAGGCCGAAATCCTGCACCGCGTCCGGGTCGCCGGAGTCCACCCGCACCGCGTCGATGCTGAGATGGACGATATGCTCGGACCCGAGTTCTTCGATCGAGGTCACCTTTGCCGGTATCGTCTGATACTTGCGGCCCGATTCTAGGCTGCTGTCATAGAGGTCCTCCGGCCGGATCCCGAACACGACCTTGCGCCCCGCATACGAGCTCAAACCTGGCCTGCGCGCGAAGGCTGCATCCTGCAGCCGGATGGTGAAGGTGCCGGACCTCAGTTCGTCGCCCGTCAGGGTCGCCTCGAAAAGGTTCATCGAAGGGGAGCCGATGAAGCCGGCGACGAAGGCGTTCACCGGCGATTCATAGAGCTTCTTGGGTGTGTCGACCTGCTGCAGCACGCCGCCTTTCAGCACCGCGACCCGGTCCCCCATCGTCATCGCTTCGGTCTGGTCGTGGGTCACGTATATGGTCGTTACGCCGAGCTGCTTTTGCAGGCTGGTGATTTCGGCGCGCATCTGCACGCGCAGTTTCGCGTCCAGATTGGAAAGCGGTTCGTCCATGAGAAAGGCGGCTGGCTCGCGCACCATGGCGCGGCCCATGGCAACCCGTTGGCGCTGTCCGCCCGAAAGGTTCGCGGGTTTGCTGTCCAGCAGCGACGTCAGCTGAAGGGTTTTGGCGATCTCGTCCACGCGCTTCCTGCGCTCGGCTTTCGGCTTGCCTGCCAGGCGCATCGAAAAGGCGATGTTTTCGAACACCGTCATATGCGGGTAGAGCGCGTAGCTCTGGAAGACCATCGCGATGTCGCGGTCCTTGGGCGGCATGTCGACGACGTCTATGCCGCCGATCCGAAGGCTGCCGCTGGTGACGTCCTCCAACCCCGCGATCATTCGCAACGCCGTGGATTTGCCGCAGCCGGACGGCCCGACGAGAATCAAGAACTCGCCGTCCTCGACCGATAGGTTCAGTTGGTCGATCGCGTGAAAATTGTTCCCATAGGTCTTGCAGATATTCTCGAGAATGACTTCTGCCATCTTCCTCCCTCAAGTCTAAGCTATTGATTTTTATGGTTGTACCCGGCTTATTTTCACCTGCGAAATGTTTCCTCGGACAGTTTCAGCTATGTTCCAGTGCCGACCTGCGCATGTTTCAGTTCGACCGCTGACGGAGCGTTCGTCGATGCCAGGAGTCTCGTGACCTCGTCGGCGGTCGGCAGCGCTTCGCGCCCGCCGCGCCCCGTGATGGACAGGGCCGCGGCCGCGGTCGCGAATGCGACCCGGCCTGCTGTGTCGGCGCCGCGCGCCAATGCGTGGGCATAGGCGCCATGAAAGCAGTCGCCGGCGCCGGTCGAATCGACGACGGCGACCAGGTGCGAAGGCAGGTGCCAGAGCCCTGTCTCTTCGTGTCCGCGATAATAAACGCCCCTGCCGCCATCGGTCAGAACCACGGCGGACCGCGAAGGCGACCACAATGCATCGAGCATTTCGGCGGGCGATCGGCGGCCCGTGGCCGTGCGCGCAAAGCCGAGCGGAAGGATGAGATGGTCACAGAGCGCGATCAGCCTCTCGGTGGCTGGGCCGGCGCTCCATTCGATATCGCCGAGGATCGCGAGGCCGAGATCGCGGGCTCGAGCCACGACATCCATCGACCGGATCGCGTAACCATCGACTATCAGCACCGTTGCGCGGCTGAGAACCTCGTCCGGAAAGTCCGGCGCGGTGCCCAGCATCGCTTCGTCGTCATACGCGATGAACCGCTCCCCATCCGAGCCGACGGTGATCCGCGAGCGCACCGGGCGCGCGTCGGGGTGGCGCGGCGCGAATGCGGTTTCGACGCCGTTGGCAACGAGATCGCACAGCACGGCGTCGTCCGCGGCACTGCCCAGCCATCCGACGAACCCGGCGCTTCCGCCGAGCCGAGCGACGGCGGCAAGGGCTGTCGCGACATTTCCCCCGAAAGCTCGGACACTTTGCAGGACCTTCCCCTTGCCCGCCGACAACGGCTGATCGACGTAGACGATGTCGTCGATCGCAATAGCGCCGAAGCCGAGGATTGAAGGGACGGTGGGCATGGTTCAGGCCCCCGCCTTCGCCAGCGCTTCTTGCGCCGAAAGCCCGTCATGGATGACGCCGCGAAAGGCGAGCGCTGCCTTCTGCGGATCGCCATGCCCCCAGAGGTTGCGGCCCACCACGGCGCCGCGCGCGCCGGCACGGATGGCGTCCGCCGTCTGCTGAAGCGCGCCTAGCAGCGTATCGGTCTTCGGACCGCCCGCGATCACAACCGGCACCGGGCAGGTCCGAACGGTCTCTCGGAACGACTCGAAATCGCCCGTGTAGCCTATCTTGATCACGTCGACGCCGGACTCGTAGCCGATGCGCGCCGCATAGGCGATCTCGTCGGGGGTGAAGACGATTTTCGCCCCGTCGGTGAAATCGCGGGGATAGATGTGGGCCACCACCGGCATGCCGTAGCGGGCCGCCGCATTCACCGAATCGGTCAGCCAGCGTATGTACTTGCCCTCGGTCGCGCCGCGCACCGGAATGGCTACGGCCAATGCATCGGCCCCAGCCCGCACCGCATCCTCGGGCGTTGCAATCAGCTCGCTGATGCGATCGTCCGGGGTGAAGCAGCCCGCCTGGATCACCAGAGAAGCTTTGCCCGCATATTGCGGCCACAGGTGGCGCGCGGTGCCTGGCTGGATGCTGACGTAGTCGGGTTTGCCCGCCATGACGCGCGCGAGCGCGCCCGGCAGGTCGGCAAGACCTCCTTTGCGCACGTCGCCATAGCCGACAAAATGGTCGACCGCGCCGCCAAAAAGCTTCCCCGATGGATGCGCGAAGAGGCGCGCAAGGCGCACCTTGGTTCCTAGGCTCATTATTTCCCTGACCTCTTGATTTCCAAATCCTCAAGCCGGCGGCCTCCGATATCGCGCCAGCATTTTCACATGCTCTATAAAAATTTTACGCGCGTCAATATTTAAAATGCTGTATAGCGAATCCCGAAAATGGTCCGACGCCGGCGCGCCGGCCTGTCGGAAACGCTGCCGCATTGGGAGGTCGGAAGGAAAATGCAAGCGAAATCAGATGCTAAGCTTGGCATCGGCGTTATCGGATGCGGTAACATCTCGATGACTTATCTGCGCAACGCGGCCCTTTTTGCCGGTGTGGAATTGCGCGCATGCGCCGATATTTCCACCGACATGGCGGTTCTGCGGGCGAAGGAATACGGCATCCGCGCCCTCGGCGTCGATGCACTGCTCGCCGATCCCGAGGTCGATCTCGTCCTCAACCTCACTGTTCCCTCCGCGCATTTCGACATCTCATTTTCGGCGCTCTCGGCCGGAAAACATGTCTTCACCGAAAAGCCTCTCGCGACCTCCGCCAGCGAGGGCCGCCGGCTGGTCGCCGAGGCGGCGAAGCGTGGGCTGCTGCTGGGCTCGGCGCCCGACACCTTCCTTGGCGCCGCCGGACGCCGGGCGCGCCGGCTGATGGACGAGGGCGCGATCGGCCGCGCCGTGACCGGCACCGCCTTCATGATGGGGCGCGGCATGGAGCACTGGCACCCCAATCCGCAATTCTACTATCAGCCGGGCGGCGGTCCGGTCTTCGACATGGGGCCCTATTATCTGACGATGCTCGTCAACCTGCTCGGCCCGGTCGCTCGCGTGATGGCGATGGCGACGCGCGGCCAGGACGAGCGCCTGATCACCGCTGACGGCCCTTACAAGAACACCAGTTTCAGGGTCGGCACGCCGACCAACATCCTGTCGCTGCTCGAATTCCGCTCCGGCGTCACCGTCACCTTCGGCGCGTCCTGGGACGTCTTCAAGCACTCCAACCACCCGATCGAGCTGCACGGCACGGAAGGGTCGCTCAGGCTGCCCGACCCCGACACGTTTGGCGGCACCGTCTCTTTGTCGGCGCGCGGCGACGACTGGAAGGATTTCGAAAGCGAAGGCGAGCTCTATGGCGCGCGCAATTGGCCCTACGCCGCGCCGAACCGTGCCAACTACCGCATGCTCGGCGTCGCCGACCTGGCGCGGGCGCTGTCGGAAGAGAGGAGACCGCGCGCGTCCGGCGAGCTTGCGCTGCATGTGCTGGAGATCATGGAAGCGATCCTTGCCTCCGGCGAAAGCCGCAACTCCGTCGCCGTGGTCGGCTCGGTCGACCAGCCGCCGCTTCTCGGCGAGGACGAGGCGGCGAGCCTGCTCGCGTGAGGACGATCATGACAGCATAGCTCGATCCGCAGGCGCGGCGGGAACCGCCTCATGCCGACTGGCGCATCACCAGCGTCGCATCGAGCTTGACCTTCGGTGCGACAGCCGTGCCGTCCTCGTCGAGGAGCGCAAGCAGCGTCTCGACGCTGTGGCCGGCCATCGCCGCGAAATCCTGCGCCATGGTGGTGAGCGCCGGGCAGGTGTAACGGCTGAGCGGATGGTCGTCATGCGCCGCGACCCGCACGTCGCAATCCGCCTTGCGGCCCACCTTCAGCCCCTTCGAATAGGCCGCCGCCATCACGCCGAAGGCGAGGCGGTCGTTGGCGCACAGGATGGTCTTGCCCGGCAGGCCGCCATTGTTGAGCAGCTTTTCCGTCTGCTCATAGCCGATCCGCTCAAACTCCCACGTGTAGTCCTCGACGTTGCCGAACACGACCGGCTCCTGTCCGAGCCGCTTCATCGCATCGACATAGCTCTCCACCCGCTCGCGCGAATTGTGGTTGACATGGGGGATGTCGAAATAAACCGGAGCGTCGCCCGAGCGACAGAGATAGTCGACGATGGTCGACATGCTCTGCACGTTGTTGTTGCCGACAAAGGGCGTGTCGCCTTCGAGATAGGTGTCGAAATAGACGATCGGGATCGCCTGCGTCAGCTTCTCGATCGCCTTTGGGTCCGAGCGCCGGCCAAGCGGGGCGACCAGCGCGCCGGAGACCTTCAGCGACAGTATGGTCCGCGTCGCCTCGGCTTCCAGCTCGCTCGATCCATGCGAGGAAATGACGATTGGCCAGTAGCCCTCGTCGCGCAGCCTGAGCTCGATGCGGCTGACCATCTCGGAATAGAAGGGGTCGGTCACCGTCGGCACGACGATGCCGATACTGCGGGTGCGCTTGCGGTTGAGATTGCGGGCGAAGAGATTCGGCTGGTAGTCGGAGGAGCGCAGCGCGTCCTCGATGCGCTTGCGCGTCGCCGGCTTGACGCTGGTCGGATCGTCGAAAAATTTCGACAGCGTCGGTCGGGAGACGCCGCAGGAACGGGCGAAATCCTCCATCGTCTTGTGCGTCATCGGCATCCAAACCCTCGCGGCATGGAATCCTCGCTCCCCATGCACCGCCCCGCGCTACATACGGCTCGCCGGCGCGCGACTGCAAGTTGAAACTTTACAGGAAGCTCTACAAGTTTCAACGCGTCGAGCGAAATTATTCCATGCGTAAACTTATTAATTGACGTGAAAAAGCGCTGGCCGTATTCAATTTTCAATGACTACGCCGTGCACGGCGAATGCCGGAAGGACGTGATGAAGAAGCTAGTCTCAGCCGGCGAGATCCTCGTCGAGATCATGGCGGAGCGGATCGGCCAGAGTTTTCTCGAACCCGGTCCGCTGGTCGGACCTTTTCCGTCCGGCGCCCCGGCGATCTTCATTGGCCAGGCGGCGGCGCTCGGCCAACCCGCGGGTCTCATCGGCGCCGTCGGCAAGGATGATTTCGGCCAACTGAACATCGACCGGTTGCGCGCGCTCGGCGCCGACGTTTCGGCAATCGCTGTCCATGAAGGCCACGCCACCGGCACCGCCTTCGTCACTTATCGGCCCGACGCGTCCAGGCATTTTGTCTTCAACATCCGCAACAGCGCCGCCGGCCTGCTGGAGACGGACGACGCGGCCAAGCGGCTGCTCTCCGGCGCCGACCACGTCCATGTCATGGGCTCCTCGCTGTTTTCCGACCGCGCCACCGAAGTCGCGCTTGGCGCGATCGCGGCTGTGAAGGGCAAGGGCGGCACCGTGTCCTTCGATCCCAACATCCGTCGCGAGATCATGCAGGCTTCCGGCATGCGCCAGGCGCTCGACCAAGTGCTGGCGCAGACCGATGTCTTCCTGCCCAGCGGCAACGAGCTGTTCCTGTTCTCGTCAGTCGGTGACGAGCAGGGCGCGGTCGGCGAATTGCTGGGGCGTGGCATCTCCTGCATCGTGCTGAAGAAAGGCGCCGACGGCGCCGCTTATCACGACCGGCAGGGCACGGTCGTGATGCCCGGCTTTGCCGTCGAGGAAGTCGACCCGACAGGCGCCGGCGACTGCTTCGGCGCGGCCTTCGTTTCCTTCTGGCTGCGCGGCGCCGCGCCCGCCGATGCGCTGCGCATCGCCAATGCCTGCGGCGCGCTCGCGGTCACCCGCAAGGGGCCGATGGAGGGCATTCATCGGCTTGCCGATGTCGAGGCTTTCATCGCCAAGGCAGGACCACGCGCATGACCGGCGCCACGACAAGATTTGCGGCGATCGCCGACCGGCGCGCGGCAGGCGGGAAGGGCGGCATCGCCTCGATCTGTTCGGCGCATCCGCTGGTGATCGAAGCGACGCTCCGTCACGGTGCGGTGCATGGCGCGGATGTGCTGATCGAGGCGACCTGCAACCAGGTCAACCATGAAGGCGGCTATACCGGCATGACGCCGGCTGCTTTTCGCGCTTTCGTCGAGGCGCATGCCGCCAGCACCGGCTTTCCGCTCGACCGGCTGATCCTCGGCGGCGACCATCTCGGCCCCAACCCGTGGAAACACCTGCCCGCGGCGCAAGCGATGGGGAAGGCTGTCGCGATGATCGACGCCTATGCCTCCGCCGGCTTCACCAAGCTGCATCTCGACGCCAGCATGGCGTGCGCCGACGATCCGGCGGCGCTCGCCGACGACACGGTCGCCGCGCGCGCGGCCGATCTTGCGGCGGCCGCCGAGGCGGCGGTCGCGCGCACGGGCGGCCAGAAACCCGTCTACATCATCGGCACCGAAGTGCCGGTTCCGGGCGGTGCGCTGGAAGCGCTCGACCATATGCATGTGACCGAGCCGGCCGATGCGCTGCGCACCGTCGAAGTCCACCGTCAGGCCTTCGCCCGCCTCGGCCTCGATGCCGCCTTTTCCCGCGCCGTCGGCGTCGTCGTCCAGCCCGGCGTCGAATTCGGCAACGCCGACATCATCGCCTACGAACCCCGGAAGGCGACGAAGCTGGTGACGTCGCTGGAGAGCATGCCGCAATTCGTCTTCGAGGCGCATTCGACCGACTATCAGCCGGCCGAAGCACTGGCCGCGCTCGTGCGCGACGGCTTCGCCATCCTCAAGGTCGGCCCCTGGCTGACCTTCGCCCTGCGCGAGGCGCTCTATGGACTGAGCTACATTGCCGGCCAGTTAGTGCCCGATCCAACCCGTGACAGCCTGCCCGACGCGATGGAGCGAGTGATGCTGGCCTCGCCCGGCAACTGGCGGAAATACTATCCAGGCACGCCCGACGAGCAGCGCCTGCAGCGGCATTTCTCCTTCAGCGACCGCATCCGCTACTACTGGCCGTCGCCCGATGCGCAACGCGCGACCGAAGCGCTGCTGGCGGCGCTTGGCGACCGGGAGATCCCGCGCCCGCTGATCAGCCAGTATCTCGCCCATCTCGATGCCGAGGTCGGCGCGGGCCGGATCAAGCCGACCGCGCATGAGCTTCTGATCGGCAGCGTCACGCGCGTCCTCGACATCTACCGCAGCGCAACGAGTCCGTAAGCCCGAGCGGTTGGACCGGCTGTGGTTGCGACGCCCGGCAAAGCGCACGACTTCAGGCTTCCAAAAAATCCTCTGTGGCGCGTTCCGTTTCCGCCCTTCGGGTCGTCCTTGCTGTGTCCGAAACAAAGGAGCACCGCAATGGCCCTTATGGTCGTTATCTACCCAACACCGAAGGATGTTCAGGCGTTTGATCGACACTACTTCGAAATCCACGTGCCTCTCGCCAAAAAGCTTCCGGGTCTCAGGAAATACGAGATCAGCGACGGCCCCGTCGTGACGCCCGTGGGAGCCTCTGGCATTCATCGGATCGGAACGCTCTATTTCGACGATCTTGCAGCGCTCGAAAAGGCGTTCGCAAGCCCGGAGGGCAAAGCTGCCGGCGTGGATCGCCGAATTTACGCGCCTGACGACTCGGGCGTTCAAATGTTCCTTTTCGACAATAAGGAAGTCTGAGCCTGCCCTGTTCGTCTCGGCAGGCGAGCGGGTCAAATGACGGCCGATCGTCTCGATGCAGCCTAGTACACCGGTGTGGCCATGTGCCTGGGCGTCGGCCACTCGGCCGTGATGTCCGGCTGCACCGGCCGTTCGAGGTAGGTCGACAGCACCACGTAGCTGCGCGTCGAGACCACGCCTGGCGTCTCGTAGATCCGTGACAGCAGGCCTTCCAGCGCCCGCGTGTCCTCGGCGCGTACCTTGAGAAGCATGCAGGTGTCGCCGGCGACGGAATGGATCTCCTCCACTTCCGGACATTCGGAAATCGCCATCAGCTCCGGCGTCTTGCCCCAGCCTCTGGTGTCGATATGCACGAAGGCGAGCAACGGCTTCTTCACCGCCTTCGGATCGATGATCGCCGAGGTGGCGCGGATCGCGCCGCTGCGCCTGAGCCGCTTTACGCGCTCATGCGCGGCCGGCGGCGACAGGCCGACGCGATCGCCGAGCTCGGCATAACTGATGGTCGCGTCCTCGACGAGAACGCCTAATATTTTTCGGTCGATCGGGTCGACCTCGCGGGGAGACTGCCTGTTCCGCTGAACGTCATCTGTTTCTGCGTCCATATGGAAATTCTCCATTGATGCTGAATTGAATTCGGCCATTATGGAGATATGTCGAACAGTGATCAATCAGCAATTCTGACCGCCGCGCCCCGCGCGCCGATCCCGGCGGCGGCTTACCTGCTCACCGGCTGCATCGCCGTCATCGGCTCCAACTCGTTGGTGCTTGGACCGATCGCGCCCGCTGTCGCGGCATCGTTCGGGGCCACCGTGCCGGCGGTGATGACGGCGGCTGCCGCCTTCGGCCTCGGCACTTCGGCCAGCGCGCTCTTCCTCGCCCGCTACATCGACAGGATCGGCGCGCGCCGCATGTTGCAGGGCGCCTTGCTTTTGTTGGCGTTGGCGCTGGTTGCCAGCGCGCTGGCGCCGGCGGTGACGGCGCTGGTCGCGGCCCAGCTTGTCGCCGGCATCGCCGCCGGTGTCGCCATGCCGGCGATCTATGCCAGCTCCGCGGCGATCGCCCCGCCCGGCCGCGAGAGCGGCACCATCGGCGTCGTGCTGACCGGCTGGACGCTGTCCATGGTCGCCGGCGTGTCGCTGTCGGCCGTGCTTGCCGATCTCATCCATTGGCGCGCCGTCTTCGCCGCTGTCGCGCTTCTTGCCGGGACCGCCGTCGCCGGCCTGACGATGAGCTCGCTGCGCGACATCAGGAAAACCGGTCCGGCGCCGTCGCCGCTGGGTGCGCTCGCCGTGCTCGGCATCCTGCCGCTGCTGATCGCCTGCGGCGCCTTCATGACCGCCTTCTACGGCGTCTACGGCTATCTCGGCGATCATCTGCACAGGGATCTCGGCGAACCCGTCAGCGCCAACGGCCTCGCGGCAATCGCCTACGGCCTCGGCTTCGGCGCGGCCGCATTGCTCGACGGCGTCATCGACCGCCTCGGCGCGCGCCGCGTCATGCCCTTCGCCTACCTGTTGGTCGCCGCCGTCTATGTCGCGATGGCCTTGGCAAGCGGCGGCTTCGGTCTTCTGATGGCGACGATTGCCGTCTGGGGGCTTGCAAACCATTTCGGGCTGAACGTTCTGGTGATGCGGCTGACCGCGCTCGACCCCGCGCGGCGCGGCACCATCATGGGCTTGAATAGCGCGGTCACCTATCTCGCCGTCACCGTGGGCACCGCCGGCTTCGGGCCGCTCTATACGGGCCTCGGCTTCGCCAATTGCGCGTTGATCGCCGCCTTGCTGATGCTGGTGGCCGCTTCGGCCGCAGCATGGCGGTCGGCTGGCGCCGCGCAATAGGCTTGCGTCGCCGCTCGGTCGTTCGCTAAGGCTGGCTCCGCACCGCACCGGAGCTACGATGAAGACGAGCCTTGAAGTCACCGCCGAGCCCCCGCCGCGCGACCTTGCCTTTGTCGGCGAGAGCCTTACCGCTTTCAACGATAGCGATGTTGGCGCCTCTGGCCGCAAGACACTTGCCGTTTTCGTTCGCGACGATGCCGGCACGGTCGTCGCCGGCATATCGGGCTACACCGCCTGGGGTTGGCTCTACGTGCAATGGCTCTGGGTCGACGAAAAGCTGCGCGGCCGGCGCATCGCCGCCAGCATGCTGGACGCCGCCGAACGGGAAGCCGTTGCACGCGGTTGCCACGGCGCCTGGATCGACACCTTCAATCCGACCGCGGCCAAGGTCTATGAGCGACAAGGCTATCGTCCCTTCGGCGCGATCCCTGATTTTCCGGTTGGCCGCAGCCGCATCTTTCTGCAGAAGAAAATTTCCGCTTGATCAGCCCGCAAGCCGCCCGCCGCGCATCGGCTTCGGCACCCCGGTGGTGCTCGGAAAGCTGATCGGCAGGCCGCGCAGCACGCGCACCGCAAGGAAGGCAAAGCATTCCGCCTCTACCGCATCGCCCTTCCAGCCGAGCGCCTCGGCTTGCACCACTGCGACGCCGGCGCGGCGGCCGAGCATCGCCATCATCGTCGGGTTGCGGCGACCGCCGCCGCTGACCGCGAGCCGCTTCGGCCGGCGCGGCAAGAGATCGAGCGCCTTGCCGACCGCCGAGACGGTGAAAGCCGTCAGCGTCGCCGCGCCGTCCTCCGCGCCAAGTCCGTCGGCCATCGCCGCGGTGAAGTCGAAGCGGTCGAGCGATTTCGGGTAGGGCTTGGTGAGATAGGGATGCTGAAGCAGCCGCTCGAGCCTTGCCTCGTCGACGGTGCCCGCAGCCGCCAGTCTGCCGTCGCGGTCCATCTCGCCGAGACCTTTCGACTTGATGAAATCGTTGACCGGTGCGTTGGCCGGACCGGTGTCGAAGGCGACGATTGCGTCCTTGCCGTCCCACCAGGTGATGTTGCCGACGCCGCCGAGATTGAGCACGGCGGTGTCGCCGCTGGCGTCGGCCTCCTTGAGCAGCGCCGCATGATAGGCGGCGGCCAAAGGCGCGCCTTGCCCGCCTGCCGCTACGTCGGCCGAGCGGAAATCATAGGCGACCTTGGTGCTGAGAAGTGAGGCCATCAATTCGCCGTCGCCGAGCTGGCGGGTCCTGCCGATCCGCCCCGGCTGCGGCGCGCGGTGCAGCACCGTCTGGCCATGGAAGCCGACGACGCCGATGTCGGCCATGGTCATCCCTTGGCTTTCGACGAGATCCCTGACCGCGGCCGACTGCGCTCGCGTCAGCGCTTCCTCGGCTTCGCGGAAGATCGCCGGCTCCGGCCCTTCGAAATTCCAGGCGCGCGCCTGGCGCAGCGTCTCTTCCAGCAGCGTGCGGATCGATTGCGGGTAGGGCGCAAGCGTATAGGTGCCGAAGTCGGCGATGCGCTCGCCGTCGGTCTTGATCAGCGCCACGTCGATGTTGCCGTCAAGCACCGTGCCGGTCATCAGGCCGACGGCCCAGATTGGTTCCATGGTCGCTCCTCGAATCGCCGTTGAACCAACGTGTCGGACGGATCGGTCCGGCAGGCAAGTCCTTCGCCATGGTCGGCGAAGCCTCGCATCCCTTCACGGCTTTTTGCGCCGAACGGTGAAAATGGAGCAACGCCGTTCTTGCCTCTTGCCGCGGAAGGCGCGAGCCTGTGCGAACATCGGTATCGGCCGAACATCATCGCAAGGAGGAACGACATGGCAGCCAATGTCGCAGTGATCGCAGGCGCTGGAGCTGGCCTCAGCGCCTCCCTGGCGCGCCTCCTCGGCAAGGAAGGCTACCGCGTCATCCTCGCCGCCCGCAATGTCGACAAGCTGGCCGCACTGGTCGAGGAGACCGGCGCACAGGCGGTGGAGACGGATGTGTCGGATGCCACCTCCGTCGCGCGGCTGTTCGACGCCGCGGACAAGGCCGGCCCGCTCGAAATTGCCGTCTTCAACGCCAGCGGCCGCACGCGCGGCCCGATCGCCGAGCTCGATCCCGAGGCGGTCAAGCAGGCCCTGCTCGTCGGCGCCTATGGCGGCTTCCTCGTCGGTCAGCAGGCGGCCCGCCGGCTCGTCGCGCGCGGCGCCGGCTCGATCCTGTTCACGGGCGCGACCGCGAGCCTCAAAGGGTTCTCCGGCTCGGCCGGTTTCGCCATGCCGAAATTCGGGCTGCGCGGGCTGGCGCAGTCGATGGCGCGTGAGCTTTCCCCTAAGAACATCCACGTCGCGCATTTCATCATCGACGGCCAGATCGAACCGCCCGGACAGGCGCCCGAGCCCGACCGTCCTGATCGTCGCCTCTCGCCCGACGCGATCGCCGAGACATACCTCGCGGTCCATCGCCAGCATCGCAGCGCCTGGAGCTTCGAGGTCGAGCTCAGGCCATGGGTTGAGACGTTCTGACAACCCGCGCCGATTGCTGACAGTTACACGGCCCCTGCGGTGTCCATGTCATATTAGCCATGGTGCATGTTTCGTTGCTCTGGCCACTAGTAATATTTAAAGCTTTAAAAGATACCTTTGTTTAACCTCGGCGTGCATACTGCGAGTTGGTCGGATTTGTTACTGGAATCCCTGAACGAATAGAGAAATGCGCATGTCGCTTACACGTCGCACGCTGCTTACAGCCGGAGGCGGCGGTTTGCTGATCGCGCGAGCGCGGGCGGCGCCAAACAGCCCGGCGCAGCAGGCGGAGAACGCCCCGCAGCCAATCACGGGCGACAATAGACTGCGCATCGCCATGCCGGCCTTTGCGTCCGATCCATTCTTCCCGGCCGATGGGGCGGGAGACAAGGGCATAGACATGGAACTGGCCCGCGGCATAGCCGCGGAGCTTGGCGTCGAGCCGGTGTTCGACCGATCCGCCGTAACGTTCGACGGCATGGTGAAACAGCTGATGTCGGGTCAGGCGGACATAGCGATCGGCAAACTCAGCCGCACTCTTCAGCGCGGCCGTTCGATCCTCTATTCGCGACCCTATGCCATGCTGCATCAGGGGCTGCTCGCCAATCGCCTCAACCTGGCGCGCATTACGCAGGGCAAGCCGCCGGAACAGATCATCCGCGATTTCTCCGGCGATCTCGGGGTGATCGAGGGTTCGTCATTCGCCACCTATGCGGCCACGACCTTCCCGCATGCGCAGATCCGTCGCTTCGCCGGCTGGAATACGGTTGTCGATGCGATCCGGAGCGGAACGATCGACATGGCCTATCGCGACGATTTCGAGATCAAGAAGCTGATGGTCGACGATCCGTCGATGACGGTCGTGGCGCGTTCGATCACGCTGACTGACAAGGTCGACACCATTGCGGTCGGCGTCCGGCCGGACAATCCGCATCTCGCGGCCTTCGTCGACCTTTATCTCGATCTCGCCCGGGGCCAGCAGGTTCTAAACACCGACGAGATCATCGCGCGCTATCGCTTGGGGAGCAAAGCCTGACGATGACCGTCGCCGACGTAGCCGAACCCTTGCCTTTCGATTGGCGCCTGGCGGCAAGGCGCATATTGCGCTCGCCTGTGACGACGCTGGCGATGATCGCGGCGGGCATCCTGTGCGGTCTCTACTATCCAGGGTTCTCCCACGCGATCAACCCTGTCGCGCAGGTCTATCTGAATTTCCTCAAGATGGTCGTCCTGCCCTACCTGGTGTCGTCGGTCATCTTCTCCATCACGGCGATGGTCCAGGATCCGAAATCGGTCCGCTACCTGGGCAAGGTGGGCATGGCCGTACTGGTCGTCTCGTTCCTGGCCGTGCTGGTGAGTGGCATATATTCGCTGGTCCTGCAGCCGGGCCAGATCGAGAACCCGCAGTCGCGCATCGAGCTCGGCGAGTTCATCAATTCCCAGGGCAGCGTATCCACCGATCTCGAATTCCCGTTCCAGCCGCCGCCATCCAATGCCGGCGCAAACGGCGAGCATTCGATCCTGCTCGACCTGGTGCCCAACAACGTCTTCAACGCGCTGGCCTCGGGCCAGACCATCCAGGTCCTGCTGTTCTGCCTGCTCTTCGGGCTCGCAATGGGCAAGATCCCTCAGCCCTCGTCCATGAGCCTGTCCCAGGCGCTCAACGCGGTCTACCGGGCCTGCACGGTGCTGACCAACTGGTTCGTCTGGGGGCTGCCCGTCGCAACCTTCATCCTGATCGCCGACCAGACCGCCTCGACCGGAACCAGGCCGCTCACGCTGATGGGCGGCTACCTGCTGGTGATGGGCCTGTCCTGCCTCACATTCCTCGCCGTTGCATTTGCAGTCATCGCCATCCGATCGCGACGCAGCTACTGGACGACCATCAAGACCCTTCAGCCCCTTCTCATGGTGGCGATCACCACGCGCTCCACGGTCGCCTCGCTTCCGTGGGTCATCAACCTGTTGAGCGAGCGGCTGAGGTTCAGCCTGGTGGTGGTCGAGCTGCTCGTGCCGCTGCAGGCGGCCTTGCTGCGGACCGGCCCTGCGCTTCTCTACACCTCGGGCACCTTGTTCATCGCCCAGCTCTACGGCCATCCGCTTGGCGTGCCCGACCTCCTGCTCGTCGGCATCGTTTCGGCGCTTCTCGCGCTCACGACCGGCGGCATGGGCAGCCTGCTCATCTTGTCGCAGATGTCCATCGTGTGCGGCTACCTGAAGCTTCCTTTCGAGGCGGCCTTCGCCCTGTTCGTCGCGGTGGATGCTGCCGTGGATACGTTCATGACGCTGTCCAGCGTCAGCACCGTCGCGGCGAGCACGGCCATGATCGCGCCCAGTCACAGGGAGGCGCCGCAGGCTGCCGAAATCGTCCAGGAAGTGCCCGAAGCCGAGCCCGCCCGATGATCGACGACAGCATCCGTCCTGAGCTCGGCATCATAGGCGGTCTCGGGCCGCTTGCGTCGGCCGACTTCTACTTCAAGCTGACCCGGATGACCGAGGCGCTCCGCGACAACGAGCATGTGCCCGCCGTCATCCTCAGCGTGCCGCAACTGCCCGACAGGACGGAAGCGATCCTCGGCAACCATGACGGGCCGCTGGCGCCGCTGCAAGCCGCTGTCTCGACGCTCAATGCGCTGGGCGTCGCGTGCATCGCGATGCCGTGCAACACCGCCCATCATTGGTACGATCAACTGGCGGCGAACTCGCGCGCGGAGATCATTCATATCGGCGATGCCGTGGTGACGGAGATCCGTCGCTGCCAGGACCACGGACGGGTTGCGAACCTCGCAACCCGAGGCACGCTCGTCTCCGGCTTCTATCAGGAGAGGATAGCGGCGGCGGGGTTCGACCTATGCCTTCCCGCGAGCAAGGAGTTTCAGGAAAGCGTCGACAACGCGATCGCCCTCGTCAAGGCCGGCTCGATCGTGGATGCGGCGATTGAGGCCGAGCGCGCGCTTCATCTCGCGCGATTGGCTGGCGCCGATGCCGCCCTGCTCGGTTGCACCGAACTGTCGGTGGTGGCCGCCAGCCTCAACGACACGAACGGACTGATCGTCATCGACAGCAATGCGGCCTTGGCGCGAGCCTGCCTGACACGATTGGGCTTTGGCGCGCAGGAAGCGCGAGGCCTGCCGACCGTTTCGCGGCTGCCGGCGCATGACCGATTGCCCTGGCCCGTCGCACAGCGGGCTTCATAAACGCCCGCCGCTCCGATCTTGCGCCGCGTCGAATATCTGCCGGCGGCGGCCAGCGTTCTCCAAGTCACAAAATCTTTGAGAGAATATTTTCCGCCTCCCGTTTGATAGGAAAAGCGCTTCTTTGCCCAGCCGGGCAGCATTGGTGATGCTGATATCGAGGCTTCGCATTCCGCCAGGCCGAAATGATTTCAGGATCGCAAGGAACGCATCATGTCCGAACGCGGCAACGCTTCAAATTCTCTCGCTAAGTCAATCACCAGACGCGCCGGACTTGCCGCACTTTTGGCCGCGACATTTGCCGTCATAGGCCTCGCCCAGCCGTCGCCGTCCCTCGCCGAGGACAAGAAGGCGATCAAGGTCGGCATCATCAGCGGCGAGGACGAGGATGTCTGGCGTGTCGTCACCGCCGAGGCGGCCAAGAAGGGACTGACGATCGAAACCGTCGTCTTCAACGACTACACCCAGCCCAACGAAGCGCTTGAGCGCGGCGAGATCGACGCCAACGCCTTCCAGCACAAGCCTTACCTCGACAACCAGATCAAGACTCAAGGGTATCACATCGTCCCGGTCGGCTATACCGGCGTCTGGCCGATCGGCCTCTATTCGAAGAAGCACGCCAAGGTCGCCGACCTACCGGAAGGCGCCGTCATCGGCCTGCCGAACGATCCCTCCAACGAAGGCCGCGCGCTGCATGTCCTTGAGCATGAGGGGCTGATCAAGCTGAAGGACGGCACCGGCATCCTGGCCACGACCGCCGACATTGCCGAGAACCCGAAGAAGCTCGAGATCAAGGAGCTCGACGCCGGCATCGTCGGCCGCTCGGTCGACGATCTCGACGCCGCCGTGGTCAACACCGACTGGGCGCTGAAGAGCGGCCTTGGCCCGGAGCAACGCATCGCGCAGGAGCCGGTGGCGGACAATCCCTACCGCAACTTCATCGCGGTCAAGGCCGGCAGCGAGAACGAACCCTGGGTTAAGACGCTGGTCGCTTCCTATCAGAATGAAACCGTCAAGGCCGAGTTCGACAAGGTCTACAAGGGCACCGGGATCAGCGCCTATTGATCGGGGCCTGGCTGGCAGGAACGGGCGGTTCGCCGGCGAGCGGGCCGCCGTCGCGTTTGCGCAGCGCTGAAACGGACATAGCAATGAACCAGCATGTCAAGGCCGAGATAGCCGAACCGGTCCACATCCGGCCCACGGGGACGGAAGATGTCGTCCGTCTCGTCGGCCTGAAGCGCAGCTTCGGCGCGACGGCGGCGCTCGACGGCGTCTCGCTCACGGTTCGCAAGGGCGAGATCCTCGGCATCATCGGCCGCAGCGGCGCCGGCAAGTCGACGCTGATCCGCTGCCTCAACGGCCTGGAGCGGCCGGATTCGGGCGAGGTCTTCATCGAGGGCCGCGAGATCAGCCGTCTGAGCGAGCGCGACTTGCAGCCGCTGCGCCGCCGCATCGGCATGGTCTTCCAGCACTTCAACCTTCTGTCGGCGAAAACCGTCGAGGAAAATGTCGCGCTGCCGCTCAAGATCGAGGGGCGGCCGCGCGCCGAGCGCATGGCACGCGCCGCCGAATTGCTGCAACTGGTAGGTCTGTCGGAGAAGGCGAAAGCCTATCCAGCCTCGCTCTCGGGCGGACAGAAGCAGCGTGTCGGCATCGCCAGGGCGCTCGCCGCGCGACCGGCTCTGCTCTTATCCGACGAAGCGACCTCGGCGCTCGATCCGGAGACGACGCGCTCGATCCTGGCGCTGCTCAAGGACATCAATTCCAGGCTCGGCCTCACCATTTTGCTCATCACCCATGAGATGGAGGTGATCCGTTCGATCGCCGACCGCGTGGCGGTGATCGACGCCGGCCGCATCGTCGAGGAGGGCGCCGTCTGGCAAGTCTTCGCCGATCCGAAATCCGAGATCACGCGCAGCCTGCTCGGCGCGATCCGGCCGCAACTGCCGCCCGAGATCGCCGGCCGGCTGGCCGTGGGCGAGGGCGCAGAGACGATCCTCAAGGTCGATGTGGCCGGCGATGCGGCGCGCGGTCCGCTGCTGTCCGATCTGAGCGACAGTGTGCCCGGCCCGATCCGCCTCGTGCATGGCGGCATCGACCATGTCCAGCAGCAACCAGTCGGCACGCTGTTCCTCGCCGTCCCCGACAGCGGGGGTCTCGCGCAGACAATCGCATTCCTGAAAGACCGCGGCGCGCGGGTGGAGGTGCTTGGCCATGTCGCCAGTCCTGTTTGAACTCCTGCTTCGCTCGATCTGGGAGACCGTGCTGATGACCGGCGCTTCCGGTCTCATCTCGCTGGTCTTCGGCCTGCCGCTCGGGCTGGCGCTGGTCGCCACCGATCGCGGCGGCATCGCCGAAAACCTCTGGGTGAACCGCGTCCTCGGCGCTTTGATCAACGGCTTCCGCTCCGTGCCCTTCATCATCCTGCTGGTGGCGCTGATCCCTGTGACGCGGCTGATCGTCGGCACCTCGATCGGTACCTGGGCGGCGATCGTTCCGCTGTCGATCGCCGCAACGCCCTACTATGCCCGCATCGCCGAAGTGTCGCTGCGCGAGGTCGACCCCGGCCTGATCGAGGCGGCGCGCGCCATGGGCGGCAATCGCTGGACGATCATCCGCGAGGTGCTGGTGCCGGAAGCGCTGCCGGGCATCGTCGCCGGCTTCACGGTGACGCTGGTGACGCTGGTCGGCGCCTCGGCCATGGCCGGCGCCATCGGTGCCGGCGGTCTCGGCGACCTTGCCATCCGCTATGGCTACCAGCGTTTCGAGACTAGCGTCATGATCGCCGTGGTCGTCGTTCTGATCGTGCTGGTCTGCGGCATCCAGTGGATCGGCGACCGCCTGGTGGCGCGGCTCGATCATCGCGCATGAGCGCTTGGGCCGGCGGCGGTCGCATCGAACGCAATTTGCCGCAAAAGCCCGGATTTGAGCGGCGGCTTGCTCCGTTTGCAATGAGATTGGTCGGCGCGTTTCTTCACCTCCAATGACGCGCATGTCATCGTGCGGCGGGGTCGCCAGAGCAATTCCAGGAAAAGTGCACAGCGGTTTTTCCGTCCGGATTGCGAAAACAAAGAGTTGCCGCAGGAGGAGCCTGTCCATGGCCAGAATAATTCCGGTGCTCGATCTCGACCGCCTTGAACAGGGCGCGTCGGAACTGCGGACTTTCTTGTTTGACCTGCGAACGGCGGCCCGCGATGTCGGCTTCTTCTATCTCAGCGGCCACGGCATAGCACAGTCCGATATCGACGCGGTGCTCAATGCCGCGCGCCACTTCTTTGCCTTGCCCGAAGCCGACAAGCTCGCGATCGAAATGGTGAAGTCGCCTCAGTTCCGCGGCTATACGCGCGCCGGCGGCGAACTGACCAAGGGCAAGGCCGACTGGCGCGAGCAGCTGGACATAGGCGTCGAGCGCGCGACCATTTCGCAAGGGCCGGGGGTGCCGGTCTGGACGCGCCTGCAAGGTCCGAACCAGTGGCCCGCCGCGCTGCCCGAGCTGAAGCCGGCGCTGCTCGCCTGGCAGGCCAAGGCGACAGAGGTTGCGATCCGCCTGCTCAAGGCCTTCGCGCTCTCGCTCGATCAGCTGGAAGACGCTTTCGATCCGATCTATCGCGGCGAGCCCAACCACCGCATGAAGATCGTTCGCTATCCCGGCCGCGACGCCACCGGCGACGACCAGGGCGTCGGCGCGCATAAGGACGGCGGCTTGCTCACCCTTCTGTTGCAGGACGAGAACAAGGGGCTTCAGGTCGAGTATGACGGCAGCTGGGTCAATGTGGACCCGATCCCGCGAACGCTCGTGGTCAATATCGGCGAGCTGCTCGAGCTCGCCTCGAACGGCTATCTGAGGGCAACCGTGCACCGCGTCGTCACGCCGCCGGCCGGCGTCGAGCGGATATCGGTGCCGTTCTTCTTCAGCGCCCGTCTCGACGCGACGATCCCGCTGCTCGACCTGCCGGAGGAACTGGCGGCCGAAGCGCGGGGTCCGGCCAGCGATCCCGACAATCCGCTGTTCCGCAACGTCGGCACCAATCTGCTGAAGAGCCGGCTGAGGTCGCATCCCGACGTGGCGCGGCGGCACTATGCCGATCTGCTGGAAAAGGCCACGGCCGGCTGAGCTTTGCCTGCGCCCGAGCGATATTTTTTCGCGTTTCGGCTATTTTTTGGAATTCCGTTCGTCGCAAACCGGCCGGCCAAAGCCCAAATAACAGGTGTCGTCCGGTGTTTTCCTCCCATTGCGCCGGGCGATGTTCCCCTCTGAAGGTTATGACCTTCATTTTTGGCCGGGCCGCTTTGGCGCCCGGCCTTTTTCTTTGGCGCAAGCCATCGCACTGCGGCCACCGCCCGCAATTGCGCAAAAGACAGAAGACTGACGAGGTCAGGCGAAGGCGATGCGGATCATACCAAAGGCTCCGAAATCCGAGACGATCTGGTCGCCATGCCGACATTCGATCGGCCGGATGAAGGAGCCCGAGAGCACCACCTGGCCGGCCTCGATCTGCATCCCGTATCGGTGAAGCCGGTTGGCGAGCCAGACGATGCCCTTGGCTGGATGGTCGAGCACACCGGCGCCGAGCCGGTCTCCTCGACCTCGCCGTTGCGCGACACGATGGCGCCGGTCCAGCGCAGATCCGCCTCGCGCGGGCCGGCGGAGCGGCCGCCGATGACGATGCCGGCATTGGCGGTATTGTCCGAGATCGTGTCGAAGAAGGTCCTGATCTTGCCGGTCTCCTTGTTCATCCGCTCGATGCGGGTGTCGAGGATTTCCAGTGCCGGGGTGATGTGACTGGTGGCGTCGAGCACGTCGTCGATCGAAATGTCGGGACCGGCGAGCGGCGCCTTCATCACGAAGGCGATCTCGGCCTCGATGCGCGGCTGGATGAAGCGGCCGGCCGGCACCATGCCGCCGTCCTCGAAGAACATATTGTCGAACAGGATGCCGGAATCCGGGATGTCGATGCTGAGCGCGGACTCAAGCGTCGTTCTCTAAGCCAATGTAGCGTCCGGGCGTGGGATTGCCGCTCCCGGCAAAATCGCGGATATAGCTCGATAGCCGTCGAGTTTTGTCTCGAGTCGCGAGCGGAACCTGGAATTGGAGACCTGACCTTGCTACCGCCCAGCACTCGCCGTTCGCTGCCGATGGCTCTGCTTCGCGCTCGCGAAGTCATCATGGCGCATTTCCGGCCGATGCTTGCCCGCCACGACATCACCGAGCAGCAATGGCGCGTGTTGCGTGTGCTTGCCGAAACCGGTCCGCTGGAGGCAACCGAGCTTGCCAACCGCGCCTCGATCCTGCCGCCCAGCCTCACCCGCATCATCAAGGCGATGGAGGAGCGCGAGTTCATCACCCGCAACAAGGTCAAGGACGACGGCCGCCGTGCGCTGCTCGCGATCAGTCCGGCCGGCCTGGCGCTGATCGAGGAGCTGGCGCCCGAGCGCGTCGCCATCTACGACGCCATCGAAAGGCGCTACGGCGCCGAGCAGCACGAGCGCCTGCTCGACATGCTGGAAAGCCTGATCCAGTCGGAGACGGTGGAGAGCTGAGCGCTTTTCCTTCTCCCCTTGTGGGAGAAGGTGGCCGAGCGAAGCTCGGTCGGATGAGGGGTGCTCCAGCTTGGCGATACGTTCGAAATCGTCGCCGCCTCATTCCTTCCAATATCCCTCATCCGTCTCGGCGCTGCGCGCCGATCCACCTTCTCCTACAGGGGGAGAAGGGAAGGCGCATTCCTCACCCGCCAAAACTCCCCATCGACAAATACACGGACCTGAAGACGGCGTGGATCAATCTCGGAAACCATTCAGGGGTTGCCCACAATGAAATCGGCGCAGCGGCTTGGTGCGATGCAACGCCTAAAGTCGGCGTAAAACTAGCTCATCATTCTCGGCAGACCCGCCGCCAGCGCATCGACGGCCAGCCGCACTTTCAGCGGCAGATGCGGCGTTTGCAGCCAGAGCGCGTGGCAGTCGTAGAGATAGTCCGCCTGGTCCGGCAGCAGCCGGACGAGCTCGCCGGCGTCGATGCGCTTACGCACCAGCCAGTAAGGTAGCCAGGCGAGACCCATGCCCTCGGTCGCCGCGTCGGCGATCGCGTCGAAGTCGTCGAGCCGCAGCCGGCCGGCCGGGGCGACCTCGGCGACCGAGCCGTCGTCGCGCGGGAACAGCCAGGGCTGCAGCACATGGCCGAGCCGCCGATAGATTAGCGCCTGATGGCCGGCGATGTCTTCGAGCCGAAGCGGCTGGCCGAACCTCTCAATGTAGGTGGGCGAGGCGCAGACGATCATGCGCTGGCGGGCGACGCGTCGCGCGATGATGCCGGCCCTGTCGTCCAGCGCTCCCGTGCGGATCGCCAGATCGAAACCGTCCTCGACGAGGTCGGCGAAGCGGTCGCTGAGCGACAGGTCGATCTCCAGCGTCGGATAGCGCCGCGCGAGTTCGAGCAGGATCGGGGTCACGCAGTGCCGGCCGAAATGCGCCGGCATCGTCACGCGCAGTTTGCCGCGAGGTTCCGACAACTGGTCGGCCGCCAGAGCATCGGCGGCTTGCGCCTCCGCCAGCACGATGCGGCAGCGCTCGTAATAGGCGCGGCCGAAATCGGTCAGGCTCTGCCGGCGCGTCGTACGGTTGATGAGGCGCACGCCCAGGCGCTCCTCGAGGAAGCGGACATGCTTGCCGACCATCGGCCCCGACAGGTCGAGCGCCGCCGCGGCAGCCGCGAACGAGCCGAGGTCGACCGCCTTGACGAACACTTCCATGCTTTCGAGGCGATCCATATTCAAAACCAATCGTTTCGACTGTTCTGCTTAGCGCGCGATTTATCCGCTTCGGATGCCTCTGCATAGTCCATTCCGTCGATTGGATTTGGAGTGCACTGATGGCAAGGGTTGTTCGCTTTCACCGTCACGGCGGCCCCGACGTGCTGCGCATCGAGGATGTCGAGGTGCCGCCGCCCGGTCCGGGTGAGCTGCGGATCCGCGTCAAGGCGCTGGGCTTGAACCGCGCCGAGGCCCTGATGCGCAAGGGTGCCTATATCGAGGCACCGGCGCTGCCGTCAGGCCTCGGCCTCGAAGCGGCCGGCCTCGTCGAGGCGATCGGCGACGGCGTCGATGGTCTTGCGCCGGGCGACGCGGTCAGCATCATCCCGCCGCGCTCGATGGCGCGCTGGCCGGCCTATGGCGAGCTCGTCGCCTTTCCGGCGGATCTCACCGTCAAGCATCCGCCGTCGCTCGGCTTCGAAGCCGCTGCCGCGACATGGATGCAATATCTCACCGCCTATGGCGCGCTGGTCGATATCGGCCGTCTCGGTCGTGGCGAGCCTGTCGTCATCACCGCGGCATCGAGCAGTGTCGGGCTCGCTGCAATCCAGATCGCCAAAATGATCGGCGCCGTGCCGATTGCCGTGACGCGGACGTCGGCCAAGAAGAGCGCTCTGCTCGATGCGGGTGCCGCTCACGCCGTGGCCTTGCAGGAAGAGGACCTGGAGGCGCGCTTGAAGGAGATCGCGCGCGAGGGCGTGCGCGTCGTCCTCGACGCGGTCGGCGGTCCGATCTTCACGCCGCTGACGGCGGCGATGTCGCACGGCGGCATGCTCATCGAATATGGCGGCTTGAGCCCGGAGCCGACGCCGTTCCCGCTGTTCGAGGTGCTCGCCAAGACGCTGACGCTGCGCGGCTACTTGGTGCACGAAATCACCGGCGATCCGGCCCGGTTGGAAGCGGCCAAGCGCTTCATTCTCGACGGCCTCGCGGCTGGCGCGCTGAAGCCGGTCATCGCGAGGACCTTCCCGTTCGACGAAATCGTCGAGGCGCATCGTTTCCTCGAATCTGGCGAGCAGTTCGGCAAGATCGTGGTGACCGTTTGAAGCCTGCGAAAGATTTGAGCTAAGCTTCGCCGCGCTGGAGGCACCTTTCATGGCCGAACGTCCGGGTCGAGGAGAAAGCAACGGAGCCGACGCAAACGGTCTTGCCGACGACGATCCTCGTCTTGCATTCATCTACGAGGAGGCGGTGAGAGGTCTCACTCATCAGCAGAGCGTCGTGGAGAACATGAATACCCGCGCCGGCAGCCTTATCTTCGCCACCGCATTCGCGAACTCGCTGCTCGGCGGCGCGGCCCTCTCCAATGGGCTTGGGCTTTGGGACTGGATCGCGGTGGCCCTGCTGTTCGGCATCGGCGGGCTGATCGTCTTCATGCTTTGGCCCTACCACCAATACGCGTTCCGCTTCGACCCGGAAGAGCTGCTCGAACAATATGTCGATGGCGACAGGCCGGCAACGATGTCGGCCATGCGCCGCGCGCTTGCCTTGCGCATCAAGGCGGACATGGCCAGCAACTGGCGTATCATCCAGCGGCTGCGGGTGGCGTTGCAGATAGCGCTGTTCTTCCTGTTGCTCGACATCCTGGCCTGGCTCTTGGCGATTGCCGGCGTTTGATCCGGAGCCGGCGTCGATAGCCTCATCGGCCCATGGTTCCCGCTGCTGTTCCGGGTTGAGCTCGGATCATGAGTGCGAAAGGTTTCGGGTCGCCGACGGCACCCGCGCGCCAAAGGCTCGGACGGGAAAGTCCCATGACAAAGAAAACGAGGCAAGTTGTCGGGAGCAGCAGCGGTCGTTCGTCCTTTGGGTGCTCGCAATCATTCCCGCTCGCCAGTCATGCACCCGGAGCCCGCCAATGATCCCCACCATCACCGCCTTTGAACGCTCGCCCGACGGCGGCAGGGGGCAGGCACGCGACATGCGTGTCCGCTGGGCGCTCGAGGAAGTCGGCCAGCCTTATAACGTTCGTCTCCTCTCGTTCGGCGCCATGAAGCAACCCGCGCATCTTGCGGTCAATCCGTTCGGCCAGATTCCGACCTATGAGGAAGGCGATCTCTGCCTGTTCGAGTCTGGATCGATCGTGTTCCATATCGCGGAGCGCCATGCCGGCCTGCTGCCTGAGGACGCGAACGCCCGAGCGCGCGCCATCACCTGGATGTTCGCCGCGCTCAGCACGCTGGAGCCGCCGATCCTGGAACTCGTAACCGCCGTGATCATCGAGCGCGACGCGCCGTGGCACGCCGAGCGCCTGCCCCTCGTCGAGGATCGCATACGCAAGCGGCTGGCCGAACTCTCCCGCTGCCTCGGCGGTGCCGATTGGCTCAACGGCGCCTTCAGCGCCGGCGACCTGGTCATGGTCGGGGTGCTGCGCAGATTGAACAGGTCGGGGCTGCTGGACGAATTCCCGAACCTCGCCGCCTATGTCGCCCGCGGCGAAGCGAGGCCGGCCTTCAAGCGAGCGTTCGAGGCGCAATTGGCGGTTGCTACGGCCGCGTCGGGTGGGCGATGAGGCTGCTATCTCGATGCGGTGGCGGCGTCGGCAATACGCCGATCTCGGCTGTTCCGCCGGCCCTCCGTCCTCCGGAAGCGGATGTCCCGATCTGATGCAGATAGGCGGCGGGCACCTGATCGGAGTGACTTCGGCCGGTAGCGGCTCTAAGCTCGAATGCCTTTCCGTCATCATATATAGCGCGCCGCATGCCCCGCTTTCTCGCCGTCTACACCATGAAACCCGAAGACCTCGCCCGCTTTCGCAGCCTGCCCAAGCCCGAGCAGGACGCGATCGACGCCATCGGGTTGAAGCGGTGGGCGGATTGGGAGGAGAGGAACGCCGCATCGTTTCCCGATCGTGGCGGCATGGTCGGCAAGACGACGCGCGTGACCAAGGACGGCATCGCCGGCGCCGTGAACCCCTTCTGCGGCTACATCGTCGTTGAGGCCGAAACCATCGAGGCCGCCGCCCGCCTCTTCGAGAACCATCCGCATTTCTCCGTCTTTCCAGGAGACGGCGTGGACATCATGCCCTTCCTCACCGATCCCGCGCCCTGACCTTCGCCTGGGTCGCAACGGCAGAAATTCATTCACGCTCGTTGACGAAGGAAGCGCTCAGGGCAGGGCGACAAGGACCTGGCAAGCGGCCGGGACTCCGTACGTTCTACGGCCGCTCGATGAAGTGTCCGCACCTAGTTGCGCCACAGGCATACCCGATGCGACTCTGCTGCGTCGCCGTTAACGAACCCTGCGTGAGGCCAATTTGATGCTCCTGGCTGCCCATCATGTCGCAATCATCTGCAGTGACTATGAAAGGTCCAAGCTGTTCTACACGAACAAGCTCGGCTTCGTCGTTCTCGCTGAAAACTGGCGCCCCGAGAGGCAGTCTTGGAAGTGCGATTTGCGTCATGGCGCCATCCAGATCGAGTTGTTCAGTTTCCCAGATCCGCCAAGCCGGCCCAGCAGGCCCGAGGCCTGTGGATTAAGACATATTGCATTCGCGGTCGCCTCGGTCGAGGCAACTGCCGAGCTGCTTCGTTCGCAAGACGTTGAGGTGGAACCCATCCGAACAGATCCCTACACGGGACGGTTGTTTACCTTCATCGCCGATCCCGATGGACTCCCGATCGAATTTTACCAGGAGGTAGTTTGACGGCGACGTCTGGCTTCGGCAGCACCTAAAGCGCGTCGCGATCTTTCAGATTCGCTCCATGCGCTTTAGGTTTTTGATTTTACGCATGTCTTTATCCCGAAACCGGTTCCCACTTTCGGGAGACATGCTTTAACCATCATTGCCGCAACGGCGGAAACGAACTTATGCCTCGCCGGTCAGCCGTGCCGAGATCAGCCGCGCCGCCCTGACCGCCGCCTCGCCCTGGCTGGCCGCGACCGCGTCGTCGACGCGCGAGACTGGGGAGGCGATCGACAGCGTCCCGATCGGCTGGCCGTCGGCGCCTAGGATCGCGGCGCCTATGCTGTGCACGCCTTCCTCATAGCTCTGCGAACTGCGCGAATAGCCGCTTGCGGCTGCAAACGCGATGGCTTTGGCCAGCGTCTCCGGCCCTGTCATCGTATGCGCGGTGAAGGCCTGCAAAGGCTTTTCGAGATAAGCGCTGACCACTTCCAGCCGCGAGGCGGCAAGGAAGGCGATGCCCGACGCCGTGCCGTGCAGCGGCAGCACCTGGCCGACATCGACATTGATCCGGTTGGCCTTGGCCGACAGTTCGACATGGACGGTCAGCGCGGGCGCTTCTCACCCGCCCGAAGGTGCTGCTGATCGACGAGATGTCGGCCGGCCTGGCGCCGGTCATCGTCACGCGGCTGATGACGGCGGTGCGCAAGCTCGCCGATGATGGCCTGGCGGTGCTTCTCGTCGAGCAGTTCGCAGCACTTGCGTTGTCGATCGGCAACCGCGCCTATGTCATGCGCCGCGGCCGCGTCGTCTACGACGGCGACTGCGCCAATCTTCGCCAATCGCCGGACGAACTGCACCGGCTCTATCTCGGCGGAGCCGACACCGCCGTGCCCGCCTGAAGCAGGGCAACGGAACATTAGATAAGGCCTGAATTTTTGCTGCGGCTGGAGCTACACCAGCGCGCCGCAACCGGCTATCAATCGTCGCGACATCATGCTTCGGGGTCATGGGGAAGCAGCTTGCAGTTGGATTTGAAGACAATCGAGGCTTTAGCCCCCGATCAGGCCTCGCTTGGCGCCGCCGCCAAGCTGACCAAGCGGTCGAACTGGCCCCGGCTTGAAGCGCATGAACAGCTGCCGCTGATCTGGGGCGAATGCCAGGGCTCCGGCTCGAATCCCTACCGGGTCGCATTCGATACGTCGGATCACGGTTATAAATGCACCTGTCCGTCGCGCAAGTTTCCGTGCAAGCACATTCTGGCGCTGATGTGGATCGGCGCCACCGCGCCAGACAGTTTCGCCCGGGTCGATCAGACGCCGGAATGGGTGAACGACTGGCTTGGCCGCCGCCGCAAGCCGGGCCAGCCGCCAACGGCAGCGCCAGCACGCGCCGAAGGCAAGAGCATCGAAGAGGCCGCGCGGCCTGAGCAGAGCGCCCCGGTCGAAGACGCCGCGGCCGCCGAACGCCGTGAGGCGGCACAGCGCAAGCGGGCTGAGGACACGCGAACCGCGGTTTCGGCGGCGCTCGATGAGCTCGACCAGTGGATTGCCGACCAGCTGCGGCTTGGCCTTGCCGGATTTGTCGACGCCAGCAGCGAGCGCTGTCGCCGCATCGCCGCGCGGCTTGTCGACCTGAAGGCGACCGCTTTGGCCGGTCGTATCGACGAGCTGCCGGCGCGGCTGATGGCGCTGCGCAGCGAGGAGCGGCCGGACGCTGCGATCCGCGAGCTCGGCAAGCTGGTGCTCATCGCCAAGGCCTGGCGCGCTGCGCCCGACGATGCCGAGCTGAAGCGCTTGGTCTCGACATCGGAGACGCGCGACCAGATCCTTGCCAATCCGGATGCCATCCAGGTCGAGAGCGACTGGGAGGTGCTCGGCGAGAAGATCGAGAGTCGCCGCGACGGCCTCGTCAGTCACGCGACCTGGCTGCTCGATCTGAAAAGCCCCACGCCTCGCTTTGCGGTGCTGCTCGACTTCTTTCCGGCGTCGGCCGGGCGGCGCTCCGGCGCCTTCGCGCCGGGGGATCGCTTCAAGGCGAGGCTGGTGTTCTATCCGTCCCGCAATCCGCTGCGGGCGCTGGTCGCGGAACGACTGGGCGATGCGGCGCCGGGCGCGTGGCCAATTTTCGCTGAAGACGCTACCGGCGATCCGCTGGCCGCTTACGCCGCGTTCCAGGATGGCGCGCCCTGGCTCTCGGACTGCCCCATCATCTTGCCGGCGGGTGCCATCGCGCTGGATGAGAAGGACGGCGCCTGGTGGCAGCCGGCCAGCGATCCGCATGGCATCGCCCTGCCTGTCGCGGGTTCCGTCAGCCAGACTTTGCTCGGCTTCGACCTCGCGGCGACGGCAGCGCTCTGGAACGGCGCCAGGCTCGAGCTCCTGGCATCGCAGAGCAGCATCGGGAGGCTCGACCTGTCATGAACGAGCTGGAGCAGGCAGGGCTGGCAAGATTGCGCGACGGCTGGATTTCGGGCGGCGTCGGTTTCGAGCTTGCACCGGCCGAGTGGAAGGAGCTTGCAGCTGCCGCCAACCCCGACGAGCAGGAGCGGCGGCTGTTGGCGATCGCCGCCCAGGCGCTGGATGTCGCGCTTCGGCCGGCGGCGCCGAAAACCTTGAAACGGCGTCCACCCCTGCCGGTGCTTGCGCTGCCTATGCTTCCCGATCGCCTGCGGCCGTTGCTGCGTGCCGCATTGAAATACGCGGCCGATGCGAGGCTCAAGACCCGCGTGGCAACGCTTGTCGCCAGCCGCGGCTTCGTGCTGCATCCGATGGATTGGATGCCCGCCGCGTCATATCAGGAAAGTCCGGACGTCTACGGCCCCTGGGTCGATTGGCAGGCGGGCGCGGACAGCGAAAAACAGCCTCGACGCGAGCATCTGACGGCGGAAACCTGGGATGATTTCTATCCCGCCGCGCGCCGTAGCGCGCTGGTCGATTTACGGCGCACCATGCCTGCCTTGGCGCGCACTCTTATCGAGACCAAGGGGGCAAGCGAGCCGGCGGAGGTCAGGCTGGCGCTCATTGAACTCATGCGCTTCGGCCTGAGTGCCGATGACGTTCCGTTTCTGAAGAGCCTGTCCGCCGACCGCTCAGGCAAGGTGCGCGAAATGGCTGGCCGGCTGCTGGCAAGATTGGGGGAACGTGGCAATCCAACGGATGGCGGGTCGGAAGATCCGACAGCTGAGCTCGCCGCTTTCATCGAGGAAGGCAAATCCGGCTTCATCCGCCGCCGCTCCACCTACGCGCCGACAAAACCCAAGTCACAGGCGCAACAAGCACGTCGCGCCGACTTGTTCGCCACCTGTTACTTCGGCGATCTCGTCGCCCGCTTTGGCAGGACCGAGCCTGATTTCATCGGCGCATGGCAGTTCGGCGTCGATGACGGCGCCGATCTCTTTCTGGTTCGAATGGTCTCGGTGTCCGGCGGCGACGCGGCGGTGGCCTCTCTGGCGGATCTGCTTGCCGCCGCCGGCGGCAGGCTGGCGATTCTCGCCCTCCAGCTCATGTTGCGTTTGGATGGCGGCAGGAAGCGCGTCCTGATCAGGCAGATCCTGAATGATGCGCAAAACCTGGCCGCTCTCAACATGGTCGAAGGCGCGGAAGCAAGCTGGCTCGAATGGAGCGACCTAGCAAAGGGCAAGACGCTTTCGGCGCTGCGGTCCGCCGTCTCGGGCGACAACGACGTCACGAAACGAAACGCCGAGCAACATCTCGAAACCCTGGGCTTTCTGGCCAATCCTATGACGGCGGAAAAATTGATCGGCGAGGTCGTCGCCGCCGGCCTGCCGCCGGCTTCCCCGTCGCTCGGCCTGCTGCGCCTCAACGCGGCGCTGGCCGGAAACCCAACCAGATGATCAACCCGGAGAGATCGCATGAACGCAGCCATCCGCCTTCCGGCCGAGCAGGTCTACGCCGCCGAACTGCAGGCGCTCGCGCGCGACGATGATCGGCAAAAGCCTGCCGGCTGGAGCCTGTCGCCAAAGGCCGTCCTCACTTACCTGATGGGCGGCAAGGCGAGCGACGGCACGCTCATCACGCCGAAATATGTTGGCCGCCGCCAACTGATGGAAACTGCGGTGGCGACGCTCGCGACCGACCGGGCGCTGCTTCTGCTCGGCGTGCCGGGAACGGCGAAGTCCTGGGTCTCGGAACATCTCGCCGGTGCCATCATGGGGAACTCGACGCTGATCGTGCAATGCACGGCCGGCACCGACGAGAACCAGATCCGCTATGGCTGGAACTACGCCCAGCTGCTGGCAAAAGGCCCGAGCCAGGAGGCGCTGGTGCCGACGCCGCTCTATCGCGCCATGCAGGATGGCAAGCTCTGCCGCCTCGAAGAGCTGACGCGCATGGGTTCCGACGTGCAGGACACGTTGATCACCGTGCTGTCCGAAAAAATGATGCCGGTGCCGGAACTTAACACCTCGATCTACGCGCAGCGCGGCTTCAACATCATCGCGACGGCCAACAACCGCGACAAGGGCGTCAACGAACTCTCCTCGGCTCTGAAGCGGCGCTTCAATGTCGTGGTGTTGCCTCTGCCGGAGGATATGGCGGAAGAGGTCTCAATCGTCTCCAGGCGCGTCGGCGAGATGGCCGGCGGGCTGGACTTGCCGGTGCCGAAAAATGTCGGCGAGGAGATCGCCCGCGTGCTCACTATCTTCCGCGAACTGCGCTCCGGCGCGACCTCGGACGGCAAGGTGACGCTGAAGACGCCGTCGGGCTCGCTCTCCACCGCCGAGGCGATCGCCACGATGATCAGCGGCCTCAGCCAGGCGGCGTGGTTCGACGGCGGCAAGCTCCATGCCGAAGGCCTGGCTCCGAGCCTTGTCGGCGCGATCGTCAAGGATCCGGTCCAGGACAAGGTCGTGCTCGAGGAATATCTTGAGACGGTGCTGAAGAAGCGGCCGGACTATGCCGGCTACTACGCGGCGTTGAACGCGGCCATCTGAGCCATGACTGAGCGCGGCATCAGCTATTTCGGCATACGCCATCACGGGCCGGGCTCTGCCGCGAGCCTGGTCAAGGCGTTGCAGGAATTTCAGCCGGTCGCCGTGCTGATCGAGGGGCCGGCGGACGCGTCGGCGCTGCTGCCGCTGCTTGCCAGCCCCGAGATGAGGCCGCCGGTGGCGCTGCTCTGCTATCCGGAGGACGACCCAGCCGCGACCAGCTTCTGGCCCTTCGCCGAATTCTCGCCGGAATATCAGGCAGCACGTTGGGCCGTCGCCAACAAGGCGGCGCTGCGCTTCATCGATCTTCCGTCGGCCGCGAGGCTTGCGGAGAGGGCGCCTGAAGGATCGACCGACGCCGATGCCGCCGAGGCCGAAGTCACGGAAGCGCAGAGCGAAGAGACCACGCGCATCCAGGATCCGATAGGCACCTTGGCGCGCGCCGCCGGCTATGAGGACGGCGAAAGCTGGTGGTCGGATATCATCGAGCAGAACCCTGATCCTGGCCCGATCTTCGCGGCCATCGCCGACGCGATGACGACGCTGCGCGACGGCGAGGGCGCGATCGGCGAGTTCGAGGCTATGCGCGAGGCGCATATGCGGCTGGAGATCGCGGCCGCGCGCAAGGAGTTCGACGGACCGCTGGCCGTCGTCTGCGGCGCCTGGCATGTGCCGGCCTTGCGGGCCGCGCACACACAAAAGAGCGACCAGGCGCTGCTCAGGGGCACCGGCCGGCGCAAGACCACGATGACTTATGCGCCGTGGACTGGACCGCGCCTGGCGCTGGGCCATGGCTACGGCGCCGGCGTCGTCGCGCCCGGCTGGTGCAAGCATCTGTGGCAGACGCGGGGGCAGGACGACGCCTCGGTTCTGTGGCTCGCGCAGATCGCCGCGGTACTCCGCGCCAAGGGCCACATGATCTCGACGGCGTCGCTGATCGAAGCGGAGCGTCTGGCGCGTGCGCTCGCCGCCATCCGCGAACGGCCGAAGCCGGGCTTCGAGGAGTTGCGCGATGCCTCGATTTCAGCCCTTTTCAACGGCGAGGCCCTGCTGTGGAAGATGGTCGAGGCCGAACTGCTGCTCGGCGCCGATGTCGGCGAGATCCCGGCCGACACGCCGCTTGCGCCGCTGATCGACGACCTGCAGCGCAACCAGAAAGCCGCCAGGCTGAAACCAGAGGCGCTTGAGCGGGAACTGTCCATCGACCTGCGCAGCGACAGCGGACTCTTCCGCTCGACGCTGCTGCACCGTCTGAACGTGCTTGGCGTGAACTGGGGCAGGCTGACGGATGTCGGCCGCAGCCGCGGCACGTTCCGCGAGCGCTGGATGCTGGCCTGGCAGCCGGAATATGCCGTGCGCCTGGTCGAAAACCTGATCTACGGGCCGACCATCGAGAAGGCCGCCAACGGCCGCCTTGTCCAGATGATCGGCGCGGCCACAGCGCTCGACGCTCTGGCTGCGCTGGTCCAGAGCGCGATCACGGCCGCCTTGAGCGAGGCGTCCGCGGCCGGCCTCGCCGCGCTCGAGGAAAAGGCGGCGCACAGCAGCGAATGCCTGGAACTGCTGGCTTCGGTGCCGCCGCTGGCCGACATCATCCGCTACGGCGAAGCGCGCAAGACCGAGACCGAGCGCCTTGCCGGCCTCTTGGAACGGCTGATCATCGAGGGTTCGATGGCGCTGCCCTATGCGGCGCGCGACCTCGACGCTCAGGCAGCCGCGGCGCTGATGGGCGCGCTGCGCAAGGCCGACGAGGCAATCAGGCTGGTGGAGCCGGACGAACATGTCCTGGAGGCGTGGCGGAACGGCCTGACGGCCGTGCTCGATTCGTCGCGCTCGACGGCGCTCGTTGCCGGCTGTGCCGCGCATCTGCTCTACGAGGCCGGGCGGCTCTCGGCCGAAGCCACGGCCGACCTTTTGGCAAAGCGCCTGTCGCCGGGAACGCCGGTGATCGATGCTGCCGCTTTCTTCGAAGGCTTCTTCAGCGGCGCCGGCCAGAGGCTTATCTATGACGAGGGCCTGCGCGGCGCCGTCGATGCATGGCTGGCATCGCTCGACGAAGAGGCGTTCGTGGCGCATCTGCCCTTGCTGCGCCGCGTCTTTTCCAATCTCGACAGCATGGAGCGCCGCCGCCTGATCGAGGCCGTGCTTGGCCGCCGGGCGAGCCTCCCCGCCGGCCTGATGCCGGCGCCGGACGGCGGCGAGGCCTGGCGCCGGCATCTCGGCATCATCGGCAAGCTGCTTGCGGGGGAGGCCGGCCATGGATGATGAAACGGTCGGCCCGGACCTCAATTCGACGCAAGACAAACGAGAGCGCCGCTGGCGCCTGGCGATCGGCGCCGACGATGAAACTTCCTCTGCGCTCTCGGCCGAGGACCGCCGGCTGTCGGCGGCGCTCGACGCGCTCTATGGCGATGGCGAGGCGGCCGGCGATCCGCGCAAGCGGCGCGGCGGGCTCGGCCGCTCGGCGCCGCGTGTCGCGCAATGGATGGGCGATATCCGCTCGTTCTTTCCCGAACAGGTCGTCCAGGTCGTGCAGAAGGACGCCTTCGAGCGGCTGAACCTGAAGCAGATGCTGATGGAGCCGGAGTTCCTCAAGGCGATCGAGGCCGACGTCAATCTCGTCGCCGACTTGGTCTCGCTGCGCTCGGCTATGCCGGAGAAGACCAAGGACATCGCCCGCTCCATCATTTCCGACATCGTCGCCAAGCTGATGCAGCGCCTGGAGCAGAAGACCGCCGAGGCGATCCGCGGCGCGCTCGACCGCTCGCGGCGCACCAACCGGCCGCGGCAGCGCGACATCGACTGGCCGCGCACCATCGCGGCCAACCTTCGCCACTATCAGCCGGACCACAAGACCGTGGTGCCGGAAAAGCTGGTCGGCTTCATGCGTCGCCAGCGCCGGCTTGTCGACCTCGACGAGGTGACTTTATGCGTCGACCAGTCAGGTTCAATGGCAAGTTCGGTGATTTATGCGTCGATCTTCGCCGCCCTCATGGCTTCGCTGCCGGTCGTGCGCACAAAACTCGTCTGCTTCGACACCGCGATCGTCGACCTGACGGAAGAGCTCAGCGATCCGGTCGAAGTGCTGTTCGGCGTCCAGCTCGGCGGCGGCACCGACATCAACCAGGCGGTCGCCTATTGCGCCGGGCGCATCGAACGGCCGACCAAGGCGCATTTCGTGCTGATCACCGATCTCTACGAAGGCGGCAACGGCCAGGAGCTTCTGCAAAGACTGGCCGCGCTCGTTCGGTCCGGCGTCAATGTCATCGTGCTGCTCGCCCTCACCGATCAGGGCCGCCCCGGCTACGATCCGTCGATGGCCGGTTCGGTCGCCGCGCTGGGTATCCCGGTCTTTGCCTGCACGCCCGATCATTTCCCCGACATGATGGCGGCGGCGCTGCGCCGCGAGGACATTGGCGCCTGGGCGGCGGGAGCGGATATCAAGCTCATTCGCGCCGACGCCGAGGCGCCAACCGCCTCCGAGTAAGCCTGCCGGCCGACGATCAAAACGGCTTCTCGCCGATCACCTCGAAGCGCTCGACCGCGCAGTGCTCGGCGATCACCGCCAGCACGTCCGTCGAAGGCTCGAGCGCTTCGGGCTGCTTCCATTGAACGTTGAAGGAAAACACGAAGCAGTCGCGGTCGGTATCGTGCTCCATGCCGACGAAGCGTGCGTCGTAGCCGAGCGGGCGCACCATGTCCCCAATGTCGGGCGGCGAACTCTTCGGCCATGAGACCGACAGGATCGCCTTGTGGTCGCGAGAAATCTTCAAATCGACCCATTTCAGGGCCTGCAGGGTCACCAGCGTTAGAACGGTCGCGATTGCGGCGAGGCCGAACTGACCGCCGCCGAAGGCCAGCCCGATCATCGTCACGATCCACATGGTGGCGGCGGTGGTGACGCCGGTGACGAGATCGCCGCGCCTCAGGATGGCGCCGCCGCCGATGAAGCCGACGCCGGTGAGCACGCCGAGCGCAAAACGCATCACGTCCATGCGCACGAAGGAGTCCGGCGCTTTGCCGGACACATCGAGCAGCATGTTGGCCTGGACCATGGCGACGCAAGCCGCAAGGCCGACCAGTATGGTCGTGCGCAGCCCGGCGGAGTGGCCGCGCGCTTCGCGGTTCAAACCGATGAGAAAACCTGCGACCAGTGTCGCCAGCAGCCGCGCGGCGAGATCCGGCCAGGTCGGATGAAGCGGCATGTCGCAGCAAAGCGGCTCGAACATCGTCCGTCAGGGCAGCCAGGGCGCCCTCCGTTGCGTCTGGAATGTTCAACTGGGCTTGGCCGCCGATGGTTCCGTGGCCGGCGCAGCTCGATTCCGTAAGCGCGAACGGTCCTTCATCGGACGACGATGCTCAGCACCAGTGCCAGCACGACGACGCCAACGAGCCCGGCGATGAAGATGATACGCCTTGCGCGCGTGCGCAGGATGATTTCGCCTTGGCGCACGTCCTGCCCGGAAAAGACCGGGCCTTCCTTGTCGCGATCCTTGCTCATGATCTGCTCCTTGCCTGCGGATGGGGCGAGGAAGGTGTCAGCACAGGAACCGATTCGCCGGCGTGAAGTTCCGCCGAATTCGTCCTGGCGGAGTGGCGGATGGCCTCTCGCGACGGATTTCAGCCGGTCCCGCGGGAGATGGTGGTTTAGCCGAACTTCGGGTCGGGGCTCCCCGACTTGCAGCGCCCAGAGCAATTCCACAAGGGCGCGGCTTGATCCTCGACGCCTGATTGCAAAATTTAAAACGTTTGCAATTCCATAAAAGCCGATTACAAACGTTTCAACACTACATTCGGGAGGAACGATTGCCGGCCCGTGTCACCACGCTGAAGGAGCTTGCGGCCAGCCTCGGCTTGTCGATCACGACGGTATCGAGGGCGCTTGCGGGCCATCAGCAGATCGCCCTGAAGACGCGCGAGCGCGTTGCCCAGGCGGCGCGCCAGGCTGGCTATGTCCCCAACACCGCGGCGCGCACGCTGGTTTCTGGCCGCAGCGGCTTCATCGGTCTGGTGCTGCCGATCCGCGGTCCGAACCTGGTCGATTCCTTCCTCGGCGAGTTCGTCACCGGACTCGGCGAGGGGCTGGTGGCGCATGGCGCCGACCTCATTCTCGCCACCGCAGCGCAGGATCAGGCCGAGCTTGCCGTGCTGCGCCATGTCGTCGAATCCGGGCGCGCCGACGGCGTCGTCGTCACCCGCATCGCCGAGATCGACGAGCGGCTCGCCTATCTGCGCCAGCGCGGCTTTCCGTTCGTCGCCCATGGCCGGCTGCTCGACAGCGACTTTGCCTACAATTGGCTCGACACCGATGGCGCCCATGCCTTCGGCGAAGCCTTCGACATGCTCTACGATCTCGGCCACCGCCATTTCGGCCTGGTGACGATTTCCGAGCCGATGACCTTCAGGCATCTCAGGCAGGACGGTCTCGCCGCCGCCATCGCCCGTCGCGGCGATCCATCGGTGCGGCTCGACGTGGCGACCGCGCCGCGCTTCGATCGCGGCGCCCGCATCCAGGCCGTCAACCGCATGCTGCAGGGTCCCGACCGCCCGACCGCGATCGTCGCCCTGTTCGACGAGCTGGCGCTGACGGTCATGGAGGAGGCGGCGCGCGCCGGCCTCACTGTGCCGCGCGACCTCTCCGTCATCGGCTTCGATAACGTCCTTGCCTCGGCCTATGCGCCGCCCGGCCTGACCACGTTCGACGCTTCGATCCGCCAGTGTGCGCGCGAGATCGCCGACATGCTGCTCACCGTCATTGTCGACAGGCCGGCCGAGCCGCTGACGCGGCTGATACGGCCGACCTTGGTGCCAAGGGCGAGCCATGGACCCGCGCCGCGGACAAGAAACTGACGCCGACATGACGGCGCCAACCCAGGGAGGAAGAGCATGAAGACCATGTTGAGGAAACTGGCGGGTGCTGCGCTGGCACTGTCCTTTGCCGTTGGCGGCGCCCAGGCGCAGCAGGTACTGTTCTGGTCGACCCAGGCGCGCCCGGTCGAGGAAACGCAGAAGATGCGTGACGAGGTGCTGAAAGGCTTCGACGGTCCGGTCGACTATCAGGTCGCCGAGGACGGCCCCTGGCTCACCCGCCTGCAGGCCGAATTGCAGGCCGGCTCCGGCACCATCGGCCTGCTCGGCGGCCTGCATGGCGACTTCTCCACCGTCGGCGCCGACCTGGTCGACCTGTCCGCCGTCGATGTCGGAGGGGTCAAGGTCAACGAGGCCTACAAGAAGCTCGGCATGCTCGGCACCGGCGAGCAGAAATACATGCCCTGGATGCAGGCCACCTACCTGATGGCGGCGAACAAGCAGGCGCTGCAATATCTGCCGCCGGGCGTCGATCTCAACACCATCACCTACGACCAGCTGATCGAATGGTCGAAGACCATCGCCGAAAAGACCGGCTCGCCGAAATTCGGCTTTCCGGCCGGGCCCAAGGGGCTGAGGCACCGCTTCTTCGAGGGTTTTCTCTATCCCTCCTATACCGGCTCGATGGTGACCAAGTTCCGCTCGCCCGAAGCCGAAACCGCCTGGAACAAGTTCAAGGAGCTGTGGCAGTACACCAACCCGAACTCGACCAACTACGCCTTCATGCAGGAGCCGCTGCTGAGCGGCGAGGTGTGGATTGCGTTCGACCACGTCGCCCGCCTCGCCGACGCCTTCAATCAGAAGCCCGGCGACTTCGTCGCCTTCCCGGCGCCGGCCGGTCCCGCCGGCCGCGGCTTCATGCCGGTGGTGGCCGGCGTCGCCATCCCGAAGACCTCGCCGGACATCGACAAGGCCAAGGCGCTGGTCGCCTACATGCTGAAACCGGAGACGCAGATCGCGACGCTGAAGGCGACCAATTTCTTCCCTGTCGTCGACGTCAAGCTGCCTGACGACATGCCGGCCTCGGTGAAGGCGTTCGGTCCGGCCATCGCCGCCATGACCGGCGCCCCCGATGCGCTGCCGGCGCTGCTGCCGATGGGTCTCGGCGATCTCGGCGGCAAGTTCAACCAGGTCTACACCGACAGCTTCGAGCGCATCGTGCTCGGCGGCGAGGACGTGCATGGCGTGCTCGAAGAGCAGGCGGCCGCGCTCAAGGCGATCATCGACCAGGCCAAGGCGCCGTGCTGGGCACCGGACAAACCGTCCGAGGGTGCTTGCCCGGTCGACTAGCCCTCACCACAAAATCCTCCCAAGGGGTGCCCGGAGCTTGTGCTCCGGGCGCCCGGACCGCGGCCCTCGATTGCGGCGCGCAAAGGATAAACACCATGAACGGCAAGGCTCTGCCCTATCTGCTGCTGATGCCGGCGACGCTGTTCCTGTGCGTCTTCTTCCTCTACCCCTTCGTGCTGGTCGCCTTCGAGGCGGTGACCCGCGACGGCGCCTTCACGTTCGACAATTTTCGCACCATGGCCGGCAGCTGGAAGTTTCCGGCCACCGTCCGCAACACGCTGCTGCTTGCGGCAATCGTCGTGCCGATCCAGCTCGCCATGGCGCTGCTGATGGCGAGCATCGTGTCGCGGCTGGAGACCGGGCGCAGCGCCGCGCTTTACATCTTCGCCATACCGCTCGGCATTTCCGACCTTGCCGCCGGCCTGATCTGGCTCGCCATCTTCGACCAGTCCGGCTTCCTCAACACGCTGCTTTCCGGCCTCGGCATCGTCGACCGGCCGATCATGTTCCTCGGCTACCAGAGCAAGCTCACCATCTTCATCGCCGTGGCGCTGGCCGAGATCTGGCGCGCCAGCGCGATCATGATGGTCATCCTCGTCGCCGGCATGGGGCTGATCCCCAAGGAATATTACGAGGCGGCGGAAGTCTTCGGCGCCGGCCCATGGAAGCGCTTCGTGCGCATCACGCTTCCGCTGCTGCGCCCCAGCCTGCAGACGGCGATCATCCTGCGCGTCATCCTCGCCTTCGAGGTCTTTGCCGTCGTTGCAGCACTTGGCGGCACCAATCTGCCGGTGCTGATGGGCGAGACCTACAACTGGCAATTCACGCTGCAGGACCGCAATGTCGCCGCCGCCTCGGCGCTGCTCATCCTCGCCATCTCGATCGGCTTCACGCTGTTCTTCCTGAGAGTGCTGCGCGTCCCCAAGGAGGCACGGATATGAAGGAGGCACGCATATGAGCGCCGTCGCCGAAGCGCCTGTCACGGCTGCAACCGCCGATGCGCGCAAGGCCGGCGACTGGCTGCTGGTCGCCACAGCCATCCTGCTCAGCGTCTGGGTGCTGCTGCCGATCTATCTGTTGATCGTCAACGCGCTATCTTCGCCGGACGAGGTGACCTCGTTCCCGAAACGCTTCTTCCCGTCCTTCGATTTCGGCAGCCTCTCCTTCTTCATCAACTTCGCCGGCGTCGCCAGGGCGCTGTGGAACTCGGTGCTCGTCGCCACGCTGACGATGATCCTTTCCATCGGCTTCGGCGCGCCGGCCGGCTACGCGCTGTCGCGCTTCGATTTCCCGGGCAAGGGCGCGTTCCGCTTCCTGGTGCTGATGACCCGCGCCTTCCCGCTGCCGCTGCTGGCACTGCCGCTGGCGGTGATGTTCATTCGCACCGGGCTCGACGACACCGCGATCGGACTGGCGCTGGTGCACACCACGCTGGCGCTGCCTTTCGCGGTGCTCATCACCTTCTCGCTGTTTTCCGGCATTCCGGTCGAACTGGAGGAGGTTGCCTGGACACTCGGCTGCACGCGATGGCAGGCCTTTCGCAAGGTGATCCTGCCACTGGCGCTGCCAGGCATAGCCGCGTCCGCCGTGTTCGCCTTCACCATCTCCTGGAACGAGGTTTTCGCCGCCGCCGTGCTCACCATCGAGAACCGCACGCTGACCGCCTTCCTGCTGCAGAGCCTCGGCGAGTCGCCGCTCTATCTCAAATTCGCCGGTGGCGCGGCGCTGGTCGTGCCGGCGCTGATCTTCATCTTCGCCGTCCGGAAATATCTGTTCGCCATGTGGGGGATCGCCAACCGATGACACAGGGCAGGGAGAACACCCATGGCTGAAATCGCCATAAAGGGAGTCGCCAAGCGCTTCGGCGGCTTCACCGCGCTGCATCAGGTCGACCTCGCCATCGCCGACCAGGAATTCATGGTGCTGCTCGGCGCCTCCGGCTGCGGCAAGACCACGCTGCTGAGGATCGTCGCCGGGCTGGAGACGCCGAGCCAAGGCGAGGTCTGGATCGGCGGCCGCCGCGTCGATCATCTGCCGCCGCGCGACCGCGGCATCGCCATGGTGTTCCAGAACTATGCCGTCTTTCCGCATCTGACCGTGTTCGAGAACATCGCCTTCGGTCTGCGCATGAAGAAGCTGCCGCAGGTCGACGTCGAGCGCCGCGTCAACCGCACCGCAGAGTTGATGCATATCGAGCAGCTCTTGAAGCGCTACTCGGGCCAGCTTTCGGGCGGCCAGCGCCAGCGCGTCGCGGTTGCCCGCGCGCTCGCCATGGAGCCCGACGTCATCCTGATGGACGAGCCGCTGTCCAATCTCGATGCGCTGCTGCGCCTGGAAATGCGCGCCGAGCTCAAAGGCGTGCTGGCGGCCTCGAAAACCACGACCATCTACGTCACCCACGATCAGGTCGAAGCGATGAGCCTCGCCGACCGCATCGCCGTCATGCATCAGGGCCGGATCGTCCAGGCCGCCTCGCCGGTAGAAGTCTATCGCAATCCGGCCGCTCGCTTCGTCGGCTCCTTCATCGGCAACCCGCCGATGAATTTCCTGCCCGCCACCAAGGCCGCGAATGGCGGCTGGAGCGTCGCCGGGCTGACGCTGCCCGGTCCGAAGTCGGACAGGCAGAAGATCGAATTCGCCATCCGCCCCGAGGACGTCGATGCCGGCGAGGCGGGTCTGCCCGCCACCGTGCGCGTCATCGAGCCCCTCGGCCCGCACACGCTGATCACTTGCGACGTCGAAGGCGGCCTGTTCCGCGCCGTGCTCGACTCCAACGCCGCCGTTGCCGTTGGCGACCGCCTGCGGCTCGCCCCCAAGCCTGACCGCATCCGCTGGTTCGACCCTGAAACCACCAATGCCCTCTGAAAGACCTCGATCTGCCATGACAGCCCGCACTGCCCAAGACATCATCGCCCGCGCCGTCGAGGTGCTGAAGGAAAACGACCACGGCGACTACACCATCCCGACGAAGGGGCTCTATCCGTTCCAGTGGAACTGGGATTCCTGCCTCACGGCGCTTGGCCTCGCCCACTATGACGAGGCGCGTGCCTGGACCGAGATCGAAACGCTGTTCGCACACCAATGGCCCGACGGCATGGTTCCCCACATCGTCTTCCATGTCTGGAACGATGGCTACTTTCCCGGGCCCGAGGTCTGGCGAACCGGTCGCCCGACCGCCACCTCCGGCATCACCCAGCCGGCCGTCGCCGGCTTTGCCGTGCGCCGGCTGTTCGACCGGGCGCGCGACAATAAGCTTGCCGTGGAGCGGGCTCGCAGGCTGCTGCCCAAGATCGATGCCTGGCACCGGTGGTTCTATGAGAACCGGGATCCCAAGGGCGAAGGACTGGTTGCGATCATCCACCCCTGGGAGTCTGGCCGCGACAACTCGATCGATTGGGACGACGCCTTCGAGCGCGTGCCGACCGAAGGCGTCGAACCCTACACCCGCCGGGACATCCTGCATGCCGATCCGGCGCATCGGCCGACCAAGGCGCAGTACGACCGCTATCTCTGGCTGGTGCAGCATTTTCGCGGGCTGGGCTGGGACAATGCCCGGCTGCACGATGCCTCGCCGTTCCAGATTGTCGATCCCGGCTTCAACGCCATCCTGATCCGCGCCGCGGCCGATATTGCCGATCTCGCCGAAGCGCTGGGCGAACTGGAGATCGCCAAAGCCAATCGCGCCCGCGCTGAAAAGGGGCTGGCGGCCATGGCGCGCTTGTGGAGCGATGCGCATGGCCAGTATCTCTGCCTCGACCGCGTCACGGGAAAGCTCGTCGACAGCGCCTCCGTCAGCGGCATCCTGCCGGCCTTCGCAGCCATCCCCGAGGCCCGCGCCGCCGCGCTTGCGGCAACCGTCGAGCGCCTGGCCGGCAGGGCGCGCTTTATCGTACCGTCGCACGATCCCGCCGACCCGCGCTTCGACGCCAGGCGCTACTGGCGCGGTCCGGTCTGGCTGGTGGTCAACTACATGATCGCCGACGGACTTCTCGCTGCCGGCCACGGTGAGGTCGCCCGCCGCATCACCCGCTCCAGCCTCGACTTGATCACGGAAAGCGGCTTTGCCGAATACTATGACCCGAAGAGCGGCGCGCCGCTTGGCGGCGGCCGCTTCACCTGGACTGCGGCGATGGTGATCGAGTTTTTGCGCGGCGCGTAAGCATGCGCCGGAACGACGAAAACGGGCAGGAACCTTGTCCGCTCCTGCCCGGTGTCGTCCGGATCGCGAGATCGGCCGAACTCAGCCGAACTTCGGGTCGAGGCTGCCCGACTTGTAGCGCTTGGCCATGTCCGACAAGGGGATCGGCTTGATCTTCGGCGCGTTGCCGGCGGTGCCGAACTGCTCGAAGCGTTCCTTGCAGAGCTTCTTCATCGCCGCCATGGCGGGCGTCAGATATTTGCGCGGATCGAACTCCGACGGATTCTCGGTCAGCACCTTGCGGATCGCGCCGGTCAGCGCCATGCGGTTGTCGGTGTCGATGTTGATCTTGCGCACGCCGTGCTTGATGCCGCGCTGGATCTCTTCCACCGGCACGCCCCAGGTCGGCTTCATCTGGCCACCATATTTGTTGATGATCTCCTGCAGCTCCTCTGGCACCGAGGACGAGCCGTGCATGACGAGATGCATGTTGGGCAGGCGGCGGTGGATTTCCTCGATCACGTTCATCGCCAGCACCGCGCCGTCCGGCTTGCGCGAGAACTTGTAGGCGCCGTGGCTGGTGCCCATGGCGACCGCCAGCGCGTCGACATGCGTGTCGCGCACGAACTGCTCGGCCTGCACGGGGTCGGTCAGCAACTGGTCGTGGCTGATCGCGCCTTCGACGCCATGGCCGTCTTCCTGCTCGCCGCCGCCGCTTTCCAGCGAGCCGAGCACGCCGATCTCGCCTTCCACCGAGACGCCGCCCCAATGCGCCATGTCGACGACGCGCCGGGTTATGCCGGAATTATAGGCGTAGTCGGCCGGCGACTTGCCGTCCTCCTTCAGCGAGCCGTCCATCATCACCGAGGTGAAGCCGTACTGGATCGCGGTGACGCAGGTCGCTTCGTTGTTGCCGTGGTCGAGATGCATGCAGACCGGGATGTCGGGATGGATTTCGACCAGCGCGTCGATCAGCTTGGCCAGCACAACGTCATTGGCGTAGGCGCGGGCGCCGCGGCTGGCCTGCAGGATGACCGGCGACTTGGTCTCCTCGGCCGCCTCCATGATGGCGAGCCCCTGTTCCATATTGTTCATGTTGAAGGCAGGCACGCCATAGCCGTGTTCGGCGGCATGGTCGAGCAATTGTCTCAGTGTGATGCGAGCCAACGAATAGTCTCCCGTATCTGGTTCGAGCCGTGTTTGAAAGGCCGCCCAGGCGGGCGGCCCGTTGCTTCTGGCCGGATTTTCGACGCACCGCAACCACTCTCGTCGCGGTCCTGAAATCCAAATCGGTTTAGTTCTGGTGCACCGGTTGCTCAGGCGGCGATGCGTGCGCGCGCGGCAAGGATTTCGACGCAGGCTTTCGCCGCTTCCTTGCCCTTCACCCGAAAATGCTCGTGGAAGAAACGGTGGTGCTCGGCGCTCTCATGGTAGTTGTGCGGCGTCAGCACGGCCGACAGCACCGGCACGCCGGTCGCGAGTTGCACGTTCATCATGCCGTCGATGACGGCGCTTGCGACGAAATCGTGCCGATAGATGCCGCCGTTGACGACGAAGGCGGTGCCGAGGATCGCGACGTAGCGGCCGGTCTCGGCGAGCGTCTTGGCGTGCAACGGGATCTCGTAGGCGCCCGGCACGTCGAAGACATCGACGGCAAAGCCGCCGAGGGCGGCAAGCTCCGCCTCGAAAGCCGTCGCGCACTGGTCGACGATATCGGCGTGCCAGCGCGCACGGATGACGGCGACGCGACGGTATGCACGGTCTTTGGGGGAATGCTGATTCATGGGTCCTTCCTTCCGTTTCGAACCAGAATCAGGACGCACGACGCAAAAAACCGGCCCGCGCGAGCGGACCGTCCTTGCGTACGTTCTCTTCCATCCGGACTGTAACCGTCGGCTCCGGAATCACACCGGATCTGCTGACCCTCCCGTTGCCGGGAGGCGCTCGCGGGCTTGGGTCGAGACCCTTACCGCCGGTGGGGACTTTCACCCCGCCCTGAGAACATTGACCCGGTGTGTATGGGAGAGTGCATTACTGATGTCAATCGACGCCGTCGCTGGAGCTGTGATCTCCCCCCTGTATGGACTGGGGACATCGCGAACAGGTGTGCGAAGACATCGCGAACAGTTTCGTGCGTTTTGCGCGGGGAGGTTCGTGGTGCCATTCGAGGCCAGGAGCGTGATGAGCCAGAAGGAAGAGTTTGTAAGACTGGCGCTGGCGCCAGGGGCGAATGTGAGCGCGCTGTGCCGTCGCTTCGGGATCGGACGAACCTGCGGGCACAAATTGATCGCGCGATTTCGTGCGGAAGGCGTAGCCGGGCTGGCGGAGCGTTCGCGGCGGCCAAAGTCGAGCCCGCGGCGCAGCCCGCCGTCGCTGGAAGCAGCGGTTGTGTCGCTGCGGAAGGAATGCCCGGCCTGGGGTGGGCGCAAGATCGCTGGCGTGCTCGAGCGCGACGGCATCGGCGCCATTGCTCCTTCGACGGTGAGCGGCATCTTGCGGCGCAACGGCGTCGAGCTGGGTGCGTTGGGCGGCGGCGCTCAGCCCTTCATCCGCTTCGAGCACGAAGCCCCCAACGATCTGTGGCAGATGGACTTCAAGGGCCATGTGCCACTGCGCCAGGGACGGCTGCATCCGCTCACCGTGCTCGACGACCATTCGCGCTTCTCGCTGGCCCTGGAGGCCTGCTCCGACGAGACGACCGAGACCGTCAAGGCGCGGCTGATCACGGCGTTCCGGCGCTATGGCCTGCCGTGGCGCATCGCCATCGACAACGGCCCGCCCTGGGGCGACGGCGGCCGCAACAACCTCACCGTGCTCGGCGTCTGGCTGATCGAGGTGGGCGTGGCCATCAGTCATTCCCGGCCCTACCATCCCCAGACGCTGGGCAAGGACGAGCGCTTCCACCGCTCCCTCAAGGCCGAGGCGCTGCAGGGGCCGCCCTTCGAGAGCCTCCAGCACGCCCAGAGCGCCTTCGACAGCTGGCGCCATCTCTACAACACCAAGCGCCCGCACGATGGCCTTGCCGGCGCTGTGCCGCTCGACCGCTACCGGCCCTCCGGCCGCGACTTCTGCGAGACCGTGGCGCCCTTCGACTACGCCGCCGGCGACCTCCTGCGCAAAATCCAGCAGAAGGGAGCGACCTCGCTGTTCGGGCGTGCCTTCAAGATCTGCAACGCCGTCGCCGGCAAGGTCGTCGCCTTCAGGCCGACCGAAATCGACGGCGTCTTCGATGTCTTCTTCCGACACCAGAAGATCCAAACCATCGACCTCAACCAGTTCCAGCGCTAGCATGGGAAACTGTTCGCGATGTCTTCGCACACCTGTTCGCGATGTCCCCAGTCCATACACCCCCTTGAGGGCATAGGCGCTAAGATAGGTGTTGCAGCGCGGAATCGGTTGTGATTCTACGCTGAGGATGACACACGAATCACTTGTTGATGACGGCTGGGCCGAGACGATTGCGCTTCTCGGCGGCGAAGAGTTGATCGCAGGAAGTGCGCGCGAGACGAAGGCGTTCCTGCGACCGCGGGGTATCCGGTCGGCGTGCGATCTGTTGCGCCTGACATTGGCTTACTGCCTTGGCAAGGTGGGCATGCGGGGCGTCGTGGCCTGGGCGGCGGCGAGCGGGATTGCCGACATCTCGGACGTGGCCTTGCTCGGCCGGCTGCGCAATGCAGGGCCGTGGCTGCAGCAGTTGATTGGGCATCTTTTGAAGCGCGAGGAAAAAGGCTTGGCCAAGGGCCGGCTGATCCGCATCCTCGATGCGACGGCGGTTGCCAAGGCCGGTGCGCATGAGAAGAAGAACAATGGCCTTTGGCGCATGCACTGCGCCTTCGAGCTTGAGCGCGAGCAGTTCGATTTCCTCGAGATCACCGACCAAAGCGAGGCCGAGCTGATCGACCGCGTGCCGGTGGTGGCGGGCGAGATCCGCATCGGCGACCGCGCCTATCTGCAGGCCGAGCGGATCGCAAGGGTCATGGCGCAAGGCGGCGACGTTGTCGTGCGCGCGTCGTGGAAGAATGCGCGATGGCTCGACGCCAACGGCAAGGCGTTCGATCTCATCGGCTACCTGGAGAGCCGCCGCGAGGAAGTCTTCGAAACGCCTGTCCGGTTGGCCCTCAAGAAGGGCGAGCCTGTGAAGATGCGCCTGATCGCCTTGCGCAAATCCGAGGCAGCGGCACAAGAAGCGCGGCGCAAAATCAACAAGGAAGCCAAGGCCAAGGGCAACAAGGTTCGACCCGAGACGCTGATTGCGGCCGGCTTCGTCATCCTTGTGACCTCGCTTGACCGGCAGGAGTTTCCCGCCGGCACGGTTCTCAAGCTCTATCGCATGCGCTGGCGCATCGAGCTCGCCTTCAAGCGTCTGAAGAGCCTGATCGGGCTGCGCGCGCCTCCCGCCAAAGACCCAAGGATCGCAAAGCCTTGGATTCTTGCCCACTTCCTCATCGCGCTTGTGACCGAACCCCTCTCGCAGGAGTTGGGTGTCTCTCCCCCTTGAGCGACGGGCGCCCGCTGCTGTGGCGCGCCACCCGCCAGATCGTCGCCTCGCTGATCGCAGCGATCTTTACTCAGCCTCGCTTGGCAAGCTTGCGCCAAAATCTCCATGCCTTGCGGCATCGTTGGCGTGAGCCACCGCGAAAACGCAAATTTCAAGCCATGCCAAAGCTATCTTAGCGCATATGCCCTTGAGGGGGAGATGGCCGGCAGGGCAGAGGGGTCGCTGCGCGTGGAGCGCCAACTTCTTCTTCACGTCCGCAAGGGCGTCGGCGCTCCACGCGCAGCGCCCCCTCTGTCGCCTTCGGCGACATCTCCCCCTCGAGGGGGGAGATCACCCCAGCTCCGGAAACATCGCCCTCAGCCCCTCGCGCGAAGCCTTCGCCACGCCGCGCTCTGTGATCAGCCCGGTCACCAGCCTTGCCGGCGTCACGTCGAAGGCGGGATTGGCCGCCGGCGTCGCATCCGGCGAGACGCGCACCTGCGCGACCTTGCCGTCGGCCGTCTTGCCCCAGACCAGCGAAACTTCGTCGCCGGAGCGCTCCTCGATCGGAATTTCCGCAAGCCCGTCGGCCACGGTCCAGTCGATGGTGGGCGAGGGCAGCGCGACATAGAAGGGCACGTCATTGTCGGCGGCGGCCAAAGCCTTGAGATAGGTGCCGATCTTGTTGCAGACGTCGCCATTGGCGGTCGTGCGGTCGGTGCCGACGATCACCATGTCGATGTCGCCATGCTGCATCAGATGGCCGCCGGCATTGTCGACGATCAGCGTATGCGGCACACCGTGGCCGGCCATCTCCCAGGCGGTCAGCTGGGCGCCTTGGTTGCGCGGCCTGGTCTCGTCGACATAGACATGGACCGGGATGCCGGCTTCCGTCGCGAGATAGATCGGCGCCGTGGCGGTGCCGTAGTCGACCGTCGCCAGCCAGCCGGCGTTGCAATGGGTGAGGATGTTGACCGTCTCGCCCGGCTTCTTCTTCGCCGCGATCGCCTTAATGATGGCAAGCCCGTTCTCGCCGATGGCGCGGTTCAGCCCGACATCCTCGTCGGCAATCTCGGCGGCACGGCGATAGGCGGCCTCGGCGCGCTCTCCCGGCGCCAGCGGCCTGAGAAACCGCCGCATCTCGTCCAGCGCCCAGCGCAGGTTGATCGCCGTCGGCCGCGTTTTGTGCAGCGTCTCCCACACCGCGTCGAGCGCCTCGTCCGACGGATCGTCCGTCATCTGGATGGCGACGCCATAGGCGGCGGTGACGCCGATCAGCGGCGCGCCGCGCACCCACATGTCGCGGATCGCGGTGGCGATGCCGGCAACTGTTCCGATCGTCTCGATGCGGAACTCATGCGGCAGCCAGCGCTGGTCGATGATCTCGACCGAACGCTTGTCGTCGCTGAGCCAAATGGTGCGGTAGTGGCGCTCGCCGACGTTCAAATTCTGCTCTCCTGTTCGATCAGCGCGGCCAAGGTGTTGACCTCATCGATGCTGTGGATCCGATGCCGGTTGACGGCGATGTGGCGGCCGAAGCGCAGTGCCTTGGCCTCACATGTGGCGCGCAGGTCTTGATCGGCAATGGTCTCGAAATCGGCATTGTGGGCGAGGCCGAGGATACGCCGGTGCACCTCGATGCCGGCAAAGCCCAGCAGGTCGGTCCAGATGCCGCCAAGCATGTGGTCGAGCGCCTGTTCGGCGCCCAGGCGGTCGCCCTGATCCTCGAACAGGCTCTTCTGGTAGAGCATGCCGGTGCGCTCGGTTCGCCACAGATGCGAGAACTCGGCGCGGAACACCGTCCAGGTTTCGGCCGTGACCCTGAGCAGATAGGCGCGCATCGAATCCCGGCTGCCGTTCTCCTCATGGCCGCGCTGCGAGAAGTAGGCCATCCAGAAATTGGCGAGCAGCATGCCGACGTCGAAGGCGATCGGGCCGTAGAAGGCGAACTCCGGATCGATCATCCGAGTCTCGGCTTCGGTGACCATGATCGAGCCGGAATGCAGGTCGCCATGCAGCAGCGTCTCGGCATTGGCGGCGAAGAGATGCTTCAGCCGCTGCGCCTCGACCTTGAGGTCGCGGTCGGCGCGCAATTCGGCGACCAGGCCGTCGAGCTGCGGGCTGGTGTGCCGGTTCATCTCGGCGTCGAAATAGGGGTCGGAGAAAACCAGGTTCTCGGTGATGTCGCAGAGCTCGACATTGTCGGCGAATAAAGCGAGATCGGCCTTGCGCTCGCGCGCCGCCATCGACAGGTCCGAGCCGCGAAACAGCGTGCGGGCCATGAACAGGCCGATATCGCGCGCGATATTCGGCAGCTCGCGTCCGTCGATCAGCGCCCGCCTGAGAATGACGTGCGGCGGCGCCAGATACTCCATCACGATCAGCGCTTGCGTCTCATCGAAATGGTAGATCGCCGGCACCGAGCCGGGCGCTCGGCGCTCTTGCCTGGTCAGGGCATGATATTCGAAGAAGGAGCGCTTCAAGGGCAGCGGCCAGCTGTCGCCGACCAACCGCACATAGGGCAGCGCCTGCTTGACCACCGCCGCGCCCTTGTCGCCCTCGACGATGAAGACGAGGTTCAAATTGCCGTCGCCGACCTCGCGTACCTTCCAGCGGCCGGCGTCCTCGCCGATGCGCTCGGTCAGCGCCGCGTTTCCGCCAAGGCGCTTCGGCAGCGTCTCCACCGACAATGCTTCGAACGGCTTCTTCTCGGTCATCCTCTCCCCTCCTGCTCGTGGGTCGCCAACGATAGCGGAGCCACGGCGGCGGGGCCAAGCTAGGTAGCGCTCTGGCAATTGTCAATCGTGTTGACAATTGACGAGTGAGCCCATAGCGTCGTGGCCAGGGAGGAACGAATGGGCGCAGATGCCGTGTTCCGTGTGGAGGGCCTGAGGAAATCCTTCGGCCAGAACGAGGTGCTTGGCGGCATCTCGGTCGAATTGCATGCCGGTGAGGTTACCGTGCTGATGGGCGCCAACGGCGCCGGCAAGTCCACGCTGGTCAAGATCATCAGCGGCGTCTACGAGCGCGGCGGCGGCGCGATGCGGCTTGCCGGCCAGGCATTCGATCCCGTCACGCCGGCGGAAGCCATCCGCGCCGGCGTCGTCACCGTGCATCAGAACATCAACGACGGCGTGGTGGCCGATCTCGACGTCGCCACCAACCTGACGCTCGACCGGTTGAGCGGCAAGGGCGCATCGCTGCTGTTCAAGCCTGCCAATGTTCGCGCCGAGGCAAGGGCCGTCGCCGACCGCATGGGCCTCGCCATCGACCTCAGGGCGCGTGTCGCCGACCTATCGCTCGCCGACCGGCAGATGGTGGCCATTGCCCGCGCCATGGCGCACCAGCCCAAGGTGCTGATCCTCGACGAGCCGACCTCCTCGCTATCGAGCGCCGAAGCAGACCGGCTGTTTTCGCTGATCGACCGGTTGCGCGGGCAGGGTGTCGCGATCCTCTACATCTCGCACCGCATGTCCGACATCCGGCGCCTTGCCGACCGCATCGTCTCGATGCGCGACGGCGTCATCTCCGGCGTCTTCGACCGGAAGCCGCTCGACTATGAGGGCGCCGTCAATGCCATGCTCGGCCGCAAGATCCACCTCGACCAGGTCGTCGCCAGAAATTCGGCGCGCGCCGTCTTCACAGCCGAAGGACTTCAGCTGGCGCAGGGCGCCAAGCCGATCTCGATGACGCTCGGCGCTGGCGAGGTGGTGGCGATTACCGGTCTCGTCGGCGTCGGCAAGACGGCGCTGGCCGAAACGCTGTTCGGCGTGCGCAGGCCGCTGGCCGGCACCATGCATATGGACGGCAGGCCCTACGCGCCACACTCGGCGCGCGAAGCGATCGCCGCCGGCGTCTTCCTCGTCGCCAAGGACCGCGCCGACAGTGGCATCGTCGGCGGCTTCAACATCGAGCGCAATATCAGCCTGCCGTTCCTCAAGCGCATGTCGGGCTTCAGCGTCATGAAGCGCCGCGCCGAGCGCGCCGCCGCCCGCCGCCAGATCACCGAGCTCGGCATCGTCTGTCGTTCGGAAAAGGACGAGCTCTCGGCGCTGTCCGGCGGCAACCAGCAGAAGGTGATGGTGGCGCGCTGGATGTCGCAGGCCTCGCGCCTGTTCATCCTCGACGAGCCGTTTCAGGGCGTCGACATCTCGGCGCGGCGCGATATCGCGGCCAAGCTGAGGGCGAGCGCCGACGGCCGCGCGACGCTCCTCTTCGTCACCGAGATCGACGAGGCGCTCGAGACCGCCGACCGCATCCTGGTGATGTCGGAACACACGATCGCCGGCGAGCACAGGAACGCCGATATCGATCTCGACCGGCTGCTGGCGCAAGTCGCCGGCGGGCCGCTGCACAGCGCGGCGTGAGGTCGACCGATGACGATACTTGGAGTGCATGCATGAGTTCCAGTTTGGCGGAGAGGGCAACAGCGCGGGAGCGTTCGATGACATTGCGTGACTATGCCATCCGCTATGGTTTCATCGTCCTTCTGGTCGGGTTGATCGCCTATTTCGCGATCGCCGCCGACGGGTTCGTCTCGCCGCAGAGCGCCGTCTTCATTTTCCAGTCGGTGGCGATCACCGGCGTGTTGGCGCTCGGCGTCACCGCGACGCTCGTCGTCGGCGGCTTCGACCTGTCGATAGGGTCGGTCGCCACCAGCGCCATGATGGCCGCCTCCTACGCCATGGTGGTGCTGGAGCAGAATGCCATCGTCGCCGTCATCGCCTGCCTGGTCATCGGCGTGGTCGTCGGCCTTATCAATGGCTGGCTGATCGTCTATATGCGCGTGCCCGATCTCTTGGCGACGCTCGGCATGATGTTCCTGCTGCTCGGCCTGCAGCGCATCCCGACCGAGGGCCGCTCGATCGCCACCGGCATGACGATGCCCGACGGCTCGGTCGCCAACGGCAAGTTCTCGGAAGCCTTCCTGGCGCTCGGCCGCCACCGCATCGACTTCTTCATCCCGAGCCTGATCCCGGTTTCCGTGGTGGTGCTCGTCGTGCTCGCGGTGCTGATCTGGTTCTTCCTCGAATACACCCGCTTCGGCCGCATGATGTACGCCGTCGGCAGCAACGAACGCGCCGCCGAACTCGCCGGCGCCCCTGTCAAGGCATACAAAATCTGGGCCTATGTCATTTCGGGAGTTTTTGCCTCGATCGGCGGGATTTTGCTCGCCGCCCGGCTTGGACGCGGCGACATCGCCTCGGGTAATAATCTGCTGCTCGACGCAGTAGCGGCGGCGCTCATCGGCTACGCGGTGCTCGGCGCCGCCAAGCCCAACGCCTTCGGCACGGCCGTCGGCGCGGTGTTCGTCGGCGTCCTGCTGCAGGGCCTGACGATGATGAACGCCCCTTACTACACGCAGGATTTCGTCAAGGGCGCGGTGCTCGTCGTCGCCCTTGTCTTCACCTTCGCCCTTTCCGGCAGGGGCAAGAGATAGTTTCGACCGGGGCAAACAACGGAGGAAAACGACGTGAGCATCACAAGAAGACTTCTGGGGAAGGCCGCACTTGGCCTCGCGGGCGCGGCGCTGCTGATGCAGGGCACGGCATTGGCGGCGGATCGCCCGGCGCCGTTCGACAAGCCGGGCGTCAAGATCGCGCTGGTGCGCTATCTCTCGACCGGTGACTTCTTCCAGGCCTATCTCTCCGGCGTCGAGGCGCAGGCCAAGGCGCTCGGCGTCGACCTGCGCGTGCTGGACAGCCGCCAGGATGCCGCCCTCCAGGCGGACATGGTCGACCAGGCCATCGCGCTCGGCGTGCAGGGCATCATCATCCAGCACGGACTGACGGAATCGATGAAGGACGCCGCCCAGCGCGCGGTCGACGCCGGCATCAAGGTCGTCGCCTTCGACGTCAATGTCGAGAACCCGAAGATCCCGCAGATCGAGCAGTCCGACCGCGACTTGGCAAAGCTCGCTCTCGAGCAGGCGGTGAAGGACAATGGCGAGGCCTGGAAGGCCGGCTATGTCTATGTCGCCGGCATTGCGCCGCTCGACCGCCGCAACGAAACCTGGGTCGACGTGAAGAAGAAATATTCGGGCATCAGCGAGGTCGCCATGTTCGGCACGCTCGACAACCCGATCGCCAACTCCGTCGCCAACCAGGCGCGTTCGGTGCTGCAGGCGCATCCCGACATCAAGGTGATGTTCGCGCCGTATGACGAATTCGCCAAGGGCGTGAAGATCGCCGTCGACGAGGCGGGCCTGAACAAGGGCATCAAGATCTACTCGGCCGACATCTCGACCTCGGATATCGCCGCGATGCGCGAGCCGGACAGCGCCTGGGCAGCGACGGCCGCCACCAACCCGGCCGTCGTCGGCCAGGTTTCGGTGCGCGCGCTGGCGCAGCTGCTCGCCGGCGAGGATCCCGGCCACAACGTCATCGTGCCGCCTACGCTGATCACCCAGAAGGAACTCGTCGACAAGGACATCAAGAACATGGAAGACCTGTCGGCCAAGCTGCCGCAGTTCGCCCATGCCGACGTCGCGATGCCCGCCTGGATGCCGAACCCGAACGCCAAGTAGGTTCGGGTGTGAAGCGCGTCGTCTGTAGATGCGGCGCGCTTCGGGCTCCCATTCTAGGCAAATCGCTATCTCAGCCGTCGCGCGCAATTGGAAATGTCGGCACCGAGAAAGACGCCGTCGTCGACGCTTTCGCCAATTGTCGCCGTCGCAGACGAGGCACCGGCGCTACGGCCGGGCCCCCTTCTCCCCGTCACTTACGGGGAGAAGGGGGCCCGGCAGGCGGATGAGGGGCAGCGGCGGCCGACGAAATTTTGTCGGAGTGCCTCGCGCGAAGCGTCTTTGGCGACGCCCCAGTGATCAGAGAAGAGGTCGGCTCAGGTCGCTCCCTTTTTGCCTCTCAGGCCGATCGCGCAGCACGCGCCAGCCCATGCGCCACCAGGCGGTCGATGACCTCCGGGTAGCTGATGCCGCTTGCTGCCATCGCCTTGGCGTACATGCTGATGTTGGTGAAGCCGGGAATGGTGTTGAGTTCGTTGACCAGGAACGTCATGTCCGGCATCAGGAAAAAGTCGACACGCGCCATGCCGTCGCAACCGACGGCCCTGAAGGCCTTGGCGGCCATGTCGCGCATGCCTTGCTCGACCTCCGGCGGCAGTTCCGCAGGCACGATCAATGCCGCGCCGTTTTCGTCGATATACTTGGCATTGTAGTTGTAGAAGCCGTGACTTTCGGCGGGCACGATCTCCCCCGGTCGTGAGACGAAGAGTTCGCCTTCGGGATCTTCCAGCACGCTGTACTCGATCTCGCGGCCACGAACGAATTCCTCCGCCAGCAGCTTGCGATCGTGCCGGAAGGCTTCCTCGATCGCCCGATCGAATTCCTGGCTGGCATTGACCTTTGCGACGCCGACCGACGAGCCTTGCCGTGCCGGCTTGATGAACAGCGGCAGGCCAAGCTGATCTTCCAGCACGGCGAGGGAAGGTGCTGTGCCCCTGTCGATCGTCACCGAACGCGCGACAGGCACTCCGGCCGCCTTCAGCAGCCGCTGGGCGATATCCTTGTCAAGCGCCGTGGCCGAACCCAGGATGCCGCAGCCGGCGAGCGGCACTTGCGCTACTTCGGCCAGCCCCTGGGCGGCGCCGTCCTCGCCATGGAGACCGTGCAGGACCGGGAACAGGACATCGATGGCGGGCAGTTCATGCGGTGGCCCGCCGGCCGGAATGGCCAGCATCCGTCCATGCCCGCCCGGCACCAGGCAGATCTCGGTCCCGCTTGACGGTGTCGCCAGCGCACCGTCCCGGAAGCTGCTCAGCAGCCATTGCCCTTGGCGGGTAACGAAGATCGGAACGGCATCGTATTTCGCCGGATCCAGCGCGTGCATGACATTGGCCGCCGAAAGCAGCGACACCTCGTGCTCGGCGGAGCGGCCGCCAAAGAGCACACCGATACGCAGTCTTTTCTCGGCCATTGATATCTCCGGAATGGTCAAGTTGCAGGATCAGAACGCGACGGCGATGCCGCGCCGGGCGAAAAAGCGGCCGAAGCTGGCGAGCGGCAGCGTGACATCCGCCTGGCTCTGCCGGTCGTGGCCGGATGGGTTGTGGAAGCGGATTTCGCCTGGCGACGCCGCCGTTACCAACACCAGATGGCCGCCCTTGGACGGCGGCTCGCGTTCGGGCCAGCGGATGCCGGGGTGCACCGAGGCGATGAAGTAGCGCCACCGTGAAAACAGTCCGGGCACCGCGGCCATGTCGACATTCGTCATCGTCTCCGCAAGCAGGTCGAATCGCTCGCGGACGAACCTGACGAAGGGCTCGTAGATCAATCCTTTGATTGAGCCGTCGATCTCATTGACGACATAGCCGCCATAGGCCGTGCAGGCGCGGGCGAGCTCGAGCGTCGGATGAATTTCGCCGCGTGCGGCAAGGATCATCTTCAGGCAGGCCATGCCGCAGACATTGACGGCCCGGCGCGCATAATCCTCAACCGTTTCCGCGCCGGAATTGCGCCATAGCGGATCGCGATAGAGCGCCGATGGCCCCTCCGCCAGAAGCGGCAAAGTCATGCCGGGCGATTCCCACTGGCTGAAATAAGGCACTTCCCTGGCTTGCATACGGGCTCCAGCTCTTGTGTCTCGTAGACGAGGCGCAAGGCACCCCTTAAAGCTGTTCGAGCAATAAGCGAAGGATTTGAGCGGATTTTGACCGCTTGGAGCAGTTTTCTAGCAGAAGTGCGAAACGGGCTTCCGTCCGAGAACCGCGTCAGGACAAAGAGAGAGAGGGGTTCGTCGTTCTCGTAAAACGACGAACCAATCTGGGGATGGCTTTCACTTCTTCAGCGCAGCGCCGCCGCGATGTTGCCGCCGTCCACCGTCGTCACGTCGGCGGTGGTGCGTTCGGCGAGCGCCTGGTGCAGGAAGGCCTGCGCCACGTCGTCGGCCGTCACCTCCTGGCCAAGCAGGTTGCCGGACATGTATTCCTTCTCCGAGACGCCGCGCGCGCCGGAGCGGCTGGCGATCATCGCGTCGGTCAGAAGCCCCGAGCGGATGCGGTCGGCGTTGACCGCGTTGGAGCGGATGCCATGGGCGCCATAGTCCAGCGCGTATTGCCGCGACAGGAACAGCGTCGCCGCCTTGGGCAGGCCATAGGCGCCGAATTTCGGCCCGGGATTGACCGCCTGCTTGGAGGTGTTGAACAGGAGCACGCCGCCGGTGCCCTGTTCCAGCATGATGCGGACCGCGTTCTGCGCCGCCGACTGGTGGGCGAAGAAGTTGAGCTCGAAGCTCTTGCGCAGAAGCGCATCGTCGAGCTCGCCGATCCGGCCTTCCCAGGCCGCGCCTGCGTTGGAGACCAGTATGTCGACGCCGCCATAGACCGCGACCGCCTTGTCGAAGGCGGCGCGCATCTCGGCCGGGTTGGTGATATCGGCGCCGACGCCGATCGAATTGTTGCCGGCTGCTTTCGCCGCGTCAGCGGCCTTGGCCGGATCGAGGTCGACGATGACCGCATGCGCGCCATTGGCGGCGAAGAGCTTCGCCGTCGCGGCGCCGATCGCGCCGGCGCCGCCGGTGATCAGCACCACCTGGCCGGTCAGCGGCTTCGGCTTGTTCGAGGCAAGCTTCGCCTGCTCCAGCGACCAGTATTCGAGCGGGAAGAGGTCGGCCTTGGAGAGCGGCTGGAAATTGCCGATGGCTTCCGCGCCGCGCACCGCCTCGATCCACATCTCGCCGACATCGGAGGCGATCTTGGCGTCCTTCAGCGTGCGGCCATGGCCGAACATGCCGAGACCGGGAACCAGCGTCAGCCGCGGCATCGGGTCGAGCATGGTGCGCTTGACGTCGTCCAGCGCGTCATTGGTCTCGAAATAGGCACGGTAGTCCTTGGCGAAGGCGTCGACATGGTCGCGGATGACGGCCTTGTAGTCGTCGAGCTTGTCGGCGTCGGGCGCCGGCACCGCCATCGGGCCGGTCTTGATGCGGATCGAAAGATCGGGCGTCGACACGCCGCGCCCGGCATAGTCGGCGATCTTTGCCGAATTGATGAAATCGACGATCGCGTTCGACGTGCGGAAGTCGCTGATCATGCGGTCGAAGCGGCCTTCGCCGCGCGCCACCGCCACCGCGCCGCGCAGCATCGGCGCGATGTCGCTTGGCCTGGCGAGCTTCGCCGGCAGCGCCGCCTTGGGCGCCTGCGGCCTGCCGTTCTTCGCGACATACTCCTCGGCGACGTTCACATAGTGGATCATCCGGTCATAGGCCTGCCGGGCGTCGTCGCCAAAGGTGAAGATGCCGTGCTTGTCGAGGATCAGGCCTTCGACGCTCGGGTCGGCGTCGAAAATTTCCGCGGCCACCTTGGCGAGGTCGAAGCCCGGCTTGATGTAGGGCACGTAACCCATTTTGCTGCCGAATACCTTTGCCACCAGAGCCTTGCTGTCTTCCTGGTCGACGATGGCGAGGATCGCGGTCGAATGCGTATGGTCGACGAATTTGTGCGGCAGGAAGGCGTGCAGAAGTGTTTCGACCGACGGGTTGGGGGAGGCGGGATCGATGAGGTTGGAGCGCTGCAGCGCCACCATGTCCTCATCGGACAGCGCGGCAAGCGCGCGCGCCTTGATGAGCGCGCCCATCTTCACCGCAGGCAAGCCTTGCGGCTCGATCACCGCCATGTCCCAGCCACTGCCCTTGACGCAGAGCACGTCCCATTCGTCGCCGACGAGATCGGTGGCCTTGGTCTTGCAGGAGGTGTTGCCGCCGCCATGCAGCACAAGCCGCGGCTCGCCGCCGAGCAGGCGGGTCGTGTAGACGCGCAGCGCGAGGTCGCCGCCGACGCCTTTCTTGGCATAGTCGGCAACCATCTTTTCCGCGTCGGCGTCGTTCCAAAGGTTCTTCATGTCGTTCCGTCCGATTCCGTCTTTTGCTGCTCATGAACAGGAAGCCGCGACGCTTTGATGACAGTCGCGGCAGGGTTGTTTCTAGAGGGGCTTTTTGCTTGCCGCCCCGGCGTGGTCCAGAAGACGCCCGGCCATGTGTGAGCCGACCACCAGATGCGTGCAGAGCCCGCCGGCGATCGCGGCCAGCAGCGGCTCGAACTTGCTGTCTTCCTGCACCACCATCAATCGCTTCCCGATGGCGCGCAGCGACGCGAGCTCGGCGGAAATGACCCGCCGGTTGTAGCTGCAGTCGAGCACTTCGCCCTTGGCGTCGATGACTTGCCCGGCGATAACGCCGGCTGCACCTTGCTTGCGCAGCGCCGTCATTTCGGCCGGCGTCAGCGCGCCGCATTTCACCAGATGGCTGTCGGCGTCGACCGCGCCGACCGAATAGAGCGCCAGATCGCAGTCGCCGATGCCGGCAAGCTGGTCGCGGATTACCGGCTCGGCGCGCAGGCCGCGAGCGAGTTCCTCGGTCGACAATACCAAAGGCGCGTAGAAATTCAGCCCCTTGGCGTTCAGCCGCCGCGCGATCTCCATCGTGCATTGGTCGGGACGATAGGAATAGGGCGCGCCGAGATTGCCGCAGAGCTGCACCACGGTGACGTCCTGCAGGTCGGCGTAGGACATGATGTCGGCGATGGTGTAGACGGTGCGGCCCCAGGCGACGCCGATGCGGTCGCCCTTCTTCACCAATTCGAGGAAGACGCTCGCCGCCAGCACCGCGATGTCGGTCGACGGATCGGCGACATAGGCGTTTTCCGGCGCGATCCAGACGGCGTCGAGCCTGAAGGCGTCCTCCAGCCGGCGCGCCATGACGTCGTCGGTGAAGAGCTGCGTCGAGGTCGAGATGTTGACGATGCCCGTCTCGCGCGCCTTGCGCAGATACATGGCCACCGATGCGCGCGAGATCTTGAGCTGGTTCGCCACTTCGTCCTGGCGAAGGCCATGCGCATAGTAAAGCCAGGCGGCCTTATGGATGAGTTGTTCTGCCGGTCGGATCGCCATGCCGCCTCCTCGGCTGACATTAGTCACGGCTCTCGACAAAAGTCAAATCTGGGTGGTTGAGTGCAATCGCCTACCGGCACGGCCGAATCGAGACAGCCATTCTACCGAGCGCTCATATCATAGCATTTCCCGATCGTTCGGGGGGATGGCATGATCGCAGACCAGTGGTTAGAAAGCTCGAAAAGACTTTTTTGGGAGGATGGGATGGCCAATCCCTACGAACAGGATCTCGACCGGAACGCCGCCAACCACCAGCCGCTGACGCCGCTCACCTATCTGGAGCGGGCGGCCAAGACCTATCCCGACCATGTCGCCATCATCCATGGCAGCCGGCGCATCTGCTATCGCGATTTCTGGCGCCGCTCGCTGAAGCTCGCCTCGGCGCTGTCGAAGCACGGCATCGGCAAGGGCGACACGGTGACGGTGATGCTGTCAAACACGCCGCCGATGCTGGAGGCGCATTTCGGCGTGCCGATGATGAAGGCGGTGCTGCACTCGCTGAACACCCGCCTCGACGCCGCCGTCATCGCCTTCCAGCTCGACCATGCCGGCTCCAAGGTGCTGATCGTCGACCGCGAATTCTCGGGCGTGGTCAAGGAAGCGCTGGCATTGGCCAAGGCCAAGCCATTGGTCATCGACTACGACGACCCCGACTATGCCGCCGACGCGCCCTATCCGAAGGGCGAGCGGATCGGCGTGCTCGACTACGAGGACTTCGTCGCCGCGGGCGACGAGGCTTTCGCCTGGGCGATGCCCGATGACGAGTGGGCCGCCATCTCGCTCAACTACACCTCCGGCACCACCGGCAATCCGAAGGGCGTCGTCTATCACCATCGCGGCGCCGCCCTGATGGCCTACACCAACACCATCCATGCCGGCATGGCCAAGCACGCGGTCTATCTCTGGACCCTGCCGATGTTCCACTGCAACGGCTGGTGCTTCCCCTGGACGCTCGCCGTGCAGGCCGGCACCCATGTCTGCCTGCGTTGGGTGCGGGCAAAGCCGATATACGACGCGATTGCCGACCACGGCGTCACCCACCTCTGCGGCGCGCCGATCGTCATGTCGGTGCTGATCAACGCGAAGGACGAGGACAAGCGCCAGTTCCCTCAGACCGTCACCTTCAACACGGCGGCCGCGCCGCCGCCGGAGGCGGTGCTCTCCGGCATGGCCGACGCCGGCTTTGCCGTCACCCATCTCTACGGGCTGACCGAGACCTACGGCCCGGCCGTCGTCAACGAATGGCACAATGAGTGGGACGCGTTGGAGAAAGGACCGAGGACGGCGAGGAAGGCGCGCCAGGGTGTGCGCTATGCCGCGCTCGAGGGGTTGACGGTGATGAACCCCGAGACGATGACGGAGACGCCGGCCGACGGCGAGACCATCGGCGAGGTCATGTTCCGCGGCAACATCGTCATGAAGGGGTACCTCAAGAACCGCAAGGCGACCGACGAGGCTTTCGCCGGCGGCTGGTTCCATTCCGGCGATCTCGGCGTCATGCACCCGGACGGCTACATCCAGCTCAAGGATCGCTCCAAGGACATCATCATCTCGGGTGGCGAGAACATCTCGTCCATCGAGGTCGAGGACGCGCTCTACAAGCACCCATCCGTCGCCTCCTGCGGCGTCGTCGCCCGCGCCGACGAGAAATGGGGCGAGGTGCCGGTCGCCTATGTCGAGCTGAAGCCCGGCAAGACGGCGACCGAGGCGGAGATCATCGAACACTGCCGAGGGTTACTCGCCCGCTTCAAGGTGCCGAAGGCGGTGGTGTTTGCCGAGATTCCGAAGACTTCCACGGGGAAGATCCAGAAGTTTCGGCTGAGGGAAATGGCGAAGGGGGCGTAGTTCGCTCCTCCGAGCAGCATGCCGGGAAGTCGACAGTTTGCGCCAGCGCCCGCGACTTCGTCATCCTAGGGTGGAGCAGTCGCGAAGCGACGTCGCGGAAACCCTAGGATCCATGCCGTTACCTCGCGGCAGCACTCCGGCGGTTGAGATTAGCCGTCAGCGGATTTGCGACGCCTATCAGCGTAACTTCTTGATACAGTTGCATTCTTGGGCGGGCGTAACGGCACAGGATCCTCGGGTCTGCGCCGCGTCGCTTCGCTCCTTGCTCCGCCCTAGGATGACGACCTCATCAGCGCGCCTGCTAATCGCAGGCGCCGATTGAAGGCCACGCCCGCTGTCACCATCTGTCACCATTTTGTACGCGTACGTCGATTCAGCGTTGACTCTCCGTCTCTTTCGATTTACGAGTGACGAAAATTGAAATTCGTCACTCGTCAAACGAAAGAACCATGTCAGAAGCCGCCAACATCGTGGCCGACCCCGCCAGACAGGAGAATGTGACGCGCATTCTCGACTGCGCCGAGCGCCTGTTCCGGCACTACGGCTACGGCAAGACCAACGTCGCCGACATCGCCCGCGAGCTCGGCATGTCGCCGGCCAACATCTATCGCTTCTTCGCCTCGAAAGTGGAAATCCACCAGGCCGTCTGCGGCCGCATGCTCGGCGCCAGCTACGCGATGGCCTATGAGATTTCGCGCCTGCCGCTCAGCGCGGAGGAGCGGCTGCGCCGCTACGTTCACGCCCAGTACAAGATGACGCTGGAAGTCATGCTCGACGACCAGAAGGTGCATGAGATGGTCATCGTCGCGCTCGAGCGCGACTGGGGCGTCATCGACAAGCATGTCGACCGTATCCACGACCTGTTCGCCGAAGTCATCCGCCAGGGCATCGAGGCCGGCGAGTTCAGGAAGCAGGATCCGGTCATCGCCTCGCGTTGCTTCGGCGCCTCCACCGTCATCCTCTGCCATCCGCAGATGGTTGCGCAGTGTCTGGCAAAGACCAACCGGGCGATGCCGGACGATCTCATCGACTACGCTATCAGAGCCTTGAAATAGCCGCCGCCCACCGGGGTGCCGGTCTCGACAATTCATTTCCAGTTCGGGAGTGCTAAGGTGTCTTTGTCCAATTCCATCCTCCGCAGGTTGCCAGCCGCAGCTCTCGTTGTCGCGGCGCTCGGCCTCGCCGGCTGCAGCCAGGAAAAGGCTGCGGTCGTCCAGGAAGTCATTCGTCCGGTGAAGGTGGTCGAGATCGGCGAGGCGCAATCCACCCGCCGGCTCGATTATTCCGGTTCGGTGCGGGCCCGCACCGAGATGAACCTCGGCTTCCGCATCGCCGGCAAGGTGACCGAGCGCCTCGTCGACATCGGCCAGCATGTGAACAGCGGCGACGTGCTCGCCCGCGTCGACCCCTCCGACTACGAGCTGTCGGTGAAGAGCGCCCAGGCAAGCCTCGACGCCGCCGAGCGGCAGGTCGAGACGGTCGATCTCGCCAGGAAGCGCGCCGAGCAGCTCTACGCCAAGAACTTCGCGCCGAAGTCGCAGCTCGATCAGGCGACGCTGAGCTACGATCAGGCGGTGGCGACGCGCGATGCCGCCCGTTCTACTCTCGCCCAGGCGCAGAACCAGGTCCACTACACCGATCTCAAGGCAAGCGAGGACGGCATCGTCACCGCCATCTCCGCCGACATCGGCCAGGTGGTCGGCGCCGGCACGCCGGTGATGACCGTTGCCGTCGATGGCGAGAAGGAAGTGCTGATCGCCGTGCCCGAAATGGACATCGCGGGCTTCCGCCCGGGCAAGGAGGTCAAGGCGAGCTTCTGGTCGGACGAGGGCCTGACCCTCGATGGCAAGGTCCGTGAGGTAGCGGGAAGCGCCGATCCGCAGTCGCGCACCTTCGCGGTCCGGGTTTCGCTGCCCAACGATCCGCGCGTGCTGCTCGGCATGACCGCCAATGTCGAGGCGACCGTCGGCAGCAAGGCGCAGTTGGTGTCGATCCCGCTGACCGCGATGGCTGAGAAGGACGGCAAGCATATCGTCTGGACGGTCGACCGCACCTCGGACACGGTCCATCCGCGGCCGATCAAGATTGCCAATTTCACCGCCGACGGTGTCGCCGTGGCCGATGGCCTGAAGCAGGGCGACGTGGTGGTAGCCGCCGGCACGCAATTCATGACCGAGAACCTGAAGGTCAAGCTTTCCGGCGACATCGCCCAGCAATCCGCTTCGGCGGAGGACGACGTCGCTGCTACCAGCAGTCTTCGCTAAGGCGAGGCACACGAACGCCTTTCCCGCACTCGCTGCGCGAGCCGCGAGCCGGGGAGGGCATGGGTTCCGGGCGGCGAACGCGCCCGATCGACGAGACGCTGGCCTTTGGTATCCCCCGCACCAAGGCCGCGTCCAGCGCGATTGCGAGTCTCTCTCCGCTTGAGGTGCTCGCCGCCCGGAAGCCCGACCGAGAATTCACGAATAGATGGCAAGCGTGCTTTGCCGACCAATTGGACTGGACTTGCGCCATGACCACCGACAGCAGCACCGAAAAGCGGCCTTTCAACCTCTCGCGCTGGGCGATCGGACATCCGAGCATCGCGCGCTTCCTGTTCGGCCTGATTATCCTGGCCGGCGCGCTCGGGCTGATGCGGATGGGCCAGAAGGAAGACCCGGATTTCACCTTCCGCGTCATGGTGGTGCAGGCCGTCTGGCCGGGCGCCTCGATCCAGGACATGGAGGACCAGGTCGTCAACAAGATCGAGCGCAAGCTGCAGGAAACGCCGCATCTCGATTTCGTCCGCTCCTACACGCGCGCCGGCAGCGCCATCATCACCCTGCAGGTCAAGGGCGACACCAACCCTGAACAGGTCAAGGACGCCTTCTACCAGGTGCGCAAGAAGGTCGGCGACATCGCCAATGAGCTGCCGCAAGGCCTGCTCGGCCCCTATTTCAACGACGAGTTCGGCGATACCTTCATCACGCTGCATTCGATCAGCGGCGACGGCTTCACCTATCCGGAGCTGAAGAAGTTCGCCATCCAGGCGCGCGACATGCTGCTGACGACGCCCGGCGTCGAGAAGGCCGTCATCATCGGCGACCAGCCCGAGAAGATCTACATCGACGTCTCGTCCAAGGCGCTCGCCGAGCGCGGCCTGACCATCGTCGACCTGCAAAACGCGGTGAAGGGGCAGAACGCCGTCGATCCGGCGGGCTCGGTCGACACCGGCCTGCGCTCGGTCCGCATCTCGGTCGAAGGCGACGTCACCAGGGCGGCCGACATCCGTGAGCTGAGGTTGCGCGCCGGCAACCAGGTGACGCGTCTCGGCGACATCGCCACCGTCACCTCGGGCCTCGAGGATCCCTACCAGCGCAAATACCGCTTCAACGGCCACGAGAGCGTCCAGGTCGGCGTCGTCATGGCCAAGGGTTTCAACGTCAGGGACGTCGGCAAGGATGTCGAGGCGACCTACAAGCGCTTCGAGGAAGGGCTGCCTTACGGTGTCGCGGTCGACCAGATTTCCGACCAGCCCGAGGTCGTCAAGGATGCCGTCAACGAGTTCATGGAAGCGCTCGGTGAAGCGCTGCTCATCGTGCTCGTCGTGTCGTTCCTGTCGATCGGCTGGCGCTCCGGCCTGGTGATAGCGATCGCCATTCCGCTGGTTCTGGCCGCCACCTTCGCCATCATGTACGAGATCGGCATCGACCTGCAGCGCATCTCGCTCGGCGCGCTGATCATCGCGCTTGGTCTTTTGGTCGACGACGCCATGATCGTCGTCGAGATGATGGAGCGAAAGCTGGAGGAGGGGTTGGTCAAGATCGAGGCGGCAAGCTTCGCCTACACCTCGACCGCCTTCCCGATGCTCACCGGCACGCTGATCACCACCGCCGGCTTCATCCCGGTCGGCTTTGCGGCCTCCACCGCCGGCGAATATGTGCGTACGCTGTTCTACGTGGTCGGCATCGCGCTCGTCGTGTCGTGGTTCGTCGCGGTCTATTTCACGCCGTGGCTGGGTTACATGATCCTGAAGCAGCGCAAGCACGCCGGCACCCATCACGACGTCTTCGACACGCGCTTTTATCGGCGCCTGCGCGCGACGGTCACCTGGGCCGTGCGTCATCGCATCATCGTGCTGGTGATGACGCTGGTCACCTTCGGCACCAGCCTGTGGGCCTTCCAGTTCATTCCGCAGAACTTCTTCCCGCAGTCTTCGCGTCCGGAAATCCTGGTCGATCTCTGGCTACCGGAAGGCACCTCGATCAAGGAGGTCGAGACCCAGGCTAAGGCGCTGGAATCAAGAATGATGGACGATCAGGACAAGCGCTTCATCGCCACCTATATCGGCGAAGGCGCGCCGCGCTTCTTCCTGCCGCTCGACCAGCAGCTCAGGAATCCGAACTTCGCCCAGCTCCTGGTGATGGCCAAGGACGAGCCGGCGCGCGAGCGGCTAATCGTCAAGCTGCGCAGCATCCTCGCCAAGGACTTCCCCTCGATCCGCGCCAAGGTCGATCGTCTCTTCCTCGGTCCGCCGACTGGCTGGCCGGTGCAGATGCGCGTCATGGGTCCGGACCGCAAGGAGGTGCGCCGCATCGCCGACGAGGTGAAGGCGAGGTTCCAGGCGAACCCGCTGCTCGGCGCCGTCCATGACGACTGGCTGGAGCCGGTTCCGGCGATGAAGCTGGTAATCGACCAGGACCGCGCCCGTGCGCTCGGCGTCACCTCGCAGCGCATCCGCCAGATGCTGCAGGCCACTATGTCCGGCGCGCCGCTTGACGATTTCCGCGACGGCGAGGAGACGGTCTCGATCGTCGCCCGCGAGCCGGAAGCGAGCCGTCATCTGCTCTCCTCGGTCGACTCGGTCTACATCCCGACCGACTTCGGCGGTTCGGTGCCGCTGTCGCAGGTGGCCAAGGTCGTGCCCGTCATGGAGCAAGGCATAGAGTGGCGGCGTGACCGTCTGCCGACGATCAGCGTGCGCGGCACGCTGCCGGACGGCGTGCAGTCGAACGACGTCGTCACCAAGATGTACAACGACATGAAGGATCTGCGCGCCGGCCTTGCGCCCGGCTACAAGATCGAGATCCAGGGCGGCGCAGAGGACTCGGCCGAAAGCCAGGCCTCGATCGCGGCCAAGGCCCCGATCATGCTCGCCATCATCGTCATATTGCTGATGGTCCAGCTGCAGCACTTCGGCAAGTCGATGCTGGTGCTGGCCACCGGTCCGCTGGGCATCATCGGCGCCGCCGCGGCGCTTCTGATCAGCGGCGCGCCGTTCGGCTTCGTCGCCATCCTCGGCGTCATCGCGCTGCTCGGCATCATCATGCGCAACTCGATCATCCTGGTCGATCAGATCGACCAGGATATCGCGGCGGGCATGGAACGATCGGAAGCAATCGTCGGCGCCGCCGTGCGCCGCTTCCGGCCCATCATGCTGACGGCGCTGACTGCCGTGCTGGCGCTGATCCCGATCTCGCGCGCCGTCTTCTGGGGCCCGCTCGCCTACGCGATGATGGGCGGCATCCTCGTCGCCACGGTGCTCACCATCCTAGTGCTGCCGGCGGGCTATGCCCTGTTCTTCGCCCGCGAACCCAAGAAGGCCAAGACCGACGAGCCGGCGGCGAAGCCGGAACAGATCGAAGGCATCGAAAGACCGCAACTGGCTTTGGCTGCGGAATAAGAAGGTGGCAACCTCAAATCATCCGCCATCGGCGAAAGCCGGTGGCGGATGATGCGCTTTTGGGGTAGCGAGGAGATCGGCTGTCAGCCGAGGTCTTCGGAATGCGCGATCGCCACGCCGTATTCGGCGGCCGCGTCGAGCATGGTGTGCCACAAGGTCTCGGCGAAAGTCGCGAACACCAGCAGGTCGAAGACGGCCTGGCCGTCAGCCCGATCCTTGCCGCGCCACAGAGTGACGCTGGTATGGTCCATCGAGGTCGCGGCAGCCCCGCCGATGGGAAACACATCGGGATGCAGGTCGATCGACGACAGCTTGGCCAGCATCGTGCGAGCCTCGGCGCCGGAAACGCTGATCAGCGCCCGCGCATGCGACTGGTCCGAAAGCGAGGCCGAACCGGCAAACGCCGGGGCAAGCGTCTCCATCGTGTGACTGCCGTCTCTCGACAGCACGAGGAATTGGTCCGGCCCCGACCAGATCAGCGTGGCGTCGGCCGTGCTGACTGCACTCGGTGTTTCCGGCGCGGTGACGCCGAAGCGGGCTTTTGCGGCCTTGCCCGTCTCGGCCGCCTTGCCGCGCCGCGCCATCACTTGGATCAGGCCGAAATTGCGGATTTCGGTCAGCGACACGCCGGCTTCGCCCTGCGCGCCATACGGCCCCACGACGAGCGCGCGGTCCAGCGGGCTGCGGACATCCCAGGAAAACTCAGCCACGCTGGCGCCCCCCATCCGGATCGTAGAAGACGGAATTGCAGAGCTCGACATCGTACTCCTCGCCGCGCAGCGGATCATGCGCCCGCACGATCTCGCCGATGCGCTCGCGGCCGCGCTCGACCAACCCCAGCCCGATCCACTGGTCGAGCACCGGCGAGAAGCAGACCGAGGTGATATAGCCCTGGTCGTTGTCGGGGCCGGGCGTCTCGCCCTTCGGAATGATATGCGCGCCGGAGCGCAGGCGACGCGCCTTGTCGGTCGGCTTGATGCCGACGACCACCTGCCGGTTCGGCGAAACCAACGCCTCGCGGCCGGCCATGACGCGGCCGACGAAATCCTTCTTGGTCGACATCATCTTGCCGAGGCCGAGATCGGCTGCGGTGGTCGTGCCGTTGAGCTCAGGCCCGGCGACGTGACCTTTCTCGATGCGCATCACGCCAAGCGCCTCCGTGCCGTAAGGCGTCACGCCGAAAGGCTTGCCGGCGATCATCACGTTGCGCGCCAGCGCTTCGCCGTAGCGCGCCGGCACCGAAATCTCGAACGCCATCTCGCCGGAGAAGGAGATGCGGAACAGCCTGGCCTTGATGCCTCCGCGCAGCTTGACCTCGCGCGCGCCCATGAACGGGAAACCCTCGTTCGACAAGTCCTCGGCCGGATCGACGATTTCCCTCAAAAGGTCCCGTGTCTTCGGTCCGGCGATCGAGAACTGCGCCCACTGATCGGAGACAGAGGTCAGCTGCACATCGAGTTCGGGGAACAGCACCTGGCGGCAGAATTCAAGATGCTGCATCACCGGCCCGGCCTTGGCCGTCGTGGTAGTGAGGAAATAATGGTCCTCCGCCAGCCGCGAGGTCGTGCCGTCGTCATAGACGATGCCGTCCTCGCGCAGCATCAGCCCGTAACGCGCCTTGCCGACGGCGAGGCTGGAGAAGGCGTTGATGTAGACGCGGTCGAGGAAGGCGCCGGCATCTGGGCCGTGCACGTCGATCTTGCCGAGCGTCGAGACATCGCAGAAGCCGACGCCGCTTCGCACCGCCTTGACCTCGCGGGTCACCGATTCCAGCCAGTCCTTCTCGCCGGCGCGCGGGTACCATTGCGCGCGCTTCCACAGGCCGGTGTCGACGAAGACGGCGCCCTGTTCGGCCGCCCAATGGTGCGACGGCGTCAGCCGCGTCGCATGGAAATTCTCGTCGCGGTGATGGCCGGCGAAGGCGCCGATGGCGACAGGTACGTAGGGCGGCCGGTAGATCGTGGTGCCCGTCTCGGGGATGGACTTGCCGGTGACCGCCGCCATGATGGCGAGGCCGGCGACGTTGGAGGTCTTGCCCTGGTCGGTCGCCATGCCGAGCGTGGTGTAGCGCTTCAGATGCTCGACCGACTCGAAACCTTCGCGCTGCGCCAGCTCGACGTCGGAAGCGGTGACGTCGTGCTGCTGGTCGACAAAGGCCTTGCCTTTGCCGGCGACATGCCAGAGCGGCGTGAGCGAAAAGGCCTCGTCGTCGGCAGCCGGCATCGAGCCGACATTTCCGCTGTTCCCCGTATCGCGCGCCGCGGCAGCACCCGCCTCGAACCCTTCGCGCAAACATGCCCCAAGCCCGAAGGCTCCATTGGCGGCGCCTGCGGCCACCATGCCGGGCGGGGCGCCATCCGGCACGAAGGCGGCGATGTCGTCGCGCCATTTCGGCCGGCCGCGATGAAAGGAGGTGAGGCCGACCGCCGGGTTCCAGCCGCCGGAGATCGCAAGCCCATCGGCTTCGACCTCGGCGCGCGTCCCACCGGCAAGCGAAACCGAAATCTTGCGCACGCCGTCCTTGCCGCCATCGACGCCGCTGACGGAGCCGTTCAGAACCGGGAAGCCGCCCTTGGAGGCGAGCGAGCGATGCACAGGCGAAGCCTCGGCTCGCGCGTCGATCACTGCCGCGACCTGCAGCCCGGCGGCGATCGCTGTTTCGATCGTGCGCCAGCCATCCTCATTGTTGGTGAAGAGTGCGATACGCCGTGCCGGTTTCGCGGCATAGCGGTTGATGTAGCTGCGCATGGCGGACGCCATCATCACGCCCGGCGTGTCGTTGCCGGCAAAGACGATGGGACGTTCGAGCGCGCCGGCCGCGACGACGCAGCGCTTGGCGACGATCCGCCACAGCCGCTGCCGCACCTGATGCTCCGGCGGTACAGGAAGATGGTCGTTGACGCGTTCGATCGCGCCATAGGTGCCGCCGTCATAGACGCCGAACAGCGTCGTGCGCGTCATGACGCGCACATCGGGCATGGCCGCGAGCTCGGCAACCGTGCGCGCGATCCATTCGGCTGCCGGCAGCCCGTCGATCGTGCCGCCATCGGCAAGCAGCCGTCCGCCGAGGACAAAATCCTCCTCGCACAGGATGACGCGCGCGCCACTGCGGCCGGCAGCCAAAGCCGCAGCCAGCCCAGCCGGGCCGGAGCCGGCGATCACCACGTCGCAATGCGCCCAGGCCTTGTCATAGTGATCGGGATCGGGGACACCCGCCGCGCGCCCGAGGCCGGCGGCACGGCGGATCGCCGGCTCATAGATCGCTTCCCAGAACTTCGCCGGCCACATGAAGGTCTTGTAGTAGAAGCCTGCGACGAAGATCGGCGCGAAGAGCTGGTTGACCGACATGATGTCGAAGCTGAGCGACGGCCAGCGGTTCTGGCTGGCGGCTTCGAGGCCGTCATAAAGCTCTGCGGTCGTCGCCTTGGTGTTCGGCTCGCGCCTGGCGCCGCTGCGCAATTCGACCAGCGCGTTCGGTTCTTCCGAGCCCGCCGTCAGGATGCCGCGCGGCCGGTGGTATTTGAACGAGCGCCCGACGAGCTTGACGCCGTTGGCGACCAGCGCGGAGGCGAGCGTGTCGCCTCTGAAGCCCGAAAAAGTCTTGCCGTCGAAGCGGAAGCTGAGCTCGTCCGAGCGGTCGATGAGGCCGGCTGCCGAGAGGCGATTGGGTTGAGAGGTCACGACGGCCGGCCTCTCGTCGATTCGATCTCATAGCGAAGGGCGGCGCTGCCCCTCATCCGCCTGCCGGCACCTTCTCCCCGTATAGAGACGGGGAGAAGGTGGCTGGCCGCGAAGTCGGCTCTCTTCTTGCGACGCCGGTGATTGGCGAAACCGTCGGTGACAGCGCCCCTCTCCCCGTCACTGTACGGGGAGAGGATGCCGGCAGGCAGGTGAGGGGCGGCGCTGACTTCGACAGGAAAACTCATTTCGCAACCTGCCTCGCCCCGGCACCCGCGGCCGCCTCAACCAAAGAAATCTCGTGCGTCAGCGTGTTGCGGGTGACCTTCAGCCAGGCCCGGCAGCCGCCGCCATGGTACCAGTGCTCGCTCATCACTCCGGCGATGTTGTCGCGCAGGTAGACGTAGTCGTAGACGGCGTCCTCGCCGGCGTCCGCGGAGGGACGTTGCGGCTTGGCGTCGCCGAGATAGGTGAACTCGCCGAGTTCGCGTTCGCCGCAGAAGGGACAGACTATGCGCATGGCTGGGTCTTCAGAGCATGATGCCAAAAAGTGTGAAGCGGTTTTTGGATAACATCATGCTCTCCCTAATGGAGGTTCGGTTGGGCGCCTTGGCCCTTCTCGTCGATCATGGCGCCGCGCTGGAAGCGGTCGAGGCGGAACAGCGCCGCTTCCTTGTGCGATTGATCGCGGGCGATCAGATGGGCAAAGACGAGGCCTGAGCCCGGCGTCGCCTTGAAGCCGCCATAGCACCAGCCGGCATTGATGTAGAGGCCGTCGACCGGGCTCTTGTCGATGATCGGCGAGCCGTCCATCGACATGTCCATGATGCCGCCCCACTGGCGCAGCAGCCGCACGCGGCCGATCATTGGGATCAGCGCCATGCCGCCTTCGCAGACATCCTCCATGACCGGCAGATTGCCGCGCTGGGCGTAGGAATTGTAGCCGTCGATGTCGCCGCCGAAGACCAGCCCGCCCTTATCGGACTGGCTGACATAGAAATGTCCGGCGCCGAAGGTCATGACGTTGGGCAAGAGCGGCTTGATCGCTTCGGAGACGAAGGCCTGCAGCACATGGCTTTCGATCGGCAGCCGCAGTCCCGCCATCGCCGCGATGCGCGACGAGGAGCCGGCCACTGCCATGCCGACCTTGCCGGCGCCGATGCGGCCGCGCGAGGTCTCGACGCCGGTCACCTTGCCGCTGGCGTCGCGCACGAAGCCGGTGACCTCGCAGTTCTGGATGATGTCGACGCCGAGCTCGCTAGCCGCATGCGCGTAGCCCCACACCACGGCGTCATGCCGCGCCGTGCCGCCGCGCCGCTGCAGCAGGCCGCCCTGAACGGGGAAGCGCGCATTGTCGAAGTTGAGGAACGGCATCATCTTCTTGAGCGCCGCCTGGTCGAGCAGTTCCGCGTCGATGCCGTTGATGCGCATGGTGTTGCCGCGCCGGGCGAAGGCATCGCGCTGCGCGTCGGAATGATAGAGGTTGATCACCCCGCGCTGGCTGACCATCGCGTTGTAGTTCAGGTCCTGCTCCATCCGCTCCCACAGCTTCATCGACAATTCGTAGAAGCCGGTGTTGCCGGGCAGGCCGTAATTGGAGCGGATGATGGTGGTGTTGCGGCCGGCATTGCCGGAACCGATCCAGCCCTTCTCCAGCACTGCGACATTGCGGATGCCGAACTCGCTGGCGAGGAACCAGGCCGTCGCCAGCCCGTGGCCGCCGCCGCCGATGATCACCACGTCGTAGCGATCCTTGGGCGGCGCGTCCCGCCATGTTGGCTTCCAGTTCCTGTGGCCGGAGAGAGCGGCGCGGGCGAGCGAGAAGATCGAGTATTTCATAAAATCATTCCGAGGCCGCTCGCCCCAAGCCGGAACCTGCCGTACGCGTCGGATTCATCAGGGTCCGATGCTCTAGATGTCCAGCGTGTGGTCGCGCTCCCACTGCGTGAAGTGCGAAGCATAGGAATTCCATTCCTGCTGCTTCAGCTTTAGATATGCCGACGAAAATTCCTCACCCAGCGCCGTCTTCAGCGATTCATCATTGTCGAACTCGCGCAGCGCGTCGAGCAGGTTGAGCGGCAGTTTCGGCGCGCCCTTCACGGTATGGCCGAACTGGTACATGTCGATGTCGTAGCGCTCGCCGGGATCGGCTTTCGAACGGATGCCGTCGAGACCGGCCGCGATGATCACCGCCTGCAGCAGGTAGGGGTTGGCCGCGCCGTCGGGCAGGCGCAGCTCGAAGCGTCCCGGTCCCGGCACGCGCACCATGTGGGTGCGGTTGTTGCCGGTCCAGGTCACGGTGTTCGGCGCCCAGGTCGCACCCGAAATAGTGCGCGGCGCGTTGATGCGCTTGTAGGAATTGACCGTCGGGTTGGTGATCGCGGCAAGCGCCGAGGCGTGCTTCATGATGCCGCCGAGGAAGTTCCTGCCTTTGGCGGACAGGCCGAGTTCCGCCGAATTATCGGCGAAGACATTGGTCGTGCCGGCCTTGTCCCATACCGAGATATGGGCGTGGCAGCCATTGCCGGTCAGGCCCTGGAAAGGCTTTGGCATGAAGGTCGCGCGCAGGCCGTGCTTTTCGGCGATCGACTTGACCATGAACTTGAAGAAGGAGTGCTTGTCGGCGGTCGCCAGCGCATGGTCGAAGTTCCAGTTCATCTCGAACTGGCCGTTGGCGTCCTCATGGTCGTTCTGATACGGGCCCCAGCCCAGCGCCAACATATGGTCGCAGATCTCGGCGATGACATCGTAGCGGCGCATCACCGCCTGCTGGTCGTAGCAAGGCTTGGATGCCGTGTCGTACTGGTCGGAAATGGCGCTGCCGTCCGGCGAGATCAGGAAGAACTCGGCCTCGACGCCGGTCTTGACATGCATGCCGTCGCGAGCGGCCTCTTCGATCACCCGCTTCAGCGTGTTGCGCGGCGCTTGATCGACAAGCTTGTCGTCCATCACGCAGGTGGCCGCCACCCAGGCGACGTCGGGCTTCCACGGCAACTGGATGACCGAATCCGGATCCGGCACCGCCAGCATGTCGGGATGCGCCGGCGTGAGATCGAGCCACGTGGCGAAGCCGGCGAATCCCGCGCCGTCCTTCTGCATGTCGGCGATCGCCTGTGCCGGCACCAGCTTGGCACGCTGCCCGCCGAACAGGTCGGTGTAGGAGATCATGAAATATTTGACGTTTTTCGCCCTCGCGAATTCTGCAAGATCTTTAGTCACACCAGTTCCCCATTTTTGTCGGCCATGGCCCACGGCATATGGGTTTCGGCCCTTCATTGATCAGAAGCCGTTCTTTCCTGGTATCCAGTTGGTGCCGGCAAGCGGCACGCCCGCCATGGCGGCCGCTTCGATGGTGAGCGAGACGAGGTCCTCCGGTTCGAGATTGTGCAGGCTGTTCTTGCCGCACGCGCGCGCGATCGTCTGCGCTTCGAGTGTCATGACCTTCAAATAATTCGCGAGCCGACGCCCCGCGGCGATCGGGTCGACCCGCTTCATCAGCTCGGGGTCCTGTGTGGTGATGCCCGCCGGGTCCTTGCCTTCGTGCCAGTCGTCATAGGCGCCGGCGGTGGTGCCGAGCGCGTTGTAATCCGCCTCCCAGCGCGGATCGTTGTCGCCGAGCGCGACGAGTGCCGCCGTGCCGATGGAGACGGCATCGACGCCAAGCGCCAGCGCCTTGGCGACATCGGCGCCGTTGCGGATGCCGCCCGAGACGATCAACTGCACTTTGCGGTGCATGCCGAGGTCCTGCAGCGCCTGCACCGCTGGCCTGATGCAGGCGAGCGTCGGCTGGCCGACATTCTCGATGAAGACTTCCTGGGTTGCAGCTGTGCCGCCCTGCATGCCGTCGACCACCACCACGTCGGCGCCGGCCTTCACCGCAAGCGCTGTGTCGTAATAGGGGCGGGCGCCGCCGACCTTGACGTAGATCGGCTTTTCCCAGTCGGTGATCTCGCGTAGCTCGAGGATCTTGATCTCGAGATCGTCCGGCCCGGTCCAGTCGGGATGGCGCGAGGCCGAGCGCTGGTCGATGCCTTTGGGCAGGGTGCGCATCTCGGCGACGCGATCGGAAATCTTCTGGCCGAGCAGCATGCCGCCGCCGCCTGGCTTGGCGCCTTGACCGACGACGACTTCGATCGCGTCGGCGCGGCGCAGATCGCGCGGGTTCATGCCGTAGCGCGACGGCAGGTACTGATAGACCAGCGTCTTCGAATGGCCGCGCTCTTCCTCGGTCATGCCGCCGTCGCCGGTGGTGGTCGAGGTGCCGGAAAGCGTCGCACCGCGTCCTAAGGCTTCCTTGGCCGGACCGGAGAGCGAGCCGAAACTCATGCCGGCGATTGTGATCGGAATCTTGAGCTCGATCGGCTTCTTGGCGTGGCGCGACCCGAGCACCACGTTGGTGTCGCAACGCTCGCGATAGCCTTCGAGCGGATAGCGCGAGATCGAAGCGCCGAGGAACAGAAGGTCGTCGAAATGCGGAACCTTGCGCTTGGCGCCGCCGCCGCGGATGTCATAGATGCCGGTGGCGGCCGCGCGGCGGATTTCGGAAAGCGTGTAGTCGTCGAAGGTCGCGGATCTGCGCGGCGTCGTGGGAGGATTGTGATAGGCCATTTCTGTCCTCAATACGCGTCGGCGTTGTCGATGTTGAAATTGTAAAGCTTGCGCGCCGAGCCGTAGCGCTTGAATTCCGATGGCTTCACGCCGGTGATGCCCGCGCGGTCGAGCAGGCCCTGCAAGAGTTCGATATGCTCGGGCCGCATCTCCTTGGCGATGCAGTCGGCGCCAAGGCTCTCGACCTTGCCGCGCACGAAGAGCCGCGCCTCGTAGATGGAGTCGCCCAAGGCATCGCCGGCATCGCCCAGCACCACCAGATTGCCGGACTGCGCCATGAAGGCCGACATGTGGCCGATATTGCCGTGCACGACGATGTCGATGCCCTTCATCGAGATGCCGCAACGCGACGAAGCATTACCTTCGATGACCAGTAGCCCGCCGCGGCCGGTGGCGCCGGCATATTGGCTGGCGTCGCCTTTGACCACGATCGAGCCCGACATCATGTTCTCGCCGACGCCTGGCCCGGCCGAGCCATGCACGGTGATGGCGGCACCATCATTCATGCCGGCGCAATAGTAGCCGACGCTGCCGCGCACATCGATGCTGACCGGCTGGTCGACCCCGACGGCGACGGAATGGCTGCCTTTTGGATTGAGCACTTCCCAGGCGGTCTCGTTCGAGCCGGGGGCGAGATTGTGAAGAGCCTGGTTCAGCTCGCGCAACGACTGTTGGCCGAGGTCGAAGACTCTCGCATGGCCTTGCTCGCGCTGCGCCTTCGGCATGGGTGTTGCAGGCATGAACTCAATGCTCCCAGAAATAGACGGTTGCGGGCTCCGGTTCCCAGACCCTCGCATTGTCTATGCCGGGCAGCTTGGTGAGCGCGCGATATTCCGAGCCGAAGGCGACATACTGGTCGGTCTCGGCCATCACGGCTGGCTTGCAGGCGATCGGATCGCGAACCACGCCGAAGCCGTTCTTGGTGCCGACCACGAAAGTGAAGAAACCATCGAGGTCAAAAAGCGTGCCCTCCAGCGCCTCGCCGAGATTCTTGCCATGCGCCATCCGGTTGGACAGATAGGCGGCCGCCACCTCGGTGTCGTTCTCGGTCTCGAACGTCATGCCCTCGCGCACCAGCTCGCGCCGGACATTGTTGTGGTTGGACAGCGAGCCGTTGTGCACCAGGCACTGGTCGGCGCCGGTCGAGAAGGGATGCGCGCCCATCGTCGTGACCGCCGACTCCGTCGCCATCCGGGTATGGCCGATGCCGTGCGTGCCGGTCATCGAGCGCACGTCGAAGCGATCGACGACGGCTTCCGGCAGGCCGACTTCCTTGTAGATCTCGACCGCTTCGCCGGCACCCATGATGCGGATGTCTGGCCTAAGCGACTGCAGCGCTTCGCGCGCCGCGTCGACCTTGTCCGGCGTGGTCCTGATCACCGCATGCGTCGACTTCACCGCGACGCTCACCGGCGCGCCGATCGCCTTGGCGAGCTCGGCGTCGAGACCGCGGAAATCGCGATCGGCCTTCGGCGACTGCACGGTGATCTTGGCCTCGTTGCCGGTTGCCGCGCCATAGATGGCGATGCCGGCGCTGTCCGGACCGCGGTCGCTGAGCGAGATCAGCATCTCCGACAGCATCGCGCCGAGCTTCGGTTCCAGCGTCTTGTCCTTCAGGAAAAGTCCGACGATTCCGCACATGTCAGCCTCCGACGTTTATGGCTCCCCTGATGATGTACCGAATGATATGGGGGAATTCAATGGTATGAAAGAAATTTTCCTCTGATTATATATCCGCTTTCGCGCCGCTTGTGGTGCCGTTGCCGTCCGGATGGCTCCTGTGGGCCCATATCGCGTGGCGGATGCGCGCAATCCTGTAGGCATCGAGGATCGACAGCGCATAGATGAGGAAGCCGCCGGCATGGCGGCCGATGAAGCTGGCGTCGGCAGGCGCCACCTTGGTCGTGACCCAGCCGAGGATCACCATGAAGAACAGGAACTGCAGGCCGCGCGCCGGCAAGCCGAGCATGACATGCCCGCTACCCGGCAGGACGATCGCCGAGGCCAGCACCAGATAGGGATTCGAAGGCCGGGTGGCGGGATTGGTGGCGTCGGTCATGCGGCCTGCCTTTCGCGCTTGTTGATCGCATGGCGAAGCGAGGATGCGGTCGCAAGCAGTTCTTCGAGCAATGCCGGATCGAGCCTCGCGTCGCCGAATGCGGCTTGGCGGAACACGCCGTAACGCGCCCGGTCGGCCTGCGCCAGCAGCCAGACGATGCGCACGCCCTTCGGCGTGATCAGCAGTTCCTTGGCGCGGCTTTCGGCGAAGATCCCGGAATGCGCGGCGATCAAGTCCTGCGGGAAAGCGACGCCGCGGCGATCGGTCCTGAGCACTGCTTCGGCGGGGAACGCTGTTACCTTCGGCAGCGTGTGCTCGAGATGATCGAAATTGGAGAAGGTCGTCGGCGATCCCGGCCGCATCATCATGTCGAAAACGCCCGGCACCGCGACCGGTTCGGTGATCGTCACGCTCAGCCAGCGCGTCGGAAGCTTTCGGGCGGCGAGCGTGTCGACGATGGTGCGCACCTGCGCGCGTTCGCCGTTCCAGGAACCGGCCCAGGTGGCGACGCCGGCCGTGCCGTCGGAGACGTCGATGGCATCGGGGATGACCGCGCGGACGGCGGCCGCGTCGGCGGCGAGCGCGGCCCAGGCCTTGTTGCGGCTGGCGCGCGCAAGCCAGACGAGGTGGAGGACGACGGCAAGCGCGATCGCTCCGGTAAGCAAGACTGACATCAACTCGGACATCTCGACACGCCAAAAACCCGCCGCCGGGGCGGCGGGTTTTTTTCCGTTCAATAGCCCTGCGGCCTCGGCCACGGCATGGTGAACTGGTCGCCGCGGCGCACGAACTTGTAGCGGTAGAAGTGGAACCACAGCGAGATCAGGAAATAGAAGATGGTCATCGCGATAAGCTGCGAGCCGAAGCCGAGGAAGATGGCGAAGAAGGTCACCACGCACAGGCAGAACAAGACGATCGCCGGCAGCGGATGGAAGGGATGCGTGTAGCCGCGGCGGATCGAGCCTAGCGGCCACTTCTTGCGGAACATCATGATGTTGATGCTCATGAAGGTGTACTGCAGCACGCCCGACAGGATCGAGAAGGTGATCGCCTGGTTGAGGTCGGCGATGAAGGCGAAGGCCAGCGCGATCGGCAGCAGGAACAGGATCGAGCGGTAGGGCGTGCGGTATTTCGGATGCACGGCCGAGAACCAGCTCGGCAGATAGCGGTCGCGGCCGAGCGAGAACCAGGCGCGCGCCGCGTCGTTGATGCAGCCATTGGCGGAAGCAAGTGCCGCAAGCAGCGTCGCGATGAACAGCAGGTTCTCGAGCAGTGGGCTGCCTGTCAGCTTGCCGGCGTCCCACAGCGGATAGTAGGTGATGCCGAGATATTCCCACGGCATCAGCGAGGCGCAGACATACCAGGTCATGGCCGCGGCGATCAGAAGCGTGATCATGCCGGCCATCGTGCCGTAGGGCAGGGAGCGCGCCGGCGAGCGCACTTCCTCGGCCGCCTGCGTGGTGCCTTCGATGCCGAGATAATACCAGATGCCGAACTGGAAGGCGGCGATCACGCCGATCCAGCCATAGGGCAGCGCGTTGCCGGGCGTGACCAGCTCGTTGAGCTTCAGCACCGCACCTTGCGTCCACGGGCTCACCGAGAAGAACAGGACGACGATCGAGATATAGGCGATCGCGGTGATGATGAAGTTGACGTTGAGCGTCATCAGCACGCCGCGATAGTTGAGCCATGCCAACACCACGATGGTCGCGGCGATGAAGGAATTGTGCGTCAGTCCCTCGACGCCCGCCTTGGCGACGATGGTATCGCCGAGCAGGATGGCGTCCGACACTTCGAGCATGGTGTAGGCGAAGACCAGGAACAGCGCGACGTTGAAGGCCATCAGCGGCCCGACGATGTGCTTGGCCTGCGCGTACTGGCCGCCGGCGGCGGCGACGGTGGAGGTCACCTCGGAGTCTATCATGGCGACCGACGTGTAGAGCAGGCCGACGATCCAGCAGACGATCAGCGCGGCCAGCGCGCCGCCCTTGTCGGCGGCGAAGTTCCAGCCGGTGAACTCGCCGACAAGCACGATGCCGACGCCGAGCGCCCAGACATGGGCGGGGCCGAGCACGCGAAGCAGCGAGACCCGGTCGCCGTGGATTACCGTTTCTCTCGTTTCAACCGCGACTGTCATTGGTGAGGCTCCACTCAGATCCGGTGCTTCTCGGAGACGGCTTCAAGCTCGCCTTCGCGCGAGGAGGTCAGCACATCCTCGGAATAGGTCGTGTCGACCTTGAACCAGTCGTAGAGCATCCACAGCGCGAGCAGGATCGAGATGCCCCAGCATGCGTAAGAGACTGTCATCCACATGATCGTGTCCCCGAATTACATGTCGTCGAATTTTTCGTTGATCACCTCGCGATATTCGCGATCGGAGGCGCGGAACAGGAAGACGAAATAGGCGATCAGCACGATCGCCATGATGATCAGCGTCGGCCAGTCGATGATGTAGTGGAAATGGTTGCGGATGACGTCATGCGCCGTCTCCGGCGTGTAGCCGAGCTTTTCCCAGACCGCGGCCATGGTCGCGTTCTGGCCGAGCGCGTCCCAGGTCTTGGTGTCGAGCGCATCGATCGACTTGGCCGCGCCGGCGAGGCCGAGTTTCAGCGGCAGCCACAGCGCCACGAAGATGGCGACCACGACGACGGCGATGTCGAAGATCTGACCGGCCTTGTTCTGCTCCGGCGGGATATAGCGGGACATGGTTTCTCCCTTCAGGACTGGCGGTTGCGGAACGCGTCGGCGTTCTTGATGTCGAGGCCGTAGATGAAATCCTTGTCTTCCTTGTAGTGGTTGAGCATCGCCAGGATGGCGGCGGTGTTGAAGATCAGCACCGCGGCGGCCGCGATCACCACCACCAGCTTGATCCCGCTGTCTGGGATGTAGGCCCAGGTCATCAGGAGGACGAAGAGGATCGTCGCCCATAGGCAGACGATCAGGAGCACGGATCCGCGCACGTCGGAACGGTACAGCGCTTCGATGCGCTGCTGCAGGTCGGACATCGGTTTTTCCCCTTTCTCGACGCCCGGCCCCGAAGCGGCCGGGTGTCCACTCTTTCAACAGAGTGAAATTTTTTTCATAAATTCCGCCCGAACCGCGACGTTGTCAAGCCGGTTTTACGTTCAGTGAACCGTTTGGTGCCGGTCCGCCGCTTTGCCTGTGGATAAAAACTGTTTGCCTGCAGGAAATTACCACAAGCTGGCGGCGCGCTGGCACCGGCCGGCAAAAGCCGACACAGATGCATCGCCATGGCGGGCGGCAAGATGCGGATCGACGTGGCAGCCGGTGCCTGGCTTGCCGGCAGGTCAGCTCGTGCTGTTCTGCGGATAGCAGATGATCGAGAGATAGCGCATCGGTAGCTGTGTCAGTTCTTCCGGCCCATGCGGCGCGTCGGCGTCGAAGAACAGGCTGTCGCCCGGCTTCATCGGATAGAGGTGGCTGCCATGCCGGTACACGACCTCGCCCTCGAGCATGTAGAGGAACTCCATGCCCGCATGCTGGAAGGTCGGGAACACGTCCGAATCCTCGGTCAGCGTGATCAGATAGGGTTCGACGACGACGCCGCTGGTGTTTGCGCCGATATGGCCGAGCAGATTGTACTGGTGACCGGCGCGCGTGCCGCGGCGCTCGACGTCGACACCTTCGCCGGCCTTGATGAAGACGGCGGCGCGTTCCTCCTCGAAGCGGCGGAAGAAGGCGGTGACCGGCACGCCGAGCGCCCGCGACAGCGCTTGCAGCGTGGTCAGCGATGGCGAGGTGATGCCGTTCTCGATCTTCGACAGCATGCCGAGCGAGATGTCAGTGGCGGCCGCGAGATCGGCGACCGTGATGCCGAGCTTCTTGCGGAAGGCGCGCACCTCATGTCCGATCGCCACCTCCAGCACTTTCTCGCGCGTGTCGCGGATCGCATGCGGGTTCTGCGTGAGCTGCGCGCGGACCGTGCGCCCGTCGGCCGAGACGTTTTTGGGAAGAGACTTCCCTTTGCCAGTCAGGCCGGCAGGCTTGGTGTTGGAATTCTTCTTCGCCATGTCGCCCCCCAGCCAAAAATGCGGATTTATTTCACTCTAGGTGAACATATTCGCTGGCGATACAGGAGCGCAATCGTGGCTGCAAGCCATTCTTACGTCACGGGTCCGGCAACGAAAATCGGCCGGCGCGGTCATTGTGCGGACGTCAAGCCGCGTCCATGATCGACACGACAGCTTGCTTGCCGAGCACGGCGAGCGCCGCTTTCATCAGCGGCAAGCCCGTCGAGTGGTCCGGGTCGAGGATACGACGCGCCTCCGTCTCGCCCCTGCCGAGGCGCCGAGCGAGTTCCGACTTGGAAATGCCGGCAGTGGCGAAGGCCTCTACTACCGCCAGCTTGAAGGCCGTCTCGGGATCGATGGCGACAGGCACCAGGCCGCGCCCTTTCGCAGCTGGTTGAGGAAGCGTCCGCCCGAGCTGCAGGATGCCGCGCAGCGCAAGGCCGAGCGCCTCGGTCGCGTTGGCGCGCGCCTCTGCTTCGTCAGCGCCGCCGGTAATTGCTTCGGGCACATCTGGAAAGGTAACCAGAAACCCGCCTTCGGGGTCAGGCTCGAATCTCGCCTGATACTGATAGGTCTTGGTCACGAGAGTTCTCCAAATTCCTTGTGTGTTTTTATCGCTATTGCTTGTTTTCTTGGGACACTAAAGGTCAAGCGATCAGTCGATCTCCAGCTGCTTCCGAATGGTCCGTACTCTCAAATTTGTCAGTTCGCCGGATTGGATCGTCGTGATCTTGTCCCCGAACTTCACGCGATAATGCGATCCCTTCCCCTTGTTGGTGAAAACTTCAAAGGCTTTGCCCTGTTGCTTGGCAAGGGCGCGAAGCTCACGGATAAAGGCATCGCGTTTCATTCCTCCCCCCTTTTCCCCAAGACAAAGATCGCACATGCATGTGCGATCGGCAAGAGGAGTCCGCACACTTATGTGCGAGCGACGAAGGGAATGGAGAGGATATCTTTCAGCGAATTCGATGCGATGCAAGCCCATTAATGTCAGGCAGCGTATTGGCACCGTCGGCGGCCGCCCATAAGAGTTTGCCGCCAACCGAGATAGGCCGTGGCCCCTCACGACATGATCAGGCCGCCGTCGACATTGATCGTCTGTCCGGTGATATAGGCCGCGTCGTCGCTGGCGAGGAAGCTGACCAGGCCCGAGACATCCTCACCGCTGCCGGCGCGGCCCATCGGGATGTTCTTCACCCATTCCGCCATCAACTCGCCCGGCTTGTAGTCGCCGAGAAGCTTGCCCCAGGCGGTATCGTTATAGGCCCACATGTCGGTGTCGATGATGCCGGGGCAGATGGCGTTGACGGTGATCTTTTCCTTGGCCACTTCCTTGGCGAGGCTCTGGGTGATGCCGACGACGCCGAACTTCGAGGCGGCGTAATGCGGCGTGTAGATGAAACCCTGCCGCGCCTGGCCGGACGCCGTGTTGATCAGCCGGCCGCCTTGGCCGTGCTTGCGCATGCGCGCGATCGCTTCCTGGCAGCACAGGAACACGCCTTTGGTGTTCACCGCCATCACCTTGTCCCACTCGGCCTCCGTCATCGCCTCGATTTTCGCGATCGTGATGACGCCGGCGTTCTGCACCGAGATGTCGACGCGGCCGAACTCCTTTTCGGCGAGATCGTAGAGTGCCGCCACCTCGTCCTTCTTAGTCACGTCCATGCGCATCGAGGCGACCTTGGCGCCCGACGCCTTCAGGCCCGCCGCGACCTCGTCGACGCGCGCATCGATGGCGCTGACCACGACCGCCGCGCCTTCCGCCGCGAAGCGTCTCGCCATGGCCGCGCCGATGCCGCCGCTGGCCCCCGTGACGACCGCCGTCTTTCCTTCAAAACGCTTCTGCATTTTCTCTCCTACCAGCAGACGAAGCCGCCATCGACGATCAGGTCGATGCCGGTGACGAAACTTGCGGCGCGGCTCGCCAGGAACACCGTCGGTCCGATCATCTCCTCGGGCGTCGCCATGCGGCCCATCGGCGTGTCGCGCTCGAAGATCTTGACCTGCTCGGCGACCTCCGGCCGCTTGTTCATCGGCGTCAGCGTGTAGCCCGGACTCACCACGTTGACGCGCAGACCGCGATCGGCCCACTCCATGGCGAGGCTCTTCGACATGTGGATCACGGCTGCCTTGGAGGAATTGTAATGCGCCTGCGTCAGGCCGCGGTTGACGATCGAGCCGGACATCGAGGCGATGTTGATGATCGAGCCCTTGCGGCGCGGCAGCATGGCGCGCGCCTCGGCCTGGCACGAGAGAAAGACGCCGCTGACATTGACGTCGTAGATCTTCTGCCATTTTTCCATCGGCAGCGTCTCGGCGGGGTCGGCCCCCGCGACGCCGGCATTGTTGACGGCGATCGTCAGCGCGCCGAGTTCCTTTTCCATGCGGTCGATCGCGGCCGACAGGTCGTTTTCGGACGTCACCGTGCCGGTCAGCACCAGCGCCTTGCGGCCGAGCGCCCTGATTTTGGCGGCCGTCTCTTCCAGTCCGCCCTTCGAGCTATGGCCGAAACAGGCGACGTCGGCGCCGGCTTCCGCGAGCCCGATGGCGATCGCCTGGCCGATGCCGCTGCCGGCGCCGGTCACCAGCGCCACGTCGCCATGAAGATCGAAAAGTTTGGTCATTGGTTCCTCTCCTCCCTGCTCTCCCGGAACAAAGGGCGCCAACTCTTTGTTGGCGCCCCGCGCGGTCCGGTGCTTGGGAGGGTATCACCTGATGCGCTTTGTTCCGATTCCGCGGGTTGCTTTTTCTCGTGCCTCAGCTCGTGGCGAGCTCCATGACGGCGACATTGCTTGCTTCGTCGCGATCGAGGATGCCGCGCTGGCGGCCGCGGCTCAGCACAAGCACGCGGTGCGAGAGTCCCAGCACTTCCTCGAGGTCCGAGCTCACCACCACCACCGCCATGCCAGAGCGGGCGAGGTCGGCGATGACGTCGTAGATCGCCGCGCGCGCGCCGACGTCGATGCCGCGCGTCGGCTCGTCGAGGATGAACACCTTGGGCGGCCGCGACACCCATTTGGCGATGATCACCTTCTGCTGGTTGCCACCCGAAAGCTTGCCGACTGCCTGGTTCGGCCGTCCCTTGACGCCAAGCCTGGAGATACCGGCCTCGGCGAACCTCTGCACCGCCTTCGGAAACACCCAGCCCTTCGGCGCGACATGGTCGAAATTGCCGATAGCGAGGTTCTCGCCGATCGTCTGTTCCAGCACGACGCCTTGCGCCTTGCGGTCCTCCGGCACCAGTACGACGCCGGCCTTGATCGCGGCCGCCGGGCCGCTGAGATGGATCGGCTGGCCGGCGACGCGCACCGAGCCGGACGAGATCGGATCGGCGCCGGCGATCGCCCGCACCAGCTCCGTGCGGCCGGCGCCGATGAGCCCGGCAATGCCGAGAATCTCGCCTGATTTCACCGCGAAGGAAACGTTGTTGAAGCTGCGCTCCGGCGACGACAGGTTCTCGACCTCGAGCAATGTCTTGTCGCCGGGTGGCGAGAGCTTCGGGAACATGCGCTCGACGCTGCGCCCGACCATCTGTTCCACCACGGTGCGCACCGGGATATCGGCGCGCTCGTGCCGGGCGACGATGCGGCCGTCGCGCATCACCACCACGCGGTCGGCGATCTGCGCGATCTCGTCGAGGCGGTGGCTGATATAGATGAAGGACATGCCTTCGGCCTTGAGCTTGCGGATCTGCTTGAACAGCAGCTCCGTCTCCTCGCCGCCGAGGGCCGCGGTCGGCTCGTCGAGGATCAAAAGCTCCGCGTTCAGCGTCAGCGCCTTGGCGATCTCGACCTGCTGTTGGGCGGCGACGCGCAGCGTGCGCACCTTGCGCTCGGGCGAGACGTCGAGGCCGAGGCGCTTCAACTGCGTCGAGGCCTTGGCGTTCATGGTCGCGCGGTCGATGCGGCCGCCGCGCATCGGCAGGCGCCCGACATAGACGTTCTCCGCCACCGACAGGTCCGGCAGCAGCTTCAGTTCCTGATGGATCATGCCGACCCCGGCCTCGATGGCAGCGGCGGGATTGGCGGGGGAATAGGGCTTCCCCCGCCAGATGATGGTACCGGCATCGGGCCTGGTCGAGCCGGCGATGATGTTGGACACCGTCGACTTGCCGGCGCCGTTCTCGCCGAGCAGCGCCACGACTTCGCCCGGCCGCACCTCGAAGCTCGCATCGGCCAGGACCTGCACCGGTCCGTAGCTTTTGCAGAGTCCGTTGACGAAGAGCCCGTTATGCGGGCTTCCGCCATTGTGGGGATCAAGGGACATCGTGGCGCTCTTCAGGTCTCGGCTAGCTAGCCCTCAGGGATGCTTCTCGATGAACTGTGCGACATTGTCCTTGGTGGTCAGCGTCGCGTCCTGCAGCTGGTCGGCGGGCAGCTTGTCGCCGGCCACGAGCTTGACCGCCGAATCGACGGCGAGCCGGCCCATGCCCTGGGTCTGCTGCGTCGCGGTTACGTCGAACACGCCATCCTTCAGCGCCTTCAATGCCGCCACATCGCCGTCGAAGCCGGCGATCCAGACCTTGTGGTCCGGATTGGCGACCTTCACCGCCTGCGCGGCGCCCAACGCCAACGCATCGGCCTGGCCGAAGATGATCGAGACGTTCGGGTGGGCCTGCAGCAGGTCCTGCGCCAGCTTGAAGCCTTCGTCCTGATGCCATTGGTCGCTCCAGAGCTCGCCGACCACCTTGATGTCCGGATAGGCCTTCAGCGCTTCGCCGCAGCCCTTGGAGCGGTCGACTTCCGGCGTCGTGCCCTTCTGGCCATGGATGATGACCATCTCGCCCTTGCCGCCGGCCTGCTTGGCGATGTAGTCGCACACGCCCTTGGCGGAGTTGACGCTGTCGGTGGCGATGAAGGTGTCGCCGGGCGCGCCGTCGGCGTTGCGGTCGACATTGACCACCGGGATGCCGGCGGCCTTCGCGGTCTTGGTCGGCACGGTGGCTGCGGTGGCGCCGGCCGGGATGTAGATCAGCGCGTCGATGTTCTGCGTGACGAGGTCCTGCACCTGGCTGACCTGCGTTGCCGAGTCGCCCTTGGCGTCGACGGTGATGACCTCGATGCCCTTCTCCTTGGCGTAGGCTTCGACCGACTGCTTGATCTGGTTGAAGAAGTCCGCCTGCAGATTGGCGACGGCCAGCCCGAGCTTCTTGGCGTCCTTGGCCGAGGCGGCGTCGGACAGGCCGAGCAGCGGGACGATGGCCGCGGCCGCAAGCAGCAGTGAACGTTTGGTCAGCATGTTTTTCCTCCGTTGGTGTTCAATCTGTCCGCCTGCGCATCGCGGCGCCCCCGGCCGGACAGTCCCAGTCTCGGATCGACCGATCCGTTTCGCCCGGACATCCGGGCGAATCCCTATTGCCTGCGGCGCCGCCAGGTATCGGTGGCGACCGCCAGCGCGATCACAACGCCGATCACCACCTGCTGGATGAAGGGCGAGACGCCGAGCAGGTTGAGCCCGTTGCGCAGCACGCCGATGATCAGCACGCCGATCGCCGTGCCGCCGATAGAGCCGATGCCGCCTGACAGGCTGGCGCCGCCGATCACCACCGCGGCGATCGTGTCGAGCTCGTAGCCGACGCCCGAGCTTGGCTGCACCGAATCGAGCCTGGCCGCGAGCACGATGCCGGCGAGCCCCGCCAGCAGTCCGCAGATCGCATAGACCCAGTTGGTGAGCGACTTCACCGGGATGCCGGAGAGGCGGGCGACCTCGGCGCTGCCGCCGATGGCGTAGAGGTTGCGGCCGGTGGCGCGATAGTTGAGGAAGATGGCGAAGATGATCGCCAGCACGATCATCAGCCCGACGGTGACCGACAGGAAACCGAAATGGCGCACGATCGACAGGTTGGTGAACCAGTCGGGAAAGCCGACGATCTGCGAACCGTCGGTGATCATGTTGGCAAGGCCGCGCGCCACCGACATCATGGCGAGCGTCGCGATGAAGGGCGGCAGTTTCGTCACCGTCACCAGCAGGCCCGAGACGAGACCGCAGAGGGCGGCGACGACGAGCGCGGCCGCGATGCCTACCGGGACGCCGAGATTGAGATAGTCGGGGTAGGCGACGTAGCCCATCACCATGGAGGCCAGCGCCAGCACCGAGCCGACCGAAAGGTCGATGCCGCCGATCAGGATCACCAGCGTCATGCCGATCGCCATGATGCCGAGCACGGTCACCTGGTCGAGCACGTTCAAGATGTTGCGAAAGGTGAGGAAGGTGTCGGTGGTCAGCGCCAGCGCCAGGCACAAAAGCACCAGCCCGATCAGCGGTCCCATCGTTCCGGCAAACAGCGCCGAAAGCTTCGCACCGGAAGCGGCCTGCGCGGCGCCGGTGCCAGCCTTCAACTCGCTCGTCTCGTTGCTCACGGCCACTTCGTCTCCTCCGTCAGCGGGCTGGCGTGCCTCGCCGTCCGCTCTTGTTCACCAGGCATCCTCCCTTGTGAACAATTTATCTTTGATATGCAATTTTGTTCAGCTAAAACGTTCATCAGAAAATTGTCAAGTGCTGCGACGCATTCGGCGGCGGTTTGCGCGGACCGACGGTTTGTCATAGGGAAAGTCGAGCGCACCCGGGAGGCATAAGGATGGCGGTGATCGAGAACGAGAAGGCTTCGCGCTTTCCGGATGCCGAGCTCAAGGCCCGCGCCGCCTGGCATTATTATGTCGAGGGCCTGACGCAGGAGCGGATCTCGGAGATTCTCGGCATCGGTCGCATCAAGGTGCATCGCATCCTGTCGGCCGCGCGCGAGGAAGGCGTGGTCCAGTTCCGCATCCGCGACAGCGTCGTCGAATGTGTGCAACTGGAGGAAAGCCTGAAGCAGCGCTTCGGTCTCAGCCAGGCCGTGGTCGTGCCGTCGGCCGCCGATCGCAGCAATGCGCCACTGATGATCGGCCACGCCGCCGCCGCCTATCTGGCCGACAACGTCAATCCCGGCGACGTCATTGCGCTGGGCTGGGGCCGCACTCTGAAATTCGCCATCAACGAACTGCCCAGGCGACCGATCGCCAGGACCACGGTGGTCTCGATGCTCGGCGGCCTCACACACGCGCAGCCCCTCAACCCGACCGAGAGCGCCTGGGAATTCGCCGAAAAGATCGGCGCCGAATGCTACCTTTTGCCGGTGCCGGTCTATGCCGACAGGCCGGAGCAGCGCGATGCCTTCATGAGCCAGCGCAGCGTCCAGGACGTCGTCTTCCGGGCGCGGCGCGCCAACATCGCCGTGCTCAGCGTCGGTTCCTTCTCCAGCGACAGCCCGATCGCCAATTACGGCTTCATCAAGCCGAGCGAGCTCGAGGAATTGCAGGCGGCTGGCGCGGTTGGCGACATCCTCTGCCACTTCATCGACGCCGAGGGCCGCATCGTCGACCATGAGGTCAATCGCCGCGTCTGCGCCTATCCGCTGCAGGACCTTTCCGACATTCCGACCACCATCCTGGTGTCGGGCGGACAGGAGAAGATCGCCGTCATGCGCGCTGCGCTCGCCAATGCGGCGGTCTCGGTGCTGATCACCGATGAGGACGCGGCCAAGGGGCTGCTCAGCCGCTGAAATTCATTGGATCAGAAGCTGCAGATCTTGGGGCGCTGCCCGTAGGACCAGTCCTTCAACGGCACCGGCTTGAACCTGCCCTTGACAGGCTTGCCGTCTTCCAGATCCCTGGAAGCCGTAGCCTTGCCGGTGAGGTAGTTGACGTCGCAATCACCGATCGTCGTCTCGACGGTTCCGTCCGATTTCTGGATGTTCCAGTCCCAGTTGCGGCTGTAGCCGCCGACCAGGAACTTTCCCTTGCGATAGACGACGGTCAACGTGTCTTCCGTCGATTTGCTGGCACCGCAACCGAAGCAGGAAGTGATTGCCAGCGAACCCCTGCCTTTGCTTTCGAGATCGAGAATTCGGTCCTCGGTCAGCGCCTTCCGCATGAAATCGGGTTTTCGCGGGGGATCGAGCTTTTCCTCGGCCATCGCCAGATAGATGTAGAGGTCGGCGGGACCGCCATCGTCCTGCATCACCGCCGCACGGTCCATCCTGCCATCCTGGTCGATGTCGAGCGTGAGCTCGAATGCCGACCTGTCGCCGGCAAGCGCCGGAGCGGGCATCGCCGCAAGGGTGGCAATCAAGGGCAAGGCAGCATGATGAAAAACCGTCTTCATGAGCAATCGTCCGGCGTGCCAGGCAACCTAGCATCGGCCGGATCACGCGCAAATGACGTTGCTCACATTCAGGCCGAGCTTAGCCGCGCGTGAATGTCGCGCGTCGCGTGATAGAGGTCGCGGTAGATCGCCTTGCGGGCGCGGTAGGCAGGCACCAGCGCCTCGACCGGATCGACCTGTCTTGCCGGTTGTGCCGCCATCGCCTTTGCCGCGTCTTCCGGCGAGGCGAACCAGCCGATCGCCGAGGCTGCCAGCATGGCGGCACCCAGCGCCGCCGCCTCGTTGACCGGCGAGACGAAGAGCGGCCGCTCGAGCACGCTCGCCATGATCTGCATCAGCAGCGTGGAATTGGTGCCGCCGCCGGCCGCGACCATCGCGCCGGCCTTGCCGGTCTGCTCTTCCATCGCATCGGTGGCGATGGCCTGTTCCAGCGCGATGCCTTCCAGCACCGCGCGGAAGAGGTGCTTCGGCTCGTGGTCGAGCGACAGGCCGACGATCGCGCCGCGCGCGGCACCGTCCCAATAGGGGCTCATGACGCCGGCCCAATAGGGCATGACGAGCAGGCCGTCGCTGCCGGGGGCAACGGTCATCGCCGCCTTTTCGAGCACGGCCGCCGAAGGCGCGCCGGTGGTGCGCACGATCCAGTCGACCAACTGCATGCCGGAGCGCAGCACCGTTTCCAGCATGAAGCCCGAGCCGGTCGGCGAAACCAGCGTGCGGAACGCGTCCGATGTCGTCACCGTGCCGGAATAGTTTCCGCTGACGACGCCGGAACCGAGCGAGAGATAGCTTTTGCCGGGACCGTAAACCCCCATGCCGAGGCCCATCGCCTGGCCGTCGCCAGCACCCGCCACGACCGGCGTGCCGGCCCCCAGACCGGTCGTCGATGCCGTGCTTTCGGAAAGCGTGCCGCAGACCGCGCCTGGCGCTGTCAGTTCCGGCAATTGCTCCGCACGCAGGCCTGCCGCTTCGACCAGCCGCGGATGCCAGGCGCCGTGCGCGATGTCGAGCAGGCCGAGCGGATCGGCACTTGCCGTGCTGGTGACGAGGCGCCCGGTCAGCCGGTGGACGAAGAAGGCCTGTACGTCGACAAGCGCTGCCGCATTGGTGAGCGCCTGCGGCTTGTGTTCCATCAGCCAGGCAAGGGCGTAGAGCGCCGGCGTCGGGTCCGGCGGCTTGCCGCTCCAGTCGCGGATCGCCTCGCGGCCGAGCTCCTCCGAAAGCCGCGCCACCTGGCGGCGGGCGCGTTCGTCGAGCCACAATATGGCGGGGATGAGCGGCTTGCCGTCGCTGTCGATCAGCGTGAAGGTCTCGCGCTGGTGAGCGATCGCGATCGCCTTGACGCGCGCCGCGCCGACCTTGGCGGCGACCTGCCTCAGCGCCGACAGCAGCGCCGTCCACCAGTGCTCGGCGTCCTGCTCGAAATGGCCGGGCACCGGATTGGACAGCGGGTAGGTCTCGCGTGCCTGGAAGGATTCCGCGCCGTCGCGCGCGAAAGCGATCGCCTTCACGGCCGTCGTCGAGGCGTCGATCCCGATTACGACATCGTCCATCAGGCGGGATTCCGGAATGCTAATACATGTTGCGCAAAGTGTGCCGCGGTTTTCAGCGCAACGCGCTTTAGGCCGCGTTGGTTACGAACCGCCCGTCCGACTGGTCGAGACGACGGCGGATCTGGGTTATCACCATCGAATCGTCGGGTACACAATTTTCATAGGTCAGGAAGTCGCCGGCTTTGATCGGCTTCACCACCTTGGCGCGTTCTGCAAGCCCGATCGGCAACACGCCCTTGGCGCGCGCGTCTTCCCAGGTCATGGCGAAGCCGCGATAGTCGTTCTCGCCGATCATGCCGAGCGACTGCCCGGTGCCGAGATTGGTCTTGGCGACCGCCACCGCCTCCGCCACCGGATGGTCGAGAGGCTCCATGTCGGCGCGCCTGTAGACCACGGCCCGCGCTGCCGACAGCGGGACCTCGAGGCTGGTGAGATGATAGGGACGGAAGATCGTGAAATAGGGGCCCTTGCCGACCTTGAGGTCGATCATGCGCTCCAGGACCCGCGGATGCTTGGTTTCGATGATGCAGAACACGCCGGGCGCGACACCCTTGCCGATCGAATAGTCGACCACGCCCTTGCGGTGCAGCACGCCGCCGTCCTCGCGCGGGCAGAGCACGCTGGCCAGTTCCTCCAGCGTCGCCGTCGGGCCATGCATGCCCGGCACGTCGGGCACCAGGCCGGTGGCGTTGGCGATGGCCACCATCTCGATCGCCGTCTTCGAGCCGTCGACGAACTCGACCAGCATGCGCGCATTCATGTTGCGCTCGGCCGCTTCCTTCTCGTAATCGGCCGGCACCGCGTCGATGTTCAGCGGATTGTTCTTGCCCTTGCCGGCGGCAACGATATTGAAGCCGAGGCTCTTGGCAAAGCCGATGATCTCCAGCGTGCAAGCCGGCTCGTCGCCGGCAGCACCGGTGTAGACGACGCCGGCCTTGCGCGCCTCTTCCTTCAGGAAGCGGCCTATAGTGATGTCGGCCTCGACATTGAGCATGACGATATGCTTGCCGTTCTTCATCACTTCGAGCGCGAACAGCGTGCCGATATTGGGATTGCCGGTGGCGTCGATGATGACGTCGATGCGGCCGGCGGCTGCGAGCGCATGCAGGTCCTCGGTGACGGCGATCTTGCCGGCCTCGATGGCGCGGTCGATGGCTGCCGCGTTGCTTGCCTGCACGATGTCGGAGCGGTCATGGCCGGCAAGAAGTGCCGCTTCGATCGCCGCCTGTGGCCGGACTTCCGAAATGGCGCCGATGCGCATGCCGGGCATAAGTGCTACCTGAACGACGATGTCCGTTCCCATCTGCCCGGCGCCGGCGAGACCGATCGTGATCGGCCCTTGTTTCTCAGCACGCTGCAGGAGTTCCGCTGCGAATTGCGGATGGGACATGTCGCTTCCTCCACTCATTGGCGCGCCGCCGCGCCGCGATCATCGTTTGAACATTCCTATTTCTATTTGAAAAATATTTCAACCCGCCATTTGAGTCCTGCCCGGGGGAAATCACTTCGATGTCGGCGGGGACAGCGCCCCCTCGGTCCCGCCGGACATCTCCCCCACAAGGACCCACAAGGGGGAGATCGGCTGTCGCGGCAGCTTTCGCTATCTTTCGATGCGCAGGAAGGGGCGGAGCGCCCAAGCTGCCAATCTCACCTCCAAGTGGGGGAGATGTCCGGCAGGACAGAGGGGGGCGCGAAGGAATGCTGCGGACGCTAAATAGGACTCAAAAATAGCCATCCGAAGCGGCCGTAGCCTCTTTCGGGATCTCCACCCCGTCGACGAGAATCTTGTCGACCAGCTCGTGATGAAAACACACCAGCCCCTTGATGCGCTCGGCCTCGTGCACCGGCTCGGGATAATACCAGACGAGGTTCTCGTGCCGCTTCTTTGGCGTCGTCACATGGTAGTAGTTGGAGATGCCCTTGTAGGGGCAGCGCGAGATGTAGCGGCTGGGCGTGAACATATCGAGCCGCGTGTCCGAGATCGGCAGATAGTGGCGCACCGGATGGCCGGTCTCGAACAGGAAGACGCCGCGCCGTGAGTCGGCGACCTGCTCGCCGTCGAGGATCACCTGCACGCGCCGCGAGGAGGGCAGGCAGTCAACGCGCCGGAACGGATCGCGGGCATGGACGAAGATCTCCTCGTCCTCCTCCCACCAATGCGTCATCTTCGGCCAGTAGAAGGATATGTAGTCCGCAATCGGCGGGCAGCCTTTGACCGGATCGAGATAACGCCAGGCGCCATCCTCGACCAGCGTGATGCCGGTGTTCAGCGAATAATGCGTCGCGGTGCCTTTGAATGGGTCCTCCGTCGTCGTCCTGCTCGGCAGCAGGAACTCCTCGCGCACGTCGCTCATCGGGAAGTAGTAGACCGGCAGATGGTCGCTCTCATAAAACACCAGCCCTTTGGTGGTGTCGGCGACGATCATCGGCCCGACCTGCACGCGCAGCCGCTTGGGCGAGGGCATGGTGAAGGCGACATAGCCCGGTTCGAACTCATATTGCACGATACTGTCAAGCAGCGGGAAATGCGGCCCGCGGCCGCGCAAATGAGGCTTGCGAATGGTCGTCGTCCTTTCCTCGTCGTTCGCGGCCAAGCTCTTGCGCGCGATCATGATCAGCCTATCGATACCCGGTCGAGCAGCAGGCCGGCGGCGATCGGCGGCAGGCCGCCGACATTCTTGCGCACCGGCACCAAGAGGTCCGGGAAATAGCTAAAGATCACCGGCGTCTCGTCGAGCAGCAGCTTTTGGATATCGGACGCGGCCTTGCGCTGTGAATCGAGATCGAGCGCCTTGAGATAGCCGGTGACCAGCCCGTCATAGGCGGTGTTCTTGAAATGCGCCGCGTTCCAGGGGCCGTCGCTGACCAGCGGGCTTTTCAGGAACACATTCGGCACGCTGCGATGCGCGTAGTCGGTGATGCCGAGCGGGCTATCCAGCCAGTCCGACTGGCCGAACACCGCCTTGCCGTAATATTTGTCCTGGTCCTCGATGTTGAGCGAGATGCGCGCGCCGATCTCCTTGGCGAAGTTCTGGAAGAGCTGCGCGTAGCCCGGAATGTCGGAATAGCGCAGCGTCGTCAGCGTCATGTCGAAGCCGTTCGCGAGGCCTGCTGCTTCGATCAGCTGCTTGGCCTTGGCGATGTCCTGCGTGCGCTGCGCCACCGACTTGTCGGTAGCGGGGAAGGCCGGCGCGAACGGGCTGTCATTGCCGGTGGCCGCCATGCCGCGGCAGAGCCCGTCGACCAGCTTGGAGCGGTCGATGCACAAGGCCAGCGCCTGGCGCACCCGCTTGTCGGTGAAGGGGGCCATGTCGCAGCGCATGTGGAGCTGGCGATGCGCGGTCGAGGCGACGCGAAGCACGGTGATGTCCGGATTGCCGAGCACCACCTGGCTGACGTCGAGCGGGATGGCGTCGAGCACGTCGACCTCGCCCGCCTGCAGCGCCAGGATACGCGGCTGCACGTCGGCGTAGAATTTGAACTCCAGCCGGTCGGGCAGCGCCTTCTCGCCCCAGTAATCGGGATTGCGCACAAAGCTCGCGCCGACCTTCGGCGTATAGCTTTCGAGCCGGAACGGGCCGGTGCCTTCAAAGGTCTTCTCGTAGTCGCCCTTGTAGCTCGCCGGCAGGATGACGGCGTTGTAATTGTCGATCGACACCGAATAGGGGAAGCTGCCGTTCGGCGCGTCGAGATGGAACTCGACGGTGTGGTCGTCGACCTTGCGCGTGCTGCCCTTCGACAGCAGGCCCTTGAATACCGACAGCGCATTGGATGCGCCGTTCGGATCGGCGAGCCGGTTGAAGGTCGCCACCACGTCGTCAGCCTTGAAGTCTTCGCCATTGTGGAATTTCACGCCCTTGCGCAGCTTGAAGGTCCACACGCTGCCGTCGGCATTGGGCGACCAGCTTTCCGCCAGCACCGGTTTCAGCGTGAGGTCCGGCTGCGTCACGCACAGGAATTCGGCCGTCTGGAAGACGAGCTGGTAGCTGCCGCTGTCATAGAAAGTCACCGGGTCGATGGCGCCGCCGGGCACGGCGACGCCTGCACGCACCGTGCCGCCCGGCTTGCCTTCGGCACGCGCTTCAGGAGCGCCAAGTCCGACCGCCGAGGCGATGCCGCCGAGGAAGGGCAGCGACAGGCCGAGCACGCTGCCATGGCGCAGGAATTCGCGACGCCCGATCCTGCCGGCGAGCAATTCGTCGATAGCGGAATTTTCGATTGCGCTGAGATGTCTGCGAGCGGCGTCGATCGTCCTGAAATGCTTCGGCATGGTTGCATTCCTTGGCTGGCGTGGGGCTTTGTCATCTAGTTCATTGTTGACCGCGACCGAAAAGCGATATTTTTTGATGAAGGCCATCGGAATCTTCGATTGCCGCCGAGCCGAAAGCGAATGCCATGGATACCGAGAATCTGCGCAGTTTCCTGGAGGTCGCGGAGCATGGCAGTTTCACCGTCGCCGCCCACCGGCTGAACCTTGCCCAGTCCACCGTCAGCGCGCGCATTCGCGGCCTGGAAGAGCAGTTGGGGCGCAAGCTGTTCGTCCGCGACAGCGACGGCGTCACGCTGACGCCGGCCGGCCGGCAGTTCCTGCCGCATGCCTCCACGATCACCCGCACCTGGGAGCAGTCGCGCCAGGATATCGCGGTTCCCGATGGCTACGAGACGCTGCTGAGGCTCACCGCTCCCGCCTATCTCTGGGACAGCATCACCTCGCCCTGGATCGACTGGATGCGGGCGAAGCGGCCGAACGTGGCGCTCAGGCTGGAAGGCAGCTTTCCGGATCTCGCGATCGACCAGATGGCCGAGGGCCTGCTCGACATCTGCATCCTCTATCTGCCCAAGCCTCATCCCGGCATCGTCTATGAGACATTGGCCGTCGATCAGGTGGTGCTCGTCCAGCATACGGCGCAGGCCGGGCCGTGGACACAGAATTACATCCTGATGGACTGGGGGCTGGAATTCCGCGTCGAGCACGACCGCGCCTTCGCCGGCATGGTGAAGCCGGCGATCTCGGCCGGGCTGGTGTTCATCGGCCTGCAGCATGTGCTGTCGCAACGGGCGGCCGCCTATCTGCCGCTGAGCGCCGTCAGCGCTCACATCGAGCGCGGCGAGTTGCGGCGCGTCGAGGACACGCCGGTGTTCCAGCGCCCGATTTACCTCGCATACCCGGAGAACCAGGCCTCGTCAGACACGCTGAATGTCGCGCTGGCAGGATTGCGAGGCTTGGCGCTGAACCTGACGACGGGCCAGGGGTTTGCCGAAGGCGACCGCGCCTTCAGCATGGCGGATCGGGCGTCAGCCTGATCTTTGTTACTCACGCCGGCTTGGCTGCTGCAAGCCCGGGCGTTTGCTCTGCCCAGGACAACAACGCATCCAGCGCCGGGCAGAGCGCCTGCCCCCATTCCGTAAGACAATACTCCACTTTGGGTGGCACCTGATGGTGGACGATGCGGCGCACGATGCCGTCGCTTTCCATTTGCCGAAGCTGCTGGATCAGCATCTTCTGCGACACGGCGGGAATCGCGCGCTCAAGGTCCGAAAACCGCAGGACCTGGCCTCCGAACAGGTGAAACAGGATCGTCAGTTTCCACCGGCCTTCGAGAAGCTTTAGGGCTTTCTCGACGCCCTCCGCCGCCGTTTCGCGGGTATGGCCGTGCGACTTACTTTCCGGTGGGTACCTTACTTTTCTGTCGGTTCTTGTCATTTCGACAGAATAGGGCGATCTAGATGGAGACACAACAAGATCAGGGGAATTGCCATGTCGGTCGCCCTGCCTGGGCCGATCGGGGCCTATTTTGCTGCCGATCGGAACGATTTCGATGTCGCCTTTTGCTTTACCGAAAACGCTGTCGTCGTGGACGAGCGGCAAATCCACTTGGGCCGCGAAGCCATACGCCGGTGGCGCGCGGAAGCTTCGAGGAAATACAGCTATGTCGCGGAGCCGCTTGCGGTAAGTGATGTGAACGGTCAGACCATGGTGACGGCACGACTGAGCGGGAACTTTCCCGGTAGTCCGGTCGATCTGCGTTACGCATTCGTCCTTGAGAAGGATCAGATCGCGCGGCTGGAGATCACGCTGTGAGCTTCGATCTTGGCCTCGGCGGAACACGCGCTCTGGTGACCGGTGGGACAAGGGGGATTGGGGCGGCCGTTGTCGACGCGCTCCACCAGGCGGGCGCGCGCGTCGTGACGACAGCGCGCAACGCACCGGCAATCTCGTCCCGGAATGTCAACTATATCGCCGCCGACATGACGACGGCCGAAGGCTGCGCCAAGGTGGTTGGAGGCGTGCTCGATCTGTTTGGCGGCGTGGACATCATCGTCCATGTGGTGGGCGGTTCATCCGCGCCGCCGGGCGGCTTTGCCGTCTTGGATGATGCGGAGTGGTTCAGGGAACTGGACCGCAACTTGATGCCGGCCGTCCGGGTGGACCGGGCGCTCCTGCCCGGCATGGTGGCGCAAGGGGCCGGCGTAGTCGTGCATGTCACCTCCATCCAAAGCCGCCTGCCGCTTCCGCAATCCACGACTGCCTACGCGGCCGTCAAAGCCGCTCTTTCGACCTACAGCAAGAGCTTGTCGAAAGAGGTCACGCCGAAAGGTGTTCGAGTGCTTCGGGTTTCACCCGGTTGGGTGGAGACGGAGGCTTCGGTTGCGCTGGCCACCCGACTGGCCACGCAGGCAGGCACCGATTACGAGGGCGGCAAGCAGATCATCATGGATGCGCTGGGTGGCATTCCGCTCGGCCGGCCGGCCAAACCGTCGGAGGTCGCCAATTTGATTGCCTTCGTGGTTTCCCCGCGTGCTGGAGCGGTGTCGGGCGCCGAATTCATCATCGATGGCGGCACCGTGCCGACCGTATAGTGCATCGTGCTCGCACGCGGCCCCGCCGCAGCCTGGCCGATTGCTCCTCACGCCGGTTGGGGGGCGATCGGTTTCGGCTTCTGCAGCCGTGCCAATTCCGCAAAAGGAATGTGGCAGCGGATCGTGTGCCCCGGTTCGGCCTCCGTCAGCTCCGGCTCCTGCGTCTCGCAGATCGCGCCGATCTTGCGCGGGCAGCGCGTGTGGAAGACGCAGCCTGTCGGCGGGTTGGCCGCGCTCGGGATTTCGCCGTCGAGGCGGATGCGCGAGTTCTCCGTCCGGTCGAGTTTAGGCACGGCCGACAGCAGCGCCTCGGTATAGGGGTGATGCGGGCCGGAGAAGACTGCTTCCGACGGCCCGAACTCCATGATGCGGCCGAGATAGAGCACCGCGATCTTGTCGGACAGATAACGCACCACGCCGAGGTCGTGCGAGATGAAGATGTAGCTGACATCCTGCTTCGACTGCAGGTCGGCGAGCAGGTTGAGGATCGCCGCCTGCACCGAGACGTCGAGTGCCGAGGTCGGCTCGTCGCAGACGACGATGCGCGGATCGCCGGCGAAGGCGCGCGCGATCGCCACGCGCTGCTTCAGCCCGCCCGAAAGCTGCCGCGGCTTGACCGCGAGATGGCGGTCGGTGAGGCGCACCGAGCGGACAAGCTCTTCGAGCCGCGTGTCCAGCGTCTTGCCGGTGAGCCCGCCAAGCCGCTTCAAGGCGCGGCTGAGGATGTGCCGGATCGAATGCGAACGGTTGAGCGCCGAGTCCGGGTTCTGGAAGACGATCTGCACCGCCTTGACCTGGTCTTCCGAGCGGCTGGCGAGCCGCGGCGCCAATTCTCTGCCTTCGAGCTCGATGCTGCCGCCGTCGTCCGGCGAGACGAGGCCGAGCAAAAGCCTCGCGAAGGTGGTCTTGCCGCTGCCGGATTCGCCGACCAGCCCTAGCGTCTCGCCGGGCCTCAGGCTGACCGAGACGTCCTTCACCGCCCGCAGCGGACGGCCATGGCTGGCATAGGTCTTGTTCAGCCCCTCGACCCGCAGCACGGGTGGCGCCTGCTTGGGCGCCACGGCAGGAACCTCGGCGGGCGTGGCGCGCGGCAGCGACTGCGCCTTGTCGTGATAGTGGCAGCGCGACAGCCGGCCTTCACCCAGATCGTAAAGCGGCGGCGGCTCGCTGCGGCAGCGCTCCGTTGCCAGCGCGCAGCGGTCGGCGAAGGCGCAGCCGACGATATTGGCGCCGATGCCGGGCAGGAAGCCGGGGATGGTGTCGAGCCGGCCCTGGTCCTTGCGCTGGCCTCCGCGCGGCAGGCAGCGCAGCAGCGCCACCGTGTAGGGATGGCGCGGGTCGTTGAACACGTCCTTGGTCGAGCCTTCCTCGACCAGCATGCCGGCATAGAGCACGCCGACCCGGTCGCACATGTTGGAGACGACGGCGAGGTTGTGGCTGATGAACAGGATCGATGCCGACAGCTCCCTTCTCAGTTGGGCGATCAGGTCGAGCACTTCGGCTTCGACCGTCGCGTCGAGGCCGGTCGTCGGCTCGTCGAGGATCAGCATCGATGGGTCGTTGGCCAAGGCCATGGCGATCGCCACGCGCTGCTGCATGCCGCCGGACAACTGGTGCGGATAGCGCTGCATGACGCTCACCGGATCGGAGATGCGCACAAGGTTCAGCATCGCGATCGCCTTGTCGCCCGCCGCCTGTCCCGAGATGCCGGCAAGCTCGAAGATCTCGGTCAGTTGCCGTCCGATGCGCAGCGACGGGTTCAACGCCTTGCCGGGATCCTGGTAGACCATCGACACGCTTTCCGCGCGGGCGCGCCGCAGCGCCTCGGCGTCGAGCTTCATCACATCCTTGCCGTCGAGCGCGATCGAGCCGCCGGTGATCGAGCCGTTGCGCGGCAGGTAGCGCACCACCGACAGCGCCGCGGTGGATTTGCCGCAGCCGGATTCGCCGACCAGTCCGTAGGCTTCGCCGCGGCCGATGGTGAAGCTGACATTGCGCAGCACCGCCCGGTTGCGGCCGCCGACGCGATAGGCGACCGAGAGATCGTTGAGCTCGAGCGCGTTCGTGTCAGTCATTGAACGCTCCATGGACGCCGTCGGCCACCAGGTTGACGCCGATCACCAGCGAGGCGATCGCCAGCGCATCGAACAGCACGGTCCACCAGAAGCCGCCGCCGATCATGCCGTAATTGCTGGAGATCGAGAGCCCCCAGTCGGGCGAGGGCGGCTGGATGCCGAAGCCCATGAAGGAGAGCGTGGCGACGGCGAAGATGGCGTAGCCGAGCCGCACCGTCGTCTCGACCAGGATCGGCGGGATGACGTTGGGCAGGATCTCGACGAACATGGTATGCAGCGCGCCCTCGTGGCGCAGCTTTGCCGCCGCGACATAGTCGAGCTCGCGTTCGGCGAGCACCGCCGAGCGCACGGTGCGGGCGATGATCGGCGCGAAGCTCAGGCCGATGACGACGATGACGGTGATCTTCGAGGTGCCCAGCGCGACGATGGCGAGCAGCGCGATGATCACGACCGGGATCGCCATGAAGGCTTCGAGGACACGGCTGACGATATCGTCGACGATGCCGCGGAAATAGCCGATCAGCAGGCCGAGCGCGGTGCCGGCGACGGTCGCGAGCAAGGTGGCCAAAGGCGCCACGGTCAGGATATCGCGCGAGCCGACGATGACGCGCGAGAAGACGTCGCGGCCGATCTGGTCGGTGCCGAACCAGTGCTCGGCCGAGGGCGGCGCCAGCGCGTTGATGATGTCGTCGGCAAGCGGGTCGTAAGGCACGAAATGCTCGCCGAACAGCGCGCAGACGATCCAGAACAGGACAATGCCGAGCCCGGTCAGGAAGGTGCCGGACCGCAACAGCGAGTGCAGCACCTCGCCCCAGGGGCCGCGCCGTGAAGCGGCGTCGGGTGCGGGAACGTTCGCAGGAGTGTCCGTCGCGCTCATTGCTCTGCTCCCAGCCGGATGCGCGGATTGAGCACGGAATAGAGGAAGTCGGCGACCAAAGTAGCCACAGCATAGACGATGCCGATGGTGAGGATGCCGGCCTCGAGCATCGGGAAATCCTTGCCGCGCGCGGCGGTGAAGATCAGCGAGCCGATGCCCTGGTAGCGGAACAGGGTCTCGATCACGACCAGCCCTCCGATCAGATAGCCGGTCTGCGTGGCGATGACGGTGATGGTCGGTAGCAGCGCATTGCGCAGCACATGCCGCCAGATCACCGTGCGCCACGGCAGGCCCTTCAGCACGGCGGTGCGCGTATAGTCGGAATCGAGCGCCTCGATCATGCCGGACCGCGCCATGCGCGCGATATAGCCGAACAGCACCAGAAACAGCGGCAGCGACGGCAGGATGAGATAATAGAGCTGGGTGAAGAAGCCGGCGCTTTTCGGCCAGGCCGCGGCGATCGGCAGCCAGCGCAGCCATACGCCGAAGATCAGGATCAGGATGATGCCGGTGACGAATTCCGGCAGCACCGTCACCGACAGGCCGCCGAGGCTGATGATGCGGTCGAGCGGCCGGTTGAGGTTGAGCGCGGCGATGACGCCGCCGAGGATGCCGATCGGCACCACCAGCACGAAGGCGACGAGCGCCAGCTTCATCGAATTGCCGAGCGCGTCGACGACGAAGGGCGCCACCGGCGCGCGGAAAATGTAGGACGTGCCCATGTCGCCATGCAGGAAATTCCAGATCCAGCTGCCGTATTGGACGAGCAGCGGCCGGTCGACGCCGAGCGAGTGGTCGAGCGCGTCGACGGCGCGCTGATCGGCGAACGGTCCGAGGATGGCGCGCCCGACATTGCCGGGCAGCACCTGGCCGCCGAGGAACACCATGACGCTGAGCAGGAACAGCGTGATGAGCGACAGGGCGAGGCGCCGGACGAGGAAAGCGAGGATGGCGAATACTCCTATTGGAGCCGGCTCTCCGTGGACAGCCGGCCGTCAGGGATAAGCTTGTTCGCTCTTGTCAGGCTTTCGAAGCCTTCTCGAGGAACAACTGCGACATGGCGGTGGGCTGCACGCCCGCCACGCCTTTCGCCGTCGCCGTCAGGTAGTCGTAGAAATAGCCGAAGATGACCGGCGTTTCCTCGAGCAGCAGCTTCTGGATCTTGCCGGCGGTGGCTTTCTGCGCCTCGAGGTCGAGAGCCGCGATATAGCTCGTCGCCAGCTGGTCATAGTCCTTGTTCTTGAAGTGCGCTGCGTTCCAGGTGCCGTCGCTCTTCAGCGGCGCGGCGAGATAGACGTTCGGCACGCCGCGGTGGCCGTAGTCGGTGATGCCCATCACCGAATCCAGCCAGTTCGACTTGCCGAACACGGCATCGCCGTAATAGGCGCCCTGGTCGAGGATGTTGAGCTCGAGCTCGATGCCGATCTCCTTGACCCAGTTCTGGATGAGCTGCGCGTATTCCGGGATTTCGAGATAGCGCTCGGTGGTCAGCGTCACCTTGAAGCCCTTGCCGGCGCCCGCCGCTTCCATCAGCTGCTTGGCCTGCGCGATATCCTGCTCGCGCTGCGGCACGCTGGCGTCGGTCGACGGATAGACGCCCGCGAACGGGCTGTCGTTGCCCTCCTGGGCGCGGCCCTTCATGAGGCCGGCGACGAGCTTCTTGCGGTCGATGCTGAGCGCAATCGCCCGGCGCACGCGCGGATCCTTGAACGGATCGGAATCGCACTGCATGTGCAGCTGCTGGTGCGCCACCGACTTCAGGCTGATGATGGAGACGTTCGGATCGTTGAGCAGGCCGACGCCGGCCAGCACCGGCATCTGGTTGATGATGTCGATCTGGCCGCCCTGCAAGGCAAGGATCTGGGCCTGCATGTCGGAAAAGAAGGTGAACTCGGTGCGTTCCGGCAAGGCCTTCTCGCCCCAGTAATCCTCGTTGCGGACGAAAGAGGCGCCGACCTTGGCCGTGTATTTTTCGAGCTTGAACGGACCCGTGCCGTCGAAGCTCTGCTCGTAGCCGCCCTTGTAGCTCGCCGGGATGATGACGGCGTTGTAGTTGTCGGACGACACCATGTAGGGGAAGTTGCCGTTCGGTGCGTCGAGGTGGAACTCGACCGTATAATCGTCGACCTTCTTGGTCGCGCCCTTCTTCAGGATGCCGTTGAACACCGACAGCGCGTTGGACGAGTTGGCGGGGTCGGCGAGACGGTCGATGCTGGCCACCACGTCGTCGGCCTTCATCTCGCCGCCGCTGTGGAACTTGACGCCCTTGCGCAGCTTGAAGGTCCAAACCGTGCCGTCGGCGTTCGGCTTCCAGCTTTCCGCCAGCGCCGGCTTCAGCACCAGGTCGGGACCGTCGATGCAGAGGAATTCAGCGACCTGCTGCAGCACCAGCAGACCGCCGGCGTCGGCGATGGTGACCGGATCGATCGCGGCGGACGGCACGTTGCTGCCGACGCGGATGGTGGCGCCGGGGGCCCCTTGCCCGCGGGCAAGCGAGGGCGCGGCGCCGAAGCCCGCCGCCATGCCGATGCGGCCGAGAAGCGGCAGCGACAGGCCGAGCAGGCTGCCGTGGCGGACGAAATCGCGGCGGCTGACGCGGCCGTCGACCAGGCCGTCGATGAGATGATTTTCGAGCGGCGTGCCGTTGCGCCTGATGAGATCGAGAATGCGATAGTTCTTGCTCATGGGTTTAAACCCTTCCCCAGTTTTTGTGGTTGGCGAGTGCATTCCGGTTGACGAATTCCGTGGAGTTCTCCTGTCCCGGCCGTCGTCAACAATTTCAGTTGGTCGAACTCTAGCATGCAGTTTGGTCTGGTCCATCCGCTCCTTGAACCGGGAAGGTCAGATTTTCTTGATGCATGCCTTGTTCGGTCTTGCGGCCCAATCGAAATCGGGGCCGCTTCATCTACCCGGTCTGTCGCCTCCTTTCTTCACGTCCGCCCGGTGCAATGCGGCCGGCCTTCATCTCAGCCGATCTCGAAGAAGGGCTTGCCGAGCAGGTCGGGGTCGACGTCGATACCGAGGCCGGGCCCATCGGGGATGCCCATGCGGCTGCCCGTCACCGGCGGCTTGTTGGAAGCGGTGCGCACCGTCACCCATTCGTGGAAGGCGATGGCGTGCAGCCGGCGCTCCTCCGGCGTCGACAGCGACAGATGCGCCATGGCGGCGGTGTCGATCTCGGCGCCGCCGGTATCCTCGACCGTGATCATGAAACCGAGATCGACCGCAACGTCACGGATCAACCGGGTCTGCGTCACGCCGCCCAGCCGCGAGATCTTCAGCGTCAGGCCGTCGGCCGCGCCGCAGCGATGGATTTCCAGCATCTCCTGCAGCGAGGTGACGGATTCGTCGAGCACCATCGGCTTGTCGAGCATGCGGCGCACCGACATGTTCTCCTCTATCGTCGTGCAGGGCTGCTCGAACGTGTAGTCGATGCCGCGTGTGGCGTCGGCGAACTGGCGCGCCTGGTAGGGCGTCCAGCCGGCATTGGCGTCGCAGAAGATCACGGTGCCTTTCGGCACGGCCGCGGCGACCGCGGTCACCCGCTCGATGTCGTCACGCACATTGCCGCCGACCTTGACCTGCAGCCGGTGGTAGCCTTCCGCGACGATGCGTTTGGCAAGCGCCGCCATCTGATCGACCGTGCCGTGCGTGACGACCCGGTAGAGTTCCGCCGTCTCGCTCTCGCGGCCGCCGAGCATCGTCACCAGCGGCACGTCGGCCGCGCGCGCCGCCAGATCCCAGCAGGCCATGTCGAGCGCGGCCTTCACATAAGGGTGGCCCTTGAACACCGTGTCCATCAGCCTGACGATGCCGGCCAGTCCGCGCGGATCGTGGCCGATGAGATGCGGCGCGATCTCCGGCACGCCCGCGCGCGTTCCCGCCGGAAACGCGGCCGAATAGAAATTGCCGAGCGGCGCCATCTCGCCCCAGCCGGTCACGCCGCTGTCGGAGGTGATGGCGACGATCACCGCGTCGAAACAGTCGGCGACCCGCCCTTTGGACATGCGGTAGGGGCCGTCGACGAAGGGCTGCACGACATGATAGGCCTTGATGCTCTTGATCTTCACGTTGCTGTCCGTTGTCCGCGAGTGGGTCAGTTCTTCGAGGCGCGCTTCTCGAGGCCGCGCGCATAGGCAAGAAGCTCTTCGAAATCGCCGTCGATATGCTCGCGCGCATGCCGCTGGGCGGCGCGCATGTCCGAGCCCTTGAGCAGCGCCACATAGGTTTCGTGCAGGTCCTCGGACGGCACTGGCTCGTTGCGCGCGCGCTGATGCAGCGCGAAATACATCTGCAGCCGGCTGGTCAGCCGCTGCCAGGTCTCCAGCAGCACCGAATTGTCGGCCCACTCGTAGATCAGCCCGTGCAGCCGCAGCGCCGTCTCGATCTGGCGCGTGGTGTCGAGCGCCCGCGTCGCCTGCTTGACCGCTTCATGGCGACGGTCGAGCTCGTCGAAGAGACGCTGGTCGCGCTGCGGCCAGGCGAGCTCGATGGCGAATTCTTCCAGCACCTTGTTGAGGGAATAGGCGTCGATGATGTCCTTGGCGGTGACGTCGATCACGAAGGTCCCGGCATAGGGGATGCTGGTCAGGATGCCTTCCTGCACCAGCTCGCGCATCGCCTCGCGCAGCGGCGCGCGGCTCACCCGCATCTGTTCGGAAATCCTGAGCTCGTTGAGCTTTTGCCCGGGTTCCAGCTGGCCCGTCAGGATGGCGCGCCTGAGCAGCGCGATGATCTCCGCCCTGCGCGTCGTATCCGCGATCGGACTGAAATCCAGCTTCGCCATGTGTCCCTCCGGATGAACCGGCTGCAAGACAAGCAGATTGTCGACAATCCAACAAGGGGCGGCGATCGATTTTTTGCTGATTGCGGCGCGCAAAGAAAAACGGCGCCCTCGGCGTGGGAGCCGAGGGCGCCGTCGGACCGGGACTGATGGGGGTTATCAGCTGGCCGGTTTCGGTTGCGGCAAGGGAGAAACCGGCATTCCGGGTCCGATCTTCTGCAAATTGCCTGTGATCACCTGGTCGCTCTCGGAGATGCCGGAGGTGACGGAGATCAGGTCGCCGTCGGTCGGCCCGAGCGAGACCAGTTTCTGGTCCACGGTGTTGCCCTTGCCGAGCACGTAGAGGTATTTGCCGAGCTGGCTGGAGCCCAGCGCCACCTGCGGCACCATCAGCGTGTTGGGCTGCTCCTTCACATGCAGCCGCACGCGCACATATTGGCCGGGCAGCAGCCTGAACTTGGCGTTGCCGATCGTGGCGCGGGCGGTGATCGTGCCGGTCGAATGGTCGATCGTGTTGTCGATGAAGGTGAGCTGGCCCTTCTGGCTTGGCTCGGTCTCACCCGGCAGAAGCACGTCGACCGCGATCGGACCGGCCGCCTTCGCTTCCTCGATCTGGACCAAGTCGGTCTCGCTCGGATTGAAGGTGACGTAGATCGGGTCGAGCTGCACCAGCGTGTTGAGCACTGTGCCGGCGACGCTGACCAGCGTGCCGACCGAGGCCTGGTTGCGGCCGATGCGTCCCGGGAACGGCGCCTTGATTTCGGCATAGCCGAGATTGAGCTCGGCCGTTCGCACCGCCGCCTTGTCGAGCAGCAGCGCCGCTTCGGCTCCGCGCAAGGTGCTGGTGCGCTGGTCGAAACTGTCCTTGGCGAGATAGCCGCTCTTGGCGAGCTCGCTGCCGCGGCCGAGGTTGGAGCGCGCATAGTCGAGCGTCGCCGTGTCGCGCTCGACCTGCGCCTTGGCCTGGTCGAGCGCTGCCTGATAGTCCTCGCGTGCTATCTTGTAGAGCAGGTCGCCCTGCTTGACGTCGCTGCCGTCCGCCGCGGTCTGCTCCTGCAGATAGCCCGGCACGCGCGCCTGCAGCGTGATGCTGCGGATCGGCTCGACGCGCGCGGCGTAGTCGAGATAGATCGGCAGCGTCTTCTTGACGACGTTCACCACCGGCACCGGCATGACGAAGGCCTTGGGCGCGGGTGCGGCACCTGCCGTGCTGGCGTTGAGGCTGAGATTGCCCATGTCGAGCAGGTGGACGCTTGCCACCGAAATCGCGCCCAGCGCGACGGCCGTTCCTAAAGCGATTTTCCATTTACGCATGTTGGTCTCCAATCCTATTCGGCCGCATCGGCGAGCCGCACTGGCTCGGCGGTCGGTTCAATCTCTTGTTGGTGCGGGGCATACTGATGCCCCGCGGCAGGTTCGTTCTCGCCGCCGCGCTCGCGCAGCTTCTCGATGACCGCGTAGAAGACCGGCACGAAGACCAGCGACAGGATGGTCGCCGCCACCATGCCGCCGAAGACGGTGGTGCCGATCGACTGCCGGCTGGCAGCACCCGCGCCCGTCGCGAACATCAGCGGCAGCACGCCGAGGATGAAGGCGAAGGCCGTCATCAGGATCGGCCGCAGCCTCAGCCGAGCGGCCTCCATCGCCGCCTCGACGATGGTCAGGCCTTCCTCGCGCCGCCGCCTGGCGAACTCGACGATCAGGATCGCGTTCTTCGCCGCCAGGCCGATCAGCATGACGAAGCCGATCTGCGAGTAGACGTCGATCTGCATGCCGCGCAGCAGGAGCACGACGAAGGCGCCGAACAGAGCGAGCGGGACGGCAAGCAGCACCATGAAAGGCATGGCGAAGCTTTCATATTGCGCCGCCAGGATCAGGAAGACGAAGACGATCGCCAGGCCGAACACGACCGAGGCGATCGAGCCGGCCTTGAGCTCCTGATAGGTGATGCCGGTCCACTCATAGCCGAAGTCCCTCGGCAGCACGTTTGCCGCCGCCCGCTCCATCGCCGCCACCGCCTGTCCGGACGAGAAACCCGGAGCGGCGCCGCCATTGATGAGAGCCGAGGCATTGTTGTTGTAGTGCGGTACGGTCTCCGGACCGACGATCGGCATCAGCTTGCCCAGCGTGCTCAGCGGCACCATGCCGCCCGACGCGTTGCGCACATAGAGGCGCGAGATGTCGTTCGCATTTCCGCGCGCGTCCTTGTCGGCCTGGATGGTCACACGGAAGGTGCGGCCGAACAGGTTGAAGTCGTTGACGTAGAGCGAGCCGAGATAGATCTGCAGCGTGTTGAACACGTCCGGCAGGTTGAGGCCGAGAAGCTTCGCCTTGTTGCGGTCGAGGTCGTAGTTGAACTGTGGCGTCGAGGTCGAGAAGGACGAGAACAGCTGCTGCGGGTTGAGCTCGGGCTGCTTGCGCGCCTCGGCGATCAGCGCCTGTGTGACCTCGTTCAGCGCGGCGCTGCCGCGGCCCGAGAGGTCTTCCACCTGGAACTCGAAGCCGCCGGTGGTGCCGAGGCCCGGGATCGAGGGCGGATCGAAGGACAGCGCGAAGGCTTCCGGCATCTGCAACAGCTTGCCGCGCACCTGCTCGACCAGCTTCGAGGCGTTCTGGTCTGGCCCGCGCTCGTCCCACGGCTTCAGGATGGCGAACTCCACCGCCGAATTCGACTGCGCGGCGCTGGTCAGGAAGTTCAGGCCGCTGATCGAGCCGACGATGTCGACGCCGGGCGTGCTCTGCAGGATGTCGCGCGCCTTCTGGGCAACCGCGTCCGTGCGCTCCAGCGAAGCGCCGTCGGGCAGCTGGATGACGACGAAGAAATAGCCCTGGTCCTCGACGGGCAAAAAGGTCGAGGGCAGCTTCTGCCAGACGAAATAGGTCGCGACCAGGCCGGCCGCGAACAGGCCGAGCATGGCCCAGCGCAGCTTGATCAGGATGCGCACGCCATGGGCATAGGCATGCGACAGCCAGTCGAAGCCGGCATTGAACCAGCGGAACAGGAAGAACTGCGTCTCGCCGCGATGGCGCAGGAACGCGGCGCTCAGCGCCGGGCTCAGCGTCAGCGAATTGAAGGCAGAGATGCCGACCGAGATCGCGACGGTGAGCGCGAACTGGTTGTAGAGCCGCCCCGAAACGCCGGGAATGAAGGCGACCGGGATGAACACCGCCCCGAGCACCGCGGTGGTGGCGATGATCGGCCCGGTCACCTCGGCCATGGCCGCGCGCGTCGCGGCGAGCGGCGCCAGGCCGGCTTCGAGCTGTCTCTCGACGTTCTCGACCACGACGATGGCGTCGTCGACGACGAGGCCGATCGCCAGCACCATGCCGAGCAGCGAGAGCATGTTGAGCGAGAAGCCCAGCATGTACATCACCGCCAGCGTCGCTATCAGCGACACGGGGATGGCGATGGTCGGGATGATGGTGGTGCGCCAGCTCTGCAGGAAGATGAAGACCACCGCCACGACCAGCACCAGCGCCTCGCCGAGCGTGATCAGCACGTCATGCATCGAGGCCGAGACGAAGCGCGTCGTGTCGTAATGCATGGCGTAGCTGACGCCCTTCGGGAAGCGCTGCGAAAGCTCCTGCATCTTGTCCTTGACCCGCTGCTGCAGGTCGAGCGCGTTGGAGCCGGGCATCTGGTAGACGGCGAGCACCACGGTCGGGTCCTTGCCGAAGAAGGCGGACGACGAATATTGCAGCGCGCCGAGCTCGATGCGGGCGACGTCGCGCAGCCGCACCAGCGAGCCGTTCTGCGAATTGGCGCGCACGACGATGTCGCCGAATTCCTTCGGATCGCTCAAACGGCCGACCGCGTTGACCTGCATTTCGAAGGCGGTGCCGGCCGGCGCCGGCGACTGGCCGATCTTGCCGGCCGCCACCTGCACGTTCTGCTCCGAAATGGCGTTCTGCACGTCGACCGCGGTGATGCCGAGATTGGCCAATTTGTCCGGGTCGAGCCAGACGCGCATCGAATAGCGGCGTTCGCCGAAGATCTGCACGTCGCCGACGCCGGGCAGCCGCTTCAGCGGGTCGACCACCTGCAGATAGGCGAGGTTGCTCAGCGCCACCGGATCGACGGAGCCGTCCGGCGATGTGAGGTCGACGATCAAAACGAAATTGGGGTTCTGTTTCTTGATCGTCACGCCGCCCTGGTTGACGATCGCCGGAAGGGAGGATGCGGCCTGCGAGACGCGGTTCTGCACGTCGACCGCCGCGGTGCTCAGCGGATAGCCGACATCGAAGGTGATGGTGATGGTCGAGGAGCCGTCATTCGAGCTCGTCGACGACATGTAGGTCATGCCTTGCACGCCGTTGATCTGCTGCTCGAGCGGCGTGGTGACCGTATCGGCCACGACTTGCGCGCTGGCGCCGGGATAATGGGCGCTGACCACGACTTGCGGGGGCGTGATGTCGGGGAACTGCGAGACGGGCAGCAGGAAATAGGCGATCCCGCCGGCGAGCACCATGATGATGGCGATCGCCGACGCGAAGATCGGGCGGTGGATGAAGAAGTTCACCATGACACGGATGCCTCGCCGAACGGTTTTGCAAAATGGCGCAGGCGCCGGGACCGGCCGGAGCCGGAGTCTTCCAGGAAGGACGGCGGCACACCGTCCGGCGCCTTGTCTGCCGCGCGCGAGCGCAGCATCCGTTCGAAGGCTTTGGGATCGATCCCGTCAGCCTTCATCGCCAGCCGGATCATCGGATCCCGGATGGCTTCGTCGATCGTCAGGTCTTTACGCTTTTGCATAGGAGAAGCTCCTTGCTTGCGGCTCGCATCGCATGATCACGAACCGTTTTCTCGATTTCACCGGCCGAAGCCGCATGACGGGCAGAGTTCTGTCCCCATCTCGCTCTGGCAGGGCCTATCGGTGGAACCCTTGTCGTTGACGCGGAGCGATATAGGTGTTACCAGTAAGTAACATCTGGAAGTTACAGATCGGTAACACCCTAGTCAAGAGGTGTGCCGGGGTTTTTTGGAAACGAAAGGAGAGCATGATGGCAGACGGCGTCGTGGAGCGCTCCCGCCCACGGGATCGGATTCTGGAGACGGCGCAGGACATGTTCCACAAGCACGGCATCAAGGGTGTTGGCGTCGACGCCATCACCGAGGCTGCCGGCACCAACAAGATGACGCTCTATCGTCACTTCGAATCCAAGGACGAGCTGATCATCGAATGCCTGCGCGCCACCGCGGCGAAGGCTTCAAGGATATGGGACGAGTTCGAGGCCGAGCACCCCGGCGACAAGCTCGCCCAGCTGCATGCCTGGGTTCACAAGGCTTCGGAACTGCTCAGCGCCGACAGCCGCGGCTGCGATATGGCCAATGCCGCCGTCGAGCTTAGCGAGAGCGATCACCCGGCCAGGCGCGTCATCAAGGAACTGAAGGAAGCCCAGCGCGAAAAGCTGGTTGCACTGTGCCGCGACGCCGGCATCGGCCAGGCCGAGCTGCTCGCCGACACGCTGTCGCTGCTGCTCGAAGGCGCGCGCGTCTCGATGCAGAGCGTCGGCGCCGAGGGCCCGAGCGCGCAGTTCGTGCGCATGGCCGAGAGCCTTATCGCTTCGTTCAGGGCGCGCTGATCTCTTCGCCTCGTCCTGATTCTGTTATGCTGTTCCGGAAACGGGCGCTAGACGATGGGTCAGGCAAGTTTTCCGGAGATGTATGAGCGCTGGCTCGTGGGGCCTCTCTTCCGCCCCTGGGCTGAAGTGACCTTCGAAGAGCTGAAGCTCTCTCTAGGCCACCGTGTGCTGGACATCGCCTGTGGCACGGGAATAGTTGCCCGCGTTGCCAGGGAAAGGCTCGGCGCCGCCGGCTATGTCGTCGGCGTCGACATCAATGCCGATATGCTCGCCGTCGCGCGCGCCGTGGCGCCAGACATGGATTGGCGCGTAGGCAATGCCGGCGCGCTGCCTCTCCATGACGGAGAGCAGTTCGACGTGATCGTCTGTCAGCAGGGGCTGCAGTTCTTTCCTGACAAGCCCGCTGCGACGGCGGAGATGCGGCGGGCGCTGTCGCGGGGCGGCCGGCTGGCAGTTGCCACTTGGCGCCCCGATGAGGAAATCCCCTTCTTTCGCGATCTCCGCCGCGTCGCCGAGCGACTCCTCGGCCCGATCGTGGACCTGCGCCACAGCTTTGGGAACGCGGCGCCGATCGAGGCGCTGCTGCGGGACGCCGGCTTCCATGACGTTCGATCAAGGACGATCTCGCGCAGGATACGCTTTGACGACGGGGCGCCGCTCCTGCGATTGAACACGATGGCGCTGGTCGGCATGAGTGCCGCCGGCAAGGCAATGGCCGATCAGGAGCGCCAGCGCATCGTGGAGGACATCGTGAGCGGCAGTGCGTCCGTGCTCCAGTCCCACGCCGATGGATCGGGAGTCGCTTTCGAACTCAGCTCCAATCTGGTGACAGCCAAAGGCTAGGCGCGCAATTGGTCAGCATCAGATGGAGCCCGCTCCACCGGGCCGGTTTCGCCTTCGCTCTCTTCCCTGCGGCAAAAGAAAAAGCCCGCTGCCGGGAGGAGGAGGCAGCGGGCTTCGATTTCGAATACGGCACGGGAGGAGGTGTACCGCATTCATCGTCGGTGTCTGGGAGGAGGAAGACATCCGACATGCTGTTAATTACAAGTTGCCTAACGATTCGGCAACCGCAAAACGTGCATAGCTGGTGTGCAGAATTGCCGCACCACCCACCAATCCTCTGACAAATCGGGAAAAAGCCGGCTTGCTTCGGCGCGCTAACTCATTGAACCGGCACGTTTTCCTTGAAGATCAGCCGCGGCTCGATGAATTTCTTCGTCAGGTAAGGCGCCGACGAGGCGATCGAGCCGAGCAGCCGGATTACCGCTTGCTCAGCGATCAATCGCGCATTCTGGTCGATAACGACGTCGGCTAGGTCGTCGACGAGATAGCGTCGCGTTTCCTTCGTCAGGTCATGGCAGATGAACACCGGCTTCTTGCGCGGCTTGGTTTCGAGCAATGCCTTTGCCACGCCCGAGCGCCCAGCGCCGACGCAATAGATGCCGAGCAGCTCCGGTTCGTTGTGCAGCGCCTTCATGGTCGCGCGGTAGCTGGCATCCGGCTCGTCATTGATCTCGACGGCGCTGGAGACGGTAAGATCGGGAAACTCTTCGGCGAGCACCGAACGGAAACCCATCTCGCGCTCCTCATGGCCGCGATAGGAGCGCGAGCCGACCACCATCGCCAGATGTCCGGTCCTGCCGCCGAGGAAGCGGCCCATCAACAGCGCCGCCGTGCGCCCGGCGACCCGGTTGTCGATGCCGACATAGGCCGAGCGAGGTGCTGCCGGCACGTCCGAGACCAGCGTCACCAGCCGGATGCCGGCCTCGACCAGTTCGCGCAAAATGTTGCGCGTGCGCGGATGGTCGACGGCAATGACGCCGACACCATTGGCCTTGAGCGAGAGGTTCTCGACCGCGCCCTGCAGCGCGCCCGGCGAGATGCCGGCGAGGTTGTGGATGCGGCAGGAGGCGACCAGCGGCAGCCGCGCGGCATAGTCCTCGATGTGATGGGCAAGATCGGCCATGAAGGCGTTGCTGCCGATCGGCAGGAAGAATTCGAGATGCGCCGGCTTCGACGGCAGCACCACCTGGTCGAGCGTCGGCAGATAGCCGAGCTGCTTTGCCGCCTCCATGACACGCTGGCGGTTGGCGGCGCTTGCACCCGGCCGGTTGTTGAGCACCCTGTCGACCGTTGCGGTCGACAGGCCGCAACTCCTGGCGATGTCGGCTACGGTGGCTTTCATGGGTCCAGTCATAGGATGGGATGCGAGCCCCCTGCTAGACCTGATCAACGTCAGGCCAAATCAACGCCAGGGCAATTCAGCCATGCGGCCGTGGGCCATCGGAAATCGCGTCGCGGATCTCCTTGTCGGACATGCCGGTGATGATCCGTTCGACCTCGGCCACGGTGGTGTTTTTCGGATCGATGTCGTCGGCCACCACCTTGCCGCGGCGCATCACCACGATGCGGTCGACCACCTGGAAGACGTGATGGATGTTGTGGGCGATGAAGATGCAGGAGTGACCGGAATCGCGCGCGCTGCGCACGAAGCTCAACACGCCTTGCGTCTCGGCGACGCCGAGATTGTTCGTCGGCTCGTCGAGGATGATGAGGTCGCTGTCGAAATGCATGGCGCGCGCGATCGCTACCGCCTGCCGCTCGCCGCCGGAGAGCGAGCCTATCGGCGTCGTCGGCGGGATGTTCTTCGAGATGCCGACCTGTTTCAGCAGGTCGCGCGCCACCGAATTCATTGCCTCCTGGTCCATGCGGTTCAAAAAGCGCGGCGGCTTGATCGGCTCGCGACCGAGGAACAGGTTGCGGGCGATCGACAGCTGCGTGACGAGTGCCGAGTCCTGGTAGATCGTCTCGATGCCCTCGGCGATGGCGTCGCTGGTGCTGCGGAAATTCACCTTCTCGCCGCGCACGAAGATGTCGCCGCTGGTCAGCGGCACCGCACCCGACAGCACCTTGATCAGCGTCGACTTGCCGGCGCCGTTGTCGCCGAGCAGGCCGACGATCTCCCTTTCGTTGACGTGGAAGTTGGCGTCCACCAGCGCCTGCACGCGCCCGTAGGACTTGCGGATGTTTGTCATGCGGATGAGCGGTTCGGCCATGGTTCACGTCCCTGCCTGGTGCCGGCGTTCGAGCCATGAATGCAGCGCCATCATGCCGAGGATGATCGCGCCGATGAAGATGTTGTAGGCGAGCCCCGGCACGCCGATCAGCACGATGCCGTTGCGCATGACCCGCAGGATCAGGATGCCGAGCACCGTGCCGACGATGGTGCCGCGTCCGCCGGTCAGTGCCGTGCCGCCGATCACCACCATGGCGATGACCTCGAGCTCGTAGCCGGTGCCGCTGTTGGGGTTGGCGGCCGAGGTGCGCAGCGAGGAGATGACGCCGGCGAGCGAAGCCATCACCGCCGACAGGACGAACAGGCCGACCTTGACGCGGCTGACGTTGACGCCGCGCGCCCGCGCAGCATTGGGATTGCCGCCCGCAGCCTGGATCCAGTTGCCGGTACGACTTTGCGTCAATACGTAGCCCAGCACGATCGCAGCGCCGATGAACCAGAACAACGATGCATAGATGCGGAACGGCCCGATATAGAAATCGCCGACCAGGATATCCGCCAGCCAGCTGCCCTCGGCGCTCCAGGTGCGCTGCGGAAAGCCGTCGGTGACGAAGAGCGCCGTGCCGCGCACCACCAGAAGCATGCCGAGCGTGACCAGGAAGGACGGGATCTTGAGCTGGGTGACGAACCAGCCATTGACCAGCCCGATCAAAGCCGCGACCGCCAGCGCGATGACGAAACCCATCTCCAGCGAGGTGACGCCGCCGTTGAAAAGCGTCCACATCAGCACCGGCGAGAAGCCGAACAGCGAGCCGACCGAGAGGTCGAACTCGCCCGATGTCATCAAGAGCGTCATCGCCAGCGCGATCAGGCCGAGCTCGACGGTGAAGGCGAGGATGTTGGAGATGTTCTGCGGCGACAGGAAATCCGGGTTGATGACCCAGAAGACGACGAGTTCGACGATGAGCAGCACCAGCGGACCGAATTCCGGCCGCGCGATGAAACTTTGGATGAAGGAACGGTTTTCCATTGCGCCCGCGACGTGAATGAACTTGGCTGAAGCCCGCGCGGCGGCAGGCTCGGCGAACGGAATGGCAGTGGCCGACAGAAGCGGCCACGGCCATTGTCGCGGATTATTTGCCGGACAGGATCTTGTCGTAGACGCCGGCGGTGTCCTTCTCATAGAGCGCGCCGGTGATGACGTTGAAGCCCGGAGGAATGCCGGCAGACGCCATCGCCGCCATCGACAGCGCGATGTAGCTGGTCGCCTGCGGATCCTGCCACTGCGCGGCGTTGACATAGCCGTTCAGCACTTCCTGCGTGGTGTCGAGCGAGTTGCCCCAGCCGACGACCGGGATCTCGCCCGGCTTGACGCCGACCTGGTCGAACACGCGTTTGACCGAGCCGGTGACGAGGTCGCCGAGGCCGATCATCGCCTTCACCTTGCCTTTGTGGGCGGTGAGATAGTCGACCATGCGGTTGATCACTTCGGCCTGGTCGAGCGTCGCTTCGGTCACCTCATAGGTGATGCCGAGCGGTTCGAACACGCTCTTGATGCCTTCCTCTTCCTGCACGCCATAGGTGGCGCCGGGCACCTCGACCGGCATCCACACGAAGTCGCCCTTCTTCACCAAGCCTTTGTCGACCAGATACTGCGCCCAATGCTTGCCGAAGGTGACGTTGTCGCCGCCGACATAGGCGTTGAAGTTCGCCTTCGGGTCGGGCGTGTTGAAGTTGATGATCGGCATGTTGGCCGCGCGCGCCTCCTTGACGATCTCGACGAGGCTGCCCGGATCGGGGCTGGTGGTGACGATGCCGTCGGCTTTGGCCGAGATCGCGGCGCGCACAGCCTCCTGTTGCGAGGCGACGTCGCCATTGTGGAACGAGGTGTTCACCTTGTTGCCGGTGTCGGTCGCCCATTGCTTGGCGCCGGCCAGGAAGTAGGTCCAGACCGGATCGGCCGGACCGCCATGCGAAATCCAGTAGAAGGTCTTGGCCTCGGCCATCGCCGGAATGGCGATTGCCGCGATCAAGCCAAGCACGAGCAGTCTCAGCCTCGAAAGCATTCGATTTCCTCCCATGTTGAAATTCACCTCCACATCAGGCGCGATACGATCTTCGAGGATCGCATCTCCTGCCCGCGCCGACCGGAACGTCTAGAGCATTCCCTTTTTCGGCTGCTGACAAGCCTCCATCGCCAATGGATGTTGGGGCAGGCGCTCGCGCCATCAGCGAACCCATCAGATTGCATCAGTTGCGGTGATTTTTCTTTGGGCAAGCAACGCCATCAGCCCATCGGCTTGCGCGGATGGGCTTTGGGCAATGTCACGCTTGGCGCGGGCGCTAGATCAGGTTGGCCTTGGCGAGATCGCGCATCAGATGGCTGGCGCCGTAGGTCCAGTGCGGGCAATCGGGCGACAGCCGCACCCGGTTGACCAGCGCGCCGAGCTTCTCGGACGAGATGGTGACGATGTCGCCGATCTTGTGCGTGAAACCCTTGCCCTTTTCGCCGCGATCCTTCGACGGCACGAACATGGTGCCGAGATAGAGCGCCAGCCCGTCCGGATACTGGTGATGCGGGCCCATGGCGGCCTTGACCAGCTCTTCCGGCGAGCGGCTGATTTCCGCCATCGAGCTTGCGCCCTCCAGCGAGAACCCGTCCTCGCCCTCGACGCTGAGACGCACCGTGGCGCGCTTCACGTCGGCGATTGCGAACGTCTCGTCGAACAGCCGGATGAAGGGTCCGAGCGAGGCGGAGGCGTTGTTGTCCTTGGCCTTGCCGAGCAGCAGCGCCGAGCGGCCCTCGACGTCGCGCAGGTTGACGTCGTTGCCGAGCGTGGCGCCGACGATGCCGCCCGAACTGTCGGCGATCATGGCGATCTCCGGCTCCGGATTGTTCCAGGTCGAGACGGGGTGCAGCCCGACATCGGCGCCGAAGCCGACGGAGGCCATCGGCTGGCATTTGGTGAAGATTTCTGCATCAGGGCCGATGCCCACTTCCAGATATTGCGACCAGGCGCTGCGCGAAATCAGCTTGGCCTTGATCTCCATCGCTTCCGGCGAGCCGGGCTTCAGCTTCGACAGGTCATGGCCGATCAGTCCGGCGATGTCGGCGCGGATGGCGTCGGCCTTTTCCGCCGAGCCGCGCGCCTGCTCCTCGATGACGCGCTCGAGCAGGCTGACGACGAAAGTGACACCCGAGGCCTTCACCGCCTGCAGGTCGATAGGAGAAAGCAGGATCGGCTTCTTCGCATCGCGCTTGGCTTCGAAGCTGTTTGCGGCAATGTCTTCCAGCGCGCCGATCGAATTGCCCTTGGCCGAGCGCACGTAGCCGGCGGGATCCTTCAGCTCGCACAGATCGCGCACGGTGGGCGCCGCGCTCGAGGTGATGTCGATGACCTCGCCGTCGCGGACCGTGACCACAAGCGGATGGGAGGCTTGGCTGGTCCTGGCTCGGCCGACGAAAAGGCCGTCGGCGGGAAGGCGGGTCGGGTGGGTCATGGTTTTATCCTCTCGATTGGCGCGCGGCACTTTCCCCGGATTTAACGCAAAGGTCTATCCCGTCGATGGCCAGCTTATGGGCCATCGGCATGCTGTCACATAGCCAAGCCCGAACTGGCCCATCGACCGCTCTTTCAAGTTTGTGAAATCGGCAATAGGATTTTCACGACGCTTCAGCGCTTCAGGTGAACCACGTGCCCGCAGCCTTTTCCGATCCGATCTGGCAGAAGCCCAGGACGGCCCCGGCATTTCAGTCCGAGCTGTCGGACGGCGGCACGCTCGACGCGATCATCGTCGGCGGCGGCATCATGGGCCTGTCGAGCGCCTTCCACGCGGCCCGCGCCGGTCTCTCGGTCCAGGTGCTGGAAGCCGGCGCGATCGGTGAGGGCGCTTCGGGCCTTAATGGTGGCCAGGTCATCCCCGGCCTCAAATACGATCCCGAATGGCTGATCGAGCATTTCGGCAAGGAGCGCGGCGAGGCCCTGGTCGACTTCGCCGCCTCGACGGCCGATGCCGTGTTCGATCTGATCCGCGACGAGAAGCTCGCGGTGCCGTTCACCCGCAATGGCTGGATCCAGGCCGCGCATACCGAGACCGCGTTGAAGGCGGCCGCTAACCGCGACCGGCAATGGCGAGCGCGCGGCGCCGACGTGAAACTGCTTGACCAAGCGGAGATCGCGGCGATGACCGGCGCCAAGGGCTATCTCGGCGGCTGGCTCGACCGCCGCGCCGGCATCATCGATCCGCTTTCCTACACGCTGGAACTGGCGCGCGTTGCCGCGACTGCCGGGGCGAAGATTGCTGAACAGCAAAAAGTGGTGAAGCTCAGCAAGGAGGCCGGCCTATGGCGGGCTTCAACGCAAGGCGGAGCCGAGCTGCGCGCCAAGTCGGTCGTGCTTGCCACCAACGCCTATACGGATGGCCTGCTGCCCGGCCTCGCCCGGACGATCGTGCCGCTGCATTCCTTCCAGATCGCCACCGCGCCGCTGCCGCCCGAGCTTGCGGCTAGCGTCCTGCAGGGCGGGCAAGCCGTTTCCGATTCCCGCCGCATCCTCGTCTACTACCGCAAGAGCGCGGATGGCCGCCTGGTGCTCGGCGGACGCGGCCGCATGGCGCTGCCTTCCAGCGCCTCGGATTGGGTGCATCTCGAACGCGCGCTCATTCGCCTCTATCCCGCGCTTGGCGGCATCACGATCGAAAAACGCTGGTTCGGCCGCGTGGCGATGACGCCGGATCACCTGCCGCATCTGCATGAACCGGAAAAGGGCCTGCTCGCCGTGGTCGGCTGCCAGGGCAGGGGCGTCGGCCTGATGAGCGCGCTGGGAAAACGCATGGCGGGTTATCTGGCGAGCGGCGACGCCAGGCAATTGCCGTTCCCGCTTTCGCCGATCCGGCCAATCCCGTTCCACGCCTTTCGCCAGGTCGGCGTCGCCGCCGCGATCGCCTGGTACCGGATGCTCGACGCGTTCGAACGCTGACGCCTGCCGCGTGCAGTGCACAAGCGAATCAGCTTGACAGTTTCATGAATATGAAAAAGCATTAGTTGATTTCAAAAATCCGATGGGCAGCCAATAGGCAGTCAGATGTCGACCACCGTTGCAGCGCGGCCATCGCCGGAAACCCGCATCTCGTCGGTCTTCCGCTTCGCCATGCTGCTGCCGGGCGGGCTTGTCACCTTCTTCCTCATCCTGTTCGCGCTCGGCCTGGTGCTCTTCCTCGCCTTCAGGGGCAATGACGGTTCGCTGCTAGGCGCCGGCTTGACGGCAGAAAACTTCGTTACCGTCGCCACCGATCCGCTCTACTGGACGGTGACGCTGCGCTCGCTGGTCATTGCCGGCCTGGTGACGCTGGCAACGGTCGTCGCCGCCTATCCGGTCGCCTACTATCTCGCCTTCCATGCCGGGCGGCGGCGCAACCTGCTGCTCTTCCTGGTCACGCTGCCGTTCTGGACCAGCTACCTCTTGCGCGTTTTCGCCTGGAAGATCGTGCTTGCCTATAACGGCGTGCTGAATTCGGCTTTCATCGAAAGCGGCCTCTGGTCGGAGCCGACGCTCGCTTTCTTGAACACTCCGGCCGCGGTGGTCGTCACACTCGCCCACGCCTACGCGCCTTTCGCCATCCTGCCGGTCTATGTGGCGCTGGACACAATCCCGAAGTCGCTGCTCGAAGCAGCCTCCGATCTCGGTGCGCGACCCTTCACGTCGTTCCGCCGTGTCGTGCTGCCCAATTCGATGCCGGGCGTGCTGGCTGCAGCGCTCGTCGTCTTCGTGCCTACAGTCGGCGACTATGTCACGCCGGCCATGGTCGGCGGTCCGGCCAGCACCATGATCGGCTCGCTGATCCAGTCGCAGTTCGGCAAGGCCAATGACTGGCCGTTCGGCGCCGCGCTCTCGGTCTGCGTCATGCTGGTCATCCTGTGCGTGGTTCTTCTCGCGCGCGGCGCCGACCGCAGATTTGGCAGCCGCGCATGAACGCGCCGCGCACAGAGGCAAATGCAGGCGGCCGCTGGCTCGGCCTCTATGTGCTTGCCTATCTCGTCTTCCTTTACCTGCCGATCCTTTTGATCCCGCTGTTTTCCTTCAACGATTCCATCCAGGCGGCATTTCCGCTGCAGGGTTTCACGCTCGGCTGGTATGAGACGCTCTACGGCAATCCGGCGCTCTCCGGCGCTTTGGCCAACAGCCTCGGCATCGGCGTCATCGCCGCCTCCGGCGCGACGCTCTGCGGCATCACCGTTTCCTACATGGACCTCTATGGCCGTTCGCCGCTGGCGGCCACGATCAGCGCCGTCGCGCGGCTGCCGATCCTGATCCCCGGCGTCATCGTAGGCATTTCGCTCTTGATCCTGGTCAACCTCATCGGCCTCGGCCCGTCGCGCGTCGCCATCGTGCTCGGTCATATCCTGGTCGCGCTGCCGACGACGGTGGTGGTGATGCGCAGCCGCTTCGCCGCCATCCCGAAGACCATCCGCGAGGCGGCGCTCGACCTCGGCGCCTCGGACTGGGCGACGTTCCGGCGCGTCATGCTGCCGCTGAGTGCGCCGGCGGTGCTGTCGGCCTTCATGCTCGCCTTCCTGACGTCATTCGACGAGTTCATCGTCGTCTTCTTCCTCGCCGGCACCGAACCGACGCTGCCGCTCTACATCTGGAGCCAGCTGCGCTTCCCGCGCTCGCTGCCGACCGTGATGGCGCTCGGCACCGTGATCCTCGCCGTGTCCTTCATCATCGCTGCGCTCGCCGAAATCCTGCGCCATCGCGGCCTCGGCGCCGCGCGTCGCAATCCAGCCTGAACCACAACAAAGAAGAGGAGAACGAAAATGACAGTCCAGCTGAAATCGATCATCGGACACAAGGCCCGGGCAGGCCTTGCCGCATTGGCCTTGGCCTTGTCGTCGACGGTCGCTCTGGCCGCCGACAAGCTGCAATATTTCACCTGGTCGGGCTACGAGCTGCCCGACTTCAACAAGAGCTTCCTCGCCGCGCATCCGGACGGCGTCGAGGCGACGATCTTCGGCGACGACGACGACGCCTTCACCAAGGTCAAGGCCGGCTTCCGTCCCGATATCGCGCATCCCTGTTACGACAAGGTGGCGCGCTGGAACAAGGAAGGCCTGCTACAGCCGATCGACACCAAGCGCATCACGAATTGGGATTCGGTCTTCCCGGTGTTCAAGAACCTGCCGGACCTGCAGGCCGGCGACGGCAAGGTCTGGATGGTGCCGTGGGACTGGGGCAACACCTCGATCCTCTACCGCACCGATCTGGTGAAGAACCCCGAGGCAAGCTGGAACCTGCTGTGGGACAAGCAATATGCCGGCCGCATGGCGACCATAGACGCCGTGCACGACACGCCCATCGTCGCCGCATTGCTGGCGGGTGTGAATCCTTTCGACATGACCCCGGACCAGATGGACAAGGTTGCGGCAAAACTGCGCGAGCAGCGGCCGCTGCTGTCCAGCTACACCACCGACATGACCTCGGTCGAGCAGGCGCTGGCCAGCGGCCAGCTGGTCGCTGCCATGACCTGGAACGCATCCGCGACTTCACTGAAGAAGCAGGGCGTCCCGGTCGAGTTCATGAAGCCGAAGGAAGGCATGCTCACCTGGGCCTGCGGCTTCGTCATGCTGAAGGACGCCAAGAACGTCGATCTCGCCTATGACTTCATCAACAGCCGGCTCGACGCCGACTCCGGCAAATATCTGATCCAGTCCTATGGCTATGGCAGCTCGCTCTCGACCGCTTTCGCCGGCGTGTCGAAGGACGAGCTGGACAAGCTGCAACTGCCGGCGGATCCGGACGTGATGCTGAAGAGCACTATCTTCACCGGACCGATGAAGCAGAATGACGATGTGGCGAAGATGTTCGAGAAGGTGAAGGCTGGCGGCTGAGCGGCGCGGCCTCCCCTTCTCCCCTTGTGGGAGAAGGTGGATCGGCGCGCAGCGCCGAGACGGATGAGGGGTGTTGGAAGGAATGAGACGTTAGCATTCCCTGGAACACCCCTCATCCGTCGCCTTCGGCGACACCTTCTCCCACAAGGGGAGAAGGGGAGTCTGGCGGCGCTACGCCGCGCCGAGGAAAGACAACGAGGACCATTGCATGGATGTTTTTGACGCAGCCGCCGAAAGGCCGAAAGACGATGCCGACGTCCGCGTCGGCCGGCGCGTGCGGGCGCTGAGGCTCGAGCGCAAGCTGTCGCTGGCCGAGCTTGCCGCCAAGGCCGGCATCTCCATCGGCGCGCTCAGCCAGATCGAGCGCGGCATGTCCTCGCTGCGCGTCAAGGTGATCTGGCCGCTCGCCGCAGCGCTCGACATCGAGCCTTCGGCGCTGATCGCCGACGGTAACGAAGCGGTCAACGATCTCTATTGCGTGCGCGCCGACAAGCGGCGCTCGATCCCGGTGAAGTCCGAAGGCATTGCCAAGGCGCTGCTGTCGCCGCCCGCCGCGACGCTCACCGGCATGCTGGTGACGGTCGAGGCCGGCGGCGGCACGGCGGAAGCCTACGCCCATGCCGGCCATGAATTCGGTTTCGTATTGTCAGGCGAGGTCGAGCTGGTGGTGGACGCGACGACCTACCTGCTCAAGGCCGGCGACAGTTTTGCCTTCAAGAGCACGCTCCTGCATGCCTTCCGCAATCCCGGCGCCGAGCGCTGCCAGATCCTTTGGGTCAACACCACCAAGCCGTCCGAGGTGCGCGATGGCGCCTGACGTGCTCGTTCGACTGCAGAAAGTTTCGAAGTTCTTTCCGGGCGGTATCGTGGGCCTCGACGCCGTCGATCTCGACATTGCGGCGGGCGAGTTTCTGACCCTGCTCGGCCCCTCCGGCTGCGGCAAGACGACGAGCCTGCGCGTCATCGCCGGCTTCGAGAGCCCGACCAGCGGCAACGTCCTGCTCGAAGGTCGCGACATCACCGGGCTGAGGCCCTTCGACCGCCCGGTCAACACCGTCTTCCAGGACTACGCGCTGTTTCCGCACATGGACGTCGCCGCCAATGTCGGCTTCGGCCTGTCGCTGCGCAAACTGTCCGGCACCGAGCAGGCCAAGCGTGTCGGTCAGGCGCTCGACATGGTCGGGCTCGCCGACAAGCTGCGCGCCCGCATCTCCGAACTCTCCGGCGGCCAGCGCCAGCGCGTCGCGCTCGCCCGCGCCATCGTCTGCGAGCCGCGCGTGCTCCTGCTCGACGAGCCGCTGTCGGCGCTCGACGCGCATCTGCGCGAGCAGATGCAGGTGGAGCTGAAGCGGCTGCAGTCCACGCTCGGCACCACCTTCGTCATGGTCACTCACGACCAGACCGAGGCGCTGTCGATCTCCGACCGCATCGTCGTCATGAACAAGGGCCGTATCGAGCAGATCGCGCCGCCCGCAACGCTTTACGACCGGCCCGCGACGAAGTTCGTCGCCTCCTTCATCGGCACGATGAATCTTCTTCAGTCGCGCTTTGTCGGTCGCGACGGCGAGCGCCTGCGCTTCGCCGCCGGCGAGCTGCCGCTGGAGGCGGTCTCGGACACCGGCGAGACGCCGGCCGCGGGCGATACGCGCACCATCGGCGTTCGGCCGGAGGATCTGCTAGCGGCCGCCGAAGCCGCCGAAGGCACTGCGCCGGCCAGGGTCAGCGGCATCGTCTTCCACGGCCGCACGCTGCGCCTGCACGCCGAGCTGAAGCAGGGGACTGCGATCGTCATCGATGCCCCGCGCCGCGCCGACGGTTTTCAATTCCGCATCGGCGACGTGGCGCATGTCAGCCTGCGCCGCGGCGCCAACTGCCCGATGCTTGCGAGCTGATGCGATAGAGAGCTTCGCTCACGACGCCTTGGCGAAAAACCCCTGGTAGTCGGACTTGGCTTGCAGCAGGCGCAGGATGTTCTCGCGCGAGCCGCGCACATGGGCGCGGGCGCGCTCGCCGGCTAAAGCGACGTCGCCGGCACAGATCGCGTCGACGATGCCGGTGTGCTCCTCGCGGGTGAGCTTCCATTCGTCGAGCCACAGAAGCTCCGTCCACACATATTGCTGGCATTTGTCGAGGATGCCGCAGAGCATGCCGCAGAGCATCTCGTTCCCGCTGATTTCGGCGATCACCCGGTGCAGGTCGATGCCGACCTGCAATTCCTCGAATTTCTCCCGGGTGCTGCGGTCGGGGATCGCCGCCAGCCGCTCGCATTCGGCAAGCATCTCACGCAGCCTCGCCTTGTCGGCGGCGGTGGCGTTGGCCGCCGCCAGCTCGGTCGCACGCCCGTCGAGCAGTTCGCGGATATCGAAGGCCTCGCGGAACATGGTCAGGTTGAACTCGGCGACGATATAGCCCTGGCGCGGACGCCCGATCACCAGCCCGTCGCGCTCGAGCCGGTTGAAGGCCTCGCGCACCGGGGTGCGGCTCACCTTGAGGCGTTCGGCCATGTCGGCCTCCGTCACGCGGCCGCCCGGCGGGATCTGCCCGGTGATGATCATCGCCTTCAGCTTCTCGAACACAGAGTCGCGCAGCGTGTTTTTCCGTTCCTTGCCCAAACTTCCCGCTCCAACGGTCTGTGACGGATTCGCAGTCTAGTGCCTTTTAGCGCCTGCTTGAAACAGGACAGTTTCGAGAAGCAGTCACCCGAAACGCGCTCCATTTCTCCCGTAGTCAAAAAAGCGATCATCCGAGTTGACATCGGCTCCTGCCGAATTACACTCAAAATTGTATACAAATTCGCATACCAAATCAACGATAACGGGAACACCGGTTGGAGAAGCGAAAATGACGAAGAGACTTTGCATTCGCGGCCTGGCGATCGCTGGGCTGCTGGCCTCGGTTGCCGTTCCGGCATCGGCCGCCGACACCATTACCGTCGCCTCATGGGGCGGCACCTACCAGGAAGCGCAGACCAAGGCCTTCTTCGATCCGACGGCCAAGGAGCTCGGCATCACCATCAAGCAGGACACCACCAACGGCCTCGACGACGTGCGCCTGCAGGTCACCGGCAACGCAGTCAAATGGGACATCACCGAGCTTGGCGCAGATGAATGCGCGCGCGGTTCCAAGGAAGGCCTGTTCGAGAAGCTCGACTACAGCCTCATCGACAAGAGCGGCATCAACCCGAAACTCGTCCATGACGACTGGGTCGGCGTCTCCTATACCTCCGTCGTGCTGATCTATCGGACCGACGTTTTCGGCGACAAGGGACCGAAGACCTGGGCCGATTTCTGGGACGTCGAGAAATTCCCCGGCCGCCGCGCGCTCTCCGGCAGCCAGGCGACCGAAACGCTGAGCGTTGCCGCGCTCGCCAAGGGCACTCCGATCGACAAGGTCTATCCGGTCGACATCGACAGCGCGCTGCAATCCGTCGACAAGGTCAAGGGCCACATCGACGCCTGGTGGACTTCCGGCGCGCAGGCCATGCAGCTCGTCAAGGATGGCGAGGTCGATATGGCGAGCATCTGGAACGGCCGCGCCGGCACTTTGAAGAAGGAAGGTGCGCCGGTGAGCTTCTCCTTCGACCAGGGTGTGCTCACCGCCGACTGCCTGGTCATCCCGAAGGGATCGAAGAACAAGGACCTCGCCATGAAGGCGCTGGCCAAGTTCGTCAGCCCCGAGCTCCAGGCCAATTTGCCGCTCTATGTCGACAACGGCCCGGCCAACGAGAAGGCCTTCGAGACCGGCAAGATCCCGCAGGAACGGATCAAGGACATCAATTCCTCGCCCGAGAACGTCAAGAAGCAGGTGCTTCAGGATCCCGAGTTCTGGCGCGACAACCTCGTCGAGGCGACCGAGAAGTTCAACAACCTGATCCAGCAATAGCGACTGTGGTGGAGCGACGCGCCGAAGCGTCGCTCCACCTCGTTTCGCCGACAACGATCCGGAGTTGAAGGAGATGCTCTTGTCTCTTGCGCAGTCCGCGCTTCCCATCGGCATTCACGGCATCGAGAAGCGCTTCGGCGTTGTCTCGATCCTCAGCGATCTCAGCCTCGATGTCGCGGCGGGCGAGTTCCTGACGCTGCTCGGTCCCTCGGGATCGGGAAAGACGACGCTGCTGATGATCCTGGCGGGTTTTGTCCGCGCCAATGCCGGCTCAATCAAGGTCGGTGGCGAGGAGATCATCACCATGCCGCCGCACAAGCGCAACATCGGCATGGTATTCCAGAACTATGCGCTGTTCCCGCACATGAATGTCTTCCACAACATCGCCTTTCCGCTGAAGCAACGACGCGTGTCGGCGGCGGAAACGGCCGAGCGTGTGGAGAGGGCGCTCGATCTCGTGCAGTTGAAAGGTCTGGGCGAGCGCCGCGTCGACCAGCTTTCCGGCGGCCAACGCCAGCGCGTGGCGCTGGCTCGCGCCATCGTCTTCGAGCCGCGCATCGTCTTGATGGACGAGCCGCTGTCTGCGCTCGACAAAGGCCTGCGCGAGCACATGCAGATCGAATTGCGCAACCTGCATCGGCGGCTCGGCATGACGACGGTCTACGTCACCCATGACCAGCGCGAGGCGATCACCATGTCGGACCGCATCGCGGTCATGAATGCCGGACGCATCGAGCAGATCGACCAGCCCGAGGCGCTATATGCTCGGCCGAAGACGAGGTTCGTCGCCGGCTTCATCGGCGAATCCAACTTCATCCCGGTCGAGTGCCGCAACGGCAGCGTCTGGTATGAGGACAGGAAGCTGCGCATGAACGATCCGGCGCCGTCCGCCGGTCGGCATCTGATGGTGGTGCGGCCGGAAAAGCTGCGGCTGCTCACCGATGCGGATCAGGCAGGCATCAATGCGCTGCCGGCGACAGTCGGCGATGTCATCTATCAGGGCGACAGCTTCATCTGCTACGCGACGCTCCGTGACGGGCGCCAGGTGACGCTGCGCGACTATTGCCGCTCCGACGTGCTGGCGAAGCTGCCGGCGCCCGGCGAGCCGATCACGCTCGGCATCGATGCGCAGGATGTCGTGCTGGTGACGGACCGATGAGCGTCGGATCCGCCAGCCTCGACCACGCGGACAAGCCGGACGGCGTGCTGAACGCCGATGCGTTGCGCGCCGATGCCCGGCGCCAGGTATTGGGACTTCTGGCGCTGCTGTCGCCCGGGCTGTTCCTGGTCTTCGCCATCATCGTCGTGCCGATCGGTTGGCTGTTCTGGCTCTCGCTCTTCGACGAGACCGGTGAGCTCAGCCTCGCCAACTATGCACGCTTCTTCGAGCAGGCGTCCTACACCAAGACCTTCGCCACCACCTTCAAGGTTGCCTTCGTCGTCACCGGGGCCTGCGTGCTGTTCGGCTATCCGCTGGCATACATGCTGTCGCAGCTGCCACGCCGCGCTGCCTCGGTCTGCCTGATATTCGTCATCCTGCCGTTCTGGACCTCGGTGCTGGTGCGCACCTATGCCTGGCTGGTCATCCTGCAGCGCAAGGGCCTGATCAACAATTGGCTGATCGACCTCGGCCTGATCGGCCAGCCGTTGCCGCTCGCCAACAATTTCGCCGGTGTCGTCATCGGCATGAGCCACATCATGCTGCCGTTCCTGGTGCTGCCGCTCTACGCCTCGATGAAGACGATCGACGTCGACTGCCTCCGCGCCGGCATGAATCTCGGCGCCAGCCCCGCCGCCACCTTCCGGCAGATCTTCTTCCCGCTGTCGCTGCCAGGCCTTGCCTCCGGCGTGGTCATCGTTTTCGTGCTTTGCCTCGGCTTCTTCGTCACGCCGGCGCTGATGGGCGGCGGCAAGGTCGTCATGTGGGCGATGCGCATGGAGCAGGCCACCAGCCTCTATTCCAACTGGGGCGCGGGCGCGGCACTCGGCGTCGTGCTGCTTGCCGTCACGCTGGCGCTGCTCGGTCTGTTCCAACGGCTGCTCGGCGCGCGCGCCACCGGAGTCTGGAGCCGGCGATGAGCGCGGAAAACGGTCTGCCCATCTCGCATTGGCAACGCCTGTGGCTGTATCTGCTGGGCGGTCTCGTCATGCTGTTCCTGATCGCGCCGTCGGTGATCATCGTCATCATGTCCTTCTCCGGATCGACGCTGCTGCAGTTCCCGCCCGAGCAATGGTCGCTGCGCTGGTATGAGAGTTATTTCGGTTCCGTCGAATGGCGCGACGCCACCATCGTCTCGGTCAAGGTTGCGGTGATGACGGCGATCGTGGCGACGCCGCTCGGCACTGCCGCGGCCTACGCCATCAATGCCGGCACGCTGCGGCTGACCGGCGCCATCAACGCGCTGCTCACGGCATCGCTGATCATTCCGGTCATCCTGATCGGTATCGGCACCTTCTTCCTCTATGCCCGCATCGGCCTCAACAATACGCTGACCGGCCTCGTCATCGCGCATACCGTGCAGGCGTTGCCGCTGGTCGTGCTCACTGTCCTGTCGGGGCTGCGCTCCTACGACATGAACCAGGAGATGGTGGCGCGCAGCCTCGGCGCAGGGCGCTTCGCCGCCTTCTTCCAGGTGACCATGCCCCAGCTGCGCTTCTCGATCGTCTCGGGCGCGCTATTTGCCTTCATCACCTCCTTCGACGAGGTGGTGGTCTCGCTTTTCATCTCGGGCGGTGAGACCACGACGCTGACGCGCCGCATGTTCAATGCGCTGCGCGACCAGATCGATCCGACGATTGCCGCCATTTCGACTTGCCTGATCGTGCTATCGATCGTCTTGTTGTCCGCGGCCCAGCTTTTCGGCCGCGGACGTTGAAGTTGAGGGATACCAACACCAGCATGCGTGATTTCCAGTTCCCAGGCCGCTCGCCGGTCCGCGCCACCGAGGCCATGGCCGCGACCTCGCACCCGCTTTCCACACTGGCCGCGATCGAGATGCTGCGCTCCGGCGGCAACGCCATGGACGCCGCCGTCTGCGCGGCTGCCGTGCAGGCGGTGGTCGAGCCGCAATCGACCGGCATCGGCGGCGACTGCTTCGTGCTCTACTGCCCGAAGGGCGACGGCAAGGTGATCGCCTTCAACGGCTCGGGCCGCGCGCCCCAGGCCGCGACGGTCGACTGGTATCTGGAGCACGGCTTCAGCGAGTTGCCGAAGCAGGGCGCCCACGCGGTGACGATTCCCGGCGCCGTCGACGCCTGGTGCCGGCTGCTGGGGGACCACGGCCGCAAGGGGATAGCCGATGCCCTCGCACCGGCCATCCGCTACGCCGAACACGGCTATGTCGTGCACGACCGCGTCGCCTTCGACTGGGCTGATCCGGAAACCGATCTCTCGGCGGATGAGGCGGCGGCGCGCATCTTCCTGCCGGGCGGCAAGCCGCCAACGGCAGGTGAGGTGCACCGCCAGCCGGAACTGGCGCAGACGCTGCGCATCATCGCCAAAAAGGGCCGCGCCGGTTTCTATGAAGGCGAAGTCGCGGCGGATCTCGTCGGACGGCTTCGCGCGCTGGGCGGCCTGCATACGCTCGACGACTTCGCCGCGACGAAGGGCGACTACAAGACGCCGGTCAGCACCTCCTATCGCGGCTACGATATCCACCAGATGCCCCCCAACAACCAGGGCCTGACCGCGCTCCTGATGCTCAACGTGCTCTCCGGCTTCGATCTTGGCGCGCTCGACCCGAACGGCGCCGAGCGCCTGCACCTGGAGATCGAAGCCGGGCGGCTCGCCTACCGCGACCGCGACAACCTGCTCGCCGATCAGGACCATGTCGCCGTTCCCGTGAACGAACTTCTGTCCGGCACTTATGCCGACAGGCTGCGTGCCGAGATCGATCGTCAGCGCGCCATGACGCATTTGCCGCGCGTCGATCTACCGGGCAGCGACACGGTCTACATCAGCGTCGTCGACAGCGACTTGAATGCGGTGAGTTTCATCAACTCGACCTACTATTCCTTCGGCAGCGGCGTCGTCGGTCCGAAGACCGGCGTGGTGCTGCAGAATCGCGGCACCAGCTTCCGGCTCGATCCGAAGCACCCGAACGCGATCGCGCCCGGCAAGCGGCCGATGCACACGATCATGCCGGGCATGATGGCGAGGAACGGCCGCGCGGTGATGCCGTTCGGCGTCATGGGCGGTGGCTACCAGCCCTTCGGCCACGTGCATCTTTTGACCAACATGATCGATTTCGGCATGGACCCGCAGCAGGCCCTGGATGCGCCGCGCGTATTCTACAACCACGACGTCGTGGAGGCCGAGCGCAGCGTGCGTGCCGATGCCATCGAGGGCTTGCGTCGCCGGGGCCATCGCGTTGTCGAGCCGGATCATCCGCTTGGCGGCGGTCAGGCTGTGCTGATCGATTGGGAAAGAGGCACGCTGACCGGCGCCTCCGATCCGCGCAAGGACGGGCTGGCGCTCGGATATTGAGCAGCCCTTGCTGGACATCGGCCGATCGTTCGAAACATAGTCTGGAGCCATGACAAACAGCGCAAATTCCATCGATCTCGCCCATCGCCTCGCTCCAGGCGCCGAAGACGCACCGGCCATCGCGGCGCCTGAACGGACCGCACTCTCGCATGGCAAGCTGCGCCGGCTGATTGGCGATGCGGTGGCGCGGCTCAACGCACTCGGCATCGGCCGTGGGGACCGCGTCGCCATCGTGCTGCCCAACGGCCCGGAGATGGCGACCGCTTTCATCGCGGTGGCAGCTGCTGCTTCCACCGCGCCGCTCAACCCGGCCTATCGGGCCGACGAGCTCGATTTTTATCTGAGCGATATCGGCGTTAAGGCGATCCTTGTCGGCAAGGACGAGGCTGGTCCCTCTGTCGAGGTCGCCGAGCGTCTCGGCATCCCCGTGCTGCGCCTGGTCGTGCCGGACGGCGCGCCGGCCGGCATCTTCACGATCGAGGGCGATCCGGTCGGCCCACCGGTCGCGTCCGGACTGGCCGAGGGTGGCGACACCGCGCTTCTCCTGCACACCTCGGGCACCACCTCGCGGCCGAAACTGGTGCCGCTCAGCCACGCAAACCTTGCCGCCTCGGCGGCGCATATCGGCGTCACGCTCGGCCTGACCGCGGCCGATCGCTGCCTCAACATCATGCCGCTGTTCCACATCCACGGGCTGATCGCGGCGGTGCTGTCCTCGCTCGCCGCCGGCGGCAGCGTCTTCTGCACGCCGGGCTTCAACGCGCTGCGATTTTTCCAATGGCTCTCCGAAGCGAAGCCGAGCTGGTACACGGCGGTGCCGACCATGCATCAGGCGATCCTGCCACGCGCCGCGCGCAATCCCGAGCAACTGGCCGAAGCGAAGCTGCGCTTCATCCGCTCCTCATCGGCGTCCCTGCCGGCGCAGGTCATGGCCGAGTTGGAAGTGACATTCGGCTGCCCGGTGATCGAGTCCTACGGCATGACCGAGGCCGCGCACCAGATGGCGTCCAACCGCCTGCCGCCCGGCCGGCGCAAGCCGGGCAGTGTGGGCGCTGCGGCGGGACCGGAAGTCGCCGTCATGGCGCCGGATGGGCGGCTGCTCCAGGCCGGCGAAATTGGCGAGATCGTCATCCGCGGTCCGAACGTCACCGCCGGCTACGAGAAGAATCCGGACGCCAATGCCAGCGCCTTCGCCCATGGCTGGTTCCACACCGGCGACCAGGGCGTGCTCGACGAGGACAACTATCTGCGCGTCACCGGCCGGCTGAAGGAGATCATCAATCGCGGCGGCGAGAAAATCTCGCCGCTCGAGGTCGACGGCGTTCTGATGGACCACCCGGCGGTGGCGCAGGTCGTCACCTTCGCCATGCCGCATGACAAGCTCGGCGAAGAGGTCGCGGCGGCGATAGTGCTGCGCGAAGGCCAGAGCGCCAGCGAGGCCGACATCCGCGGCTTCGCGGCGACGCGGCTCGCCGATTTCAAGGTGCCACGCAAGGTGTTGATCCTGGACGAGATCCCGAAGGGCGCGACCGGCAAGTTGCAGCGCATCGGTCTCGCGGCAAAACTCGGTCTCGGCTGATGCGCATTGCAGTCTTCGGCGCCGGCGCGATCGGCGGCTACCTCGCTGCCAAGCTGGCGATCGCCGGCCAGGTCGATCTGTCGATCGTGGCGCGCGGCGCGCATCTCGAGGCGATCAAGGCCAGCGGCCTCCGTCTGATCCAGGATGGCAAGGAAACGGTCACGCGCATAAGGGCGGCGGCGCGAACCGAAGAGCTCGGCGTTCAGGACTATGTCGTGCTGGCGCTGAAGGCGCATTCGCTGGCGCCGGCGCTGGACGAGATCGTGCCGCTCTTGGGCAATGGGACCGCGGTCGTCACCATGCAGAACGGCGTGCCCTGGTGGTATTTCTACAAGGCCGGCGACGCGCTCGAAGGCACGCGGCTCCAAGCGGTCGATCCCGGCGGAGCGATCTGGCAGCACATCGGCCCTGAGCGCGTCATCGGCTCCGTCGTCTATCCGGCTGTCGAGGTCGATGCGCCCGGTCTGATCCGCCATGTGGAGGGCACGCGCTTTTCGCTCGGCGAGCCTTCGGGCGAGAAGAGCGAACGTGTGACTGCTCTGGCGCGCGAGATGGTCAAGGCTGGACTGCAGGCGCCGGTCCGCGAGGACATCCGCTCTGAGATCTGGGTGAAGCTCTGGGGCAATCTTTCCTTCAACCCGATCTCGGCGCTGACCGGCAGCACGCTCGCCGCGATCGTCGCCGACGAAGGCACGCGCGCGCTTGCCCGCGCCATGATGCTGGAGGCGCAGTCGATCGGCGAGAGCCTCGGCGTGCGTTTTCCCATTTCCATCGACCGGCGCATCAAGGGCGCCGGCGACGTCGGCGAGCACAAGACCTCGATGCTGCAGGATCTGGAGCGTGGCCGTCCGATGGAGATCGACGCGCTGGTGGGCGCCGTGCAGGAACTCGGCCACCTGACCTCTCGGCCGACGCCGACCATCGATAGCGTGCTGGCACTGGTGCGTCGCTTGGCGATCGAGCGCGGGTGTTATTAGGGGAACGCCGGTCCTGAAAATCCGCCGCTTCACTCCGATAGCTCTGATTGCCACAATGAACAAAAATAGAACAAAAGGGCTTGGCCTGAGTTGACTCCGCAAAGGAAAACTTTCCTATTTCATGAGTCATGCCGGAGCCCAGCAGCCGAACACGCCGCGTCGTCCAGACGCTCAGCCGTGCCCATGAGATCGGGCAGCTAATCCGCGTCCGCTGCATCAACTGCAACATCACGCGCCACTATCTGCCGGGTGACCTCCTCAAGCTCGTAGGAGACATTCCGTTTTGGGATGTAGAGCGGCACATGCGTTGTGAGCGCTGCAAGCGGCGGGAGTTCGATGTGGACATTCTGCTGCCCAGCGCGGTGCAGGGTGTGAAGATACGCGTGAGGCGGCTTGTGGGGGTCCGTATGGTGCGCCGCGTGATCTGGAGGGATGGGGAGTAGGCGGTTAGTCTAAATCCCGCCAGAACGTCTTTTGCCCGACCCACCGGCGACCACGGGATGGACGCCAAATCGTTGCTCAACGTCCTCCATAACGTCAACAAGACGCCGTAAGCAAGTTAGCCGCTCCTCTTCATTCATGGCCTTCTGAGTTAGCTCCAGAATGGTCTTCTGCTTCAATGCGGATAGTCTAATTCTCCCCTGCTCTCGCAGTTGCGCCGTTCGCTCGATACCGCTCTTGATCAGGAACCCGGACACTAATGTGGTTGCGGCAGATATCACAACAACGAGCCACTTCATCCAAGGAACATAGTCGGGGTGGGAAGGAGGTGGCAGGGCTGCGATGACAGTCACCAGGAAAGACAAGACGAGGATCGATGTCTGCAAACGCCAAGCCCACCGTTCCCACTTATCCGTTTCGTCCCAATACCATTGCAGCATGTGGTCAATCTGCGACCCAACGACTGCCTCCGCTTCCATATTGCTCAGCTTAGAACTTGCCTGACCTGCTGCCGCCACTGCCCCTACCTCCTCCCAGTTAAAACAACGAGCCTTGCGTTGGCGAGGGTTGCTGCACGGGGAACTTGATCTGCGTGGCCGGCTTCTCGACAATCATCAACGCATCGTCCGGCGCTGTCCGCTGCATGTGCCGAACTTCGGACCATGGTGCCGTCAGCCAAGTCTCCACCTCCTCCTGGGTGGTCAGGATCACCGGCATAGCCTTCTCGTGGATCGGCGCGATCAGCGCGTTCGGCTTGGTCGTGAGGAAGCCGTAAAGCTCGAAGTCGCCCGGCCCGTCCTTGACCCTGCGGACACCCCGCCAGCTCGTCCACATGCCGGCAAAGAAGAACAGCGGCCGGTCCTCATTTCGGGCAAACCAATAGTTCCGCTGTATGCCTGTCTCAGGGTCCTTGTCATTCGGCGTTGGGCTCGGCTCCGCGAAGCTCGTCACGGGCACCACACAGCGGTTCTCCACGCCAACATATTGCTGCCAATGGCCATACTGCGGATTGCGGATGTTGGTTGTGCCGTAGTCCACCTTGCCCTTCACCCGCTCGGCCGGCGTAGGCATTCCCCAAAGCAGCTTGGCAAGCTCACGCTGGCCATCGGGGGCGTTGCGGACCACCGCGCCGGGCATGTTGGGGTAGACATCTAGGGAAGGCTCAAGGTTGCCCACGATGTCGCGCATAGCGCGGGTCCACTCGCGGATGGCGTCTTGGCTGGTGGTGATGTTGTAGAGGTTGCACATGCCCTAGGATGCCCCAGCGGTCGCTCGTAATCCAGAAACAAAAAATGGCCAACGGACCTGTACTGGTCGGTTGAACATGCCTGCATCTCGAACCTCTCTAGGGTCTTCTGTTGGGGCTTCCACGTGGCCAGCCAGCCGGCAGAGCACCATGGCCCGATGGCTGCACTGCGCTGGCCAGAACTGGATCGTTGGGCTCTGATGGCGCGGCATCGCCATCCTGACACGAATTGTCACCTGCGGAGCCACGCCCCAGTGGCAGACGGACAACCGGTCCCTATTTGATGTCTGGTCCAAACAGGGAGGAAGTCATGACCACTGCGACCACCAATGATATTGCCAAGGATTTTACGGAACTCCTCAAGAAGGGCGACAGCCACACCGCAGCCGCGAAGTACAATGCCGACGACATCGTCAGCTACGAAGCGATGGAAGGCCCGATGGCCGTCTGCAACGGCAAGGAAGCCGTCAAGCAGAAGGGCGAGTGGTGGGAAGCGAACCACGAGGTCCATGGCGGCTCGGTCGAAGGCCCTTATGTCAACGGCGACCAGTTCGCCTTGCGCTTCAGCTTTGACGTGACGCCCAAATCCACCGGCGAACGCGTCAAAATGGATGAGGTTGGCCTCTATACGGTCAAGAACGGCAAAATCAGCGAAGAGCGCTTTTACTATTGAGACCGATCGGCCTCAGCCGGCTCGCTGCTTTCGCGACTTGAATTGAAAGACCAGGCATGGCGGCTGGGCAATGCGCTGGCCGCTATGCCTGCGTCTCAAATCGTCTTCGCATACTCCGCAAGCTGGTCGGCCACCGTGCCCCAGCCGTCGAAGAAACCCATCTCCTCATGGTTGTCGCGCGTCGCCTCGTCGCGGTGGATGGCGGTGGCGGTGTAGCGCGTGCCTCTGCCTTCGGGCGGTCGAGGCAAAGCGCTGGCAAAGCGGGCAGGGCAGGCCTAGGGTTCGGCCAGATTCGCAATCCATCCGCCCGAGGGCCTGTCTTGACGATCACCATGTACGGCATCACCACCTGCGACACGATCAAGAAGGCGCGCGTCTGGCTGGAGAGCCATGACGTCCCTTATCGCTTTCACGACTACCGGGCCGAAGGCATCGAGGCGCAGACGCTGAATGGCTGGGTCGGCAAGGTCGGCTGGGAGAAGCTGCTCAACAAGGGAAGTACGACCTTTCGCGAGTTGCCGGAGAAGGACAAGGAAGCGCTCGACGAGAAGAAGGCCAAGAAGCTGATGCTCGCCAAGCCGACCATGATCAAGCGGCCGGTGCTCGAGGTCGGCGAGCGCATTCTGGTTGGGTTCAAGCCGGAGGTTTACGAGGAGGCGGTGGGGTAGGTTCGGCAGGCACGACACATATCCCGTCGTCATCCTATGGCGGAGCAAGGAGCGAAGCGACGCGGCGAAGACCATAGGATCCATGCCGTGACGTTCGAGCCTTGCGACGGTGCAGGTTCTGCTGTCGCTGCATCCTTCGGCTGAGGTCACGGCATGGATCCTCGGGTCAAGCCCCATAGGCGCTAACTTAGGCTTGACGGTGATCGTGGTGAGTGATTCACCGTGGTTATGAGCGATTCGCTGCAAGCGTTGGATTGGGACGAGCTGGTCGGACGATTGGGCTCGGCAGAAGAGTTGGAGACCAGCGCGCGGGAGGCTGGGGCGCTGCTGCGCAAACGGCAGGTGGCTAGCGCTGCTGACCTGCTGCGGCTGTGTTTTGCCTATGTGCTGGGTCGCTTCTCGCTTCGGATGCTGGCTGGTTGGGCCGAGCAGCGGGGAGTGGCGTCGATGTCGGACGTGGCGATGCTGAAGCGTCTGAAGGCCAGTGCTGATTGGGTGGGCGGCCTGGTTTCGGAATTGCTTGCCGAGCGCTGCCCCGAAGCCTTCGCCGGCTTGTACGGAGGCCTGCGGATGATGGCGGTGGACGCCACGGTAGTTGCGCCGCCTGGTCCCAAGCGGGTCTATTGGATGGTGCACACGGTGTTTGATCTTGCAACGCTGAAGCTCTGTTCGGTGGAGGTCACGGATCGCCATGAAGCCGAGCGGCTGTCGCGCGGCGCCAGGGCCGGAGAGCTTCGGATCGCCGACCGTGCCCACGCCAAGGCCGACGATCTGGCTCGGGTAATCGAGGCAGGGGCTGATTTTCTGGTTCGTGCCCCTTCAAACTATCCACGCCTGCTGGATGGCCAAGGCCGGCTATTGGATCGCTTGGCGCTGTGCCGTGAAGCGAGCAAGAAGGGCGTGCTCGATCTTTCGGTGGGCGTCCAGGACGGCAAGTCCAGGGTCGCGATACCCGCTCGGGTGGTGATCCTGCCCATGCCGCCCGAGGCGGCTGAGAAGGCCAGACGAGCGGCGCGCCGTTTGGCGGCCAAGGCGAGATACAAACCCAGCCAGGCCGGCATCGAGATGGCCGGCTATCTGGTGCTGTTGACATCGCTGCCGCCGGATGACTGGCCGCCTGAGCGGCTCGCCTCGACCTATCGTCTGCGATGGCAGATCGAGCTGGCGTTCAAACGCATGAAGTCGCTGGTGGGTCTGGAAGATCTCCGCGCAAAGGATCCCGACCTGGCTCGCCTGTGGATCAACACCGCTCTGCTGGCCGCCCTGCTGGCCGAAGATGACCTGCCGGCCCTCGATCCCGAGGCGCCGGACTCTCTCCCCCTGGCCGCCTGAACCGATCCGCCCTGCCGATCTGGCGTCTCGTGGCCTTGGCAATCTCCAACATCTCGATGGCTGTATTACTGGGGCCTACCAGGTTGATCTCCCTCGACATGCTGCTCCACCGCTTGCGCGAACCACCCCGACGACGACGCGCCATCGCACATCGATTGCTAAGTTAGCGCCTATGGGGTCAAGCCCGAGGATGACGAACGAGAGGTCACGCGCCTCGCAAATACCCCGCCAGCGCCACCGCATTGTTGTGCGCCTCGTCATGCGCGCCGTAGAGCAGCGTCACCTTGCCGTTGCCAAGCAGGTCGCGCAACTGCGCCACAGCCTCCTCGTTGCGGTCGAGCTCCGCCCGGTACCGCTTCTGGAACTCCGCCCAGCGCCCGGGCTCGTGCCCGAACCATTTGCGCAGCTCGTCGCTCGGCGCGATGTCCTTGAGCCATAAGGTCAGCGCGGCATCCTTCTTGGCGACACCGCGCGGCCAGATGCGATCGACCAGCACCCGCTGGCCGTCGGTCTTCTCGGGCGTCTCGTAGACGCGCTTCACCGCAATGTCGAAGGCCATTACGCCTCCTTTGCCAAGCAATTCCAGGAAAAGTGTGCAACGGTTGGGCTCGGCGACCTCGCCGTAGCCGTCCGTCCGGAATTGCGCGAAACAACGAGTCCTGTCAGGCCCACTCGCCCTTGCGCATCACCGGCACGCGGCCGCCATCCTTGCCGACACCGTCGATGTCGATCTTGTCCGAGCCGATCATCCAGTCGATGTGGATGAAGCTCTTGTTGCCGCCGCGTTGCGCAATCTCGTCCTGGCTGAGCGAAGCGCCGTTGACGAAGCACTTCGAATAGCACTGTCCGAGCGCGATGTGGCAGGCGGCGTTCTCGTCGAACAGGGTGTTGAAGAACAACAAGCCGCTCTTCGAGATCGGCGAGGAATGCGGCACCAGCGCCACTTCGCCGAGCCGGCGCGCGCCCTCGTCGGTGTCGAGCACCTTCTTCAAGACGTCCTCGCCCTTCGAGGCCTTGGCCTCGACGATCCGTCCGCCCTCGAAGCGCACCGAGATCTCGTCGATCAGCGTGCCCTGGTAGGAGAGCGGCTTGGTCGAGGAGACGTGACCTTCGACGCGCCAGGCATGCGGCGTGGTGAAGACTTCCTCGGTCGGGATGTTCGGGTTGCAGGTGATGCCGTTCTTCGCGGTCGAGGCGCCGCCCATCCATTCATGGCCCTCCGCCAGTCCGACCGTCAGGTCGGTGCCCGGCCCGGTGAAATGGAGGGAATGGAAATTATGTTCGTTCAGCCATTTCGTGCGCTCGGCCAGGGCCGCGTTGTGCGCCTTCCAGTTGCCGATCGGATCCTCGACGTCGACGCGCGAGGCCGAGAATATGGCATCCGCCAACTTAGCCACCGCGACGTCGTCGGGCTCGCCGGGGAACACCTGCTTTGCCCAGGCGAGATCCGGATAGGCGACGATGTTCCAGTTGATGTCGAAGCCGGTGATCTTCTCCAGCGCAGGCTGGTAGGCCATCGAGTTCGCCTTGTTGGCGCGCGCCACCTTGGCCGGGTCCTGCGCCGAAAGCAGCGACGGGTCCTCGCCGCGCACCGCAAGCCGCGCCGCATTGTTGGCAAAGGCCTTCGCCATGCCTTCGTACAGCCAGCCGGCGGCGCGGTCGAAGCCGGCGTCGGCGCCGTAGCGGAAGCGCGCCAGCGTGATCTCGTCGTCGTTGAAGATCGGCGTCACCAGCCCGGCGCCGGCCTTGTAGGCATGCTCGACGATGCGCCGGGTCAGCGGCAGCGCCGCGATCGACGAGGTCAGCACGAGGTCCTGTCCCGGCTGCAGCTGCAGCCCGACCTTGACCGCCACTTCGGCCAGCCTGTCGAGCTTCACGAGGTCGATTGTTGCCGAGACGCCGCGCGAATGTGTGGTCATGATCCTGCCTGCCATTATGTTGGGGTCTGGTCCTTACATAGACCGCTGCGGCTGGCCTTTCCACCGAGATCGACTGGGCCTGATTTAGGCGGCGCTGTCCAACGCCCGGAACTGCGCCATGGTCGCCTCGATCTCCTCGCGGATCCAGGCCTTGAAGTCCCGCACCTTGCGGCTTTCGCTTTTCGTCTGCGACGTCACCAGCCAGTAGCCGAGCCCGCTCTCGGCCCGCACGCCGAAGGGCGCGACCAGCCGGCCGTCGGCCAGCGCATCGGCGGTCAGCAACTGCCAGGCGAGCATCACGCCGTGGCCGGCGATCGCAGATTCCAGGCAAAGCATAGGATCGGTGAACCGCGCGCCCTTGAGGAAGGTGACCGGCTCGACGCCAGCCGCATCGAACCAGCTGTCCCAGCTGATCATCGCCCGCTCGTCGGTGATGGCGCAGGTCTGCGCCAGGTCCTCGATCGACTTCAGCTTCGCCGCGATCGATGGCGCGCAGACCGGAAACACCTCTTGCGCGAGCAGCAGTTCCGCCCGGCCGCCAGGCCACTTGCCGTCGCCGAGCCGGATGGCGATGTCGATGTCGGAATGGTCGAGATCGGCGAGGCGGGCGGAAGCGTCGATGCGCAAGAGCACGTTCGGATGCCGGGTGAAATGCCGCGACAGCCTGGGCAGAAGCCATTTCGAGGCGAAGGCCGGCGCCACCGAGACCACCAGCGTGCATTCCGTCGCTTCGCCGGCCAGCGCCACCGCTTGCGCCAGCTCACGGAAGCCGGCGCTCAGCCGCGCCGTGAAGACGGTGCCGAATTCCGTCGGCACCAGTCCGCCGGGCGTTCGCTCGAACAGCGCCTGCCCCAGCTGTTTTTCCGTGCGCTTGATCTGCTGGCTGACGGCGCTGGCCGAGACATTGAGCTCTGCGGCCGCGGCGGCGAGCGAGCCAAGCCGCGCTACGGTTTCGACGGCGCGCAGGCCGTTGAGATGGACGCTGTTCAGCATAGCCATTCAGTTTTTCTAAACCGGCAGGAGCGAAATCTCAATTGAAACCTGGATGGGAAAGGCGGATTTTACCCAATGCAGCCCTGACCTTGGAGGCAATCCGATGAAGATTTTATCTTTGCTGAAGGGTCTTTCCAATGCCGCGTCGACAAAGGGCCGGCATGATGACGGCGAGATCGCGCACTGGGTCGTCGACCCGCTGTCGCATCCGGTGCTCGACGCCATGTCCGAGCGCGAGCTCGGCGACATGCCGTTCCGGCTGACGGCCGGTCGCACGGCATACGAGACGGCTGGAGCGAGCTGCCGCTGAATCGCCGACAGGACCGATAACTGCTCTCTGCTCCTACAAGGCGCCAAACTTCATCAAAGTCGGCGCCGCCCCTCATCCGCCTGCCGGCACCTTCTCCCCGTATAGTGACGGGGAGAAGGGGATGCTCGCAGCCTCGGCGCCTTCTTGCAACCTTGGTGATTGGCGAAACCAGCGATGAGAGCGTCCTTCTCCCCGTCACTATACGGGGAGAAGTGCCCGGCAGGGCGATGAGGGGCGGCGCAGACGTCGGAGGTTTCAGCCTCCAAGAGCCATACCGGAGCGGAAGGCGCCTTGCCGCCGTTCTGGCCCAACACAAGCGCGTTGTTTCGCCAGCGCACACACCTATGTTGCGCTGCAATGAACGTCGCATCGCCATCCCCTTTGCGTCTTGCCGTCGCCGGCATGGTTGCGCTTGCCGTCGCCATGGGCATCGGCCGCTTCGTCTACACGCCGATCCTGCCGGGCATGATGGAGGAGCTGCATTTGACGCCGGCCGATGCCGGCTGGATCGCGTCCGCCAACTATCTCGGCTATCTCATCGGCGCGCTTGCCGCCGCCGGCGGCTGGGCGCACGGTCGCGAGCGCCTGCTGATGTTCGTCAGCCTCGCCGCAAGCGCCATGCTTGCAGCTCTGATGGGTCTGAACGAGACGATGGCGGCATTCATCGTCATCCGCTTCCTTGCCGGGCTCGCCAGCGCCTTCGTCATGGTATTCATGTCGTCGATCGTCTTCAGCCACCTTGCCGCGTCCGGCCGTGGCGACCTGCAGGCGCTGCATTTCGGCGGCGTCGGATTGGGTATCGCGGCGTCCTCGGCGCTGTTGGCCATTCTCGTCGCTTCCCATGCCGGCTGGGCCGCCGGGTGGCTATGGTCGGGAGCGGTTTCCGCTGTCGGCTTGCTCCTCGTCGCGCTGCTCGCGGGCTCCGCCACGCCGGCCAACGGCGTCGACGGGCCTGAACCGGCGTTGCCGAAGGACAGGTCTCTGACGAAGATGATCCTTGCCTACGGGCTATTCGGCTTCGGCTATGTGGTGACGGCCACTTTCCTGGTCGCCATCGTTCGCCAGGGCGGCGGCGGGCGCGTCTTCGAGGCCACCGTCTGGATGGTCGCCGGCCTTGCCGGTTTCCCATCGACCTGGTTCTGGCAGAAGCTCGCCGCCAGGACCGGGATCTATGCGGCTTATGCCGTGAGCTGCCTGGTCGAAGTAATCGGCGTCACCGCCAGCGTCGTCGTCAAGGGTTTCACTGGGCCGCTGCTCGCCGGCGTGCTGCTCGGCGGCACCTTCATCGCCATCACCGCGCTCGGCTTGCAGACCGCAAGGCAGCTTGCGCCGCAGGCGCCGCGCCGCATCTTCGCGGTGATGACCGCGGCCTTCGGCCTCGGCCAGATCATCGGTCCGATCGCCGCCGGCCTGCTTGCGCAGGCCTCGGGCAATTATGTGCTTGCCTCGGTCATGGCGGCTGCCGCTCTGCTGGTGTCCGGCGTCATTGCTTGGTCGGCTGCACCAAAATCGCCATGATTTGTGGTCTTGCTCGGTGCTGGGCATCGGGCAGGGCATTTTCTTTCCCACTAATGTGTGACCTTATGCCCGCCGAACAGCAACGCCGCTGATTTGCGGTCAGACCGAGGAAACCCGCCACAGTGTTCGTATCCTTCTTCCCGCAGCCGAAGCTCTTCTTCACCTCGGCCGCCGTCTGGAGCCTTGCCGCGATCCTGTTCTGGTTCTTCGGCGGCGAGCATCTGGGGGCCTTCTTCGGCTTGCCGCCGGCAGCGGCTGGCGCGCCGCCCGTCGTCGGCATCGCCGTGCTCTGGTCCACGCCGTTTCTGTGGTTCTACATCTACTTCGCTTTTTGCGTGCTGGTCTTCTACGCGTTCTGGAGATGGTATTCGCCGCACCCCTGGCAGAATTGGTCCATTCTGGTCGCGGCCTTCATCCTGTTCCTGATCTACTTCAACGTGCAGATCAGCGTCGCCATCAACGACTGGTATGGACCATTCTTTGACTACATTCAGGGACTGATGGCGAACACGATGGAGTCCACCGACACCGAATTCTACACCAAGCTGGCCACGTTCGCTTGGTTGGCGTTGGTTGGCATGAACGTTCAGGTGGTCAACAATTTCATTGTCAGTCACTGGATATTCCGCTGGCGCACGGCGATGAACGACTATTTCATGTCGAACTGGACAAGGCTGCGCCACATCGAGGGCGCCTCTCAGCGCATCCAGGAAGACACGATGCGCTTCTCGCAGATCATGGAGGATCTGGGCTCCAGTTTCATCCAGTCGATCATGACGCTGATAGCGTTCCTGCCGGTGATGATTCAGCTGCAGGCCCATATCACCGAGCTGCCGATCATCGGCGCTGTTCCCCAGCCGCTGGTGATCGCCGCGCTGGGCTGGTGCCTGTTCGGAACGGCCTCGGTCATGATCGCCGGCCTCAAGCTGCCGGGCCTGCAGTTCCGCAATCAGCGCGTGGAGGCCGCCTATCGCAAGGAACTCGTCTACGGCGAGGATCATGCTGACCGCGCCCAGCCGGCGACGACCGCCGAGCTGTTCGCCAATGTGCGCCACAACTACTTCCGGCTCTATTTCCACTACATCTATTTCAACGTCGTCCGCTACACCTACCTGCAGGCGGACAACATCTTCTCATTCTTGATCCTCGGGCCGTCGATCGTGGCGCACAAGATCACATTCGGCGCTCTGAATCAGATATCGAACGCGTTCGGCAAGGTGACGAACTCGCTGCAGTTCCTGTTGAACTCCTGGTCGACCATCGTCGAGCTGCAGTCGGTGCACAAACGTCTGCGCGCCTTCGAGGCGACGCTGGAAGGAGCGCCGCTGCCTGACCTCGACCAGCGTTATCTTGCCCGGCAGGGTGTGAAAGACCCGGCCTGAACGAGAGCATATCCAGGAAGAGTTTTCACGGGATCGGACTGTTGGCGGCTCAGCCGCCCACAGTCGCCTGCTTTTGATCGGCGCGCTGGCGCGCCACATAGTCGCGGAAGCTGATGCACTCGACGTCGGCCTTCACGCAGACCTCGTCCGCGAAGCGCTCGAGCGCGTTCCAGTAGGTGCCGCCGTTCATCTGCGTGAAATGGAAGCCGAGCTCCAGCGGGACGCGCTCGCCGTTGTATTGCGCATCGAAGGCGGCGCGGAATGCGTGATAGGCGCGGTCGGCGAACTCGTCGGCCCTGGCCGGCTGCTCGAAGCCGCCCGAGTGGCGGACATAGAGATTGTAGTCCATGGCGACAACCGACTTCGACTTCGGCCCTTCCGGGATCAGCGGCAATGCGAAGCGCGTGATGCCGCTCTTCGTCGGCGGCACGGCGGGGCCGTTCGAGACACCGCTCGCGTCATACTGGAAGCCGGCTTCCGGCAGCGCTTCGTAAAGCGCCTTGTCGGTCGACAGATACGGCGCGCGAAAACCAATCACCGCATGGCGGGCGAAGTCGTGCCAGCCGGGCGGCTCGGGTGAAATGCCGTTGATCGCATAGGCATTTTCGAGGATGCGCCTGAAGGCGCCAAACTCCGCCAGCCAGTCGGCCTTGCTCCAGTCCTTGCCGTCGAAATGGCCGCAGGCATGGCTGCCGATGTCATGGCCTTCGCTGGCTGCGAGCCGAATTTGTTCCAGTCTCTCAGCGACGTCCTGCTTCGAGGCGGCAAAGCCGATATTCGATTTGCCGGCGCCCTTGCCGGGCGCGACGTATTCGACGCGCGTTTCCGGCGACAGCAGGAAGACGCAGGACACAAAATAGGTGAAGTGCGCTCCGGTGTGTTCCGCCAGCGCGCGGCTGCGTTGCCACTGCGAGATTTCGCGCGCGCTGTCGAAGGAGATAAGGACGATCTGCTTTGGCTTCGCCGGTATCGGCTCCCGCGATCCGGGCGGATCGGCGATAGCCGCGGCAGCAGAGGTGGCAAGCGAGACGAGACTGAGCGCAAGGGCGCGGAACGGATGTGGCACTGGCAACCTTCGGCAGCGATCTTTCAGACTGTTGGCAGCCGGCTATTGCCCAATTGTGGCATCGGTGCGTTGCAGCCCACTCGGAAGCCGCTCTGGCTTGTCCCGCCGATTTTCCGGTGCTCCCCCTTCCATGCCGACAAAATTTCGCTAAAACGCGGGGCTCAAAGAAGCGCCCCGTTCCGGGGCCGCAATGGTTTTTGATTGATGTCGGACGACAGTTTTATCCGCGAAGTCAACGAAGAGATTCGTCGCGAGCAGGCGCAGGCGCTGTGGGATCGTTTTGGTCCGATCGTGCTTGGTGTCGCGATCCTGATCGTGGTGGCGACGGCCGCCGTCGTTGGCTACCGCTATTGGGACGAGACCCGCGCCAACCGCTCGGGCGATGCCTTTTCAGCTGCGCTCAAGCTTGCCAATGACGGCAAGAACGACGAAGCGATCGCCGCTCTCGATCAGCTGGAAAAGGATGGCTACGGCGCCTACCCGCTGCTCGCACGCATGCGGGGAGCGACCGTCAAGGCCGACAAGGGCGATGTCGAGGGAGCGGTCAAGGATTTCGACGCGGTCGCCGCCGACAGCGCCATTCCTGCCGGCATCCGCGACATGGCCCGCCTGAGGGCGGCGCTGCTGCTCGTCGATCACGGCTCCTTCGCCGATGTCTCCAGCCGGGTCGAGGCGCTGACCGCCGACACCAATCCGCTGCGCCACGCCGCGCGCGAGGCGCTCGGCCTTGCCGCCTGGAAGGAAGGCAAGTCGGCGGACGCGCTGAAACTGTTCGACCAGATCGCTTCGGATGACGGCGCCCCGCGCAATTCGCGCCAGCGGGCGCAGCTGATGTCCGAGCTGATCCGCGGGTCAGGCAATGCGTCGTAGCGCATGTCGCCCAAAAGTGCGCAGCGGTTTTGGGATCAACGACATGCGCAACAAATGGTAGAGTCGGATGGGCTTCAAAGTCGCCATCATCGGCCGGCCTAACGTCGGCAAATCGACTCTTTTCAATCGGCTGGTGGGAAGAAAGCTGGCGCTTGTCGACGACACACCGGGCGTGACGCGCGACCGTCGCGTCCACGCCGCCAAGCTCTACGATCTTCACTTCGACGTCATCGACACCGCCGGCTTCGAGGATGCAGCGGCGTCCACGCTGCCCGGCCGCATGCGCCAGCAGACCGAGATCGCGATCCGTGAGGCCGACCTGATCTTCTTCACCGTCGACGCCAAGTCCGGCCTGATGCCCGACGACCGGACCTTCGCCGACGTGGTACGCAAATCCGGCAAGCCGGTCGTGCTGGTCGCCAACAAGGCCGAGGCGCGCGGTGCGCAAGGCGGCATGCTGGAGGCCTGGGAACTTGGTCTCGGCGAGCCGATCCCTGTCTCGGCCGAGCACGGCCAGGGCATGCCCGACCTGCGCGACGCGGTGATCGCGGCGCTCGGCGAGGAGCGCGCCTTCGGCGAGGATGATGAAGAGACAGGCGACGAGATCGCCGTCAGCGAGGTGCTGATCGGCGAGGACATCGCCGACCCCGACGCGGAGCCCGCCTATGACGACAGCAAGCCGCTGCGCATTGCCGTCGTCGGCCGCCCCAATGCCGGCAAGTCGACGCTGATCAACGCGCTGATTGGCGAGGAGCGGCTTTTGACCGGTCCCGAGGCCGGCATCACCCGCGATTCCATCTCGGTCGACTGGGATTGGCGCGGCCGCCGGATAAAACTCTTCGACACGGCCGGCATGCGGCGCAAGTCGAAGGTCCAGGAGAAGCTCGAGAAGCTTTCGGTGCAGGACGGGCTGCGTGCCATCCGCTTCGCCGAGATCGTCATCATCGTGCTCGACGCCACCATCCCCTTCGAGAAGCAGGACCTTCAGATCGCCGACCTGATCATCCGCGAGGGCAGAGCGCCGGTGATCGCCTTCAACAAATGGGACCTGATCGACAATCCGCAGGAGCTTTTGGCCGAGCTGCGCGAGAAGACCGAGCGGCTTCTGCCGCAGGTGCGCGGCATCCAGGCGGTCACCGTCTCGGCCGAGACCGGGCGCGGCCTCGACCGGCTGATGGACGCCGTCATCAAGACGCACAAGGTCTGGAACAGCCGCGTCTCCACCGGCAAGCTCAACCGCTGGCTGGAAGGCATCCTCGCGCATCATCCGCCGCCCGCCGTCGCCGGCCGCCGGCTGAAGATCAAATATGTCACCCAGGCCAAGACCCGCCCGCCGGGTTTCGTCGTCTCCTGCTCACGGCCGGACGTGATGCCGCAGTCCTATGTGCGTTATCTGTCGAACAGCCTGCGTGAGGCCTTCGACATGCCGGGCGTGCCGATCCGCATGGCTCTGCGCACCTCGGACAATCCATTTGCAGGTCGCGCGAAGAAGCGGTGACTTCTGGGGAGAAGCGCCAATACTGATTCCTCGTCATCCACGGGCGGAGCAAGGAGCGAAGCGACGCGCGCAGACCCGAGGATCCATTCCGTGACTTGGAAGCGCCGCGACGACCCAGAATTCTGCACCGCTGCGCCCTGCGTCCGAGGTAACGGAATGGATCCTCGGGTCTACGCTCCGCTTCGCGTCGCTCCGCCCGTGGATGACGAACCGCGCGGGACCTAAGCCACTTTCAGCATATCCTTCGTCTCTGCCCCTTCAGGCAACGCCTCCATCGCCGAATGCAAAAGAATGTCCGCCAGCCGTGCCGCGACCGGATCGAGCTCGGCGTCCTTCTGATGCATATGCAGCGCCATCTTCGGCAGCGGCGGCAGCCCAAGCACTCCCGGCGCGAGCGCCCTGACATTGACGGGCAAGCCGATATCGGTGCGGATCGTCAGCCCAAGGCCGGCCGCGACCGCCGCCCAGATGCCGCCGAGGCTAGGGCTGGAGAAGGCCATGCGCCAGGCAATGCCGGCACGGTCCAGCGTCTCGGTCGCCACGGTGCGCAGCAGGCAGGGCGCTTCGAACACCACCAGCGGCAGCGCCTCGCCATCGCGGGAGCCTGCATCCACCGGTTTCGCCGGACCGATCCAGCGCGCCTGCACGTCGGCGACATGCCGGCTGTAGGGCAGCGTCGTGCCGTCGTGCCAGGCGAGCGCGATGTCGAGGTTGCCGGACAGGACACGTTCGGCGAGCTCATGGCTGCGTCCGATGCGCGCCTCGATCCGAACTTTGGGATGGGCGCGGGCGAAGCGGCCTAGCACTTCGGGCAGCACGGCTTCGCCGAAATCCTCCTGCAGGCCAAGCCGCACCCAGCCTTCCAACTCGACGTCGCGGATGGCGGAGGCCGCCTCGTCGTTGAGCTCGATCAGGCGCCGCGCATAGCCGAGCATCGTCTCGCCGGCTTCGGTGAGCGCCAGGCCGCGGCCCGCCTTGCGGAAGATCGGCGTCGCCGCCTGCTCCTCAAGCTTCTTCAGTTGCGCGCTGACGGCAGAAGTTGAGCGGCCGAGCCGTTCGGCCGCCTTGGCGAAGCTGCCCAGTTCCATGCCGGTGACGAAGGTCCGCAGCACATCGAGGTCGAAGGTGACGCGTCGCATAAGATCGTCCTCATTTTCAGGATTATAGATCAAAAACTTCCTGATTTTATGAACGAAACTATGGCGCTACATCCATCCCGTCAAGGTCGGTCGCCCGGCCGTCACGGGAAGTGAGTCATGTCAGCCATCGTCACCCGCAACGATTGCCAGCCGCCTGCGAAAGCCGCCGCCGGCCGCGCCTTTGGACCCAACCATCGCTGGAAGGTGCTGGGCATCGGAGTCGCCGCCAATGCCGGCTTCTCCGCCACTTTCTCCGGCGTTCCAGCGACCGCGGTCGTCATGCGTCAGGGCTACCATCTCGACAATGCCTCGCTAGGCCTGGCGCTCGGTCTGCTCGGCCTCGGCGTGGCGCTCAGCGAGTTGCCCTGGGGCGTGCTCACCGACCGCTGGGGCGACCGCCGCGTGCTCCTGACCGGGCTTGGCGCGACGGCGGCATGGCTGTTCATCATGGCCATGCTCGTCGTGCCGACGAAAGCAGCCGTTCCCGGCGTCACGCTGCTTTCGGAAAGCCTGCTCGTTGCCGGCCTGCTCGGCGGCAGCGTCAACGGCTCCAGCGGCCGCGCCATCATGGGCTGGTTCGGCCAAGGCGAGCGTGGCTTTGCCATGAGCATCAGGCAGACGGCGGTGCCGCTCGGCGGCGGGCTCGGCGCGCTTGTCCTGCCGTCGCTTGCCGTGACCTTGGGCTATGCCGCGGTCTTCGGCCTGCTTGCGGCCCTATCCGCCCTTTCGGCTTTCTTTGCCTGGCGCTGGCTGCACGAGCCGCCGGCGCAAGGCGACGCTCACCCGGCCGCCGCGACGAGCGGTCCGGCGCCGCTGCGCAACATCGAGGTCTGGCGTATCTCGACGGCCATCGGCCTGCTCTGCTTCCCGCAGGTGGCGGTGCTTACTTTCGCCTCCGTCTTCCTACACGACTTCGCCGGCATGGGCACGTGGGTGACCAGCGCCAGTCTTGCCGCCGTGCAGACGGGCGCCATGGTGATGCGCGTCTGGAGCGGCCGCTTCACTGACCGCCACGGCAACCGCCGGCCGTTCCTGAGGTTCTGCAGCGTGCTCAGCGCGCTGGCCTTCCTCGCTCTTTGGCTGCTGGTGATCGCGGCGGCCGGGCAGCCCGCGCTGATGGTGCTCCTGCCCGTCATGGTGGTCGTGGCCGGCATTTCCGTCTCGGCCTGGCATGGCGTTGCCTATACCGAGCTTGCGACACTCGCCGGCCCCGGTCATGTCGGCACCGCGCTCAGCCTCGCCAACACACTTGTCTTCGTCGGCTTCTGCCTGGTGCCGATCGCCATTCCCTGGCTCTTGCTTTTCTCCGCATGGCCGGGCGTCTGGCTGGCGGCCGCGATCTGCGCGGCGATCGCGTGGCCGATCTTCCTGCGCCCAGCCTGATTCACCAAGCCTGATTTTTCGCCGGCTTTCCGCGGCAGTGGGAAGCCGGCTTGCCTTCAACATGAAAAAAACACGATCGATGTCGTTAACCCCCCATCAAGGTTAATGCTTCATTTTGGCTCTCCGGGGTCAGTAGCGTTTCTGGAGAGTTCCGTGCATCGACGCGTTTTTATGCGGCTCGTCGCCGCCGCCGTTGCGAATAAACCTTCCTTCCTTACTCCTTTGGTTCTGGGGCTCGGCTTCTGGGTCGGCTTTCCATCGGTCGTCGCCTATCAGGACATGGCGAGCCTCGTCTCCGGGCTGGAGTCGCCTCACGCCCGCTGGAACGCCTATGTCGAGAAATCCGTCGCCGGCTCGGTGCACGCCGCCGAGATGCCGTTTGTCGATTCGGCCGCCACGGGCTCGATCTCCGGTTCGGGCGTGGCATTGCCGGGCGTCGGCGCGGTTGCGTTCCGCGGCAAGGGCAATGTCGCCGGCACCACCCCCGATGAGGATCGCGTCGTGCGCGCCGACAAGAAGGGCCGCCTCGTTCAGGTGTCACCGGTGGCGCCGCCGAAGAATTTCAGCGCCGGCTCGATCTTCGAGCGCAGCTCCTCGCTGCTCCGTCCGAGCATGGACAGCAACCTGAAGTTCACCTTCGCCAAACCCGGCATCAAGGGCAAGGAAGTCCAGATCGCCCAGGCCTTCCACATCCGCGAGGACAAGAAGCCCGATCCGGATTTGCCGGCGGCTCTCGTCGCTCTCGTCAACAACGACAAGCCGGATATCCTCGCCACCGCCTATGCGCAGTCGGCACCGGACTACGCCAAGGCGTCGCCCTTCGAAGCGCTGCTGCAGGACGATCCGAACGACGGCCGCTTCATCCCGCCGATGGGCAAGGGCGACCATGCCTGGATGCAGAACCCTTTGCCGGCGGCCGTCTTCTCCATGCCGGAACAGGAATGTCTCGCCAAGGGCATCTATTTCGAGGCGCGCAGCGAGCCGGTGCGCGGCCAGGCCGCGGTGGCGCAGGTGATCCTCAACCGTGTCCGCAACCCGGCCTATCCGAAGACGATCTGCGGCGTCGTCTACCAGAACGACAACTGGTTCAACCGCTGTCAGTTCTCCTTCGCCTGCGACGGCAGGAAGAAGCGCATCAACGACCCGGTCGCCTACAAGACCGCGCAGGATGTCGCCATGGCGGTGACCGCAGGCAAGATCTTCATCCCCGAGGTCGGTTCCTCCACGCATTACTACGCCAACTATGTCCATCCGGGCTGGTCGCGTGCCATGCATCGCATGACCAGGATCGGCCTGCACATCTTCTATCGCACTTATGGCGGCGGCTGGAGCTGAGCCGTTCGAGCGAGCCTCCGGTAGCGTTCTGCGCGGGCCTGCCGCTCGCACCGATCGGTGCGGCTTGCCGCGCGGATTCGCGCCGAGTCCCCGCGCGGGCGTGACGGGCACGATGTCGCACCCGAATAAGCCATTGATTTAAAACAGGAAAATACATCACTTTGAAGTTCGACCCGTGGCTTGACGGGCGCGGACCCTCTAACTATGTTGCCGGCGACTTTAGAAGCGGACGGACGGTGATAGTCTGCCCGGGCAGGGGGGTTGCGATGGCCGACAAAAACAGGCCAGACGGAACCGGAGAAACCGGCCGCGGCAGGCAGCCAGAAGCCACCATCCGCGACCACGAACTTGAGCGCCGCCGGCGCGAGCTTGAAGCATCGCTTGCATCAAGACGCACGGACCGGCTCGAGGGGAAAGACGAAGCGAAGGCTGCGACCGGTTACGGTCAGGCATTGAAACTGTCCAGCGAGTTCATCGCCGGGGTGGTGGTTGGTGTCGGCTTGGGCTGGATTGTCGACCGCCTGGCGGGTATCGCGCCATGGGGTCTGATCGTCGGCCTGTTGCTGGGCTTCGGCGCCGGTATACTCAATGTCCTGCGTTCGGCGGGGCTTGCGTCGGAATTCGGTCAGGGCGGCAAGCCGCGCGAGCCGAAGGAATGAAATGAGGCGCCGCAAGGCGCTAAAGCGAACTCAAGAAGCCGGTTGCGGCTTTGACGGGGATAAAAAGTGGCTGCTGACAAGGTCGATCCGATCCACCAGTTCCAGATCCATCCGATCATTCCGATTCATATCGGCGGTTACGACGTCTCCTTCACCAATTCCGCTCTGTTCATGGTCGTGACGGTCATCGTCGCGTCCGCCTTCCTCTACATGAGCACCGCCAGCCGCGCCCTCATCCCGGGCCGCCTGCAGTCGGTGTCGGAAATGGCCTACGAATTCGTCGGCAACATGTTGCGCGACGCGGCGGGCAAGCAGGGGATGCAGTTCTTCCCGCTGGTGTTCTCGCTGTTCATGTTCGTGCTGGTCGCCAACCTCATCGGCCTGTTCCCCTATTTCTTCACCGTCACCAGCCACATCATCGTCACCTTCACGCTGGCCGCGCTGGTGATCGGCACCGTCATCGTCTACGGCTTCGCCAAGCATGGGCTGGGCTTCCTCAAGCTGTTCGTGCCGCATGGCGTGCCCGGCTATCTTTTGCCGCTGGTGGTGGCGATCGAAATCATTTCCTTCGTCTCGCGTCCCGTCAGCCTCTCGGTTCGTCTTTTCGCCAACATGCTGGCCGGCCACATCACGCTGAAGGTGTTTTCGGGCTTCGTCGTCAGCCTCAGCGCGCTGGGCGCCGTCGGCGTCGCCGGCTCCGTTCTGCCGCTCGCCATGGCGGTCGCGCTGACGGCGCTGGAACTGCTGGTCGCCTTCCTGCAGGCCTACGTCTTCGCGGTGCTGACCTGCATGTATCTGAACGACGCTCTGCACCCGAGCCACTGATCGATTTTCTTCGGCGTTTCGGCGCCAGCTTACCCAACGTACCAACTGCAACGATTACGAAAACCACAGGAGTTTTGAAATGGACGCAACTGCAGCAGCTGCTATCGGCGCTGGTATCGCCTGCATCGGCATGGGCGGCGCGGGCATCGGCCTCGGCAACATCTTCGGCAGCTATCTCTCGGGTGCGCTCCGCAACCCGTCGGCTGCTGACGGCCAGTTCGGCCGGCTGATCTTCGGCTTCGCCGTGACCGAAGCTCTGGGCATCTTCTCGCTCCTCATCGCGCTGCTCTTGGTCTTCAAGTAAGAAGCACGCGCTGACGAAAGGGGCCGCATGGTGCGGTCCCGCCGTATGGACAGGGGAATGAGATGTTCGTGACATCTGCCTTTGCGCAAGAGTCCGTGCCGGCTGCGGCCGAAGGCGATACGCATTCGGGCACGGCCGTACCGGCCGAAGCGCATGAGACGTTCCCGCCGTTCAATGCCGAGACCTTCCCGTCGCAGATTCTGTGGCTGGTCATCACCTTCGGGCTCTTCTATCTGTTCCTGAAGCGGGTTGTGATGCCGCGCGTCGGCGGTATCATCGATGTCCGCAACGATCGCATCACCCAGGATCTCGACCACGCCGCGAGGCTGAAGGGCGAGGCCGATGCTGCCGTTGCGGCCTACGAGCAGGAACTGGCGGAAGCCAAGGCTCGCGCCAACACGATCGGCCAGCAGGCGAGCGACGCCGCCAAGAGCGAAGCCGAAAGCACGCGCAAGAAGCTCGAGGCGGAACTCGAAAAGAAGCTCGGCGAGGCCGAGGCGAGCATCGCCTCGATCAAGGCCAAGGCGATGAAGGAAGTCGGCACGATCGCCGAGGACACCACGTCGGCCATCGTCGAGGCGCTCGTCGGCGGCAAGACCGACAAGGCCGAGATCTCGGCCGCGGTCAAATCCGCGAGCCGGTGAGGAGGGCATCATGGACGCCACATCACTCGCGACGCTCTGGGCAACCATTGCCCTGATCATCTTCCTCGGCGCCGTCATCTATCTGAAGGTGCCGGGCATGCTCGCCAAGTCGCTCGACGCCCGCGCGGCCAAGATCAGCAGCGAGCTCGAGGAAGCCCGCCGGCTGCGCGAAGAGGCCCAGCAACTGCTCGGCCAGTATCAGCAGAAGCGCAAGGAAGCCGAGAAGGAGGCCGCCGACATCGTCGCCGCCGCCAAGCGCGAGGCCGAACTCCTTGCCTCCGAGGCGCATAAGAAGACCGAGGACTATGTCGCCCGCCGCACGGCTCTTGCCGAGCAGAAGATCAGCCAGGCCGAGCGCGAAGCGATCGGCGAGGTGCGCGCCAGCGCCGTCGACATCGCCGTCGAAGCCGCCCGCGCGCTGCTTGCCGCCAAGGTCGACGCCAAGGCCGGCGCCGATCTGTTCAAATCCGCGCTGCAGGACGTGAAGGCCAAGCTGAACTGAGCGGCTCTACCGTCGCCAACAAAAAAGCCGCTGGGCAACCCGGCGGCTTTTTTGTTGCGGCGCGGAAGCTGCCAATCTCCCCCATTGTGGGGGAGATGCCCGGCAGGGCAGAGGGGGGCGCGAAGGATCGCCGGCGTTGCATTCTGGTCCGCCGCGCCGACGCGCATGGCAGCTTGGCGCATGCATTGTCTAATGTAGCGCTGGTCGACCCCCACTCCGTCTCGGCTTCGCCGAGCCACCTCTCCCCCGATCGACGGGGTAGAGGAAAGGCGCCAGGCTTTTTGCCGTCAACGCTCGTCCAGCGACGCTCCCTTCCTTTCCCTCCGGAGGGGGGAAAGGTGGCGCTGCGAAGCAGCGACGGATTGGGGGAACCACCTGGCAATCAAGCCCTGGCTTGATCAGTCACGCCAGTCACTGAAGATGTGTGCATGCCGTAACTACATTGGGGGAGATAGCTATCACTCCAATCCGGCGAAGCTCTCTTCCTCTTCGACCACCTCGACGCCACCCAGCCGGAACGGCGCGAAGGATGCGCGGTGCAGTCTTGCCACCGGGCCATGCGCTTCGATCGCGGTCCGATGCCGGACCGTCGCATAGCCCATATGCACCTCGAAGCCGTAATGCTCGTGATGGCCGCCGCAGCCGCACATCATGCGGTCGCGCATCACCTTGGCGACGATCGAGGCGGCGGCGATCGATTGTGAGCGCTGGTCGCCCTTGATCAAAGCGCGGCCCTCGCAGGCGAGTCCTGGCGGCACGTCGCGGCCGTCGGCCAAAGCCAGCCTGGGCCGCAGCGACAGGCCGGCGGCGGCACGGCGCATCGCTTCCAGGCTGGCTTTCAAAATATTGCTGTTGTCGATGCCTTCGGCGCTGATCGAGGCCATCGAGACGCTGAGCGCTGAGCCCAGGATTTTCAGGAACAGCGCCTCGCGCTGCAGGTGGGTGAGGCGCTTGGAATCATCGAGGCCTTCGGGAATGTTGGCGGGGTCGAGCACGACGGCTGCTGCCACAACCGGACCGGCTAGTGGCCCGCGGCCGGCCTCGTCCATGCCCGCGACTGGCCAAAGTCCCTCGGCCATCGCCTTCGTCTCGATGGAGAAGTCGGGCTTCTCGACCATTTCAAACAGAAGCGGAGAATCGGAACGCGCGCGAGCCATGGTGCGGCGAGGTTCGCATCCGCTCCGATTCTCCGCAAGTCCCTCCGGGTCGGATGGGGCTTCGGACCGGGAGGGCACCGTCTCACGGCCGGGGGACTGGGCCGGACGGGATTCTTGAGCAATTCCGGGAAAGTGCGCAGTGGTTCTTCATCCTGGAATTGCGTAAAAACAAATACTTAGCGGATCGCAGGCCTTTCATGGCCGGCGCCGTCATCACAGCAGCATCAGCTGCTCGCCGGCGCCGGAGCCTGCGACGAATTGATCGGTCCGAAGCTGCCGCCGCTCGGCATTGAGACCGAGCCGCTTGGCGGCGATCTCGAAGCGCCGGCCGATCTGCCACGCATACGGACCGGCGCCCTTCATGCGCTTGCCCCATTCCGAATCGTAATCCTTGCCGTCGCGCATCGAGCGGATCAGCGACATCACGTGCCGGTAGCGGTCCGGATAATGGCGCAAGAGCCAGTCCTTGAAGATCGGCGCCACTTCGAGCGGCAGGCGCAGAACGACATAGCCCGCTTCCCTGGCGCCGGCGGCGCGCGCCGAATCGAGGATGCGCTCCAGTTCCGGATCGTTGAGGCCCGGAATGATCGGCGCCACCATCACCGAAGCGGGGACGCCGGCATCCGAAAGCTGCCTTATCGCCTCCAGCCGCTTCGTCGGCGTCGACGCACGCGGCTCCATGGTCCGCGCCAGCATGCGGTCGAGCGTGGTAACCGACAGCGCCACCTTGGCGAGGCCGCGTTCGGCCATGCGCGACAGGATATCGATGTCGCGCGTCACCAGCGCCGACTTGGTGACGATGCCGACCGGATGGCCGCGCGCCTCCAGCACCTCCAGGATCTCGCGCATGATCCGGTACTGCTTCTCGATCGGCTGGTAGGGATCGGTGTTGGTGCCGATGGCAATGGTGCGCGGCTGGTAGCCGGGCTTCGACAATTCCCTGTCCAGCATGCGTGCTGCATCCGGCTTGGCGAACAGCTTCGATTCGAAATCGAGTCCCGGCGACAGGCCCATGAAGGCATGCGTCGGCCTGGCGAAGCAGTAGACGCAGCCATGCTCGCAGCCGCGGTAGGGATTGATCGAACGGTCGAAGGAAATGTCCGGCGATTCGTTGTGGGTGATGATGGTGCGCGGCTTCTCGACCTGCACCTCCGTCTTGAACGGTGGCAGCTCTTCCAGCGAGTTCCAGCCGTCGTCGAACACATGCCGGCTGACCGGCTCAAACCGGCCGGACGGATTGATGCCGGCGGAGCGCCCGCGGTTGCGGTCGGGGCGGATGCGCATGCCGCTCTGCTCGATCATGGCATTGGCCATCTCGGCCCTGCCTGCTCCGAAGGCGGCAATGTCGGCGCGGACGATCTGTTCCATTTTCGCCCTCTCCCAAGGACTGTCGGCAGGATGTCGAATCGCTCTAGTCATGAAACTATTCCTATTTTGCCGATGAGAACAAAGCAAGAACTTTTTCCGCTGGGACGCGCAACTGGCGCAGCGCCCGGCTTTCGGCTATTCGGCTAAGAATGCTCAGCGTTCTCATCGAGACCAAGAACGACGAAGAGGGTCTTGCCCGCACGCTCGCCTCGCTGATCGGCGGCGCGGTCGAGGGCGTCGTGCGCGATGTGGTCGTCTGCGACACCGGCTCGACCGACCAGACGCATCGCGTAGCAGAGCATGCCGGCTGCCATTATGTGGCCGGCGGCGTTGCCGCCGGTATCGGCCATGCCAAGGGGGATTGGCTGCTGCTGCTCGAGCCCGGCGCGCGACTGGCAGAAGGCTGGATCGAGGAGGTCGCGGCCCACACGGCAAGGCAGAGCATGCCCGCGCGCTTCTCACGTGCCCGCGGCAATCGCACACCGTTCCTGGCTCGTGTGTTTTCGGGCAGTCGTGCGCTGGCCGAAGGTCTCGTCATCAGCAAGCGCCAGGCCGCGGCTCTGGCGAAAAGCGCGCGCAGCGCCGAAGCCCTGGCGCGTGGCCTGGCTACCAGAAGGCTCAGCGCCGAAATCTGGGTCGCGCCGCCGAAGTGATGCAGGCGCCCGCACGAGGAAAGCCGGGCAGCAAATTTCAGTCGTTGCTTTATTGTGCATTGCACAAAATTAAGGGCGAGGTTAGCATCCCGGCATGCGGGACAATCGGGATTGGGTAATGCCGAAGCGATAGGCGGGCGTCGCTTCGTCGAACGTCAATGCATATGAGGACCCCGATGAATCTTGCTCCCCCAGACAATTCCGGTGCGGCCAGCCTGGAGGCCATCGCCCGCGACGGCAGCCTGCTCAGGCGCATCGCCGTGCGCATCCCGACCTATTTGAAGGATCTTCGCGAAAACCCGGCCTGGCTGCCGATGTTCGTGCTGGCGCGCACCATGCCGGGGCGTCGCATGCATTGGCTTGGCGCCAGGGCGGCCCGTCCGCTCGACGATGCGGGTGCAACGATGTTCACCGGCATCGAACGCGACGCGGTCGTCGAGGCGCTGCGCACCGATGGGCTGTTTTCGGGCTTCATGCTGCCGCCGGCGATCCATGAGGAGATCGCCGCTTTCGCGCAACGCACGCCCTGTTTCGGCAATTTCGACCGCCGTCTCGAATTCATGCCGGGCGACCATGCCGAGGCCGAGAAGCGTTTCGGTCGCTCGCTGCTCAGCGGCCATTTTTTCGAGCGCATCCTCGACTGCCCGGCCGCGCTTGCCATTCAACGGGATCCGCTGCTGCTCGACGTTGCCCGGCATTATCTCGGCGGCCAGGCGAAACTGATCACCACGCGCGTCTGGTGGAGCTTCCCGACCGGCAAGGCTTCCGACGCCGACAAGAACCTCGCCTCGCTCGGCAAATACCATTTCGACCTCGACGACTGGCGCATGCTGAAGTTCTTCTTCTATCTGGCGCCGGTCGACGCCGGTACCGGGCCGCATGTCTATGTCCGCGGCAGCCACAAGCGCCGCGCGCTCAAGCACCAACTGACGCTCCTGGTAGGCCATCCGGCGGAAGAGGTGCTGGATGTCTACGGCCAGCAAAGCCCGGTCACGCTGACGGGCGAGGCGGGCCTCGGCTTCGTCGAGGATCCGTTCGGCTTCCACATGGGCACGGTGCCGGCGATCACGCCGCGCCTGATGATGGAAATCGGCTTCGGTGTCTCGCGGCCTTCGCGCCGCCGCTTCCACGGCGAGCCGGTAATTCGCTGAGCAATTCCAGGAAAAGTGCCTAGAGCGGTTCACCGTTTCACGGAAACGCCGAACCGCTCTAACTCTTTGTTTTTACGCAATTCCAGGCGGAAAACCGCTCACTTTTCCTGGAATTGCTCTAGCGGTTTCCGTCCGGAATTGCGTCAAAACAAACGGGATCAGATCCCACGCACTTCAACCGGCATCCAGGCGGTGCGACGCCTGGCCAGTCGCTGCTCGCGGCTTTCGGCGTCGTAGCGGACCGGGATCGGCTCGCGGGAGAACTGCTCTCGATCATCCAGCGCATTGATGATGACGATGGCCCTGGCGTCAGCGCCATCGCCGGCGATCGCCACGACATAGACGCCGCATTCGCGGCACAGCAGATAGTCGGCGGTGCGCAGTCCGAAGCGATAGATCTGCAGCCGCGCGCCGTCTTCGACCGAGACGACCAGCGTTCCGTTCGGATCGGCAGCCGCCCGCGATCCATGCCGGATGCAGAACGAGCACTGGCAGGCGCGGATTTCCATCCCGCCGGGATAGAGAGCGCTGGAGAAGCTCAGGCGGATGTTGCCGCAATGACATCCGCCGCTGTGAACGGTCATGGCGCAGTCCCTTGTTTCCTCGCACAAGGTACTTCGCCGGCATCGGCTTCGGAATGGCGCCTCGAAGGCGAGAGTGCCATTCCGCCTGCAAACCGGATGCCGATCGAGCGCTTTGCCTGTGGTTACGAGGTGGGCTTGCCGCCCCGCCTGAGATGCTCGTCGAGGCGCGGCATGATCTCGACGAAGTTGCAGGGCATGTGGCGGTAGTCGAGCTGCGCCTTGATGATGCCGTCCCAGGCGTCCTTGCAGGCGCCGGGCGAGCCCGGCAGGACGAAGACGAAGGTGGCGTTGACGACGCCGCCGGTCACCCGGCTCTGGATCGTCGAGGTGCCGATCTTGTCGTAGGAAATGCGGTGGAAAACTTCCGAAAAGCCGTCCATGCGTTTTTCGAAGATCGGCTCCAGCGCTTCCGGCGTCACGTCGCGCCCGGTGAAGCCGGTGCCGCCGGTGGTGATGACGACGTCCACCGCTTCGTCCCTCGACCAACCGAGCACCTTCTCGCGGATCTTTTCCCGATCGTCGGTGACGATGTCGCGGGCGGCAAGGACATGGCCGGCCTCCGCGATCCGGTCGGCAAGCGTCTGGCCAGATTTGTCGTCGGCGAGGCTGCGCGTGTCGGAAACGGTCAGCACCGCGATGCGCACCGGAATGAAGGGACGGGCTTCGTTGGCCATCAAACGGCCTCCATGCTTCGCGTCGCAGCGACGAACCAGCCGGGATGGCGGCCACGGATGTCGATCGCCGCGCGCTTGGCGACATTGCCGGTTTCGAACAGGCCGAAGCAGGTGGCGCCGGAGCCGGACATACGGGCGAAGGCGGCGCCTGCTTTTTTGAGTGCCTTGAGCGCTTCGCCGACGGCCGGCTGGATGGTTTGGGCGGCGGGTTCGAGATCGTTGCGGGTCGTTTCGAGCCAGTTGCGGATGGTGTGGAAATCCAGACGGCTCGGCAGGGGCGGCAATGCCTCATTGTCGCGCCTGGAAAGCGCTTTGAACACGTCGGGCGTCGAGACGGCGGCGCGGGGATTGACCAGGACCAGCGCCAATGCCGGAAATTTCGCCAGCGGCCACAATTCATCGCCGATGCCGCGCGCAATCAGCGGCTTCGCCTTGAGACACATCGGCAGATCGGCGCCGAGCGCCAGCCCGATCCGCGCCAGTCCGGCTTCGTCGATATCGAGCTTCCAGAGACGCGCAAGACCGTTGAGCGCGGCCGCGGCGTCGCTCGAGCCGCCGCCGACGCCGGAGGCGATCGGCAGGTTCTTTTCCAGTCGGATGGCGACGGGCGACGTCCGCTCCGGACCGGCCTCTTGGCGTAAGGCCTCGCGCGCTCGCACGACCAGATTGTCGCCACCGAGCGGCATGCCGGCGGCGAAGGGACCGGATACCGAGAACGCGTCATGCTCCGCCGGCTCGATCTGCAGCCGGTCGCCGAAGCGGGTGAACACGGCGAGACTGTCGAGCAGGTGGTAGCCATCGGCGCGCCGTCCGATGACATGCAGCGCCAGATTGATCTTGGCAGGCGCAAGCCATGTCCGGGACTTGGCCTCGGGCTCCAGAATGTCGGCTGCTGGCGAGATGGCTTCAGTCCTTGGCCAGACGGTACTCGCCGGTCTTCGGATCCTTGACCAGCGTGCCCATCGTGCCGTTGGCCGCCTGTTTCTCGGTGCGCCGGATTTTTGCCGTCACACGCTCGGCCTCACGCACGAAAGCGCGATAGCCGAAATAGGCGGCGGCGCCGACGACAGCGAAGAAAATGATCTGCGGCATCTCAAAACTCCTCCCGCGTTCGCGCGGCAAGGCCGACCGTACAGGTCGATCAAGTGATCATGCTAGCCACTTTCATGGCTTTTTCAAAGCCCGAAGCGCGCCCACAGCGCGCGCTCTTCCGCCGCATCGATGACGCCGTTCGCGGCGGCCGCGGCGATATCCGGCGCCGAAAAACGCGAGCCGAACAGGCCGAAACGGCCGAAAAACCCGCGCGGCGTGGTGATCAGCTTGAGCTGCGTCTTTTCGCCGAAACGGGTCTTGAGCACGCTGCGCATGTCGCCCAGCGCATCGACCAGACCGAGCTCGAGACCCTTCTTGGCGGTCCAGAACAGGCCGGTAAACAGATCCGGATCGTCCTTGAGCTTGGTGCCGCGCCGCTCCTTGACCAGATCGATGAAGGTCTCGTGCACTTCGAGCTGCAGCGCCTTCAGCCGCTCGACGTCTTCCTTCTTCTCCGGCTTGAACGGGTCGAGCACGGCCTTGTTCTGGCCGGCGGTGTGGACGCGCCGCTCGATGCCGATCTTCTTCAGCAGTTCCGGGAACCCGAACGAGGCGGAAACGACGCCGATCGAACCGACGATCGAGGATGGGTCGGCGAAGATCTCGTCGCCGGCGATCGCGATCATGTAACCGCCGGAAGCCGCCACGTCCTCGACGAAGACCAGCACCTTCTTGTTCTTTTCCGCCGCCAGGTCGCGGATGCGCTTGAAGATCAGCCGCGACTGCACCGGCGAGCCGCCCGGCGAGTTGATCGAAATCGCGATCGCCGGCGCGTCGAAGCTGAACGCCTTCTCGATCATGCCGGCCGTCGAGGCGAGCGACAGGCTCGGCCGGAACTGGCCGCCGCCGGGCAGGATGGTGCCGTGCAGCCGGATGACCGGGATGGTGACGACTGTCGAGCGCCAGGATTTCGGCAGCAGGCGGTTGAGGAAGCGTTTCACGAAAGCTCGTCTCCAGAAGAGGTGCAAAAGCAGGGGTGAGACCTCATCCTTGCTCCCGGCATGTAGGAATTCGCCGGCCAACGGCAATGCCGCATTGCCGGCCTCTGTTCAATCGCCGAAAAGCGACGCCAGCCCATTATTGATCATCTCGGTTCGCTCCGTCGGCTCGCTCCCGGAGGGTCCGTGCAAGATGAGGGGCGGCCGGATCGACAGCTTGCCGCGCGCCCCGAGCGCCGCCCTGACGACGATGCGGATCGCCGTCGCGTCCGGGCGAGGGTGGACGCAAATTATCTCGGCGTCGCCGAAGCGGCCTTCGATCGCATCGAGGATGGCGACGAGCTGCTCCGGCCTGGCGATCACCGCCAGCCCGCCGCGCGGCTTGACGACGGCGGCGGCGCTTCTGATCCAGCTCTCGAACAGCCCGTCCTCCGTGACATGCGCTTGCTTCCGCAGCGCATCCGGCGTGGCGCGATCTTGCGCCGCGTTGAAGGGCGGGTTCATGACGACGAAGTCGAAGGAATTGTCGGCAAGCCCGGCTTCGGCCCGAGCGCGGCCGGCAAGCGTGACGTCGGCCGTCAGCGCCGAGGCGCGGCCGACGAGATGCGCATTGCCCGGATGCGCAAGCGTGGCAGCGGCAAACGCCGCCATCTCTGCGGAGCGCTCGACCAGAACCGCGCGCGATTGCGGACAGCGCGACAGCACGGCCAGCGCGGCGGCACCCGCGCCGGCGCCGAAATCGGCGAGCCCGCCGGAAAAGGCAGATGGAACAGCAGCGGCCAGCATCATGGCGTCCATGCCGGCGCGGTGGCCTTGTCTCGGCTGCACCAGCCAGAAGCGCCCGCGATGGAAGGCGTCGACCGTGTGGGCCGGCGTGTCGGCGCTGAGGGCGGTTGATGCTGTCATTATTTCCGGCGGATCTCGTTTTCGATGCCGGCGTCCTTCAGGATGCGGCGCGCCGCATCGGCCTTGTCGGCATCGACCATGACGCGCCTGGGCAGGATGCCGATCGATCCGTCGAGCACGCTCATGTTCTGGTCGGCGACGAAGCAGGCGATGCCGGCGTCGCGCATCAGCGATTCGACGAAGGAGATGACGACGGCGTCGTTGGTGCGGACGAGTTCTATCATGGAATGAAAATCGCAGGTTGCGGCGTTCATGTAAACGTCCAGGCAGGCCCGCGCCAGGCCGGCCGCGCCAATTCGCCTCTTGCCGTGCCCGGTTGTACCGACCTAGAGTCGCACCGGGACCAGGGTGTTGTCGTGCGCGTCAATATACGGGAGAGATCGTGGTGGGCGTCGTTCTGAATATCGAAGGCAAGCGGGAACCCGCTTCCATCAAGGATCTCATCGATCTGACGGCAGCCGACATGGGACGCGTCAACGAGCTGATCCTGTCCAAGGCCGGCTCCGACGTCGAGATGATCCCGGAGATCGCCAACCACCTGATCTCGTCCGGTGGCAAGCGGCTCAGGCCGATGCTGACGCTCGCTGCCGCCCAGATGTTCGGCTATGCGGGCGAAGGCCACGTCAAGCTCGCCACCGCGGTCGAATTCATGCACACCGCGACGCTGCTCCACGATGACGTGGTCGACGAGAGCGCGCTTCGCCGCGGCAAGAAGACGGCGCGCATGATCTGGGGCAACCAGGCAAGCGTGCTGGTCGGCGATTTCCTGCTCGGCCAGGCTTTTCGCATGATGGTCGAGGTCGGCTCGCTGGAAGCCCTCGACATTCTGTCGAGCGCCGCCTCCATCATTGCCGAGGGCGAGGTGATGCAGCTTGCCGCCGCCAAGAACTTGGAGACCACCGAGGACGAGCATTTCGCCGTCATCAAGGCCAAGACCGCCGCCCTGTTCTCGGCCGCCGCCGAAGTCGGTCCGGTGATTGCCCAGGCCTCCCGCAACGACCGCGCCGCGCTGCGCTCCTACGGTATGAATCTCGGCCTTGCCTTCCAGCTCATAGACGATGCGCTGGACTATGGCGGCTCCAGCAAGGAGCTCGGCAAGAATGTCGGCGACGATTTCCGCGAGGGCAAGGTAACGCTGCCGGTGATCCTCGCCTATCGGCGCGGCACCAAGGCCGAGCGCACCTTCTGGAAGCGTGCCATCGAGGACAATGTCACCGACGATGCTGGGCTCGAAAAGGCGATCGGCCTGATGACCCGCCACGGCGCCATCGCCGATACGATCGGCCGCGCGCGTCACTTCGGCGAGATTGCCCGCGACGCGCTGGCGCCGCTGGAAGCGACGCCGCAGAAGTCGGCGCTGATCGACGTCATCGATTTCTGCATCAGCCGCGTCAACTGAGAGCGTCGGTCTTCCCGGAGCTTGCCTGGCATCCGCCGGGTGAGGTGATCTGTGAATCCCGCTCCGATCGTCTCGACAAACGGCCGTCGCGCAAATTATCTATAAAATATGGCCAGCACTGACGACACGATCGCCGTCCGCATCAGCAAGGAACTGGCGGACCGCATCATTTCGGGCGCTATCGAGCCCGGATCGCGGCTGCGCCAGGACCATGTCGCCGAGGAATTCGGCACCAGCCACGTGCCGGTGCGCGAGGCCTTCCGCCGCCTGGAGGCGCAGGGTCTGGCGATCAGCGAGCCGCGCCGTGGCGTGCGCGTCGCCGCGTTCGACCTCGGTGAGGTCCGGGAGGTGGCCGAGATGCGCGCGGCGCTGGAAGTGCTGGCGCTGCGCCACGCCGCGCCGCATCTGACGCCGGCGATCCTCGACCAGGCCGAGGAGGCGACCAAGGCGGGCGACAAATCCCGCGATGTCCGCTCCTGGGAAGAGGCCAATCGCACCTTCCACCGGCTGATCCTGGCGCCCTGCAACATGCCGCGGCTGCTTTCCACCATAGACGATCTGCATGCCGCGAGCGCCCGCTTCCTGTTTGCGGCCTGGCGCTCCGAATGGGAGACCCGCACCGACCAGGATCATCGCGCGATTTTGAGCGCGCTCAGGCAGGGCAACACGGAATCGGCCGCCGTCACGCTTGGCCGGCACGTGCAATGGATCGGCCAGAAACCGGTCAAGACCGCGTCCGGCAAGACCCGCGACGCCTTCGCCATAGTCGGCTAGGGAACGCAGACACAGCTACGCTTCTGCGCTCCATCGCAGCCAAATGTCGGTTTTGGGCACCCTGACGGCCCTTCAATGGCTCAGCATCGTCGCGCGTCGATCCATGTCTCCGAAAGGGAGCGCTTGCCATCTCTGCAAAAATATGGATTCGATAATAGATCGAACGCATAAATTATCTATAATTTCACCAGCCAGGGACATCACCGTGACAAACATCGCCGTTTCGACCCGCAAGCCCTCCTTCAGCCCGCTCAGACTGGATAGTCGCTCCGTCGCCTGGAAGGCCGGCGCCGTCGTTCTCGGCTCGCTGTTCCTGGCGCTGTCGTCCTATATCGAGGTGCCGATGGTGCCGGTTCCGGTCACCATGCAGACCTTCGCCGTGACGCTCGTCGGCGCGCTCTACGGCTGGCGGTTCGGCGCGCTCACCATCGCGGCGTGGCTCGTCGAGGGCGCCGCGGGCTTTCCGGTTCTGGCGGGCGGCGCCGCCGGCGTGCAGTATTTAGTCGGTCCGACCGGCGGCTATCTCTTCTCGTTCCCGATCGTCGGCGCGGTCGTCGGCTGGCTGGCCGAGCGCGGCTGGAACGGCAATCGGGTGATGCTTGCCTTCGCCGCCATGCTCATCGGCAATCTTCTGTGTCTGGTTCTCGGCACGGCCTGGCTTGCTGTCATGATCGGCGCCGAGAAGGCGATCACCTTCGGCTTCCTGCCGTTCATCGTCGGCGGCCTGCTGAAGTCGGCGCTGGGCGCCGCGACGCTGAAGCTCTTCTCGACCTATCGGGCCGAACAGCGCGATCCGCGCGCCTAAGATGCGATGACCGTCAGGCTGCGCGCCCATCATCTGCTCTGCCTGCTGACCTATGTCGGCAAGGGTTATTCGCCCGCCTTCACCGCCAACTATGACAAGGTGGTGGGGCGGCTGGGCGAGGGCGAGGCGGTCTTGATCGTCTCCGGGCCGGACGACATCTGTGCCCCGATGCTGGACGAGCCCGAGCCGCACTGCCTGCGCGAAGGCGCCGCCGAACGGGATGGGCTCGCCGCGCGCGATGTCGGCGCTCTCCTCGGCCGGCCGGTCCAGGCCGGCGACCGGCTCGCTCTGGACCCCGCCAGCCTGGCGCGGATGCGGACGGCGTTTTCCTCCGGCCAGACGCGCCGGGCATGCTCCGGCTGCGAATGGTCTGGCCTCTGCGGTGCGGTCGCCGCCGGCGGATTTCACGATACCCGCCTGTAGACGGCCGATACCGCCGGGCCGCAGGCGCCCGCTCCGGACTTTTCGGTCGCCGGGCATCGTTTTTTAAGTTGGATGATCGCATTGTGATTCGCGCCGGATTGAAGCCCGACCCCAAAAAGGCCATGCTTTGTCTGGAAAAGATCGAGTCTGTGGGCGGTCCGCCAAGGGCGGGAACCCGTCTGGCTGAAAGGGATAAGATGCAGCAAAGACGTGCGCGCTGGCTGACAAGGCTGGCATTTTTGACGGGTGTGGCGCTTTCGGTGCTGCCTGCCCATGCCAAGGAAAACGCCCAACCGATCCAGATCACGTCCTTCTCGGGCGCCTATCTTGCCGCCCACATCGCCGAAAGCGACAACGATCTCAACAACGCCATCGCCTATTACAAGCAGGCGCTGGCCTTTGCCCCCAACGACACGGAGCTGCAGCAGAGCCTGATGCTGGCGCTGGTCGCGCAAGGGCGTTTCGAGGAATCGCTGGTCTATGCCGACAAGCTCAAGGAAGTGCCCGATGTCGAGCGTTTCTCGCGGCTGGCGCTTGCCGTCGATTCCTTCCACAAGAAGGACTACGCCAAGGCCCAGTACTGGCTGAAGCTGTCGCTCGAATCCGATCTCGACCGGCTGCTCTCCGGCGTCATGGACGGCTGGGCCAAGGAAGGCGCGGGCAGTGCGTCGGAAGCGATGGAATCCATCGACAAGCTCAAGGGACCGGACTGGTTCGGCCTGTTCAAGTCCTATCATCGCGCGCTGATCGCCGACGCCGCCGGCCTTTCCGACAAGGCCGATGAAATCTACGCCGCCACCCTGGCCGACACCGCCGCCGGTGGCTCCGCGCCCGAGACGTGGATGCGCAACGCCCAGGCCTATGCCTCGTTCCTCTCCCGCAAGGGCGACAAGACGAAGGCGCTTGCGGTGCTCAACCAGGCCGAGGCCTTCGCGCCGGGCAAGCTCGAAATCACCACGCTGCGCGACAGGATCAACAAGGGCGACAAGATCGAGCCCTTGGTCGCTACCCCGGCCGACGGCGCCTCCGAAATCCTGCTCGACCTCGCCACCGCGCTCAATCGCGGCGGCGGCGAGCCTTTCGTGCGGCTCTATCTGCAATACGCGCTGGCGCTGAAGCCGGACAGCGATGCCGCCCTCGTTCAGCTCGCTGCCGTCGCCGAGCAGCTGAAGGACGGCGAAGGCGCGATAGCGCTCTACCGCCGCATTCCGGCCTCCTCGCCGCTGAAGGAGCTTTCGGAGCTGCAGCTTGGCCTGAACCTCGCCGACATCGACCGCAACGACGAGGCGATTGCGCACCTCAAGGGTTATGTCGATGCGCATGCGGCCGACATGCGAGGCTATCTCGCGCTCGGCGGCGTCTATTCCTCCAAGGAGGACTACCGCTCGGCCGCCAATCTCTACGACAAGGCGGTCGAGGCGCTGAAGACGCCGACCGCCGCCAACTGGAACATCTTCTACCAGCGCGGCATTGCCTATGAGCGACTGAAGGAATGGCCGAAGGCAGAGCCCAATTTCCGCAAGGCGCTGGAGTTGCAGCCCGACCAGCCTCAGGTTCTGAACTATCTCGGCTATTCCTGGGTCGATATGAACACCAACCTCAAGGAAGGCCTGGCGATGATCCAGAAGGCCGTGGATCTCAGGCCAAGCGACGGCTACATCGTCGATTCGCTGGGATGGGCCTATTACCGCCTCGGCCGCTTCGATGACGCCGTCCGCGAAATGGAGCGCGCCGTGTCGCTGAAGCCGGAGGATCCGGTCCTCAACGACCATCTGGGCGATGCCTATTGGCGCGTCGGCCGCAAGCTGGAAGCGACCTTCCAGTGGACACAGGCACGCGACCTTAAGCCGGACCCGGACGTGCTTGCCGCCCTGCAGCAGAAGCTGCTCAAGGGGCTGCCGCCGATCGAATCCAACACGGCGCAGGAAACCCCCAAGGTCAAGCCGGTCACGCCGCCCCCGCCGAAGGGGTGACCCTTCCGCCAACGTTCAAGACGACGGGGCTCATCTAGCCCCGTTTTCGTTTCGGCTCGGCGTCTGCCGAGCCCGGGCCGGCCTCACTGAATATCGGCAAACGCCAGTTCCCTGGCGGAGAAATCTTGACCTGTAGGCTGTTTGCGTTGGCAGGCGGCATGCGTTGGAGATTGGCCGAAACGCCCATCGTGATCGTCATCCACGGGCGGAGCAAGGAGCGAAGCGACGCGCGCAGACCCGAGGATCCATTCCGTAACGCATGAGCGCTGCTGCGGCGCAGAATTCTGCTCCGCTGCACTCTTTGATCAGGGTCACGGAATGGATTCCAGGGTCTCCGCGACGCCGCTTCGCGGCTGCTCCGCCCTGGAATGACGAGATTCGGGCGGCTTCAGCCAATCTCAGCGTTCGTGCCGATTTCACGGAAATGACCGGCGAAAATCTTACTCGTCGACAATGGCGACTTTCAAAAATCCCTGTGTCGAGGACCTAAAACATTTTCCGGTAAACGACGAACCCCGAGCGCTCGCCGATCTTGTCGTAGAGCTGCATGGCGGTGTGGTTGGTCTCGTGCGTCAGCCAGTAGACGCGGCCCGAGCCAGCGGCTTTGGCGCGCTCGTAGACGCCCTCGATCAGCGCCCTGCCGACGCCTTGGCCGCGCGATGCCTGCGACGTGAAGAGATCCTGCAGGTAGCAGTTCGGCGCGATCGCGGTGGTCGAGCGGTGGTAGAGATAGTGGACCAGGCCGAGAAGCTTGCCGTCGCGCTCGGCCACCAGCGCATGCATCGGCTCGTAGGCATCGAAGAAGCGCGACCAGGTCATCTGGGTGATCTCGCCGGCAAGCGCCGTTTCGCCCGATCGGCCGTAGAATGCGTTGTAGCCATCCCAGAGCGGCAGCCATTGTTCGTAATCCTGCCGAGTGACGGGGCGGACGATCCATTGGCTTGGCATGACATATCCCTCAGATTGAAGCGGCGAGAGCAAACGGCCAACTGCGACGCCCGGCAATGGGCCAGCCGCTGGCAAAGCGTTCAACCTCTCCGTGATGCGGCGCCCTGCCTTGACGCTCGCCGGCCCGCCAACTAGGGAATGCCCATTCCAGCGCTTTCCGAGGCTGCCGTGACCGTCGAAATTCCTGCCCACATGCATCCCAGCCGCTCTTTCCAGGGGCTGATCCTGACCTTGCACAATTACTGGGCGGCTTACGGCTGCGTCATCCTGCAGCCCTACGACATGGAAGTCGGCGCCGGGACCTTCCATCCGGCAACCACCTTGCGCGCGCTCGGTCCGCTGCGTTGGAACGCGGCTTACGTGCAGCCGTCGCGCCGCCCGAAGGACGGCCGCTACGGCGAGAACCCGAACCGGCTGCAGCATTACTATCAGTATCAGGTGATCCTGAAGCCGAACCCGCCCAACCTGCAGGAACTCTATCTCGGTTCGCTCGAGGCTATCGGCGTCGATCCGCTGCTGCACGACATCCGCTTCGTCGAGGACGATTGGGAAAGCCCGACGCTGGGCGCCTGGGGCCTCGGCTGGGAGTGCTGGTGCGACGGCATGGAAGTGTCGCAGTTCACCTATTTCCAGCAGGTCTGCGGCATCGAATGCGCGCCGGTGGCCGGCGAGCTCACCTATGGGCTCGAGCGCCTCGCCATGTATGTGCAGGGCGTCGACAATGTCTACGACTTGAACTTCAACGGCCGCGAGGGCGCCGAGAAGGTCACCTATGGCGAGGTCTTCCTGCAGGCCGAGCAGGAATATTCGCGCCACAATTTCGAATTCGCCAACACCGCGATGCTGCTTCGGCATTTCGAGGACGCCGAGGCCGAGTGCAGGGCGCTGCTTGCCGCCGGCGCGCCAATCTCCCCCCTCGAGGGGGAGATGTCGGCGAAGCCGACAGAGGGGGTCCTCGCAGGAGGCACCGCCAATAAGGCGTCGAGCGCATCGCAGGCGACCCATTCGGGCCACCCTCCCCTCAAGGGGGAGGGGTACCACCGCATGGTCTTCCCGGCCTACGACCAGTGCATCAAGGCAAGCCATGTCTTCAACCTGCTCGACGCGCGCGGCGTGATCTCCGTCACCGAGCGGCAGAGCTACATCCTGCGCGTGCGCAATCTGGCCAAGGCCTGCGGCGAGGCGTTCCTGAAGACGCGGGCGGGCGGTCTGGCGGCTTAGCTCAAGAAAGCTTTCGCGATCTCAGCGGCGGTCAGCGTCAACGCGCTCTGGCTGCTTGCGCTTTCGATTGTGCGCAGCGCTTGCCTCACGCCAGGCATCGAGAACGTGCCATGCATCTGGGCGGCGAAGCAGGCGCTCAGTGCCAGGATCTGCAGGGTTCTCGATGCCGTTTTCATCGTCTTTCAGCCAATAGTTCTCCGCCTGAGCGTTGGTCGCTTCAGTGCAGTGTTCGGTTCATGGGATTTCTTGCTCTTAGGACGGGCGGGTCCGCTTCGTCCCGACAAAGACCTGAAAATTTCCTGAAATAGCTCGATCTCGCGATCGGCAGGCAGGGTGACAGCGGCGAGCCGAGTTGCTATGCGCCCTCTACCTCCCCCTTGATGGGGGAGGTCGCCGCGAAGCGGCGGGTGGGGGTGACGGGCGCTTCCCTATGCCGAAACTTGATCGCTTCAAGTTGCAGTCCGCGCGAAGGCTGCGCGCGGCGATGACCGACGAGGAACGCAGGTTGTGGCAGCACCTCTGGCGCATCCCAGTCGAAGGCACGCACTTTCGTCGGCAAGCATCGGTTGGTGGCTACTATCCCGACTTTATCTCACATCGGCTGAAGCTGATTATTGAGGTGGATGGCTTCCACCATGGTGCCGATGATCAGCTGCGCCATGATGAAGTTCGGACGCGGTGGTTTGAAAGCCAGGGCTACCGCGTTGTCCGTTTCTGGAACCACGAGATAAAAAACGAACTGGATTCCGTCCTCGATACAATCTATGCGGCGGTGGAAGAACGGAAATTACACCTGCATCTGCGCGACGGTGCCGAAGGTAATGGCAGCTGAGAGGCCGCCACCCCACCCCGGCGCTACGCGCCGACCCTCCCCATCAAGGGGAGGGTGGGAGCTTAACTATGCCCGACCTACTCCTAGAACTCCGCTCGGAAGAGATCCCCGCCCGCATGCAGCGCAAAGCAGCCGGCGATCTCAGGAAGATGCTGACCGACGGTCTGGTCGAGGCGGGTCTTACCTATGAGGCGGCGCGCGAATACTGGACGCCGCGGCGCCTGGCGCTCGACATCCGTGGGCTAACGCCGCGCTCGAAGGACATTCGCGAGGAGATCAAGGGTCCGTCGACCACGGCGCCCGAGCAGGCGGTGCAGGGTTTCCTGCGCAAGGCAGGTCTCGCCTCGATCGCCGAGGCGCATGTCCATTCGGATCCCAAGAAGGGCGACTTTTACGTCGCCCACATCTCGAAACCGGGCCGGGCGGCCGAAGAGATCATCGCCGAGCTGGTGCCGGGCATCATCAAGAACTTCCCCTGGCCGAAATCGATGCGCTGGGGGCCGGCCTCGGCCAGGCCAGGCTCGCTGCGCTGGGTGCGGCCGCTGCAGTCGATCGTCTGCACCTTCGGGCCGGAGACAGAAGAGCCGGTGGTGGTCGATTTCGAGATCGACGGCATCCGTTCCGGCAACGTCACCTATGGCCACCGCTTCCACGCGCCGGGCCCGATCACCGTTCGCCGCTTCGACGACTATTCGGCCAAGCTCGAGGCGGCCAAGGTCGTTCTCGATGCCGACCGTCGCAAGGAGATCATCCTGGCGGATGCGCGCAACATCGCCTTTGCCAACGGTCTCGACCTCGTCGAGGACGAAGGCCTGCTGGAGGAAGTTTCCGGCCTGGTCGAATGGCCGGTCGTGCTGATGGGCGAATTCGAGCAGGATTTTCTCACCATTCCGGCCGAGGTCATCCGCCTCACCATCCGCGCCAACCAGAAATGCTTCGTCACCCGGCTGCACGGCGCCGCCGAGGACCTCTCCAACCGCTTCATCCTCGTCGCCAACATCGAGGCGACCGATGGCGGCAAGGAGATCGCCTACGGCAACGGCAAGGTGGTGCGGGCGCGGCTCTCCGATGCGCTCTATTTCTGGAAGACCGATCAGGGCGATCTGCCGGACCTCGACCAGTTGCAAGAATCCGCGGCAAAGTTCGACCTGGACCTGAAGAAGCCGCTCGACCAACGCATGGCGCGGCTCGACCACCTCAATGTGACCTTCCATGCCAAGCTCGGCACGCAGGGCGCACGGGTTGCGCGCATCAAGCGGCTGGCTGAGGAGTTGGCGCCGGTGATGGTGAGGTCGATCTCCCCCCTCGAGGGGGAGATGGCCGGCAGGCCAGAGGGGGTCGCTTCAGCTGGCGCGACGCATTCTGGCCTTGGCAAGAAAGAGGAAGTCGGCGCTTCACGCGAGACGACCCCCTCTGTCGCCTTCGGCGACATCTCCCCCTCGAGAGGGGAGATTACCGCGCTTGTCGTCCGCGCGTCGGTGCTCGCCAAGGCCGACCTGCAGACCGAGGTGGTCGGCGAGTTCCCCGAGCTGCAGGGCGCCATGGGCCGCAAATACGCGTTGCTTCAGGGTGAGCATCCATCCGTGGCCGCGGCCGCCGAGGAGCACTACAAGCCGCAAGGCCCGTCCGACCGGGTGCCAACCGATCCCGTGTCGGTTGCCGTAGCGCTTGCCGACAAGTTCGACACGTTGAGCGGCTTCTGGGCAATTGACGAGAAGCCGACCGGCAGCAAGGATCCCTTCGCGCTGCGGCGCGCGGCACTTGGCGTGGTCAGGATTTTGATCGAGAACCGCATTCGCATGGGGCTGACCTCGATCTTCTCCAAGGCCTTTGCGAACTTCACGGGCGGTGCCGACCAGATGTCGGACCTCCTTGCCTTCTTCCACGATCGCCTGAAGGTCTACCTGCGTGAAAGCGGCGCACGGTATGACTTGATCGATGCCGTGCTGTCGGCGGGCTCGCGCCCGATCTCCCCCCTTGTGGGGGAGATGTCGGCGAAGCCGACAGAGGGGGGCGCTGTCCCGCCGGCCCCTCATTCTGTCGCGCCCCCCTCTGCCCTGCCGGGCATCTCCCCCACAAGGGGGGAGATCGGCCAATCGCCGAACGATGACCTCCTGCAGATCGTCCGCCGCGTCGAGGCGCTGGGCTCCTTCCTCGACAGCGAGGACGGCAAGAACCTGCTCGCCGGCACCAAGCGCGCCGCCAACATCCTGGCCGCCGAGGAGAAGAAGAAAACGCTCATCGCCGAAACCGTTGAGCCGGCTCTGTTCCGCGAGGACGCGGAAAAGAAGCTCTATGCCGCGATGAATCAGGCCGAGAAGGAAGCCGGCCAAGCGATTCAAAACGAAGATTTTTCCGCCGCCATGCTGGCGCTTAGCGTTTTGCGTGAACCGGTTGATTCATTCTTTGAAGGCGTTCTCGTGAATGATGAGGACCAGGCCGTGCGCGCCAACCGCCTTGCGCTGCTTGCCCGCATCCGCGCCGCTACCGACCAGGTCGCCGATTTTTCAAAAATCGTCGGCTGACGGCCTGAAAAATCGCCGATCCGAAGCTGCCTGCGCCCCACAAGGCGCGGTGCGCTTCGACAATTTCACAGCCCGAAATTTAACGCGCCGGAGCCGGCTTACAGTCATATGGCAATGACCTCCGCGTGGGAGAACCAATGCATGTCGCCCAGAGGTGTTCAGCGGTTCTGGGACAACGACATGCATCAAACAAAGACTTGAGGCGCGTCGCCTGAATTCGTTTCAGAGCGACGCGCCTTAAGACGTTCCCAAACCACGGAGGCATGCCATGAATTCCGTTCACGATATCGAATTGACCGAAGAAACCCCGGCCGCCGCCGAGGGTATCGAGCCCGCTTCTGAAAACCTTCTCGACCATGCCGCCGCCGCGGCCATCGAAGCCGCCGATCCGTCTGAAGACGATGAAGAGGAAGGCGACGAGGAAGAAGCCGACGACGAAGACGAGGACGACGAAGACGAAGACGAAGACTCTGATGAGGAAGCCACTGCCTCGAGCGACGAAGAGTCGGACGACGACGAGGATGAGGACGACGAGGACGACGAGTCCGAGGACGATGACAAGGAAGAAGCGGCCTGAGCCGTTTCTCGTCGCTTGAAGAAACGAAGGGCGGCGCTTGCAAACGTCGCCCTTTTTCAATTGAGCTTAGAGATCGGCGACCGCGAGGGTAGCCCTACATGGCCTTGCCGACCGGCTGCAATGTCGAACTGTTCTGCGGTTTGGCTTGCGGCTGCGCCTGGCCGCCCGATCCGTTTGCGGCCGGCTTGTTGTTGGCCGCTTTGGTGTCGCCGTCGGGAGCTGCCGCGGCGGCGCCGTTGGCAGGCGTGGCGGGCGCGGTGCCGTTTGCCGGTTCCGTGGATTTTGCAGCCGCGGCCGCCGCGGGTGTCGCGAAGGCGCCGCCGACGATGCCGCCGCGGATGATCGTCGGCGTCTGCGCGTGCCTCCGCTCCGATTTCTGCGGGATCGCGGCCACCTTTTCGTCGGTGACGGCTGGCACCGGTTCGCCGAGCGCCACGATCGATGGTGTCGAGATCTTGCCTGGTTCGATCGCGGCTAGCCTGATCACGGAAGGCGTCGAGGTCGAAACGCCGAGCACGACGATGGACGAAGCCTGCGCCAGACCGGTCGTCGCCAAAAGGCCGATTGAGACCGCTCCCAGAACAATTCCAGGAAAGGCGCATAACGGTTGGGCTCGGCGACTTCGCCGTAGCCTTCCGTCCGGAATTGCGCCAAAGCAAAGCATGCGCATCACAACAACTCCCCCGAGCCCAACAACCGGAAACCAGCACCCTAGTGCCGGCGAATTGATGCCGGCTTGCGCGGAAACTTAACATTTTAGGGATTGATAAATCGCCAATGCCTGCCTTGCCCCGCATTGCCGGCCGTATTACGGGACCGGCGTGTTCAGGATCGGTGATGAATTTGGCTGAGATACTTGCCGTCGGCGAGGCGATGGAACGGGCGCTGACGCTGCTCGAAGCCGGCGATGTCGTCGCAATCCCGACCGAGACCGTTTACGGGCTCGCCGGCGACGCCACCAATGGCGTCGCCGTGGCGCGTATCTTCGAGGCCAAGGGCCGGCCGCGCTTCAATCCGCTGATTGCTCATGTCGCCGACCTGGCCATGGCAAACCGCATCGCAGAATTCGATCCGCTGTCGACGAAACTGGCCAGGGCCTTCTGGCCCGGTCCGCTGACGCTGGTGCTGCCGCAACGCGCGGAAAACAACATGCATCCGCTGGTCACCGCGGGGCTGGACACCATCGCGCTGCGCATGCCGAGGGGTTTTGGCGGCGAATTGATCGCGCGGCTTGGCCGCCCGCTCGCCGCTCCCAGCGCCAACTCCTCCGGCAAGATCAGCGCCACGACGGCGCAAGCTGTGGAGGCCGATCTCGGCGGTAAGATCAAGCTGGTGGTCGACGGCGGCGCGACACCCGTCGGCCTGGAATCGACCATCGTCAAGATCGAGGACGACAAGCTGAGGCTGCTGAGGCCGGGCGGCATTGCCGCCCGTGAGATCGAAGCCATTGCCGGCGCAAAGATTGTCCGCGGCGCTGCCGGCATCCAGGCGCCCGGCATGCTCGCCTCGCATTACGCTCCGGGCGCCTCGGTGCGTCTCAATGCCGATAGGGTGGCCGGCGGCGAGGCGCTGCTGGCCTTCGGCCGCGATCGTGCCGAGGGCTGGCGCGGCGCGGTGGCAGTGCGCAATCTTTCCGAAGCGGGCGATCTGCGCGAGGCAGCCGCCAATCTGTTCGCCTATATGCAGGCGCTCGACCGCAGCGGCGCCGCTACCATCGCCGTCGAGCCGATCCCGCTCGACGGCCTGGGCGAGGCGATCAACGACCGGCTCGCCCGCGCCGCCGCCCCGCGTGACAAGATCGACTGAGCGTCATAGTTTGGGCTCCATGAACGATCAGACCGACGATCAGCCCTTCGACCTCGATCCCGCCCTCATCGACCGTTTTGCGGCCATCGTCGGCGACAAATATGCGCTGCGCGACCAGGCCGACATCGCTCCCTACATCACCGAGCGGCGCGGCCTGTGGCATGGCCGAACATCGCTGGTGCTCAGGCCGGGCAGCGTCGAGGAAGTGAGCCGCATCATGCGTCTGGCGACCGAGACCGGAACGCCGGTCGTGCCGCAGAGCGGCAACACCGGCCTGGTCGGCGCCCAGGTGCCGGACAAATCCGGCCGCGACATCGTGCTGTCGCTGTCGCGGCTGAACCGCATCCGCGAGATCGACATATTGTCGAACACGGTCACCGCCGAGGCTGGCGTCATCCTGCAGACGCTGCAGGATGCGGCCGACGCCGCCGACCGGCTGTTTCCGCTGTCGCTCGCGGCCCAAGGCTCCTGCCAGATCGGCGGCAATCTTTCTTCGAACGCCGGCGGCACCGGCGTGCTTGCCTATGGCAATGCGCGCGAGCTTTGCCTCGGCGTCGAAGTGGTGCTGCCGACCGGCGAAGTATTCGACGATCTGCGCAAGCTGAAGAAGGACAACACCGGCTACGATCTGAAGAACCTTTTCGTCGGCGCCGAGGGCACGCTTGGCGTCATCACCGCCGCCGTGCTCAAGCTGTTTCCCAAGCCGAAGGGCAGGGAGGTTGCCTTCGTCGGCCTGTCTTCGGCGAGAGACGCGCTGTCGCTGTTCACCCTGGCGATGGATCAGGCAGGTCAGTCGCTCACCGCTTTCGAGCTGATCGGCAAACGGCCTTACGATTTTACACTTCTGCATGCGCAGGGCGTGACGCGGCCGCTGGCCGACGACTGGCCGTGGTATGTGCTGATGCAGATTTCGTCCGGGCGCTCGGAAGAGGATGGCAGAGCGCTGATAGAGGAAGTGCTGGCGGCCGGCCTCGAGACAGGTATCGTCGGCGACGCGGTGGTCGCGGCCAGCCTGGCCCAGGGCGATGCCTTCTGGAACTTCCGCGAGGTGCTGCCAGAGTGCCAGAAGCCGGAAGGCGCTTCGATCAAGCATGACATCTCGGTGCCGATCGCCTCGATCCCGGACTTCATCGAGACGGCCGCCGGCGCCGTCGCCTCCGTCAGCCCCGGCGCGCGCGTCGTCTGCTTCGGTCACATGGGCGACGGCAATCTGCACTATAACATTTCCCGCCCCGAAGGCGGCGATGACGAAGCGTTCCTCGGTCTCTACCGCCCGATGAACAAGGCCGTGCACGACGTCGTCCGCTCCTTCCACGGCTCCATCTCGGCCGAGCATGGCATCGGCCAGCTGAAGCGCGACGAACTGGCCGCCACGGCGCCGCCGATGGCGATCGATCTGATGCGCCGGGTGAAAGCCGCCTTCGATCCGGCCGGCATCATGAATCCCGGTAAGGTTATCTAATTCTTCCAACATCTTGTGGCTGGTTGCATTCCGATAACCATCGGCCCCGATCAGCAAAATTTAACTGACTTTCTTAAGCGAGGCGGTAAGAAGCGAGCGCTAATGTTTCTCCCATAACGAGGCCGGGAAAACCGGCCCGGAGAGAACCGGAAAACGGCCCTCAGGAGAAACAGGAAGGCACTCGATGAACACTGGACTGAAGCCAGTCTGGGCGGGGCGCAACATGCGTCTCGACCCGTTTCGCCTGCCGCAGATGGTGAGCTATGCCACGCGCGACGACTATGGCGATGTTACCTTCACGATCGATCAGCGTGGCGCCGTCATCCGGCGCATGCTGGAGATGAGCGGCCTGCCGGCGATCATCGCGCTGCCAGCCAATGCGTTCCGCGGCGTCGCCGCCCGCGCCATGGAAGATCCGGACGGCAACGTCACCGTGACGCTGGAACTTTTGCACAATGATCCGATGCTGTCGGTGCCGCTTCTGGTCGCCGACGATCTCGACGACGTCGCCGCCGACTGGCGCGCCTGGGCCGATGCCTATCGCCTGCCGATGCTGTTGATCGAGGCCGACGGCATCGCCCGCACGCTGGAAGAATCGCTCGGCGCCGCCATCAAGGCGCTGCCGCCGCAGGAACGCCGCAAGGGCCGCGTATCCAACATGCGCCGTCCGCGCTTCCTCGCCCGCCGCAGGACCGGCAATCTCGGCCTGAGGCTCGTCATCGGCGGCGAGGAGATCATCGCGCGGGAGTAGCGCAGTTCCCCCTTCTCCCCTTGTGGGAGAAGGTGTCGCCGAAGGCGACGGATGAGGGGTGCTCCAAGGAACGCCAACCTATCACTCCGCTGGAACACCCCTCATCCGTCTCGGCGCTGCGCGCCGATCCACCTTCTCCCACAAGGGGAGAAGGAAAAGTGGCGCTACACCAGCGGCTTCAGCGCCACCCAGAGCGCGCCGCCGATCAGTCCCAGAAAGATCAGCCAGCCGACCTGGTTGTTCGACTTGAACAGCTTCAGGCACTGGTCCGGATCGTTGATGTCGAGCCGGACGATCTGGCGCGCCATATGCGCGCCGGCCGCGATCAGCCCGGCCAGCGCCGGCATCGGCACCTGTGCCGAAGCAAAGGCGATGGCGAAGCAGACGAGGGTGCCGCCGTAGAGCCCCACCAGCCACATCTTGGTGTTGTCGCCGAACAGCCGCGCCGTCGAGCGCACGCCGACGATGGCGTCGTCTTCCTTGTCCTGATGCGCGTAGATCGTGTCGTAGCCGATCACCCACAGGATCGAGCCGATATAGAGCATGATGGCCGGCCCATCGAGATCGCCGAACTCGACCGCCCAGCCCATCAGCGCGCCCCAGGAGAAGGCCAGCCCCAGCACGAATTGCGGCCAATTGGTGATGCGCTTCATGAACGGATAGACGGCGACGATGGCCAGCGAGGCGATGCCGAGCGGAATGGCGAAGCTGTTGAATTGAAGCAGCACCGCAAGCCCGACCAATGCCTGGATGATCAGGAATGCCCAGGCCTGGCGCTTTGTCACCTTGCCGGCAGGCAGCGGCCGCGAGCGGGTGCGCTCGACCTGGTTGTCGATGTCCTCGTCGACGATGTCGTTATAGGTGCAGCCGGCGCCGCGCATGGCGACGGCGCCGACGAAGAACAGCAATAGATACCAGGGCGCCGGCAACAGCGTCAGCAGCGGATCGGTCGGGCGCGGATAGGCGCTGGCCGCAAGGGCCGCCGACCACCAGCAGGGCCAGAGCAGCAATTGCCAGCCGATCGGCCGGTCCCAGCGCGCGAGCTGCGCATAGGGCCACAGCCAGCGCGGCAGCACCCTGTAGACCCAATGGCCGCTCGGCGCGTCCGCGACGCGGCCCTGGGTGGCTTTCGACTGAATGGTTTCCATTGCGCTGGAGTGGCAGCAGCGGCTGGCGCCGTCAAGCGGCCGCATTGTCGCTCAGCCGGTGAAAACATCGTGACCGGCGAACCACGCTTTCGCCGTCTCGATGAAGGCGAGCGCCGCCTTCGGTAGGCGCAGGCGCGTGTCGTGGGCGAGGATGATGCGCTGCATGGGAAGCGGGTCGGAAATCGGCTTGCAGACCAGCGGCAGGCCGTCATAGCTCCTGTCGCCACGCGGCCTGGTGTAGCTCACCGCCACGCCGAAGCCGTTGGCCACCATGCTGCGCTGCAGCTCGAACGAGCTTGTCGACGACTGGGCGGCGGGCGACAGGCCGCGGCTGAGGAAGAGGTCGAGCATGTGCTGCCAGCTGTGCGGCTGCTCGGTGGTGATCAGCGGATGCACGGCCAACTCCGCCAGGCTGACGGCACGCTTGTCGGCCAGCACATGGCCGGCCGGCAGCAGCGCGTGTGGCCGAAGCTCATGCAGAAGCACGCGCTTGAAATGCGCCGGCAGGCCGAGATCGTAGGTCAGGCCGAGATCGATCGCGCTGTCGGCCAGACGCCGCCCCAGCGTCTCGAAGGTTTCGTCGCGGATCACGACCGTGACTGCCGGGCAGCGCTCCGCAAAGGAGCGCATCAGCGCCGGCGCGAAATAGGGCGCCAGATCCTCGAAACAGCCGAGCGCCAGCTCGCCGCCGACATCGGCCTCGCGCGATCCGAGCGCGGCCAACTCATCCGCCTCGGCCAGCACCTGCCTTGCCTTGGCGACGGCCTGGCGGCCAAAGGAGGTCAGCGCCACGCCGCTGCCGCGCTGACGCACGAAGAGTTTTTGGCCGAGCGCTTCCTCGACATTGTCGATCGCGACCGAAATCGAAGGCTGAGAAACATTGAGCGCCGCGGCCGCGGCGGTCACGCTGCCATAGCGGGCCACGGCGATGACGTAGTGCAATTGCACAAGCGTTGGTTTCATAGACAAAAGCTATAAGCGAGATGACAAGTTATTATTTTACGCGATGTGACGCTCTTGCGATAGTCGGTCTGCCCGACAAGGAGATTGCCCATGGCCACCGCCAAGATCGATGCCGCGACGATTGCCGACTATCAGCGCGATGGTGCGGTCTGCATCCGCGGCGCCTTCAAGGATTGGGTCGATGTCATTGCCGACGGCATCGAGCGCAACATGCAAAACCGCAGCGCTACAGCGTCCGACATCGCCGGGGGCAAGGGCAGCTTCTTCGACGATTACTGCAACTGGGAACGCATCCCGGAATTCGTCAGGATCGTGCGCGAATCGCCGGCGGCAGAGCTCGCGGCGGCGGTCATGCAGTCACGCAGCGCGCAGTTCTTCCACGATCACGTTCTGGTCAAGGAGCCCGGCACTCAGAAGCCGACGCCTTGGCACCAGGACATTCCCTACTATTTTGTCGACGGCAGCCAGACGGTGAGCTTCTGGATCCCGATCGATCCGGTGAAGGAGGCGACGCTCAGGCTGATCGCCGGCTCGCACAAATGGGAAAAGATGGTCCTGCCGGTGCGCTGGCTGAACGACGCAAATTTCTATGCCGGCGAGGGCGATTACCTGCCGGTACCCGATCCCGACAACGACCCGTCGATGAAGGTGCTCGAATGGGAGATGGAGCCGGGCGACGCCATCCTGTTCGATTTCCGCACCGCCCATGGCGCGCGCGGCAACATGACCTCGGCCCGACGCAGGGCGCTGTCGTTGCGCTGGGTCGGCGACGATGCGCACTATGTCGAGCGGCCGGGCCGCACTTCGCCGCCCTATCCGGGCCACGACATGAAGCCCGGCCAGAAATTGCGCGAGGACTGGTTCCCGATCATCTTCCAGAGCTGAATCATTCTCCAAAGGCTGATCGGCCGGATCGCTGTCGGGCACGGGCCGGCCTCATCACGTCTCGATGAGGGCCATGTTCCCGTGCGCAATTGCCTCCAAATTGCCGACACGCCTTGACCCGTCGCCCTTGGACCAATAGCGGGTTCAGGGCAGAGACGATCGGCAGCAAGAGGTGGCCATGAACGTTCTTCTTCTCGGTTCGGGCGGCCGCGAGCACGCGCTTGCCTGGAAGATCGCCGCGTCGCCGCTGCTCACGAGGCTCTATGCCTCGCCCGGTAATCCCGGCATTGGCCGCCTTGCCGATTTGGTCAAGCTGGACATCGCCGACCATTCCGCGGTCGCCGCCTTCTGCCAGGAGAAAAAGATCGACCTCGTCGTGGTCGGTCCGGAAGCGCCATTGGTGGCCGGCATCGCCGACGACCTGCGCGCCTGGGGGGTCCGCGTCTTCGGTCCGTCCAAGGCGGCGGCGCGGCTCGAAGGCTCGAAGGGTTTCACCAAGGATCTTTGCGCGAAGTTCAACATCCCGACGGCCGCCTATGGCCGCTTCGGCGACCTCGCCTCGGCCAAGGCCTATGTCGAGAAGACCGGCGCGCCGATCGTCATCAAGGCCGACGGGCTTGCCGCCGGCAAGGGCGTCACCATCGCCATGACGCAGGAGGAGGCGATGGCCGCGCTCGAGGCCTGTTTCGAGGGTGCTTTTGGCGCCGCAGGTACCGAGGTCGTCGTCGAGGAATATCTGACCGGCGAGGAAGCGAGCTTCTTCTGCCTCTGCGACGGCGCCACCGCGCTGCCCTTCGGCACCGCGCAGGACCACAAGCGCGTCGGCGACGGCGATACCGGCCCGAACACCGGCGGCATGGGCGCCTATTCGCCGGCCCCGGTGATGACGCCCGAAATGACCGAGCGCACCATGCGCGAGATCATCGAGCCGACCATGCGCGGCATGGCCAATCTCGGCTCGCCCTTCGCCGGCATCCTGTTCGCCGGCCTGATGATCACGGACAGCGGGCCAAAGCTGATCGAATACAACACCCGCTTCGGCGATCCCGAATGCCAGGTGCTGATGATGCGCCTGAAGGACGACCTGCTCGTCCTGCTCAACGCCGCCGTCGACGGCCAGCTCGCGCATATGTCGGCGCGCTGGAGCGACGAGGCGGCGCTGACCGTGGTGATGGCGGCGAGGGGCTATCCCGGCACGCCGGAAAAGGGCTCGGTCATCCGCGGTCTCGACGAGGCCGCGGATGACCGCGCCGAGATCTTCCACGCCGGCACCGCCATCAATGGCGGCGCGCTGGTCGCCAATGGCGGCCGCGTGCTCAACGTCACGGCGCTCGGCAAGACCGTCGGCGAAGCGCAGGCTAAGGCCTACGCGGCGATCGACCAAATTGACTGGCCGCAGGGCTTTTACCGCCACGACATCGGCTGGCGCGCCGTCGAACGCGAGAAGGCTGGCGCCTGAGCAATTCCGTAACGTTTTCCGTCCGGAATTGCTCAAAACAAAAGTGATCAGGCAGCTTTGCTCCTGCCGCCCTTGCGTGCCCAGGCCGGCAGCCAGTTGCCGTGGGCGGCGATCAGATCGTCGACCAGTGACCAGATCTGGTCGAGGTCGAGCTCGGCCGCGGTGTGCGGATCCATCATCGCTGCATGGTAGATGTGGTCGCGGTTCTCGCTCATCAGCGCCCGCACGGTCAGCTCCTGCACATTGATGTTGGTGCGGATCAGCGCCGTCAGCTGCGGCGGCAGCTCGCCGATATAGGTCGGCTGGATGCCGGAAGCGTCGACCAGGCACGGCACTTCCGCCGCGCAGTCGAAAGGCAGCGAGGTGATGCAGCCATTGTTGCGGACATTGCCGTAGATCACCGATGGCTCGCCGGTCCAGACCGAGTTCATGATCGAGGAGGCGTATTCCTTCGATTGCTCGACCTCGATCCGGTCGGCCGAGCGGTAGGCCTCCGCCTGGCCTTTCCAGCGCTCGATCTGCTCGATGCAGCGCTTCGGATATTCGTCGAGCGGAATGCCGTATTTCTCGATCAGGTCGGCGCGACCGTCCTTGATGAAATAGGGCGTGTACTCGGCGAAATGCTCCGAGCTTTCGGTGACGAAATAGCCGAGCCGGGTCAGCATCTCGTAGCGCACCTTGTTCGGGCAGCGCGGGTTCCAGCCCGGCTTCGGCGCGCGGCCTTCGCGATAGGCCCGCACCAGGTCGGGATAGAGATCGCGATAGGAGCCGTCCGGCTGGCGGTGCTCGAACTTGAGATAGAAGGCCATATGGTTGATGCCGGCTGCGCGGTAGCGGATCTCCTCGTAGGGGAGGTCGAGATCGTGCGCGAGTTCCATCGCCGTGCCCTGCACCGAATGGCAGAGCCCAACCTGCTTGATCTGAGGGTACTTCTCCGCGATCGCCCAGGTGTTGATCGCCATCGGGTTGACATATTGCAGCATGATCGCCTCAGGGCAGACCGCCAGCGTGTCCTCGCAGATCTTCCATAGATGCGGCACGGTCCTCAAGCCGCGCATGACGCCGCCGACGCCTAGCGTGTCGGCGATCGTCTGGCGCAGGCCGTATTTCTTCGGCACCTCGAAGTCGGTGACTGTGCAGGGCTCATAGCCGCCGATCTGGAAGGCGACGACGACGAAGTCGGCGCCGGCGAGCGCCTTGCGCTGGTCGGAATAGGTTTCGGCCTTCGCCTTCACGCCGAGCGTCGCGATCAGCTTGTTGACGACGACGGCGCTTTCTTCCAGCCGCTGCGGATTGATGTCCATCAGCGCGATCGTCGCGCCCGAAAGCGCCGGCCGCTGCAGCACGTCGCCGACGATGTTCTTCATGAACACCGTCGAGCCGGCGCCGATGAAGGTGATCTTGGGATTTCTAGCCACTATGAACCTCCGGCATATGCTCACGCCACGTCGAAAGCGGCTCTGACGAGCCGTTCGGTGTAGGCGGTCTTGGGATTGGTGAGGACCTCGTCGACGGGTCCCTGTTCGACGATCTTGCCGTGCTGCATGACGATGACGCGGTGGCACAGCGCCCGCACCACCTTGAGGTCGTGCGAGATGAAGAGATAGCTCAGGCCGCGCTCGTCCTGCAGCTTGCGCAAAAGGTCGATGATCTGCGCTTGCACCGACAGGTCGAGCGCCGATGTCGGCTCATCGAGCAGGATGAATTCGGGCTCCAGCGCAATCGCCCGCGCGATGGCGATGCGCTGCCGCTGGCCGCCGGAGAATTCGTGCGGAAAGCGCGACAGGATATCGCCGGGCATGCCGGCGCTGACCAGCGCCTCGCGCACCCGTTCGACCCGCTCGCGCCGCGTCGCACCGATCCTGTTGACGACCAGCCCTTCCTCGATGATCTGACCGATCGTCATGCGCGGATTGAGCGAGGAGAACGGATCCTGGAAAACGATCTGCATGCGCGAACGCAGCGGCCGCATCTCGGCGCGCGACAGGTTCTGGATCGGCTGGCCGTCGAAGCGAATCTCGCCGCGCTTGGCGTCCAGCAGCCGAAGCAGCGCCTGGCCGAAGGTGGTCTTGCCGGATCCGGATTCGCCGACCAGCCCAAGGGTTTCATGGCGGCAGAGCTTGAGGCCGAGGTCGTCGACCGCGACCAGCTCGCGCCAGTCGGGCTTGAGAAACGTGCCGTGGCGCAGCGTGAAGCAGACGCGCACGCCGTCGGCGTCGAGAATGGTGCCGGATTTGTCGGGCAGCGGCTTCGGCCGTCCGTGCGGCTCGGAGGCAAGCAGCCGCTTCGTGTAAGGATGCTGCGGGTCGGCGAAAAGCCGTTCGGTGACGTTGTGCTCGCGCATCTCGCCATGCTGCATGACATAGACGTAGTCGGAGAACTTGCGCACCACGGTGAGGTCATGGGTGATCAGGATCACCGCCATCCGCAGCTCTTTCTGCAGGTTGCGGATCAGGTTCAGGATCTGCGCCTGCACCGTGACGTCGAGCGCGGTGGTAGGCTCGTCGGCGATCAGCACGTCGGGATCGTTGGCCAAAGCCATGGCGATCATCACGCGTTGCCGCTGGCCACCGGAAAGCTGATGCGGATATTGTTTGAGCCGCGCCTCGGGCTCGGGGATCTGCACATGCTTGAGAAGCTCGAGCGCCCGCGCCCAGGCCTCCCTGCGGTTCACCTTGCGATGCACCCTGATCGCTTCGACGATCTGGCTGCCGACCGTATAGATCGGATTGAGCGAGCTCATAGGCTCCTGGAAGATCATCGAGATGCGGTTGCCGCGCAGCTTGCGCCGGGCGCGCTCCGGGAATTTCAGGATGTTTTGCCCGAGATATTCGACGCTCGACCGCGATGACACGGTCGCCCGCCGCGACAGCAAGCCCATGACGGTGCGCGCCGTCACCGACTTGCCGGAGCCGGATTCACCGACGATCGCGATCGTCTCGCCGCGATAGAGCTGGAACGAGACGTCCTTGACCGCGTCGACGATGCCGTGTTCGACCTTGAAGGCAACCTCGATGTTGCGGGCGTCGATGACGGGCTGGTCATGGCGCCCACCATGGTCGAGCCGGACGGCGGGTGCGAAGGATTCGGCAAGCGCGATCGTCGTCATCTCTGCACCTCAATAGGGATCGACGGCATCGCGCAGGCCGTCGCCCAGCGCGTTGAAGGCAAAGACGGTGATCAGCACGAAGCCGACCGGCGACAGGATCCAGGGGTAGGTGCCGATGACCGAATAGGCCGCGGTGTCCTGCAGCATCAGTCCCCAGGAGATCAGCGGCGGCTTCACCGCGAAGCCGAGGAAGCCGAGGAAGGATTCCAGAAGCACCACCGTCGGGATCGCCAGCGTCACGGCGACGATCACATGGCTCATCACATTGGGAAAGATGTGCTGCATGATGATGCGCCGGTCGGTGGCGCCGACCGCCATGGCGGCGCGCACATAGTCGATGCGCGCCAGCGCCAGCGTCTTGCCGCGCACCTCGCGCGACATCTGCGCCCAGCCCAGCGCCGACATCACGACGATGACGAAGGCGAGGAAGACATTGGTCGGCGCGGTGACCGGGATCAGCGTCGTCAGCGCGAGATAGAGCGGCAGCTGCGGAAAGGCGAGCACCAGTTCGACGAAGCGCTGCATCCAGACGTCGAACTTGCCGCCAAAATAGCCGGAAACCATGCCGACGGTGGTGCCGATGACGGTAACGATGAAGACGACGGTGAGCGCGATCATCAGCGAGACGCGCGAACCGTGGATGGCGCGCGACAGCACATCGCGACCGAACTTGTCGGTGCCGAGGAAATGCACCGGCTGGCCGTCCATCGAGCCGAAGAAGTGCCGGTTTGCCGGGATGAAGCCGAGGAGCTTGTAGGGTGCGCCTTCGACGAAGAAGCCGAGCAGTCGCGGATGGTCGTAGTCCGGCCCGACGATCGGCTGGAAGGTGACCGGGTCGAGATCGGCCGACTCGGCCAGCGCATAGATCCTCGGCCGCGCGACGAAATTGCCGTCCTTGTCGTGGAAGCTAGCCACCTGCGGCGGCGCGAAGGCGATATCGGTGGCTTTCGGGTCCAGAGGCGCCAGGAATTCGGCGAAGACCGCCATCAGCAGCAGGAGCACGACCAGGCAAAGTCCGGCCATGCCGGTCCAGGAGCGCCTCAGCCGGCGCCAGACCAGCGCGATGTAGCTCTCATTGCCACGCGCGGGGCCACGCGCGGGCTGGCTGACGGCGCCTTCGGCCGGCGGTGGCGGGGGTGAAGGGTCGCGCGCCAGCATCTCAGTGCTCCCCGAACTGGCGCACGCGCGGGTCGAGCAGCGCGAGCAGCATGTCGGCGATGATGTTGCCGACGATCAGCGTCGCCGACAGCACCATCATGAAGGTCGCCGTCACATAGACGTCGCCCACCGCCATAGAGCCGACGATCGCCGGCCCGACGGTGGGCAGCGCGAAGATGATCGCCGTCTCGATCTCTCCGGTCAGCATGTAGGGCAGCACCACCCCCTGATACATGACCAAGGGATGCAGCGCATTGGGCACCGCGTGGCGCATGACGACGGCGCCGCCGGTCAATCCCTTGGCTTTCGCCGTCTCGACATATTGCGCGTTGAGCGTGTCGAGCAGATTGCCGCGCATGACGCGCATGTTGTAGGCGAGCCCGCCGAAGGTAGCGATCGCCACAACCGGCCAGACATGCTTGACGAGGTCGACGAACTTCGCCCACGACCATGGTGCGCCGCCATATTGCGGCGAGAAGAACGAGCCGATCTCCGACACGTTGAACTGGAAGACCAAGAGATAGACGATGATCAGCGCCATCAGGAAGCGCGGCACCGTCATGCCGAGGAAGGAGATGGCCGAGAGTGTCGAATCGATCCAGGAATATTGCCGGGTCGCCGCCCATATGCCGAAGCTGATGCCCAGCACCGACGCGAGCAGATGGCAGACCAGCGCCAGGAGCAGCGTGCGCGGCAGGCGCTCGCCCACCACATCGGCGACCGGCTTGTTGTAATAGAGGCTGTAGCCGAAATCGCCGCGGGTGACGATGCCGCCGATCCAGTTGAGATACTGGACGGGCAGCGGCTTATCGAGGCCGTGTTCTTTCCGGTAGGCCTGGGCCTGCGCGTCGGCCTCGGCGTAGGAGGCCCCGCCCTGGTTGATGAGCTGCGATTTGATGTAGTCGGCATAGTCGCCGGGCGGTGCCTGGATGATGGCGAAGGTGACGAGGCTCAAAATGGCGAGGACAGGAATCGCCGACGCTATGCGCATGAGCAGGAATCGCAGCATGGACGGTCCGCTTCCTTCTTCTGGGCCGGTCGCTCCCTCGGGGTGCGTTCGGAGGTTCCGTTTGTCCGGCCGCGCCGCAACGCGGCCGGACTGTCTTCGTCAGGGAGGTAAAGCTTAATCCATCGGTCCCTTCTCTCCAGGCTTGCCCGGAAGTTCCTGGGGAAAGAGCTCATACTTGGCCTGCTTGTCGGCCGCGACGAAGACGCGTTCGCGGACGATCGAATCTTCGGCCCAGTTGAACATGAAGATCGGCGTTCCCTGCGGAATGTTCGAGAAGCGCTTGTTGATGATCAACGCGCCCGGATATTCGGTCAGGCCGACATTGTAGACATGCACGGTCGAGATCTTCTGGAAGTCTTTCATCAGGCTGGCGCGCCGGTCATTGTCCTGCGTCGAGACGAATTTGTTGACGATGTCGACAAGGTCCTTCTCGAAGGGCATCAGGTCGACCTCGCCGCTTTCCGGCGCGCGGTGGTTCCAGCTGGTCTTCGGACCGACAGGGGCGAGCTGCTCGGTGTTCTGCACCACGGAAGTGAGCTCGGTGTCGTTGCGCCGGATCAGCCAGTCGAAGCGGCCGGAATATTCGGCGGCGTCGCGCTGCGTGCCGTTGACCCCGTTGAGCACAATCCTCAGTCCAAGCTTCTCCATCTGCGCGACGACGCCTTCGGCAAGGCTCTTGTCGGTGGTGTAGTCGTTGTTGACCAGCATCACGATCTCGACATTCTTGCCGCCGGCTGTGCCGGCCGGGAAGTTCACGAAGCCGTCGCCGTCGGTATCCTTGAGGCCGGCCTTGGCGAGCTCGGCCTTGGCGCCTTCGAGGTCGAACGGATAGTAGACGGTCGACTTGCGGTCATAGAAGCTGGTGCCGGACGAAAAGCCGCCCGGATAGATGGCGGTGAACGGCCCCTTGACCAGCGAGTCGCCCAGCGCCTTGCGGTTGAGCGCCATGGTGACGGCCTTGCGGAAATCCTCGTTGCGGTTGAGCTCGCGCAGCGCCTGGCCGCGCTCGTCCGGATTGCCCCAGCCATTGGCGGAGAAGTTGAAGCGCAGATTGTAGCCGATGAGGCGCGGACCGAAGGCGAGCCGCGCCGGCGCGTTCTTCTCGGCGGCGCGCTTCAGCGAGGCGACGAAGTTTTCCGGCTGCTCGAGGTTGGAGAAGTCGCCGGAGCCTGCCACCGCCTGTACGTCACGGTCGGCCCAGGTCGAGAGCTTGTATTGCAGCTCGTTGAGATAGGGCAGCTGGTTACCCTTCTCGTCGACTTTCCAATAGTAGGGATTGCGCCGCATGACGATGATGTCGTCCGGCCGGTATTCGACCGGCACCCAGGCGCCCATCACCGGCATGTTCATGAATTCCGGCGGGAAGGCGTTCTTGAACTGGTCGTAGGTGTTCTTCGAATATTTCGGGTGCTGCGGCTTCAATATGTGCGCGGGACCTGGGCAGAAGGTGCCGTAGGCCATCGCATAGAGATACTGCTTCGGGAACGCTTCCTTGAAGGTCCATTCGACGGTGTAGTCGTCGATCTTCTTCAGCGTCGTGCCAACGCCGAAGGTTTCCGGCGTCGCGCCGTTCAACGGCGAAACGTTCGGGTCGACGACCTCGTCGTCCCAGTAGAACATGACGTCGTCGGCGTTGAAGGGCACCCCGTCCGACCATTTGGCGCCCTCGATCAGATGCATGGTGAGGTTGTGGCCGTCCTTCGACCACTCCCAGCTCCTGGCGAGGTTCGGCAGCGGCTCGGTGTCCTTCGCTTCGACCTGGAACAGCGGCGCCGTGCGCGTCAGGCATTCGGAGAGGCCGATGTCGATGCCGCCCCAGCCTTGCGTCTGGCCGGCGCCGTAGTTCCAGCCTTCCGGCCTGCCGCCGATGACATGGCGCATCGTGTCGCCATAGACGCCGATGCCATCCGGCATGTTGCCGGTCTTGAAGACCAGCGGTTCCTTCGGCAGCCTGTCCTTGACCGGCGGCAGCTTGCCGGTCTTGACGTATTTCTCCGTCACCCAGTCCGGCTCGTGATATTCGGGCAGCGCCTTGAACTCCAGGATGGAGTCGCGCGGCACATAATGGATCTTGCCTTCGGCCGGAAACGTCGCCGGCTCGGGCGGGATCGTCGGCTCGGATGCGAAAGCGTTGAGTGCTAGAACCGAAACGCCGAGCGTCAGTCCGGCGGCAATGCCAATTCTGCGTAAGGTCCTCATTGTCTCCTCCCAGTTGTTGGACGTCTGTTGCTGCCCGCCTCTTGTTTCGGGACGGCTGAAGCGGTCGGACGTGCCTCCTGTGCGCGCGACCCGCGCCGAGTTTTCAGCCGGCCTGTTTCAGCGCCGCCTTTTCGGCGCGCAGTTCCTCGATCGAGCGCACGCTTCGCCGCGCCGCACCCGCCCATTCGCGGGTCTTGACCTTCGATTTCGCAAGCCGCTCCTTCGCCGCCGGAACGGCATGCGCGTATTGCGGCAGCCAGGCGGCTTCGGCGACGACCATCTCGTCGACCATCTGCCAGACCTCCTCCGGCGTCGACACCGCGCCGACCAGCGGGTCGTGCAGCACCGCGAGCTTCAGTAGGTCGATGTCGCCGGCGATCGCCGCATGCACCGACATGCGCTGGACGTTGATCGAAGCCATGCAGGTGGCGGCGCAGGCTTCGGGCAGCGTGATGCCGGCGGCCATGTTGATGCCGAAGCGGTCGACGAAGCCGGGCGATTCGATGATGGCATCCTGCGGCAGGTTGGCGATCACGCCGTTGTTCTTGACGTTGAAATGGCCGCGATAGACGCGGTTGGTCTCCAGCGCCTCCAGAATGTGGCTGGCATGTTCGTTGGAGCGTTTTGCGGGGTCGATCGGCTTCGACGCCGCTTCGAGGAACTGCGGATATTCCGTCTCGAACCAATTGCGGGTCTCGGTCGAGTAGCGAAGGTAGCCGCCGGTCTCGCCGTGGATCCAGTCCGACATGTCGATCCAGCGCGTGATCTCGTCGGGGCGCTTGCGGTACCAGGGCAGATATTCCGACAGATGGCCGTTGCTTTCGGTCGAATAGACGCCGAAGCGCTTCAACACGTCGATGCGCAGCTTTTCCTGCTTCGAATAGACCGGATGCGCCTCGAAGGCGGCGACCAGCTCGTCCTTGCCGATCGGCCGGCCGTTCAGCCGCAGTTCGATGAACCAGGTCTGGTGGTTGATGCCCGAACAGACATAGTCGAGTTCCCCGGGCGATTTCGCGCCGAGGACCTCGGCGATCTGCTCGGCGCCGTGCTGCACGCCATGGCAGAGACCGACCGTGTCGACCTTGCCGTATTCGATCGCGGCCCAGGTGTTCATCGCCATCGGGTTGGCGTAGTTGAGGAACTTGGCACCGGTGTCGGCGACCTCGCGGATGTCCTTGCAGAAATCGAGGATCACCGGGATGTTGCGCTGGCCATAGAGGATGCCGCCGGCGCAGATCGTGTCGCCGACGCACTGGTCGATGCCATATTTCAGCGGAATGCGGATGTCGTCGGCATAGGCCTCGAGGCCGCCGACGCGCACGCAGCTGATGACGTAGCGCGCGCCCTCCAGCGCCTTGCGGCGGTCGGTCGTCGCCGTCACCTTGGTCGGCAGTTTGTTCGCCTCGACGATCCGGTCGAGGATCGCCTTGATCATCCCGAGATTGTGCTCGCTGATGTCGGTCAGCGCGAATTCGATGTCCTTGAATTCGGGCACGCACAGAATGTCGGTGAACAGCTTCTTGGTGAATCCGACGCTGCCGGCGCCGATAATAGCGATTTTGAAGCTCATCACCTTCACCTCGATCCAATCGAATGCTAGGCAAGGAGCAACAAGGGAGGACATGGCCGCACGCCAGCATGCGTGCTCGCCATTTCGAGCCGGAAATCCGGCTCTTTCTCCTCCCGCCCGCTCCTCGACCGCGGGTCTTTCCCGTTCTTGAGGAGCCGGATTATGCGCTTATTCGAAGGCGCGGCCAGAGAAGGATTATGCTTTCGAGGGTAATTTTGTGCTGCAGGACCTGATCGCGAACGGAAAGTTGATGCGGACGATCTCGCTGCCGCGCGGACGCCAGCGCCTGCATGCCATGCCGACCAGCACCGGCTACGAGGTGCGCGAGGACGAGACCTACGATTGGGACGGGCGCAAGCGCGGCCAGACCCCGTTCACGGTGCTCCAGCATACGATCAGCGGCACCGGGCAGCTGCGCTACGAGAGCCGCAACTACCGACTGCAGGCGAACGACACGCTGCTGGTGCTGGTGCCGCACAACCATCGCTACTGGCTGGCCAGAGGCGACCGCTGGGAATATTTCTGGATATCGATGAACGGCGAGGAGGCGCTGCGCATCCACAAATCGATCCTCAGCGTCTCAGGCCCCGTCCTCCGGCTGCAGCCGGCGACTGTCGATCACCTCGCCGATTGCAGCCTGCGCCTCATCAAGGGCGCCGCCTCGCCGGGCGCGGCGTCGGCGATCGCCTATGAGGCGGCGATGGCGCTCTATGACGATGTCTTCGGCTCGCACTCCTTCGCCGAGAAGCAGAGCGCGATGCAGCCGGTGATCGATCACATCAACGCCAATCTCGACAAGCCGCTGCCGGTGGCGGAGCTGGTCGGGATCAGCGGCCTCAGCCGCGCCCATTTCTCGCGTTGCTTCGCCGAGAGCGAAGGATTGCCGCCCGCCGAATTCGTCCTGCAGCAAAGGCTGCAGCGCGCCGCCAAACTGCTGACCAAAGCGGATTTCCTGCCGGTCAAGGAGGTCGCCGTGCTGTGCGGCTTCGAGGATGCGAATTACTTCTCCAAAGTCTTTCGCCACTGCTACGGCATCACGCCGACGCAGTTCCGCACCACCGGCATGTATGCCAGCCTGGGCAATCATCGCTGACTACTGCCTGCGGTGGTCGAGCGCCGTCGATGCGGTGTTGACGGGGTCGGCTGCGGCGAAGGCGGCGTCGAGCTGTTCAGGCGTGCGCCGTGCGGCCCGCATCCAGGCGACATATTGGACGATGCCGAAGCTCGGGCGCTGCGGCACGGTCTTCACCACCGGCATGCGGAACCCGTCGCGGAATTTCTCCCAGCGCGCGCCAAGCACCGCCACCAGTTCCTCGAAGGTCGGCGGCGTCGCCACATCGGCGTAGGTGATGGTAACCTTGCCTGCGAGGCCCGCTTCGCGCGTTATCGGCACCGGGATCGAGGCGAGGTAATCGGGCGGCACGTCGATCAGACCGCCGAAGGCCCACTGCTGGCGCAATTCATCGGCTTTCATCGGCGCGACGTTTACATCGATGTCGTTGGGCGTGCCCGGCACGCGATAGGGGCAGCTGGAGCGACCGCAATTGGCCTTCGCCGAGAACTGCCAGAGCGCGTAGCCTTGCCAGTTGCCCATCGGGAAATGCACGTCGATGTCCGGCTTGTAGCGCGCGTACCAGAGCGGCAACCTGGACAGCAGCCGGTAGGTATAACGGTTGTCGGCGATATACTGGGCGGTCCTGCCGTTCGAGTAGAGCACCGGGAAGCGGCCGAGGCGTCGGTGCACCTGGCGCACGAATTCTTCCGCGTCCTCGAGCGACATCCATTGCGTCGAATCGATGCCCTCGATGTCGAGGGCTATAAGGTCGTCCGGCGCCGGCTCGGCGAAATCGACGAAATTGTTGGCCTGCTCGACCGGATTGCCGGGACGGGCGAGGTGATAGGCGCCCCATTTCAGGCCGAGTGCCTTGGCCACCACCTTGCGAGTCTGAAAAAGCTCGCGCGTCACGGCGTAGCGCTTCCACAACGCCTTGCAGAGTTTGACGTCGGTCTCGCCGCCGAAGCAGAAATAGGGCGGCGGCAGCCCGTCGGAGGCCTTGTTGATGAAACCGACGATGCGCTTGTCGGTGGCAAGCTCGGCCCAGTCGATGGAATTGTATTCGTAGGCGTCGATGACCAGCGCGCGGTCGGCATGCTTCCAGGGCTCGGAGAAATCCGAGGCCTTTGCCGCCGTGCCCAGCACCATCGCAGCCGCGAGAAGCGCCAGGCGGCGAAGAGGGCGCGCCGGCTTTTTCAATCAGGGTGTCCCCACTGACCAGGGGATGATCCTGAACCGCTATGGTTAAGGAAGTGCTTTCAAAGCCGAGGGGGCGCTCAGCGCCGGAACAGCGACTGGATCTCGAACGGATCGGGCGCCGGCTCCCGCGGCAGCGTGCCTTCGGCGGCGCGCTTCTTGTGATGCGCCAGCGAGCATTGCGGCGAGCACAATATGCCGCGGTCCGTCCAGTAGGCCGGTCCATGCTCCATCTTGCCCTCATGATACCAGAAGCCCGCGGCCCGGTAGGGGAGGCCACATTCGATGCAGCGATAGGCGTCAGGTCTGGCAAGCATGGAGTTCCGGTTCGCTTTGGTCTGCAATCGGCGGATCATACCAGCCGAGTGCAATTCGTCGTAGAAATTTTGAGCGGTATTGCAGCCTAGAACGTTGGCCATGGCCTTCGCGATTTCATCATTCTATGGCGGAGCAAGGAGCGAAGCGACGCGCGCAGACCATAGAATCCATTCCGTGACGTTGAGGCGCTTCCATGGTCCAGAATTCCGCTCCGCCGAGCCCCTCGCGCGAGGTTACGGAATGGATCCTCGGGTCTACGCGTCCGCTGCGCTCCCGCTCCGCCCGTGGATGACGAAGTCTACGCTTGCAAAATCCGCGTGACAAAGTTTGACGTTTACGTAAAAAGGAAGCGGCGAGCCGACCCAAAGGTGGATGGTTTCGCCGCGGCTGAGGTCCTACGATCGAATGGCCGGAATGGAGGAGGAGCAGCAGACATGTATCGCGCGCCGGTCGAAGACATCGCCTTCACGCTGAAGCATGTGGCCGGGCTGAAGCCTGCGCTGGATGCCGGCACCTTCGGCGATCTCGGCGAAGACCTGGTCGACGCGATCCTGGCCGAGGCCGGCCGTTTCGCCGGCGAGGAGGTCGCGCCGCTCTACAAGATCGGCGACGAGCATGGCGCGGTGCTCAAGGACGCCGCAGTCACCACGCCGCCCGGCTGGAAGGAGCTTTACCGGCGTTGGATCGACGGCGGCTGGAACGCGCTGTCGGGGCCGGAGGAATTCGGCGGCCAGGGCCTGCCCACCATGCTTGCCGTAGCCGCGCTCGAAATGTGGAATTCGGCCGCCATGGCCTTCGGCATCGGCCCGACGCTCACCATGGGCGCGGTCGAGGCGCTGGACAAGCATGCCTCCGAAACGCTGAAGGCAAAATATCTTGCCAAGCTCGTCTCCGGCGAGTGGATGGGCACGATGAACCTGACAGAGCCGCAGGCGGGTTCCGACCTCGCGGCGCTGCGCACGCGTGCCGAGCCCGCCGGCGACGGTACCTACCGCATCTTCGGCCAGAAGATTTTCATCACCTATGGCGAGCACGATTTCACCGACAACATCGTGCATCTGGTGCTGGCGCGGCTGCCCGACGCACCAGCCGGCACGCGCGGCATCTCGCTGTTCCTGGTGCCGAAATTCCTGGTCGACGACGACGGCTCGCTCGGCGCCCGCAACGACGTCTTCTGTTCTGGCCTCGAGCACAAGCTCGGCATCCATGCCTCGCCGACCTGCACCATGATTTACGGCGACGGCTTTCAGGGCACGACGCCAGGCGCCATCGGCTGGCTGATCGGCGAAGAGAACAAGGGTCTCGCCTGCATGTTCACGATGATGAACAATGCCCGCCTTGCCGTCGGCATGCAGGGCGTGGCCGTTGCCGAGACCGCGACGCAGAAGGCAATCGCCTATGCCAATGAGCGCCGCCAAGGCAGGGCGTCGGACTATTCCGGATCCGGCATGGCCCCGATCGTCCATCACCCGGACGTGCAGCGCAATCTCTTGACCATGCGGGCGCTGACCCAGATCGCGCGCGCCATCAGCTATTCCTGCGCGCACGCCATCGACCGCGCGCGCGTCAGCGAAGGCGAGGCCGCCGCCAATTGGCGCGACCGCGCCAACCTTTTGACGCCGCTAGCCAAAGCCTTTTCGACCGATGTCGGCGTCGAGGTCGCTTCGCTTGGGCTGCAGGTGCATGGCGGCATGGGCTTCATCGAGGAGACCGGCGCGGCAGCGCTTTATCGCGACGCCCGCATCGCGCCGATCTACGAAGGCACCAACGGCATCCAGGCGATCGACCTCGTCTCGCGAAAACTGCCGCTCGGCGGTGGCGAGCATGTACATCGCTACATCGGCGAGTTGAAAGCGGTGGCCGATGGCGTGCGTACGTCCAACATTGCGGGCTTCGGCCACACCGCAGACAATCTCGACCGCGCGCTTGCCGATCTCGACGAGGCGACGCGCTTCCTGCAAAAACTGATGGACGACGGCAAGGCCGATGCCGCCATGGCCGGCGCCACGCCCTATCTGCGCCTGATCTCGCTCGCCGCCGGCGGCGCCTATCTGGCGCAAGGTGGGCTGGCCGACCGCGGCCGCATCGCGCTCTGCCGTTTCTTCGCCGAAAACCTGCTCGGCGAAACGCGCGCACTGAAGGAGCGCGTCGTCGACGGCGCCGAGAGCCTTGCTGCAGCCGCCCAGGCGCTGATCTCCGCTTGAGCATTCCGACATTCAAAGGACCGACCGTGACCGACCATATCCTCATCGAGCGCCGGGGCGCCGTGCAGATCATCCGCATGAACCGGCCGGACAAGAAGAACGCGCTGACGCGCGCCATGTACGCGAAGATGTCGGCTGCCCTTGCCGAGGGCGACGCCGATCCGGCGGTTCGCGTGCACGTCTTCCTCGGCGTGCCCGGCGCCTTTTCCTCCGGCAACGATCTTGCCGACTTCCTGGTGATCGCCACGGGCGGGGAGGGCGGCAACGAGGTATGGGATTTCCTGATGGCGCTGGCCAAGACGGAGAAGCCGATGGTGTCGGGCGTCGACGGCATCGCCGTAGGCATCGGCACTACGCTCAACCTGCATTGCGACCTGACCTTCGCCACGCCGCGCACGCTCTTCCGCACGCCCTTCGTCGATCTCGGCCTGGTGCCGGAGGCGGGTTCCAGCCTGCTCGCGCCGCGGATCCTCGGCCGGCAGGGCGCCTTCGCGCTGCTCGGTCTCGGCGAAGGCTTTTCGGCCGAGCGCGCCAGGGCCGCCGGCTTGATCTACGACATGGTCGCGGAAGACGCGCTCGAGGGCGCGGTGCTGGCCGCGGCAGCCGAGATTGCCGCCAAGCCGCCGCAGGCGCTGAAGATCGCCCGCGACCTGATGCGCGGCTCCCGCGAGGAACTCGTCGCCCGCATCGAGATCGAAAGCGAGCATTTCCGCGAGCGGTTGACGTCGGACGAAGCGCGCGCCGCGCTGACGGCTTTCATGACCCGCAAGAAATAGGTCGCGCTGGGCCGGGTGGGTCGAACGCCGGCAGGGTAGAAAATCCGCTTACCGGTGCTCGGTCGCGATGCGGATGCCGAGGCCGATCAGCACCATCCCGGTCACGCCCTCGATGGCGCGGCGGATCGACGGGCGGCGCAGGAAATCCCCTGCTTTGGCGACCACGGTCGCGTAGAGCGCGAGCCAGGTGAAGGTCATGACGGCGAAGACCGCGCCGAGGCCGAGCAGCGCCGAGAAACTTTCTCCGCCGGGCGGCACGAACTGCGGCAGCAGGCTCGCGAAGAACACCGCCATTTTCGGATTGCCGAGGTCGCTGATCAGCCCCTGGCGATAGGCGCTTGCCGCCGTCAGCCGCCGCGCCGGCCTGGCGACGGTCGCCATGTCCTGCCCGTGGGACGGCCGCAGCGCTTCCTGCAGCGCCTTGAAGCCGAGATAGACGAGATAGGCGGCGCCCGCATATTTGACGGCAAGAAACAGCGGCTCCGATGCCACGAGCAGCGCGACGATGCCTGCGCTGGTGGCCAACGCCCAGATCGTCTGGCCGCTGGAGATGCCGAGCGCGGTGAACACGCCCGCCATGCGCCCGCCAAGCAGCGTGTTGCGAATGGTGATGGCGGTGTCGGGTCCAGGCGTGGCAAGCACGATGAACGAGACACCGAGAAAGGCCAGGAACAGGCTCATGCGTCTCTCCTCTTTGCGGCCAAGGCAGCTGCGAGCGCCATCCTCACAACCTCAGGGATAAAGCCTGGTCTTGTCCCAGCCGCCCTGGGCATTGCGCGAAAAGACGACACGGTCATGCAGCCGGAACGGACGGTCGTGCCAGAACTCGATCGTCTGCGGCAGGATGCGGAAGCCGGACCAGTGTTTCGGCCTGGGGATGTCGCCGATCGCGTAGCGCGCCGTGTATTCGGCCACGGCCTTCTCCAACGCGAAGCGGCTTTCCAGCGGCCGCGACTGTTTGGAGGCCCAGGCGCCGATGCGGCTGCCGCGCGGCCGCGTCGCATAATAGGCGTCGGCCTCGGCGTCGCTGACGATCTCCACCGGCCCACGCACGCGCACCTGACGGCGCAGCGATTTCCAGTGGAAGCACATCGCCGCCTTCATGTTGCCGAGAATCTCGCGGCCCTTGGCGCTCTCGAAATTCGTGTAGAAGACAAATCCCTTTTCGTCGAACCCCTTGAGCAGCACCATCCGCACATCCGGCATGCCGTCGGCATCGACGGTCGCCAGCGCAACGCCGTTGGGATCGTTGATCTCGCTTTTGGTGGCGTCTTCCAGCCATGCGGCAAAAAGCCGGAACGGCTCCGCCGCATCGGTGAAGTCACTGCTTGTTAACTCGGTTTCGTTCATAGTTTTCCAAATTTTTAACGTTGCGGGAGGAGTTCGCCGATTGTCGCGTATCGCGCAAGCTTTTGACAGCGGGCAATGGAGCGTTATTGCTTCGGCCAGTGCCAAGGCTGCGCTGCTGATATTGGCGCTTCCACTCACGGCCTGTGGTGCCGGCGGCTTCAGCCTCGAGAAGGCCGAGGTCGACCGCTCGATCATCACCTCCAGCGCCCCTTCCGCGCCTGCCCAGCCGGCAACCAGCGACAACGATTCGGACCAGACCACGATCGGCAATGCGGTCTCCTCCGCCGACATCCAGGAGCTCGGCGGCCAGGCCGTGCCATGGGCCAATGCCGGCACCGGTTCGCGCGGTGCGATCACCGAACTGGTGGAGCTCAAGGATGGCGGCCTCAACTGCCGCCGCTTCACGGCCACGCGGGAGAGTTTCGACGGCGTCGCCCTGTACAAAGGCGAGCTCTGCATGGCCGGCGCCGGCGGCTGGCGCATGCAGGAGTTCAAGGCGCTCTGATCCGGTTCGGGGTGCTTTGATTTTCGCTAGCCGATCCCTCTTGCGCTACTGGAATTTCTTCCTATCCGAGCGCATATAGGAGGCACCGTGGATTCATCTTCTCTTACAGGCAGGAAGCATGCGCGACCCCTATGAGGTGCTGGGCGTTGCCAGGAACGCATCGGCCAAGGAAATAAAATCGGCGTACCGCAAGCTCGCCAAGCAGCATCATCCGGACCAGAATCCGAATGATCCGAAGGCGAAGGAGCGTTTTGCCGCCGCCAACCAAGCCTACGAGATCGTCGGCGACGAGAAGACGCGCGCCGCTTACGATCGCGGTGAGATCGACGCCGACGGCAAGCCGAGGTTCCAGGGCTTCGAGGGCGCGGCCGGCGGTGGCGATCCGTTCGCCGGGTTCCGTCGCCAGCAGGGTCCCGGCGGCGCGCATTTCGAATTCCGCACCGGCCGTCCGGGCGGCGATCCGTTCGACGGCAACAGCGACATTTTCAGCCAGATCTTCGGCGATGCCTTTTCGGGCGCGCGCGGTGCTGGCCGTGGCGACCGTCGCCAGCCGGTTCAGGCGGCTGACCTGAACGTCACGCTGGACATCACCGTCGAGGAGGCCGCCACCGCCGAGAAGGTGACGGCGATGTTCCCCGACGGGCGCAAGATGGCGGTCAAGCTTCCAACTTACGTCGAGGAAGGCCAGACCATCCGCCTCAAAGGCCAGGGCGAGCAAGGGCCCGGGCAGCCGGGCGACGCGCTGGTCAAGATCCACATCCGCCGCCATCCGCGCTATCGCATCGAGGGCCGCGACCTGCATGTCGACCTGCCAGTCGATCTGGCCGACGCGGTGCTCGGCGCCAAGGTGGCGGTCGAGACGCCGACCGGCAAACTCGCGGTCAACGTTCCGGCATGGTCGAGCTCGGACAAAGTATTGCGCCTGAAGGGCAGGGGTTTGCCGGAAAAAGCCGGTGGCCACGGCGACCTTTATGCGCATGTGCGGCTGATGCTGCCGGAGGGCGGAGATGCCGATCTCGAAGCCCTGATGCGCAACCGAAAAGGCTGATCGAGGCGGTTTTCTCCTCGAGCCAGTCCGTTTTCGGCGCTTGAAGGGGCTGTGTGCCTGTGCGATAGGGCTCCACAAAAGCTGACATCTCTTGCGGAGAACGTGCACATGGCGGGTGGACAGGGCCTGATGGCCGGTAAGCGAGGCCTTATTCTCGGCGTCGCGAACAATCGGTCGATCGCTTTCGGCATCGCCAAGGCTTGCGTCGATCACGGTGCCGAGATCGCGCTGACCTATCAGGGCGAGGCGTTCAAGAAGCGCGTCGAGCCGCTGGCGGCGGAACTCAACGCGCATGTCGCCGGTCATTGCGACGTGACCGATCCGGAAAGCCTCGACGCAGTCTTTGCCGACATCGCCAAGCACTGGGGCAAGCTCGACTTCCTCGTCCATGCGATCGCCTTCTCGGACAAGGACGAGCTCACCGGCCGCTATGTCGAGACGACGCGCGACAATTTCCTGCGCACCATGGACATTTCGGTATTCTCCTTCACCACCATCGCCAAGCGCGCCGAGCCGCTGATGGCGGAAGGCGGCTCGCTGCTGACGCTGACCTATTACGGCGCCGAGAAGGTGATGCCGCACTACAACGTCATGGGCGTCGCCAAGGCGGCGCTCGAAGCAAGCGTCCGCTATCTCGCCGTCGACCTCGGCGCCAAGAAGATCCGCGTCAACGCGATCTCGGCCGGCCCGATCAAGACGCTCGCCGCCTCCGGCATTGGCGATTTCCGCTACATTCTCAAGTGGAACGAGTACAATGCGCCGCTGAAGCAGACGGTGACGCAGGAAGAGGTCGGCGATTCCGGCGTCTATTTCCTGTCGGACCTGTCGCGCGGCGTGACCGGAGAGGTCCATCACGTCGATTCGGGCTACCACGTCGTCGGCATGAAGGCGGTCGACGCGCCGGATATCTCGACCGTCAAGGACTGAATCCTCTCGCATACCCCTCCGCCCAGGCCCTGACCCGACCTCCGGAAGACCTGATGTATCCGCTCGTCTACATCGCGCGCCATGGCCAGACTGAGTGGAACACCCAGCGTCGCCTGCAGGGCCAGGCCGACACCGACATCAATGAGCTTGGCCGCCAGCAGGCGACTGGCAACGGCCGGCGCCTGGCCGCGATGATCGGCAAGGGTGAGGGTTTCGACTTTGTCGCCAGCCCGATGCGGCGCACCCGCGAGACGATGGAGCTCATGCGCGCGGCGATGGGGCTCGATCCGCTTGCCTATCGCACCGACCCGCGTCTGGTGGAATTGAGTTTCGGCGACTGGCAGGGCTTTACTTTCGCCGAGCTTGAGGCCCGGCATCCCGGATCGACGCAAGGCCGCCGCGCCGCCAAATGGGATTACCAGCCGCCGGGCCAAGGCGCGGAAAGCTATGAGATGCTGCTTGAACGGGTCAAGCCGTGGTTCGACGCGCTTGAGCAGCGGACTGTCTGCGTCACCCATGGCGGGGTGATGCGCTGCCTGTTCCGCTTCGTCGAAGGCATGTCCAAGAAGGAAGCGGCCAGCCTGGAGATCCCGCAGGATCGTCTGCTCCGGCTGCAGGGCCGGAGCCTGGAGTGGTTGTGAGGCAGCCTCGAAGCCCGCAAGGGGGCGGACGAAGCCCGTGAAGTCGTCATCCTTGGGCGTAGCGACGCGAAGCGGAGCGAAGATCCAAGGATCCATGCCGTGACCTTAGCCGACCATTAAAAACCGTGCAGAACTGAGGTCGTTCTACACCGTAGCGGCGCTCAGACGTTACGGCATGGATTCTAGGGTCTGCGCGCGTCGCTACGCTCCTCGCTTCGCCCTAGAATGACGAAACACGGACGCTCCAGAAAGCTAATTCTGATCGCTGTCAGGCAGCTGCATATCCGTCACGACATTCTCGCCGTTGGTCACGTCGTAGGCAATGACGATGTCCATGCCGGGCTTCAATGCGTCGAGGTCGGTCTCGGCGTTGAGCTTGTAGGACTTTCCGTCGTCGAGCGTCAGGGTCAGCGTGTCCTTGTCGACTTTCTTGATCAGGCCCTCGGTCTGGCCGGCGAATGCGGCGGTGGAAATCATGAGCATGGTGCCAACGGCGCCAATCAGGGTACGCATCGTCGTCCTCTTTTGGTCATTGCGCCGGCATGAGCAACGGCGGATCCTCAACGGCGGATGGAAGAGAGCAGAAACCAACCGAATGTGTCAAAACTAAATCGGCCAGATCACAGATTGATGCATCCGATCACCGTTTGACCGCTGTGGAAAACGCCAATAGAAGGCAGCCTTGAAACGGCGAACCGGGCTCCGCCGCCGGGCAGGGCGTTTTTTCCATGTCTCACAACACCTTCGGCCATCTGTTCCGCGTCACCACCTGGGGTGAAAGCCACGGCACCGCGCTCGGCTGCGTGGTCGACGGCTGCCCGCCCGGCATCCGCTTCAAGCGCGAGGATATCCAGGCCGAGCTCGACCGTCGCCGCCCCGGCCAGTCGCGTTTCGTCACCCAGCGCCGCGAGCCGGACGAGGTGAAGATCCTCTCAGGCTTCATCCTCGACGAGGACGGCGAGACCATGATCACCACCGGCACGCCGGTGTCGATGCTGATCGAGAATGTCGACCAGCGCTCCAAGGATTATGGCGAGATCGCTCGCCAGTACCGGCCGGGCCATGCCGACTACACCTATGAGGTCAAATACGGCCTGCGCGACCATCGCGGCGGCGGCCGTTCCTCGGCGCGCGAGACGGCGGCGCGGGTGGCGGCCGGCGCGCTGGCGCGCAAGGTGGTGCCGGGCATGGTGGTGCGCGGCGCGCTGGTCTCGATGGGCGAAAAGTCGATCGACCGCGCCAACTGGAACTGGAATTTCGTCGGTGATGCCGAGAACCCGTTTTTCACCCCCGATCCGGCCTCGGTCCCGGTCTTCGCGGCCTATCTCGACGGCATCCGCAAGGCCGGCTCCTCCGTCGGCGCGGTGATCGAGATCGTTGCCGAGGGCGTGCCGGCGGGCCTCGGCGCGCCGATCTACGCCAAGCTCGACCAGGACATCGCGTCGGGCCTGATGTCGATCAACGCGGTCAAGGGCGTCGAGATCGGCAACGGCTTCGAGGCCGCCCGCATCACCGGCGAGCAGAACGCCGACGAGATGCGCATCGGCAATGACGGCAAGCCGGTGTTTTTGTCCAACAATGCCGGCGGCATCCTTGGCGGCATCTCGACCGGCCAGGCGATCGTCGCCCGCTTCGCCGTCAAGCCGACCTCATCGATCCTGACCCCGCGCAAGTCCATCGACAAGGACGGCAAGGACGTCGAGGTGATGACCAAGGGCCGCCACGATCCGTGCGTCGGCATCCGCGCCGTTCCGATCGGCGAGGCCATGGTTGCCTGCGCGATAGCGGATCATTATCTGCGGCACAGAGGACAGACAGGGAAGGGAGTAGGGGAGTAAGGCAGTAGGGCCGTGGGCTACGTCGCGCCCTGACCCCAAACTTTTTGCTTTTCCCTACTCCCTTACTGCCCTATTCCCCTACTCCCTTGCGAGCGAAGCGAGCACGTATGCCTTACGACCAGAAGAAGATCGTCGAAGCGATCCGTGCTTTCGAGCGCGGCGAGATCGTCGTCGTCATGGACGATGACGGGCGCGAGAACGAGGGCGATCTGATCGTCGCCGCGGTGCACTGCACGCCGGAAAAGATGGCCTTCATCGTCCGCAATACCTCCGGCATCGTCTGCACGCCGATGCCGCGCGAGGAGGCACGGCGGTTGAACCTGGCGCCGATGGTGGCCGACAACGATTCCGCCCACACCACCGCTTTCACCGTCAGCGTCGATTTCAAGCACGGCACCACGACCGGCATTTCCGCCGATGACCGCACGCTCACCGTTCGCAACCTCGCCAACGGCAATGTCGGGCCGACCGATTTCGTACGCCCCGGCCACATCTTCCCGCTGATCGCGCGCGAAGGCGGTGTCCTGATGCGTTCCGGCCATACCGAGGCCGCGGTCGACCTCTGCAAGCTCGCCGGCCTGCCGCCGGTCGGCGTCATTTCCGAACTGGTCAACGACGACGGCACGGTCAAGCGCGGCCCCGAGGTTCAGGCTTTCGCGGAACAGCATGGCCTGAAGCAGGTTTCGGTCGCCGACCTCATCGCCTACCGCCAGCGCAAGGAAACGCTGGTCGAGCGCGTCGCCTGCTCCGACATCGAAACGCCGGGCGGCAAGGCGCAGGTCTTCACCTACACGCTGCCTTGGGATTCCATGCATCATGTCGCGGTCGTCTTCGGCGACATCCGCGACGGCGAGGAGGTGCCGGTGCGCCTGCATTCGGAGGACGTCGTGACCGACGTCTTCGGCACCGGCCACCGCCTGGATCACATCATGAAGGCAATGGGCGAGCGCAAGCGCGGCGTCATCGTCTATCTGCGCGAAGGCTCGGTCGGCGTCGCCCACCAGGAGCGCAGGCGCCCGATGAGCGGCGAGCGCGAGGACCATGAGGAGGCGCGCCGGCGCGAGAGCGAGTGGCGCGAGATCGGCCTTGGCGCCCAGATTCTCAGGGATCTCGGCATCTCCTCGATCAACCTGATCGCCTCGCGGGAGCGCCACTATGTCGGTCTTGAGGGGTTCGGCATCCACATCGCCAAGACCGAGATTCTGTAGCTTTGGAGACTTGAGAATGAGCTTTGAAGCGTATCTTGCCTGCTTCGAGGACGGGCAGGAGGGGTATTTCCCGACGGCTGTCGTAGATGAAGCTTTCGCGCCTTTCATCACCAGCCGCGATGGTGACGTTTGGACGGTTACCTATAGAGACGCTCCTTTGGATCAAACTGAGCTCTATATGAATCTCAATCCAGAAGACTACGCGCAATGTTCCGGATTAACAGTAGTGCGCCCTACAACAAACACCTTGTTGTACGACTCGCTGTTGAAGATTCTACGCGGCACCAATTCTTGTGTCTATTTCCCTGGGGATTGCCCGCCCCTGGTCGCTCGTGCTGAGACCATACCCCATTTGAATCAGGATATGATCGAAACTCTTGGCGAACCGCTCGTTGTCTTAAGCGGTACGGAGATCAGTGACCGGCTGGGGAATTCATAGGTCACCCAGCCGCGATAACCGCTTCACCCCGATCCGCGTCGCAATTCCCCCGTCGCCAGCCGACATTGACCGGCAAGCACTGTGGCCAGGGCAATCGCGCCTGCTGTGACCGATACCCAGAAGCCGTTCTGCGGTCCAAAAGTGTCTACCGTCCAGCCGGCGGCGAAGGAAACCCAGCGCCATGCCGATGCCGATTCCGGTCGTCACCCAGGTGACGCTTCGGTCAGCATCGGCACGTGGCGCTCGATCAGGCCAAAGGCGGTGATGAAGGTCGGCGAGATCGCGACGCCGCTGACGAAGACGGCCAGCGCCAGCGTCGGCACCGTGTCGGTGCTCGGCGATCCGGCGCAATGGCCGAATGCCAACGCCTGCACGGCTTCAATGACCGATCACCTGACTGCGCTGCAGGAAGAGGGGGTGGTCGTTCCCGATCTCGACCCCGAAACCGCGGCGCGGCTCATCAACGGCGCCAGCAGCCAGGCCTCGCAGCGCATCGCCAACTCCAGGGACCCCGAAGCGACGTCGAAGAAGGCGATAGCGGCATTCAAGCAACTGCTCGAAGGCCTGCGCAAAAGCCCCGACCGCACGATCGGGTAACGATATCGCCGGGTTGTGCACCGTTTTGAGGCGGTCACGGCGCCGCCGCAATTGACAATCGCAGACCTGAGCGCATCCTCTCCGGCCATTCTCTTACAGCGCAGCGCGTTCCTTGAACGCGCAAAGGATGCTGTAACACTTTTGATGTTTGCGCATGATCCTTTCCGAAAATCGGTTCCGATTTTCGAGGTCATGCGCGGGGCGGGAGAGTCGGGGCCATGTGGGACTTCAGCATCGGCCGGTCGGTGTCCATCATGATGCGGACATGGCCGTTCATCGTCTTTCGCATGATCGTCTATTTCGGCATCACGGTGGCCTACATCGTGGCGACCGGCACCGGCGCCAGCGTCGGCTACGGCGTAGGCCATATCTCCACCGATCCGGACGGACCGATGTCGTTTGCCCTATGGGGCGGCGTGGTCGGCTTCGGCGTCGTCTCGATCGCCGTCTACTGGATCCGCGAATATATCCTCTACGTTCTCAAGGCCGGCCACATCGCCGTCATGGTCCATCTGATCGATGGCCGCGACGTTCCCGACGGCCAGGGCCAGATCGCCTATGCGAAGGAAGTGGTGACCCAGCGTTTCGCCGAGGCCAACATCCTTTTCGTCGTCGACCAGCTGGTCAAAGGCGCCATCCGCGCCATCACTGGCCTTATCGGCGGTATCGCTGCGTTCCTGCCCATTCCCGGCTTGAGCGGCATCGTCAGCTTCATCAACACGGTCGTCCGCCTGTCGCTGACCTATGTCGACGAGATCATCCTCGGCTACAACATCCGCATCAATTCGAACTCGCCGTTCGAGACCGCCAGGCAAGGCGTCGTGCTCTACGCGCAGAACGGCAAGCATATGGTCAAGAACGCCGTCTGGCTGGCGGTGATCATGTGGGGTGTGTCCTTCGTCATCTTCCTGCTGATGCTGGCCCCGGCAGCCGCCATCCTCTGGGTGATGCCGGGGCAGCTTGCCGGCTGGGCCTTCGTGCTCGCCATCGTCTTCGCCTGGGCTTTCAAGGCTGCCTTCATCGAGCCCTTCGCCATCGCTTCGCTGATGCAGGTCTATTTCGACACCATCGAGGGCCAGGTTCCGAATCCCGACTGGGATCGGCGGCTGGCCGAGGCCTCGTCGAAATTCAGGGAGCTTCGCGACAAGGCGCTCGGCTCCTTCGGCGGCTCGCGCTGGGATTCGCCCCGGGCTGCTTGATCGGCGGCCCCTACGAGGGCAGCCTGATCACGGCTTCGCTCGTTCCTCCGAACCAAGGCGGGCGATCGCCGACTTGAGCTGTGCCTCGCCGGCACCGCAAAAGGTTTCGCTCATCACCAGCTCGGGCAGCGGCAGCCGCTTGCCCCAGCCATGCGCTTCGAGGTCCGGCTTCGGCGCGAATGCCGAGACGCGGCCGACGCAGAGATAGGCGATCGGCGTGACATGCTCGGGGATCGACAAGAGCCGCTTCAACGCCTCGGTTTCGATGATGCTCACCCAACCGACGCCGACGCCTTCGGCGCGCGCCGCCAGCCAGAAATTCTGTACCGCGCAGACGGTGCTGTAGAGGTCCATCTCCGGATTGTGCCAGCGCCCGAGCGGCGAATTCTTCGAGCGCTGTCGGTCGCAGGTGATGCAAAGGTTGAGCGCGCTTTCGCAGATGCCCTCGAGCTTCAGCTTGCGGTAGAGCGCCTGCCGCTCCGCCTCGATCGCCGGCAGTTCCTGCTCGCGCGCGGCCAGAAACAGGTCGCGCACCTGTCGTCGCCTTGCCGCATCGCGGATGACGATGAAGTTCCACGGCTGCATGTAGCCGACCGATGGCGCGTGATGGGCGGCCGTCAGCAGCCGCGCAAGCACGCAATCGTCGAGATCGTCCGAAACAAAATGGCTGCGCACGTCCCGTCTTGTGAACATTGCCCGGTAGACGGCGTCGCGCGCCAATTGGTCAAAGTCGTCGCCGCTCGTGGCGGCCGTTCGTGCCTGCATCGCTTGTCCCCTTGCGATAAGCAGTCTTCCGCCTGACCATGCGGACGACCATGTCTGCCGGGCCGGTCTTCTGGCTCGGGATCGACCCGCATCCGGCGCCTTCCCGTCTAGGACAGTGGCTTTTGCCGGCGCGGTCCCCCTCACAGCGTTGGGCACGCCACGGAATTCAACCGTGTTCCCGATTCTCCCGCGTCGCGGGCACCAGGCAGCGATGGGACCTTATCGTGAAGCGGAAGCCGCGCCAATGCCGCCAGCGACACGGCACGGCGCGATTTTCCCCAATCATTCGGTGCTGGAACATGGCTATCCGGGCGGCAGGTGCCTAGATTAGGGGCCATGGCTACCCGTCTCTACACCCATCCGGTATTTCTGGAACACCTCACGCCGCCCGGCCATCCCGAGCGGCCGGACCGTTTGCGCGCCATCGAACGCGTGCTGGACGACGAGGCTTTTTCGGCCCTCGACCGTGTCAAGGCGCCGGAAGGCGACGAGGCGACGATCCTCTACGCGCATCCGGAGGATTTTGTTGCCCGCATCCGCGCGGCCATTCCCGCGAGCGGTATTGTCTCGATCGATGCCGACACCAGCGCCAGTCCGAAAAGCTGGCAGGCCGCGGTGACGGCGATCGGCGCCGCCAATGCAGCGATAGACGATGTCTTCGAAGGCCGCGCCGCCAATGTCTTCGTTGCCGCCCGCCCGCCCGGCCATCACGCCGAAAAGACCACCGCGATGGGTTTTTGCCTGTTCAACACTGCGGCGATCGCCGCTCGTCATGCGCAGAAGAAGCATCAGGCCGAGCGTGTCGCCATCGTGGACTGGGACGTCCACCACGGCAACGGCACGCAGGACATTTTCTGGGACGATCCGTCGGTGCTCTATTGCTCGACGCACCAGATGCCGCTTTATCCTGGCAGCGGTGCCAAAAGCGAAACCGGCGCAGGCAACATCGTCAACGCGCCGCTTGCGCCGAGCACCGGCAGCGACACGTTCCGCGACGCCTTCCTGTCGCGCGTGCTGCCGTCGATCGATGCATTCAAGCCGGACCTGATCATCATTTCCGCCGGGTTCGATGCGCACCATCGCGATCCGCTGGCCGAGATCAACCTGACCGAGGATGATTTCGACTGGGCGACCGGCCAGCTGATGGATCGCGCCGGGCGCCACAGCGGCAACCGGCTCGTCAGCCTGCTGGAGGGCGGCTACGATCTGCAAGGACTGGCATTTTCGGTCGCCGCCCATGTCGGGCGGCTGATGAAGGGATGAATTATGGCTGATGAAGCTAACGAAGACGTCAAGGCGATGAGTTTCGAACAGGCGCTCGACGCGCTGGAGAAGATCGTCGATGATCTGGAGCGCGGCGATGTCCCGCTCGACCAGTCGATCAGGATCTACGAACGCGGCGAGGCGCTGAAGGCCCACTGCGACCGGCTGCTCAAGGCCGCCGAGGACAAGGTCGAGAAGATCAGACTGTCGCGCGACGGCAAGCCGGTGGGAACGGAGCCGCTCGACGCCGAATAGAACGGAAGCGGTGGGGGAGAGAGAAACAGGCAAGGAGTCCAAGCATGTGCCGAAACATCAAGACCCTGTTCAATTTCGATCCGCCGGCGACCGACGACGAGGTCCATGACGCGGCCTTGCAGTTCGTGCGCAAGCTGAGTGGCTCGACCAAGCCGTCCAAGCGCAACGAGCATGCCTTCCACCACGCCGTCGAGGCGATCGCGGCCGCCGCGCGCGAGCTGCTCGACAGCCTCGAAACCACCCAGCATCCGCGCAATCGCGAGGAAGAGGCCGCCAAGGCGAAAGCCAGGTCCGCGCTCCGCTTCGCCTGAGGTCGTGACATGAGCTTCTTCCCGGGTAACGATCCTGAGGCCGGCGATGCCTTCGCCTGCGACCAGATCGAATTGATGGTCATCCCCAACGCCAAGGACATTGGCGGCTTCGAGGTTCGCCGCGCCTTGCCGACCGCGAAACGCAGGCTGGTCGGACCGTTCATCTTCTTCGACCGCATGGGTCCGGCCATCCTGCGCGCCGGCCATGCGATCGACGTGCGTCCGCATCCGCATATCGGGCTCTCCACCGTCACCTATCTGTTCGACGGCAAGATCAGGCATCGCGATTCGCTCGGCACCGAGATGGTGATCGCGCCGGGCGATGTGAACCTGATGACCGCCGGCCGCGGCATCGTCCATTCGGAACGCACGCCGGAGGAGCTGCGCGGCGCGCCGATGTCGATCTCCGGCCTGCAGACCTGGCTTGCGCTGCCGGACGACCAGGAAGAAATCGCCCCGGTGTTCGCCAACACGTCGGTGATCCGCCTGCCCGAGATCGACGCCGAGGGCGTCGGCGGCCGCGTCGTCATCGGTGAATTTTCCGGCCTGCGCTCGCCGGTCGCGACCGCTTCGGAAACGCTCTACGCCGATCTGCGGCTCGCGGCGGGCGCCAGCGTGAAGATCCCGGCCGATGCCGAGGAGCGCGCCATCTACACGATGGAGGGCGAGGTTTCGATTGCCGGCGACCGCTTCCCGGCCGAGCGGCTTCTGGTGTTCAAACCGGGCGAGGAGATCGTCGTTTCGTCGGAGCGCGGCGCGCATTTCATGCTGTTCGGCGGAGCGTCGCTGGGCTCCAAGCGTTATATATGGTGGAACTTCGTTTCGTCCTCGAAGGAACGCATCGAGCAGGCCAAGGAAGAATGGAAGACAGGCCGCTTCGATATCGTTCCTGGTGATGAGGAAGAATTCATTCCGCTGCCGGAAGGTTAGAGCTGGATGGACATCCTGCGCCAACCGCGTCACTGACACGCATTTACATTCGCTCGCCGGCGGCATATTTCGCGCATGATCAAGGCGCATATTGTGAAGGTTGGAGCAATTCCGGGAAAAGTGTGAAGCGGTTTTCCGTCCGGAATTGCGTGAAACAGAAAAGACAGAGCGGTGCGGTGAAACGGTTAACCGCTCTGATGCAACGTTAAGATTTCAGCAGGCCGCACCAGAGTGAACCCGAAGCCCGATACGCCGCTCCTCGACAAGGTCCGCATCCCCGCGGATTTGCGGGCGCTTGAGGAAAGCGAGCTGCCGCAGCTGGCGACGGAACTTCGCGCCGAGCTGATCGATGCCGTGTCGCACACCGGCGGCCATCTCGGCGCGGGCCTCGGCGTCGTCGAGCTGACGGTTGCGCTGCACTATGTCTTCAACACGCCGGAAGACCGGCTGATCTGGGATGTCGGCCACCAGGCCTATCCGCACAAGATCCTGACCGGCCGCCGCGACCGCATCCGCACGCTCCGCCAGGAGGGTGGTCTCTCCGGATTCACCCGGCGGGCAGAGAGCGAATACGACCCATTCGGCGCAGCCCACTCGTCGACCTCGATTTCCGCCGGCCTCGGCATGGCCATGGGACGCGAGCTCGCTGGCGGTCGCAACAACGTCATCGCTGTCATCGGCGACGGCGCCATGTCCGCCGGCATGGCCTATGAGGCAATGAACAATGCCGGCGCGCTCGACGCCCGCCTGATCGTCATCCTCAACGACAACGACATGTCGATCGCCCCGCCGACCGGTGCCATGAGCGCCTATCTGGCCAGGCTCGCATCCGGCAAGGCCTACCTGGGCTTGCGCGATTTCGGCAAGAAGCTGTCGTCCTATCTCGGCAAGCGCGCCGACCGCGCCATCACGCGCGCGGTCGAGCATGCGCGAGGCTACGTCACCGGCGGCACGCTGTTCGAGGAAATGGGCTTCTATCACATCGGCCCGATCGACGGACACAATCTCGAGCACCTGATCCCGGTGCTGAGGAACGTCCGCGACAATGCCGACGGCCCGGTGCTGATCCATGTCGTGACCCAGAAGGGCAAGGGCTACGCGCCGGCGGAAGCGGCGGCCGACAAATATCACGGCGTCAACAAGTTCGACGTCATCACCGGCGCGCAGGCCAAGGCGCCGGCCAATGCGCCGAGCTACACCAAGGTCTTCGCCGAGAGCCTGATCCAGGAAGCGCGCGAGGACGACCGCATCGTGGCGATCACCGCCGCGATGCCGAGCGGCACCGGCCTCGACCTGTTCGGCGAGGCGTTCCCGACAAGGACCTTCGATGTCGGCATTGCCGAGCAGCACGCGGTGACCTTCGCCGCCGGCCTCGCCACCGAAGGCTACAAGCCGTTCGCCGCCATCTATTCGACCTTCCTGCAGCGCGCCTACGACCAGGTCGTACATGACGTGGCGATCCAGAAGCTGCCGGTGCGCTTCCCGATCGACCGGGCCGGCTTCGTCGGTGCCGACGGCGCCACCCATTGCGGCGCTTTCGACACGACCTTCCTGGCCTCGCTGCCCGGCTTCGTCGTCATGGCCGCTGCCGACGAGGCGGAACTTCGCCACATGGTGCGCACCGCGGCCGACTATGACGGCGGCCCGATCGCCTTCCGCTATCCGCGCGGCAATGGCGTTGGCGTCGACATGCCGGAGCGCGGCTCGGTGCTCGAGATCGGCAAGGGCCGTATCCTGAAGGAAGGCACCAAGGTGGCGCTTCTGTCCTTCGGCACCCGGCTGCAGGATTGCCTGCTGGCCGCGGAGGAGCTCGGCGCGGCAGGTCTTTCCACCACCGTTGCCGACGCCCGCTTCGCCAAGCCGCTGGACGAGGACCTCATCCGCCGCCTTGCCCGCTCGCATGAGGTTCTGGTGACTGTGGAAGAGGGCGCGGTCGGCGGTTTTGCCAGCCAGGTGTTGCATTTCCTCGCCCATGAAGGACTGCTGGAAAACGGACTCAAGGTGCGCCCGCTGGTGCTGCCGGACGAATTCATCGATCATGCCAAGCCCGAGAAGATGTATGCCGACGCGGGCCTCGATACGGCTGGCATCGTGCGCACGGTCTTTGCCGCGCTCGGCCACGGCGTGCAGGCGCAGCGCGCCTGAATCGAAATCTCAACGTGCTGAATCCCTTTGCCGGCTTCCGGCTGTAAGTATTTGTTAACGCTTTCGTTTGGCGGTTCGGTTACCTTCTCTCTTGGCCGATTTTCAACGGCGCCCTGCTAAGACCTTGGTCCTAGGCAGGGGATAAGAACAATGAAATCGTTCCTGAGCGGCATGGCCCTTGTGATGGCCATGGCCGCGCCGGTGGCAGCCGAAACGCGTTACGACCGCAATCTCGAAAAGGCGGTGATGGACATCGTCGCCAGCAAGATGGGCAACATCCGCGGCGGCTTCTCCTATAAGCAGGTTCCTCAAATGGTGGTGCTGACGGGGGGCGAACCGGTTGCGGCTGAGCCGCGCAGCCAGGCTTCCAACGACGACGGGCTGATGCCGGCCGTCGAGCGTCCGGTTTCGCGGACAGTCTTCTGATGTATGTCGCCCAAAAGTGTCCCGCGGTTTTGGGACAACGACATGCATCAAACAAAAATCAGAACCAGAGATCGCGCACGCAGCGGCCGTCGCGCGGCAGGTCGTCGAAACTGTCGAGACCGTCGAAATGGTCGATCGGCAGGTCGGCGACGGCCTCCGGCGGCGCCAGCCGGACATTGACAGCGATCCGAATGCGGCCGCCTGAGCGCAGACCGCGCCAGGCGAGCACGCAGGCGCATGTCGGGCAGAACAGGATCTCGAGCGCCGGCTCGGCCACTTCGGCCCGTGTGTATGAACTCATTGGTCCTGCGATGCGGATACGCTCGTCGAGATAGTCGTAGGCCCAGAGCGTGCCGTAGCGGCGGCAGAGCGTGCAGTTGCAGGCCGTGATCGATCCTGGATCGCCTTCCAGGGTCCAGTGGGCGGCGCCGCAATGGCAGGTTCCCTTCAGCATAGCCTCCTCCTCGGCTGGGTGAGCGAACTTTCGGTATCTGCATTCTGCCGCGCTCCACGTTATATTCAACACGCTGCCATTGCCTTCGCGTTCGGCTTTCGCCAATGAAGGCCGATGAGTTCTCCTGTGCCAGCCAGAACGCGCCCAAGGCTCGACGACCTGCTCGTTGCGCGCGGCCTGTTCGCCAGCCGTTCGCGCGCTCGCGATGCGATCGAGCGCGGCACGGTGACCGTTGAGGGCAGCGTTGCCCGCAAGCCTGGTCAATCCGTTGCGTCGGACTGCCTGATCGCCATCGACGATCCCGCGCAAGCCTATGTGTCGCGCGCGGCGCTGAAGCTTATTTCCGGCCTCGACCGTTTCGGCCTCGATCCTTCGCGAAGCGAGGCGCTCGACATCGGCGCCTCGACCGGCGGTTTCACCCAGGTGCTGCTCGAACGTGGCGCCGCCCATGTCACGGCGATCGATGTTGGCCACGGCCAGATCCATCCGGATATTGCCGGCGACCCGCGCGTGACGGTGATCGAGGGTGTCAACGCACGTGACCTGACGGCCGCCGATCTCGGCGGCCGCGTTCCGGATTTCCTCGTTTGCGACGTCAGCTTCATTTCGCTGAAAATGGCGCTGCCGCCGGCGCTTGCGCTGGCCGGCGAGGGCGCCAGGGCGCTGCTTCTCGTCAAGCCGCAATTCGAAGCCGGCCGCGAAGCGATCGGCAAGGGCGGACTGCTCAAGGATCCAGGCGATGCCGAGCGCGTCGCCACAGAATTGCGCGACTGGCTTGCCGCCGTGCCGGGCTGGCGCGTGCTTGGGCTACACCCGTCGCCGATCGAAGGCGGCGACGGCAATCGCGAGTTCCTGCTCGCCGCCGTCAAGGACGGTGCATCGCAATGAGCGCGCGCTTCACCATCTCCAGGCTCGGTTCGCAAGGCGACGGCGTCGCCAGCGCCGATAGCGGCGAGGTTTTCATCCCGTTCACGCTGCCGGGCGAGACGGTCACCGCCGCGCGCCAGAAGGATCGCGCGACGCTGATGTCGGTGCTGCAAGCCTCGCCGCTCCGGGTCGATCCGCCCTGCCGCCATTTCACCGAATGCGGCGGCTGTGCGCTGCAGCATTTCGAGGCCGAGGCCTATCGACAGTGGAAGCGCGAGCGGGTCGTGCAGGCGCTGAAGGCCAAGGGCATCGCCGGCGAGATCGATGCGCTGGTGCCTTGCGCGCCGCAGACGCGCCGCCGCGTCGTCTTCAGCGCAAGGCGCACCGAGGCCGGCATGCTGCTCGGCTTCGTGCGCGCACTCTCCTCCGAGATCATCCCGATCGAGGAATGCCCGATCTCGCTGCCGGCGATCGTAGGGTCGCTCGACCGCTTGCGGAGGCTGGCCAATCTGGTTTGCGCCACGCCGAAACCCTTCCACATGACGGTCACGGTCACGGCGTCCGGCCTCGATGTTGCCGTCCAGGATGCGGGCAAGCTCGGCGAAAACCAGCGCCGCATCGCCTCGAATTTCGTGATGGCCGAGGGCCTGGCGAGGCTTTCCATCGACGGCGAGGTGATCGTCGAGCCGAAAAAGCCGGTGGTGCAGTTCGGGTCGGTCGCCGTCGCAGTGCCGCCCGGTGCCTTCCTGCAGGCGACGGAGGCCGCCGAGCAGACGATGGCTGGTCTCGTCGGGCGGCATCTGTCGCGCGCCAAGAAAGTCGCTGACCTTTTTGCAGGCTGCGGCAGCTTCGCGCTCAGGCTTGCGGCGAAGTCGGAGGTTCATGCCGTCGAGGGAGATGCGCCGGCCCTTGCGGCGCTCGACCGCGCCTTTCGTTTCGCCGGCGGCCTGAAGCGGGTGATAAGCGAGCGTCGCGACCTCTTCCGCCGGCCTCTGACTTTTAAGGAACTGAACGGCTTTGACGGCCTCGTCTTCGATCCGCCGCGCGCCGGCGCCGAGGACCAGTCGAAGCAGATCGCCCGCTCGGACGTGCCGCTTGTCGCGGCCGTGTCCTGCAATCCGGTGACGCTGGCACGGGACCTGCGCATCCTCCTCGACGGCGGCTATCAGCTGAAGAGCGTGACGCCGATCGACCAGTTCCTGTGGTCGCCGCATGTCGAGGCGGTCGCGCTGCTGGAGAAGCCGAAGCGGCGGCGGTAATCCGCAACCGCTGGTTCGCAGGAAATTTTGTGAAGCCTCTGTTCTTCCGACGAAATTGCGCCCTAAAGCCGCCTTTATGCGGGCTCTTAATTTTGCGCTGTTAGGGAAACATTCCTGCCTCTCCGGCGTTAATGTTATGGAGGGATGGCGGATAAGGATAGCGGATTGCCATGCAGGCGCTTCAGAAATTCCTCGGCCTCGTCGTCATTCTCATCTTTTTCGCGGTCAGCGCCGCAACCGGGGCATTGGCGCAAGGCGAAAAGCGTCTGGCCTTCGTCATCGGCAATGGCTCCTACAAGACCGGCGAACTCGCAACGGCCGCCAATGACGCCGGCCTAATCGCACAGACATTGCAGGCCGCCGGGTTCGATGTGGTCGGCGCGCGCGACGTGGACCAGGACTCGCTGCGCGGCGCGTTCCGCGATTTCATTGGCAAGGTATCGGCCGCCGGTCCCGACGCCGTCGTTTTCATCTATCTCGCTGGGCATGGCGTGCAGTTCGAGGGCGAGAACTACTTCCTTCCGGTCGATGCCCAGATCGCCAATCCGGCCGATGTCCCGCTTCAGGCGATGCGGATCTCAGACGTCACCAGGTCGCTGTCCGGGCTGCCGACCAAGGTCAATATCGTTGTGCTCGACGCGGCGCGGCCAAATCCGTTTCCGCAGTCGAAAGAGCCGCTGGCCGGTGGCCTTGCATTGGTCGATCCCGATCCGAACATGCTGATTGCCTTCAACGCCGCTCCCGGAACGGTCGCGCCGGAGGGCAAAGGCCCCTACGGAGCCTACGCCCAGGCGCTGGCCGAGATGATGCGCGAAGGCGGCCTGTCGCTGCAGGACGTGTTCGACCGCACGCGGCTGCGTGTCAGCGAAGTCACGCAGGGCGGGGAACTGCCATGGAGCGCTTCGAAGATCACCGCGCCTTTCGTTTTCTTCGAACGCAGCGCGGAAGCTCCCCCGCCCAAGGTTTCGGCCGCGGAGACCCGCGCGATGCGCACCAGGCCGATTCGCGACTTCAGCGCGCATGACGCCTATGTTGCCGCCCTCGAGCGCGACACGATGCGCGGCTACGAGGATTTCCTCGACGTCTATCCGCACGATCCGATGGCCAAGCGTGTGCGCGCCATCCTCGCGGCCCGGCGCGAGGCGATCACCTGGCGTGAGACCTGGATGACGGACACGCCTGAAGCCTACTGGTCCTATCTGGAGCGCTATCCGCACGGCCCGCATGCCTGGGACGCGCGCCGCCGCCTGGAGCATTTCGATGCCGATCTGGAGCCGCCGGCGAGCTTCACCGTCATCGTCTATGACGTGCCGCCGCCGCCGGAAGAGGAAATCATCTATATCGACCGGCCGGTGCTCTATTTCGACGATCCCGATTTCGATTTCGAGCCGCCGCCGCCGATCACGGTGGTCTTCCTGCCGCCGCCGCCGCCGGATTTCGTCGTGCTTGAGCCGCCGCCACCGCCGGTTGACGTCTACATCCTGCCGACGCCGGTGTTCGTGCCGATACCCGTGTTCGTCAACCCGCCGCGCCACATCGTGCCGCCGCCGAACGACATCATCTTCAACAACATCCACAACACGACCGTCATCAACAACATCAACACGACGATCAGAAACGAGACCATCAATCAGGCCGCGCAGCCGAGCGGCAATACTCAGGGTGGCGTCACCACGAGCCAAAAGACGGTCGGAGGCGCCGTTGGCGCCCGCGCGGATGCGCTGGCGGCCAAGGTTGCGCTGCCGCCGCTGCTGAAGAAGCGGGCGGCCATATCCGGTCAGGCCCAGTCCAGGCAACAGGTGGGCTTGCCACCGAAGCCCGGCCAGCGTGTTATCCAGGGTCAGCAGCCAGGCGCCGCGACCGCGCAGCCGGAGACCCAGTCCGCGACCGGCAAGCTGTCGCGCGACCACGCCTTGCCCGGAGCCGACGGCAAAAAGCTGCCGCTCGTCAACGGCAAGCCGGCGCCCAACGAACAGAATTTGCCGGGCAACAGGTCCAGGAAGCAGCTCGGAAAGCAAGGCATCGCGGGCGGCAACCAGGAAGCGACGGGAAATGCCGGCGCCGCCGTGACCGGAGAGCAGGGCACGGATCAGCGGAAGGGCAGGAAGTTCCGCAAGCTGCCGACCGTCAACGGTGCGCCGGCCGACAACGAGCTGAGCGCCCAGGAGAGGTTCAGGAAGAACAATCCCAACGCTTTCTCCGATCAAAGCACCGGCAAACCGAAAAAGCTGAGGCGCAGGGATTTGTCCGCCGGCCAGTCCGTGGTCGAACCGGATAATCAGGGCCCGGTCAGCGGAAACGAGAAGGGCAGGAAGTTCCGCAAGCTGCCGACAGTCAACGGTCAGCCGGCCGAAAATCGGCCGAGCGTGCGGGAGCGGCTGAGGAACAACAATCCGGACGAGTTCTCCGGCGAAAATCAGGGCGCGCCCAGCGGGAACGACAGGGGCAGGAAGTTCCGCAGACTGCCGACCGTCAACGGTGAGCCGACCGACAACGAGCCGAGCATGCAGAAGCGGTTCAGGAGGAACAATCCGTCCGTGTTCTCCGATCAGACTCAGGGCGCAGCCGGCGGCGGGGGCAGGAAGTTCCGCAGGCTGCAGAACGAAGAAGGGGCCGGCGGCCCGGAAGTCGACGTTCAGCGCAATTTCAGGGTCAATAGGCCGAACGAGAATGCGCAGCGCCAGTTCAGGCAGGAAAGGCCGGCCGAGCAGGTGCTCCGGCCGCAGAGATCGGAGCCGAAGCCGGAATTCCGCGCCGAGCCGAGACCGCAGATGCAAGAGCGGCGTGTCCCGCAGGAGCAGCCGCAGCAGCAGTTCAAGCAGCAGTTCAAGAAGAGGCCGTCTTGCGGACAGGAGGGCGAACCGGCTTGCCAGCAGTAGGCGGTCGAAAGCTACTCATGGGCCGGACTTTCCGGCCCGTGAGCTTGCAAGGCGGTGGTACCTATGCACAGGCCCGTAAAGGCCGGTCCGCTCCGACGATGCGGGCCGCTCAGTCTACCAGTTCGGCGGCATTCGTCAGGTTCTCGGCGTGCCGCCGCGCTGGTTGATCGACACCCAGATGTTGGGATTCTGCTGCGACTGCCGTTTCAGGAAATAATAGCCGGTCGCGTTCCAGGGCCGGACTTCGTCGACCAGATTGTCGAGGACGAAATCGCCCTTGTCGGTCTTCACGGTCAGAATGGTGTGACCTTCATTGTTCAGGTCGCGCACCACCGTCATCAGCAGCGCCTGGCGGGGGAATCCCGCTTCCATGAGAAGCTTGCGCTTGTAGAGCGCGTAGATCTTGCAGTCGCCCTTGCCGTCCACCGGATAGTCCCAGTGGTCCATCATCGTGCCCCAGTGATCGTAGTTGCTGACGGGCTTGATGGCGCGGTTCGCCTTCTGGTTTATCCGCTTGAGGGTGTGCAGGTTCTGCGTGGTCAGCTTGACGTTCGTGGCCGGCAGGGCAGGCACTTTGCACTCTTTCGGCCGGCGGTGGCAGAAATCCAGCCAGCCGTAGGGAACGCTGGTGCGTCCTCCAACCGAGGCGGAGTGTAAAACATCGGCAGAAGGTTGCGTCGATGGCCGCTTGAACAATGTCGACTGCGCCGTCGCCGTATCGACGCACAGCGATGTCGCGCCGATCAACGAAACAAGGCCAACGAGGAACGAAGAGGTCAGGACGCCAGGGGAACGCAACAATGCCAGACACCACCGCAACGAGAAGACTGGCGACGAGTTAATGCGGAAACGCCGGCCAAGGCAATTGAACAATTAATAATTTGCTAACACGATCGTGTTCGCGTCCGGCGGGGTCGCTACGCTTCTGCAGATTGGCATCAATCGCGAGCATGGCGGCGCTGCGTTTCGGCAAGGACCCCGGCGTCCATGTCCTGCAGCGTTCTTGGCATGCCGCTATGCGCCAGGATGCCAAACACCTCCTTCGGCTGCGTCGGGGCAAAAGCCAGCGCCCGCTTCAGCAGGACGCCTTCTGGTACATCTTCGACCTGCAAGCGGGTGCCGGCATCCCAGTCCCGCCGTTTTCGGATCGCGCTGGGCAAGGTCACCTGTCCCTTTTTCGAGACGGTCGTCGTGAGTTTTTCAGAACTGGTCATTGGGACTTGATATTACCGGAAAGTTCCGGTGCCTCAAACCCTGGTGCCGCCGACCGTCATCTGGTTCATCCTCAGATGCGGCTGGCCGACGCCGACGGGCACGCCTTGTCCGGCCTTGCCGCACATGCCGATGCCGTTGTCGAGCTTCATGTCGTTGCCGACCATGGTTACGCGGTGCATGGCATCAGGCCCGTTGCCGATCAGCATCGCGCCCTTGATCGGCTGCGTCACCTTGCCGTCCTCGATCATGTAGGCCTCGGTGCAGCCGAACACGAATTTTCCCGAGGTGATGTCGACCTGGCCGCCGCCGAAGGAGACGGCATAGATGCCCTTCTTGACCGAGGCGATGATCTCCTCCGGGCTCATGTCGCCCGAGGTCATGTAGGTGTTGGTCATGCGCGGCATCGGTTGGTGCGCGTAGCCCTCGCGCCGGCCGTTGCCGGTCGCCTTCATCCCCATCAGGCGCGCGTTCTGGCGGTCCTGCATGTAGCCGACCAGCTTGCCGTCCTCGATCAAGACGTTGCGCGCCGAAGGCGTGCCTTCGTCGTCGACGGTGAGCGAGCCGCGACGCTCGGCAACCGTGCCGTCATCGACCACGGTGACGCCCTTTGCCGCGACCTGCTGGCCCATCAGGCCGGCGAAGGCCGATGTCTTCTTGCGGTTGAAGTCACCTTCCAGGCCATGGCCGACCGCTTCGTGCAGCATCACGCCCGGCCATCCGCTGGACAGCACGATGTCGAAGGTGCCCGCCGGCGCCGGGACGGCCTCGAGATTGACCAGCGCCTGTCGCAGCGCCTCGCGCGCGGCATGCTTCCAGCTCTCCTCGGTGAGGAATTCGCCAAAGCTCTTGCGGCCGCCCATGCCATAGGAGCCGCTCTCCTGACGGTCGCCATCGCCGACCACCACGGAGACGTTGACCCTGACCAGTGGGCGGATGTCGCGCACCACCTGGCCGTCGGCGCGCACGATTTCGACATGCTGCCAGGAGGCGGCGAGCGAGGCCGTCACCTGGCGCACGCGCGGGTCGGCGGCGCGCAGCCAGGCGTCGATCTCCTGCAGCAGCTTCGCCTTCGCCTCGAAGCTGGGCGAGGGGATCGGGTTCTCGTCGCCATAGAGGTGACGATTGGTGCGGGCGGGCGCTGCGGCAAGCTGGCCCGAATAGCCGCCCTTGACCGCCGAGACGGCGTCGGCGGCGCGCCGCAGCGAGGCTTCCGAAAGGTCGTTCGAATGCGCATAGCCACTGGCCTCGCCGGCGACGGCGCGCAAGCCGAAACCCTGATCGGTGTTGAAATTGGCCGTCTTCAGCCGGCCATTGTCGAACATCAGCGCTTCGTTTTCGCTGTATTCGAGGAACAGCTCGCCGTCGTCGGCGCCCTTGATGGTGTCGGCGACGATCTCTTTGACACGATCGTCGGAAATGTCGAATTGGCCGATCAGGCTGTTCATGGCAGGGCGTCCGCTGGCGGTTTTGTCTTTCCCCGATGTAGGGGCGAAGTGAGGTCAAGACAATCGGCGGTGTTCACACGGGATTGTCATCGCCGCGGACAAGAGACGGCCCTGCTGCCCCATCGGGTCAGGGGAGCGCGGCGAAACCTTCCGCGAATCCCTTGAGGTCGACGGGAATGCCGATGCCTTCCTCCGGCGTCTGGAAGACGATGAAGGTGGCCGAGGTGCCGTTCTTCAGCGTGTCGAGCAGCGGCTTCTCGAGGATCACTTCCGCATAGCAGCCGTCCTGGAAGCAGCGCACGAAATAGGCGCGGCCGATGTCCTTGCCATCGACGTTGAGGCCAAGCCCGTTGGGTAAGAGCACGCCGAGCGGCGCCAGTACCCGCAGGATTTCGGCCTTGTTGTCGGCGGTGCGCAGCACCACGACGGAAAGCCCCATCTCCGGGCGGTCCTCGGCGACGACGTTCTGCATCATCACGCATTGCTCGGAGGTCGCGCCGGCGGGCGTGTCGCAGATGATCGACCACGCGCCATGCGTCGACTTGACCGTGCCGCTGGGCGGTGCGGCGGTCTGAGGTGGGGCCGCGCTCGCTGCGCTGGTCAGGCTGGCGCCAAGCAGAACGGCAAGGAAGACGACCTTCGCCAGGGGTCTCGAAAGCCAGGAAGTCATGACGGCTCCATTGCGAATCACGGCACTTTAAGCTGCGCCAAGGCCAAGTAAAGGACGAGACCGTCGCCGGCCCGCCCAGATACCGGCAATTACACGCTTTTCCAGAGCAAATTCGCCCGAATTGCGACCGTCCGGCGCGCGGCGCGGCGATGGCCGGGGATGCCCTTTGGGTTGCGCGCAAAAATGCCGCACGGTTTCGTCCGCTCCTTCCTTGCGGAGGGAAATAGAGTATGGTTTGAACCACCTTAGGGACAGACCGGGATTCCCAATCCCGGCGTCGTTCGTTATTGGTGCGATCCGATCGCAGGAAGTGGGAGACGAGAGGGCGATGAGAAAATTCATGGCAAGCGCCAGACTTCTGGCAGGTGCTGCGGCCGCAGGCGCGCTCCTCTCCAGCGCATCCGCCTATGCGGATCAGCCCAAGCCATGGGAGACCAGTTTCCAGGCGCCCGCGACCGACATGATGCGGCAGATCGAATGGTTCGGGAACTACACCTTCGCCTTCATCGTGGTGATCACCCTTCTGGTGCTGGTCCTGCTCGCCTACTGCATCCTGCGGTTCCGCGCGAGCGCCAACCCGGTGCCGTCGAGGACGAGCCACAACACGCTGATCGAGGTGATCTGGACGGTCGGGCCGGTCGTCGTGCTGCTGCTCATCGCAATTCCCTCCTTCCAACTGCTCACCGCGCAGTACACGCCGCCGGAAGAAGCCAAGCTCACCGTCAAGGCGACCGGCAACCAGTGGAACTGGGACTACGAGTACCAGGTCGACAAGAGTTTCTCCTTCAACTCGGCTGTGCTTCAGGATGCCGATCGCGCCAAGGCCGGCAAGGAAGACCGCAGTCTCTATCCGCGCCTGCTCGCCGTCGACAACGAGCTGGTGGTGCCGGTCAACACCATGACCCGCGTGCTGATCACGGCCACCGACGTCATCCACTCCTTCGCCGTGCCGTCCTTCGGCATCAAGATGGACGCCGTGCCCGGCCGCACCAACGAGACCTGGTTCAAGGCGGAGAAGGAAGGCCTCTATTACGGTCAGTGCTCGCAGCTTTGCGGCAAGGATCACGCCTTCATGCCGATCGCGGTTCGCGTCGTGTCCGACGCGCAGTTCAAGACCTGGCTGGAGACGGCCAAGACCGACGTGCCGGCCGCCAACAAGGCGCTGATGGCCGAGATCGATGGTACCAACAAGGTAGCGGCCGCTGGCAACTGACGCCGCGGGTTAGCAAGATTTAGGGAACGGAGCGGAATATGGCAGAGGCTGCAGCTCACGACCACCACGACCACAGGCCGCATGGCTGGGTCCGGTGGGTGTACTCGACCAACCACAAGGACATCGGCACGCTCTACCTGATCTTCGCGATCATCGCCGGCATTATCGGCGGTGCGCTTTCGGTCGCCATCCGCATGGAGCTGCAGGAGCCGGGCATCCAGATCTTCAGCGGTCTGGCGCAGATGGTCTACGGCATGCAGGGCGATGCCGCCATCGACGGCGGCAAGAGCATGTACAATGCCTTCGGCGCCGCGCACGGCCTGATCATGATCTTCTTCATGGTCATGCCGGCTCTGATCGGCGGTTTCGCCAATTGGATGGTGCCGATCATGATCGGCGCGCCCGATATGGCCTTCCCGCGCATGAACAACATCTCCTTCTGGCTGCTGCCGCCGGCCTTCATCCTGCTGCTCAGCTCGATGTTCGTGCCGAGCTCGCCCGGCGCCTTCGGCCCCGGCGGCGGCTGGACGATCTATCCGCCGCTCTCGACGGCCGGATCACCAGGCCCTGCGATGGACCTTGCGATTCTCGCGCTCCACATCGCCGGCGCTTCGTCGATCCTCGGCGCGATCAATTTCATCACCACCATCTTCAACATGCGCGCGCCGGGCATGACGATGCACAAGATGCCGCTGTTCGCCTGGGCGGTGCTGATCACGGCCTTCCTGCTGCTCTTGTCGCTGCCGGTTCTGGCTGGCGGCATCACCATGCTGCTCACCGACCGCAACTTCGGCACGTCCTTCTTCGTGCCGGACAATGGCGGTGATCCGCTGCTCTTCCAGCACCTGTTCTGGTTCTTCGGCCACCCCGAGGTGTACATCCTGATCCTGCCGGGCTTCGGCATCATCAGCCACATCGTCTCGACCTTCTCGAGGAAGCCCGTCTTCGGCTATCTCGGCATGGCCTACGCCATGGTCGCGATCGGCGCCGTCGGCTTCATCGTCTGGGCGCACCACATGTACACGACCGGCCTGTCGCTCGACACGCAGCGCTATTTCGTGTTCGCCACCATGGTCATCGCGGTGCCGACCGGGGTGAAGATCTTCTCCTGGATCGCCACGATGTGGGGCGGCTCGATCAGCTTCAAGCCGCCGATGCTGTGGGCGCTGGGCTTCATCTTCCTGTTCACGATCGGTGGCGTCACCGGCGTTCAACTCGCCAATGCCGGCCTCGACCGCTCGCTGCACGACACCTATTTCGTGATCGCCCACTTCCATTACGTGCTGTCTCTGGGCGCGGTGTTCGCCATCTTCGCAGGCTGGTACTACTGGTTCCCGAAGATGACCGGCTACATGTACTCGCCTGTGATCGCCAACACCCACTTCTGGGTCACCTTCGTCGGCGTCAACCTGATCTTCTTCCCGCAGCACTTCCTCGGCCTCGCCGGCATGCCGCGCCGTACCGTCGACTATCCGGATGCGTTTGCCGGCTGGAACATGGTTTCGTCCTACGGCTCCTACATCGCTGCTGTCGGTGTGGCGATCTTCCTCTACGGCGTGTTCGAGGCCTTTCAGAAGAAGCGCGTCGCCGGCGCCAATCCGTGGGGCGAGGGTGCCACCACGCTCGAATGGCAGCTGCCTTCGCCGCCGCCGTTCCACCAGTGGGAACAGCTGCCGAAAATCAAGTAAGCAACTGCCCGAAATACGAGGCCGCCGGTGAGCCGGCGGTCTTGGCCAACGGAATGATGGACTTTAAGTACGCATGGCCCTTGCCGACCACAAATTGATGGAGGAAGCGGGCTTTCGCATGTCGGAAGCAACCGCGGGCGATTTCTTCGCCCTCCTGAAGCCGCGCGTCATGTCGCTGGTCGTCTTCACGGCCTTTGTCGGCATGGTTGCGGCGCCGGTGGCCGTCAATCCGCTGCTGGCGGTGATCGCCATCCTGGCAATCGCCATCGGTGCCGGCGCCTCGGGCGCGCTCAACATGTGGTACGACGCCGACATCGACGCGGTGATGACCAGGACCGCCGGCCGCCCGGTGCCCGCGGGCCGCGTCACACCCGGCGAGGCGCTGAGCTTCGGCCTGGTGCTCTCCGTTCTGTCGGTGATGACGCTTGGCGTGCTGGTCAACTGGCTGTCTGCGGCGCTTCTTGCCTTCACCATCTTCTTCTACGCCGTCGTCTACACGATGTGGCTGAAGCGCTGGACGCCGCAGAATATCGTCATCGGTGGCGCCGCCGGCGCCATCCCGCCGGTGATCGGCTGGGCGGCCGTCACCGGATCGGTCAGCCTCGAAAGTCTGATCCTGTTCCTCATCATCTTCCTGTGGACGCCGCCGCATTTCTGGGCGCTGGCGCTATTCAAGTCCGATGATTACGCCCGCGCCGGCATCCCGATGATGCCGAACGTGGCCGGACCTGCGTCCACGCGTCGCCAGATATTTGCCTATGCGCTGATCCTCGCGCCGGTCGGTGTGCTGCCCTGGTTCCTCGGCTACACCACCGCTGCCTATGGCGCCGTCTCTGCCGCGCTGGGCGCGGGCTTCGTCTGGTATGCCTGGAAGGTGCTGGGCATGAGCGACACCGACCGCGCGATGAAGCCGGCCAAGGCGCTGTTTGGCTATTCGCTGCTCTATCTTTTCGCTGTCTTCGCCGCCTATCTCGTCGACAGCGTGGTCGGGCGCGCGCTCATGACGGGGGGAGCATGATCGTGGCCGACAAGAACCTCGAACTGGTGACCTTGACAGAGCGCCAGCGGAAGGCGCGGCGCAATCGCTCCCTCGCCATCGGCGTGGCGCTGGCCGCGCTCGTCGTCATCTTCTACGTCGCGACCATCGTGAAGTTCGGCCACAATGCTTCCGGCCTCACGCCTACGAACTTGATGTGAAGCGGCGATGAGCGGCGAGATCACCACCAGGCCCGTCAGGAAGAACAGCAACCGCGTCGTCGTGGCGGTCTGCCTGGCCTTCTTCACCGGCATGGTCGGCATGGCTTACGCGGCGGTGCCGCTTTACAAGATGTTCTGCCAGGCCACCGGCTATGGCGGCACGACGCAGCGCGCCGAGAAGCAATATGCCGGTCGCGTGCTCGACCGCGACATCACCATCCGCTTCGATGCCAACACCAACGGCATTCCGTGGCAGTTCGAGCCCGTAGCCCGCTCGGTGACGATCAAGATCGGCGAGACCACGCAGGCGCATTACAGCGCGACCAACAAATTCGACCGCCCGATCACCGGCCGCGCCTCCTTCAACGTGCAGCCGGAAATGGCCGGCGCCTATTTCAACAAGGTGGAGTGCTTCTGCTTCACCGACACGACGCTGAAGCCCGGCGAGACGCTGGACATGCCGGTCGTGTTCTATGTCGATCCAGACATCGTCAACGTGCCGGAACTGAAGGACCTGAAGACCATCACCTTGTCCTACACGATGTTCCCGGTCGAGAAGAAACAGCCGGTCGCGTCGTCCGCGCCGGCTGCTGGCAGCAGCAACAAAGTTCCAGATTCCGAAGCAAGCCTCGGGGGTTGATATGGCAGACGCGCACGCAAAACCGAACCACGACTACCATCTCGTCAATCCGAGCCCCTGGCCTTTCCTGGGCTCGATCGGGGCGCTGGTGACCGCCGTCGGCGGCGTCTGCCTGATGCGGTATCTCAGGGCCGACACCTTCCCGGTCTTCGGTCACAACATCGCCAATCCGTGGCTGTTCTTCATCGGCCTCGTCATCGTGCTCTACACGATGTTCGCCTGGTGGTCGGACACCATCAAGGAGGCGCATGAGGGCTATCACACGCGCGTCGTGTCGCTGCACCTGCGCTATGGCATGATCATGTTCATCGCCTCCGAGGTGATGTTCTTCGTCGCCTGGTTCTGGGCCTTCTTCGACGCCAGCCTGTTCCCGGGCGAGGCCGCGCAATATGCACGCGCCACCTTCACCGGCGGCGTATGGCCGCCGAAGGGCCTGGAGGTTCTCGATCCCTTCCACCTGCCGCTCTATAACACCATCATCCTGCTCACGTCGGGCACGACCGTGACCTGGGCCCACCACGCGCTGCTGCATGGCGACCGCAAGGGCCTGATCAACGGCCTGGTGCTGACCGTCGGCCTCGGCATGCTGTTCACGATGGTGCAGGCCTACGAGTACATGCACGCGCCCTTCGCGTTCAAGGATTCGATCTACGGCGCCACCTTCTTCATGGCGACCGGTTTCCACGGTTTCCACGTCATCATCGGCACCATCTTCCTGCTCGTCTGCCTGGTGCGCGCGATACGCGGCGACTTCACCCCGAAGCAGCATTTCGGCTTCGAGGCGGCCGCCTGGTACTGGCATTTCGTCGACGTGGTCTGGCTGTTCCTGTTCAGCTGCATCTATGTCTGGGCATCGAGCGGCGCGATGATCGAAGCCCACTAAAACCAACAGTTTTCGGAGACCAAACGGGCGGCTGCGGCGACGTGGCCGCCTTATCTTTTTGAGCGAAAGGGTCTAGGGTGCAGACATGAGCGAAGACAAGGCTATCTGGCCTCCCATCGACCCGGTTTCGGCAGGCCTGCACGGCCGGTGCCCGCGCTGCGGCGAAGGCAAGCTGTTCTCCAGCTTCCTCACCGTCGGCAAGCGTTGCCACAATTGCGGCCTCGACTATTCCTTCGCCGATGCCGGCGACGGGCCGGCTGTCTTCGTCATCCTGATCATCGGCTTCATCGTCGTCGGCTTGGCGCTGTGGATGGAAGTGACGCTGAGCCCGCCGCTCTGGCTGCATTTCATATTGTGGATACCGCTGGCGCTGGTGCTGTGCCTGACGGCGCTGCGCCTCATCAAGGGTGTCCTGATCACCCTGCAATATTCGAAGAAGGCCGCGGAAGGCAGGCTGGACAGCGGCCAATGAGCGACGCGACCGGTTCGCCTGCCGGCCGTTCGCGGTCGCGCAACGCATTGCTGCTTGGGCTCGGCCTTGTCCTGTTCGCCGTTCTCCTCGGTCTCGGCACCTGGCAGGTCCAGCGCCTGCACTGGAAGGAAGGACTGCTCGAGACCATCGACAGGCGCACCCATGCGGCGCCGCTGCCGCTGGCTGACGTCGAAAAGGAATTCAGCGCCTCTCATGATGTCGACTACACGCCGGTGACGGTCACCGGCACCTTCCTGCACCAGGGCGAGCGGCATTTCTTCTCCACCTGGGAAGGCGATACCGGCTTCAACGTCTACACGCCCCTGCGGCTCGAGGACGGCCGCTTCGTGCTCGTCAATCGCGGCTTCGTGCCTTACGACCTCAAGGACCCGGCCAAGCGCCGGCAGGGCGAGGTCGCCGGCAAGGTGACGGTGACCGGGCTTGCCCGCAATCCGCTGCCGGGGAAGCCTTCGATGATGCTGCCCAACAACGATATCGCCAAGAACATCTTCTACTGGAAGGATCGCGACGTCATGGCCTCGACCGCCGGCGTTCCGGCAGGCGCCGTGCTGGTGCCGTTCTTCATCGATGCCGACAAGACGCCGAATCCCGGCGGCCTGCCGGTCGGCGGCGTCACCATCATCGATCTGCCGAACAACCATCTGCAATATGCCGTCACCTGGTACGGCCTGGCGGCCGCCCTTGCCGCCATGCTGATCCTCAGGCTCCGCCGCCCGGCGAAGGAGGGGTGAACGCGGCTGCTCTTGACAGGGCAGGGGTGCACGCCTCATTTCGCCTCCAGCTTTCGATTGAACCGGCCCGTTTCGATGATTGAGAAAAAGCCACCGCTGACGATCAGGCTCTGCCAGCCGCGCGGCTTTTGCGCGGGCGTCGACCGTGCCATCCAGATCGTCGTGCTGGCGCTGAAGAAATACGGCGCGCCGGTTTATGTCCGCCACGAGATCGTGCACAACCGTTATGTCGTCGAGGGGCTGCAGAGCCTGGGCGCGGTGTTCATCGAGGAGCTCTCCGAGATCCCGCCCGAGCATCGGAAGTCGCCGGTCGTCTTTTCAGCGCATGGCGTGCCGAAATCGGTGCCGGCCGACGCCGAGGCGCGCAATCTCTTCTATCTCGACGCCACCTGTCCGCTGGTGTCCAAGGTGCACAAGCAGGCGATGCGCCACCAGCGGCTCGGCCGGCACGTGCTTTTGATCGGTCACGCCGGCCACCCGGAAGTGATCGGCACGATGGGCCAGCTGCCGGAGGGAGCCGTGACCCTGATCGAGACCGAGGCAGATGCGGCGCGCTTCGTGCCGGCCGATCCGGCAGCGCTTGGCTTCGTCACCCAGACGACGTTGTCGGTGGAGGACACCGCCGGCATCATCCGCGCGCTTCAGGAGCGCTTCCCCGAGCTTCACGCGCCGGCTGCCGAATCGATCTGCTATGCCACCACCAACCGCCAGGAGGCGGTGAAGGAAACGGCGGCAGGCGCCGATCTCTTCCTCGTCGTCGGCGCGCCGAATTCGTCCAACTCGCGGCGCCTTGTCGAAGTGGCGGAACGCGCGGGTGCCGCGATGTCGCTTCTCGTACAGCGGGCCGCCGAAATTCCGTGGGATGAGATCGGCGAGATTTCGACGCTAGGCCTGTCGGCCGGCGCTTCGGCGCCGGAAATCATCGTCGACGAGATCATCGACGCGTTCCGGCAGCGCTTCGACGTCACCATCGATCTGGCCATAACGGCCACGGAAACGGAGGATTTTCCGGTGATGCGGGTGTTGCGCGATGTCGAACTGACGGCGGCCGACATGGCCTTCGTCAACGGGGCCGCGTGAATGGCCGTCTACACCGACGTCACCGAAGGCGAGCTCACCACCTTCCTGAAAGCCTATCCGGTAGGCGAGCTTCTGTCCTACAAGGGCATCGCCGAGGGCACCGAGAATTCGAACTTCCTGGTCCACGCTTCCACGGGTTCCTATATCCTGACGCTCTACGAGAGGCGCGTCGACAAGGCCGATCTGCCCTTTTTCCTCGGCCTGATGGGCCATCTGGCGCGAAAGGGCATTTCCTGCCCGCTTCCCGTCACCGCCCATGACGGCACAGTCATCGGCACGCTTGCCGGCCGCCCTGCCGTCATCATCACCTTCCTCGAGGGCCTGTCGCTCAGGCGCCCGACAGCCGCGCATTGCGGCGAGGTCGGCAAGGCGCTGGCCGCGCTCCATCTCGCCGGCCAGGATTTTCCGATGAAGCGGCCGAACGCGCTTGCCATAGACGGCTGGCGCAAGCTCTGGGCCGCCTCGCGTGACCGCGCCGACGAGGTCGAACCGGGGCTGGCGGCCGAGGTCGATGCAGACTTCCTCGACTTCGAGCGCAACTGGCCTGCCGGCCTGCCGCAAGGCATCATCCATGCCGATCTCTTCCCGGACAATGTCTTCTTCCTCGGCGAGAAGCTTTCCGGCCTGATCGACTTCTATTTCGCCTGTGACGACCTCTTTGCCTATGATGTCGCCACCTGCCTCAACGCCTGGTGCTTCGAGAAGGACTTTTCCTTCAACCTCACCAAGGGCGCAGCGCTGCTTGCCGGCTACCAGTCGGTGCGGCCGCTGCAGGCAGACGAGAAGGCGGCGCTGCCCATCCTGGCGCGCGGCTCGGCGCTGCGCTTCATGCTGACCAGGCTCTATGACTGGCTCACCATTCCTGACGGCGGGCTGGTGATGAAGCGCGATCCGACCGAATATATCCGCCGCATGCGTTTCCACCGCGCGATCAAATCCCCCTCAGAATACGGACTGATATGAGCAAGCAAGTCGAGATCTTCACCGACGGCGCCTGCTCCGGCAATCCCGGGCCCGGCGGCTGGGGCGCCGTGCTGCGCTACAATGGTGCGACAAAGGAGCTGTCGGGCGGCGAGGCCGAGACCACCAACAACCGCATGGAGCTGCTTGCCGCCATTACCGCGCTCAATGCGCTGAAGGAACCCTGCACGGTCGACCTCTACACCGACAGCAAATACGTCATGGACGGCATTTCCAAATGGATCCATGGCTGGAAGAAGAACGGCTGGAAGACCGGCGACAAGAAGCCCGTCAAGAACGGTGAGCTCTGGCAGGCGCTCGATGAGGCCAACAGGCGTCACAAGGTCACTTGGCATTGGGTGAAGGGCCATGCCGGCCACCCGGAGAACGAGCGCGCCGACGAGCTGGCGAGGCAAGGCATGGCGCCGTTCAAGAAAGGGCCGGTCAAGCCTGTTGCTGCTTCGCAGCCGGTTGCGCGTGCAAAGCAGCCGTCGGTCGCAAAGGCGCGGCGCTCGACCCAGAGCTATTGATCTCCGCAGCTCTCTGAACGGGGAGTCTTTGTCGTGCCGATCGCCTACTACATCGCGCATCCCCAGGTTCAGATCGACGCCAGCATTCCTGTGCCGGAGTGGGGGCTTTCCGACACCGGCAGAGCGAGAGCCTTTGCGATGCTCGATCAGCCCTGGGTCGGGTCGATCCGCCGCATCGTGTCGTCGGGTGAACGCAAGGCGATCGAGACAGCCGAAATCCTGGCAAAGCATCTCCGTCTTGCGGTCGAGGTCAGGCAACGCATGCATGAGAATGACCGGTCGGCAACCGGTTTCCTGCCGCCGCCCGAATTCGAAGCGGTCGCGGACCGGTTCTTCGCCAATCCGCACGTCAGCGTTCGCGGATGGGAGCGAGCTGTCGATGCCCAAAGTCGTATCGTGGGCGAAGTCGAACTCGTGCTCGGAACCAGCCGAGGCGATGACATCGCTTTCGTCGGCCACGGAGGGGTGGGAACGCTCTTGCTGCTTCATCTCAGCGGACGCGAGATCAGCCGCGAAGCGGATCAGCCGGCAGGCGGCGGCAATTTTTTCGCCTATGATTTGGTTGCGCGACGCGTCATCCACGGATGGCTGCCGATCGACAGGATGGCACCGCACAACGGCATCTAATTATCCGCTGAATCAGCGGATCAGCAGTGCCGTGGAGAACAGGCCGAGAGCGAACACCGTGTGCGACACGAGGTTGAGCGCGCGGACCAGCATCGGGTTGGGCAGTTTGGACGCCGCCCAGCCGGCACCCATGCCGGGCGCCAGCAGGAACCAGCCGGCGCCGACGGTCACGATACCGAGGATGAAGGCCGGCAGGAAGGTCGGCGCGGCAAGCCAGCGCGCTCCCGCAAGCACGACCAGGATGATGCCGTAAAGGATACCGACGAGATAGTGGAACGCCCAGCCCAGCGCCTTCTCATACGCATACGGTATGGCTTTCCCGATGTCGTCGTAGAACACCTTCTCGGGCAGGTGCCGCACCCAGCGGCCGACCAGTCCCCAATTCGGCCGCGGCAGGCCGAACGCCTTTTTGAGCACGATCGCCCAGACATCCATGAAGACCGTAGCGCCGATGCCGATCGCAACGGCGCGCCAGACGATGTCGAGCATCAGAGCTGCTCGAGGATCTTCGCCGCGCCGCTCTCGTCGACACCCGGCTTGGTTTCGACATTGAGCGCCACGACCTTGCCGTCGTCGACGATCATCGAAAAGCGCTTCGAGCGTAGTCCCATGCCGTTCGCAGAGAGATCGTTGTCGAGTCCGACCGACTTGGCGAAGTCGCCGCTGCCATCGGCGAGATACAGGATCTTGCCTTCGCCGCCGGTGAAGCGCGCCCAGGCGCCCATGACATGGACGTCGTTGACCGAGACCACCGCGATGGTGTCGACGCCGCGCGCCAGGATGGCGTCATGGTTCTCGAGATAGCCCGGCAGATGGTTGTTGCTGCAGGTAGGCGTGAAGGCGCCGGGAACGCCGAACAGCACGACCTTCTTGCCGGCGAAGATCTCGGCGCCGGTCATGGGCTTGGCGCCGTCGTCGGTCATCACCTTGAAGGTCGCCTCGGGCAGTTTTTCGCCAACCGAAATGGTCATGGGGTCCTCGCTTTGGGGAGATTGGGAAGGATCTGTGCGATACCGGACTGAGCGGCTTCCCGCAACCGCCCACCAAATCTGGATCAAGGGAAAGGCAACAATCCGTCGACCGAACCATCGGCGCCGGTCAGCGTATAGTAAAGCCCGCCGTCCGTGGGCGTCGCCGACGGCCGGTCGAGGATCGGCACCGTGAACACCAGCTTGCCGTTCCGCTCGCCGCGCAACGGTGCGCCGAACATGTAGTCGCGATCGCCGGCGATGAAGAAATCGACCGAATCCGGATCGCCTGGCGACTGCGCCTCGACGACGAGGGTCTCGTGATCGCCGGCCAGCACGTGGATGCCGAAATCGGGCCGCGCCGGCGAGGGGAGCGTTGCAAGCGCCGTCTTGACCAGCGCCGCGTCCGCTGCATTGTCCGGATCGGAGGCGGGATCGACGCTGAGCCGCGTCTGCACCGGAATGCAGATCGTCTCGCAGATGCCGAGGAAGATGTTGGCATCGATGGTCGCCGGCTGGTCGGGCGATGACAGCGTGAAGGTCACCGGCAGCGACACCGGGCGGTCATAGCCCGCCCATTTGCCGTAGCCGTCGTCGTGGCGCCGCGGCGGCGGAAACGACAGCCGCGCATTGGCGATGTTGGTGCTGGCCGAGACGTCGAGTTGCGGCGGCACACCGGAATCGCCCGGGTCGCGCCAATAGGTTTTCCAGCCGGGCTTCAGCGCAATGTCGAGCACGCCATGGATTTTGCCGGCCTCGTCTGGCTTGCCGCTGGTCACCAGCCGCACCTTGCCGCCTTCGCTGTTGTACCAGGCCGAGGACGAAGCCTCGGCCGGCAGGCCTGCTCCAAGGCCGATGACGGCGCCGAGCGCCACAATGTTCAGGTATCGCATGGCGGTGATTTGATCGCCCGTTCTTGGCCGCGCAATGATTTCATGTTCCCGCCGGTATCATATTTGCGTGACATCCGGCAGCCTCACCATCTTTTCGGCGCGGCGGAAACGCGTTACGCTCAATCTCATGGACTTGTTGCGCCACAAAAAGAAGGCCGCCGGGCGCGGCTTTCTCGATGATCAGTTCCTGATTGCCATGCCGGGCATGAAGGACGATCGTTTCACGCGCTCGGTCATCTATATCTGCGCCCACAGCGACGAGGGCGCGATGGGCCTGATCATCAACCAGACACAGCAGATGCTGTTTCCGGATCTCCTGGTGCAGCTTGGCATCATGAACGAGCAGGAGGCGATCCGCCTGCCGGCGCACGCCCGCGATTTCGTCGTGCGCAATGGCGGGCCGGTCGATCGCAGCCGCGGCTTTGTGCTGCATTCCGGCGACTATCGCGTGGAATCCTCGCTCAACGTCTCCGACGACATCTGCCTTACCGCCACGGTCGACATTCTGCGGGCCATCTCGACAGGCCGCGGGCCGCGTCACGCGTTGATGGCGCTCGGCTATTCCGGCTGGGGCGCCGGCCAGCTCGAAAGCGAGATCGCCGAGAACGGCTGGCTGACTTGCCCGGCGACGACCGAGCTGTTGTTCGACGCCGACATCGAGCGCAAATACGACCGCATCCTCGCCTCGATCGGCATCGATCTCGCCCATCTCAGCGCCGCCGCGGGGCATGCATAGGCGCTGTCGTCATCCTAGGGCGGAGCAAGGAGCGAAGCGACGCGCGCAGACCCTAGGATCCATGCCGTTACATCGACCATGGAATGCAACGGTGCAGAATTCTGAAACGCTTCCAACGCCTTAACGTCACGGAATGGATCCTCGGGTCAAGCCCGAGGATGACGATGCGATGGATGTCACGGCCAATCGCAGAGGGCCTCGCTACTCCACCGGAACAGGCCGCATCAGACGTACCTGACTAAGCCTGTGTAAGCGGATACTGCTCCCTCAACGTCTTCAGCACCTGGTCGCCGGGCATCGGCGCGCCGAACATGAAGCTCTGGACATATTCGCAGCCCATCTGGCGCAATTCCAGCGCGTCGCTTTCGTCGGAGATGCCTTCGGCGACGACCGACAGACCGAGCTCATGCGCCATGTTGACCATGGATTTGAGCAGCACCGCCCGCTTCGGCGTGGCGTCGTCGACGAAGCTCTTGTCGATCTTGATCGTGTCGAACGGGAAGCGCGTCAGATAGGAGAGCGAGGAATAGCCGGTGCCGAAATCGTCGAGCGACAGCCCGATGCCGAGCTGCTTCAGCTTGGTCAGCACATGCGCGGTCTGCTCGGGATTGTCCATCACCAGCGACTCGGTGAGCTCCAGCCGGAAGCAGCGCGGCTTCAGGTTGGCTCGAGCGATGACGGAGCGGACATCGCTGACCAGATCGCGGCGGATGAGCTGCCGGCTCGATAGGTTGACCGAGACCGACAGCGGCGCGTCGCCGATCTGCTTCTGCCACGTCGCCAGATCTTCGGCCGCCTGCTGCATGGCGAACAGGCCGAGCTGAACGATCAGCCCGCAATTCTCGGCCACCGGGATGAAATCCCCTGGCGGGATCATGCCGCGCCGCGGGTGATCCCAGCGCAGCAGCGCCTCGAAGCCGGCGACGCTGCCGTCCTCCAGCCGCACGATCGGCTGGTAGGCAAGCGTGAACTCGCGCCGCTCGATGGCCCTCCGGAGGTCGGATTCGAACTGCAGCCGGTCGGTGCCGACGGTGCGGAAGGCCGGCCGGAACGGCTCGATCCTGTCGCCGCCGAAACGCTTGGCCTGGTGCATGGCAAGCTCGGCGTCCTTGACCATGTCCTCGGACGAGGTCTGCGCCGTCGTCCAGGTGATCAAGCCGATCGAGGCAGTGAGCACGATCTCGCGCTTGGCGAAGGTGATCGGGTTGTTGATCGCGTGTTTGATGGCATCGGCCATGGCGGCGATGCGCGCCGGATCCTGCTCGGAGAGCAGCATCAGCGCGAACTGGTCGCCGGCAAAGCGCGACAGCGAATCCTTTGGCTTCAGCAGTCTGTGCAGCCGGCGCGCGATCGTCAGCAGGATAGTGTCGCCGGCCGAGATGCCGAGACCGTCATTGACCTGCTTGAAGCGGTCGATGTCGATGACGAAGACGGTCGGGCGCACCTTGTCCTCGGTGCGGGCGATCGAGATGATCGCCTCCAGCCGGTTCATGAACAGCTCGCGGTTGGGCAGGCCGGTGAGGTTGTCGTGCACGGCGTCGTGCAGCAGCCTTTCCTCGGACTTCTTCTGCTCGGTCACGTCGACCATCGTGCCGACGCAGCGGATCACCTCGCCGTCCGATCCGATCACCGGACGGGCGCGCAGCGAGAACCAGTGATAGTGCCCGTCGGCGCCGCGCAGGCGGAAATTCTGGGCCACCCGGCCGCGCCGGTGTTCCAGCACCACGTCGAGCGTGGTGCGAAAAGTGTCGCGGTCGTCGGCATGCAGCACCGGCAGCCAGTTGCGCGCGGCACCCGACAGGCTGTTGGGGGCAAGGCCGAGCTGCAGGCTGATGTCGGGCTTGGTCACGACGCGGTCGCGCAGCACGTCCCAGTCCCACACTGTGTCGCCCGATCCGGCGACCGCGAGCGCCTGGCGCTCGAGATCGGAGAACAGGCCCTGGTGCAGCGCGCCGCCGGCAAAGGCGTGCTGCATGACGGTAAAGCCGATCAGGAGGATGATCAGGATCAGGCCGCCGCCCAACGCCGGCTGGGCGATGTCGTTGTCCAGCATGCCGGTGATCGCCATCCACGATCCGCATAGCCATAGCAGCACCATCACCCAGCTCGGCACCAGCATGATCGCGCGGTCATAACCGCGAATGCCGAGGAAGATGATGAGGCCGAGACCGGTGAGCGCGGTGGCGGCGAACGAGATGCGGGCGATGCCGGCGGCGACCGCCGGATCGACGATGGCCACACCGGCAATCAAGAGCAGCCCGAGGATCCAGACCAGGGCGCCATAGCTGAAATGGCCATGCCATCGGTTGAGGTTGAGATAGGCGAACAGGAACACCACGAAGGTCGCCGCCAGCGCCACTTCCGTGCCCGCCCGCCACATCTGCTCGTTGCCGGGCGAGATCTCGATGACCTTGTTGAGGAAGCCGAAATCGACGCAGATATAAGCGAGCACCGCCCAGGCGAGAGCGGCCGTGGCCGGGAACATCGAGGTTCCCTTGACCACGAACAGGATGGTCAGGAACAGTGCCAGAAGCCCGGCGATGCCGATGACGATGCCGCGGAACAGCGTGTAGGAATTGACCGAGTCCTTGTAGGATTCAGGTTCCCACAGATAGACCTGGGGCAGCTTCGGCGAGGCGAGCTCGGCCACGAATGTGACGACCGTTCCGGGGTTCAGCGTCACCCGGAAAACGTCGGCGTCCGGGCTGGTCTGGCGGTCGAGCGCGAAGCCTTCGCTGGGCGTGATCGCGGCGATGCGGGTGGAGCCGAGGTCCGGCCAGAAGATGCCGGAATTCACCAGCCGGAAATGCGGCGCGACGATCAGCCGGTCGAGCTGCTGGTCGGTGGTATTGGCGAGCGCGAACACCGCCCAGTCGCCGGTCGAGCGCGCGTCCTTGGCCTCGACCTCGATGCGCCGCACGATGCCGTCGGGGCCGGGCGCGGTCGAGACCTGGAAATTGTCGCCCTGGTTCCGGTAGATCTCGACGGCGCCCGAAAGGTCGAGCGCCTTGTCGTCGCGGGCGATCTTGATCGGCTCGACGGCGAGCGCGGGCGCGGCTGCCGAGAGCGCGACGAAGATCGCCAGGATGAGGGCGAACAGCGACGCGATTCGCGGAAAATTCGTCACATATCAGCCCTTCGTTCCATCGCCCGGCGGATCGTCCGCTATCCGGGCGTAGAGGTAGTGATCCTGCCAGATGCCGTTGATCCTGAGATAGGATCGCAGAAGTCCTTCGCGCCGGAATCCGGCTTTTTCAAGCACGCGGATCGACCGGGCGTTGTCGGGAATACAGGCAGCCTCGATCCGGTGCAACCTCAGCGTATCGAAGGCAAAACGCGACACCAGCTTGACCGCGTCGGTCATCAGGCCGCGGCCGCCGAAGCGCTCGCCGATCCAGTAGCCGATATGGCCGCTTTGCGCGACGCCGTGGCGGATGTTGCCGAGCGTGATGCCGCCGGCGAGCTTGCCGCTCGACTTCTCGAAGATGAAGAAGGCGATGGCCGTGCCTTGCGCATAGTCCTCGCGGTAGCGGCTGATGCGCATCCGCCAGGCGGTGCGGTCGAGCTCGTCCGGCTGCCAGCGCGGCTCCCATGGCTCCAGGAAGGCGCGGCTTTCGCCGCGCAGCGCCGACCACTCGCGGTAGTCGTTGGTCAGCGGCACGCGCAACGTGACCTTTTCGCCCTTCAGTGCCGGCAGGTCGCGGCGAAAGAAAGGGAGCGCGAACACGGCTCTGGAACTAAGCAGATATTCGTGGGATGCCCCACGAATATCTGCTTAGATTCCCTGGTTTCTCGCAGGTTTTGATCGCAAAACCGTGGGACACTTTTGCGAAACCTGCTTAGGGTTAGACGGCGAGCCTGCGGGCCGTCGTCTGCGGGCCAGCAAGCGATTCGAGGATCGCCTCGTAGGGCGCCAGCGTGCCCACGGGGCCGACCGCCGTCAGCGTCGGCTTGGTCGAGAACAGCCGCGAGGAGAGGTCGGTCAGCCGCTCGACGGTCAGCGCCGCCAGCCGCTCCATCAGCTCCTCCTTGGCGATCGGTCGGCCGAACAGGAGCAACTGCCTGGCGATCTGCGAGGCGCGGCTTGCCGGGCTTTCCGCCGACATGATGAGGCCGGCGCGATATTGCGCACGTGCGCGGTCGAGCTCATCCTGCTGGATGCTCTCGCCGGCTTTCTGCAGCTCGTCGATGATGACCGGCACCAGCTTGGCGATGTCGCTCTGCCCGGTCGCGGCGTGCACGCCGAAAATACCGGTGTCTGAGAAGCCCCAATGGAAGGCATAGACCGAATAGCACAGGCCGCGCTTCTCGCGCACTTCCTGGAACAGCCTCGACGACATGCCGCCGCCCAGGATCATCGACAGCACCTGCGAGGCGTAGAAGTCGCGCACGTGGTAGGCGCGGCCCTCGAAGCCGAGCACGATCTGCGCGTCCATCAGGTCGCGGTCCTCGCGGAAGTCGCCGCCGACATATTGCGCATATTGCGGGATGTTGCTGGTAGCCTTGGCGCGGAAGCCGCCGAGCTGTTTTTCCACCTCGCGCACGAAATTGTCGTGCTTGATGTCGCCGGCGGCCACGATCACCATGCGCTCGGCTCCATACTGCCGTTCGATGAAGTCGTGCAACTGCCTGGAGGTGAAGGATTTGACCGTCTCCGGCGTGCCGAGGATCGAGCGGCCGATGGTCTGGTGGCGGAAGGCGGTTTCGGTGAAACGGTCGAAGACGATGTCGTCGGGCGTGTCGTGCGCGGCGCCGATCTCCTGCAGGATCACATGCTGCTCGCGCTCCAACTCCTCGGGGTCGAATTCAGACTCCTGCAGGATGTCGGCCAGGATATCGACCGCCAGCGGCACGTCGTCGGAGAGCACCCTGGCATAGTAGGACGTCGTCTCGACGCTGGTGGCGGCATTGATCTCGCCGCCGACATTCTCGATTTCCGAGGCGATCTGGAAGGCGCTGCGCCGCTTGGTTCCCTTGAACGCCATGTGCTCGAGCAGATGGGCCATGCCATGCTCTTCATCGCGTTCATTGCGGGCGCCCGACTTCACCCAGGCGCCAAGGGCAACGGATTCGAGGCTTGGAAGGGTTTCGGTGGCGACCGTCAGGCCGTTCGACAGACGGCTTACCTCAACACCCATATGGCAACTACTCCCTAACGGGCCGCCCGCGTGTGGCGGCTCACGTAATCTTCCACCATTTTCAGCTCGGATGGAAGTATGGTGTACTTTTCGTCGGCTGTCATCAAGTCACCCAGCCACGAGGGAAGCGCCGGGGTAACGCCGCTGGCGGCCTGGACCGCCGCCGGGAACTTCGCCGGATGCGCGGTGCCGAGCACCACCATCGGCACGGCGCCCGAGGCGTGGGCTGCCGCCACATGCGCGGCGGCGGCCGTGTGCGGATCGATGAGATAGCTGCTCCGCTCAAGCGTCTTGCGGATGGTCGCGGCGACCTCCTCGACGCTGGCGCGGCCGGCGTCGAATTCGGCGCGGATGCGCGCCAGTTCGTCCGCTTCGATGGTGAATGCGCCGGATTGCTTCAGCCCGTTCATGTAGCGCCTGACCGTCGCGGCATCGCGGTCTGCTGCCTCGAACAGCAGGCGCTCGAAGTTCGACGACACCTGGATGTCCATCGACGGCGAAGTGGTGGCGAACACGCCCATGGTGCGGTATTCGCCGCTCGATAATGTGCGCGCCAGAATGTCGTTGTCGTTGGTGGCGATGATCAGCCGCTCGACCGGCAGCCCCATGCGCTTGGCGGCGTAGCCTGCGAAAATATCGCCGAAATTGCCGGTCGGCACGGTGAAGGACACCGGCCGGTCGGGCGCGCCGAGCGACAGCGCCGACGAGAAATAATAGACGATCTGGGCCATGATGCGGGCCCAGTTGATCGAATTGACGCCCGACAGCGACACACGGTCGCGGAAGCCGTGGTCGTTGAACATGTCCTTCACCAGGCCCTGGCAATCGTCGAAATTGCCTTCGATCGACAGCGCATGGACATTGGCGGCCCTGGAGGTCGTCATCTGCCGCTGCTGCACCGGCGAGACCTTGCCGTGCGGGAAAAGGACGAAGATGTCGGTGCGGTCGCGGCCGGCAAAAGCGTCTATCGCAGCCCCGCCGGTATCGCCCGAGGTCGCGCCGACGATGGTGGCGCGCTTGCCCCGCTCGGCAAGCACATGGTCCATCAGCCGCGCGAGCAGCTGCATCGCCACGTCCTTGAAGGCGAGCGTCGGGCCGTGGAAGAGTTCGAGGACGAAGCTGTTGGTGCCGGTCTGCACCAACGGGCAGACCGCCTCGTGGCGGAAAGTCGCATAGGCTTCGCGCACCAGCCGTTCGAAGACGGGCGCGGCGATCTCGCCGCCGAGGAAGGGCGTCAAGACGCGGATGGCAAGATCGGGATAGGCAAGGCCGCGCATGGCGCGGATGTCGGCGGCCGAGAACCGCGGCCATTCGCGCGGCACGTAAAGCCCGCCGTCGCGTGCCAGCCCGGCCAGCACCGCGTCGGAAAATCCAAGCACGGGCGCATCCCCGCGGGTACTCACATATTGCATCGTCAAAAGCCCATAGCTGCCGGCCGCATCATCCACGGCAAATTGGTTAATTTTCCGAGCCGGCTCAGTCGCATTTTCGCCGCGGCGTTGATATACGTCACCGGCTTTGTGAGAGGGAAGTGCAGTTCATGGCGTTTTATTCGGTCAACCGTCGTCTTGTCGCGGGTCTGGCGCTAACCGGCTTTATGCTTGCCGCCGCAGGCTGCCAATCGAGCGACAATGGCATTCTGAACTTCGGTCTCGGCAAGAAGGACCCGACGGCGCCGCCACCGCCGCAGGACCCGAAAGTGCTTGCCAGCCAGCTGCGCGCCTACTGCCCGAAGGTGACGCTGCGCGACGGCACCGCCTTCTTCAACACCTACGCCAAAGGCACGGCCGCCAAGCCGAAGAAAAAGAAGGCTGACGCCGCGGCGGATGCCGAGGCTGCGGCCGCCGCGGCGGCGCAGACCAGCCCCGACGGTCAGCCGGTCGACCCCAATCGCGATCCCGCCAAGATCATCTACCAGGCCTCGATCACCGACGTGACGCGCGACTGCACGCACGAAAACGGCCAGCTGACGATGAAGATCGCGGTCGCCGGCAAGGTCGTGCCGGGGCCGCTGTTTGCGCCCGGTACCGTCACCATGCCGATCCGCGTCGCGGTCCAGCACGGGCCCGACGTGCTCTATTCGCAGCTTCATCAGTATCAGGTGCAGGTCACCGATCCTTCGGCCGCCACGCAGTTCGTCTTCACCGACGCCAATGTCGTGGTGCCGGAGCCCAGTGCGACCGACTATCAGGCCTATGCCGGCTACGACGAAAACGCGCCTGCCGCGGCGGACAAGTCGAAAGGCAAGCGGAAGAAGCGCGTCGCCGCGGCTGCGACGAACTAGCCAAGGGTGTTGGCTAGAGTTTCCAGCGAACCCTAGGCGTCTTCCGACCACTCTGACAGCGCCGCAATCGTGCTGCCGAGTTCCGCGAAGCGGCGGATGACCGTTTCGGCGCCGGCCTCGGTCAGCGCGTCGGCGTGGCCGGGATAGCTGTGCCCGGCGCCGGTGAAGCCGATGACGCGCATGCCTGCCGCCCGGGCGCCGGTGACGCCGTGCACGGAATCCTCGATGACGAAGGTGTTCTTCGGGTTCGCGCCGAGCTGTTCGGCTGCGAAGAGGAACACGTCCGGCGCCGGCTTGGTCTTCTTGCTCGGGATGTCGAGGCCCGAAAAGATGCGGCCGGCGAAGAAGGGCAGCAGGCGCACCTTGTCGAGCATGAACTCGATCCGTTCCTTGCGCGAATTCGAGCAGACGGCCCGCGGCGCGGTGACGGCAGCCACCGCCTCGCGGGCGCCGTCGATGACGCGCACGTCGCTGCGCAGCTTGCGGTCGACGAGCTCCTCGGCGCGGTCGATCAGCGAGGCCTGGAACGGGATGTGGGACTTCTCTTCGAGCCGCAGCATGATGTCCTTGAAGGTCAGCCCGGCATAGGTCTCGAAAATCTCCTCCGCCGAGATCTCGAACCCGGCCGACGTCAGAAGCTCGGCCTCGACGCGCGCGGCGACGATTTCGGAATCGACGAGCACGCCGTCGCAATCGAAGATGACAAGGTCTGGCTGTGGCATGGCAATCCGAAGCGTGAAAGGAATGGCCTGGCTGGCCTCAGGCGGCGCGGCATACACCAATGGGCCGGTCTTCGCAAACCGCCGGGGCGGGCTCGCCCGGCCTTCACCGAATGTTTACGCTGATCGGTAACCATAACGGCCAGTAAACCGTAACGCGTGCCTTGGGTGTTTTGATGTCTGCCGTGCGTCTTCTCGACGAGCTTTCCCACACTCCCCTTAAGTCCGAATGGCTGGACACGATCCTGAAGGGCGACTGCGTCGCCGCCCTCGACCGGCTGCCGGAAAAGTCGATCGACGTCATCTTCGCCGACCCGCCCTACAATCTGCAGCTCGACGGCGACCTGCACCGGCCCGACCAGTCCAAGGTCGACGCCGTCGACGACGACTGGGACCAGTTCGAGAGCTTTGAGGCCTACGATGCCTTCACCCGCGCCTGGCTGCTGGCGGCGCGCCGGGTGCTGAAGCCCAACGGCACCATCTGGGTCATCGGCTCCTACCACAATATCTTCCGCGTCGGCGCCCGCATGCAGGATCTCGGTTTCTGGATCCTGAACGACGTCGTCTGGCGCAAGACCAACCCGATGCCGAACTTCCGCGGCCGCCGCTTCCAGAACGCGCACGAGACGATGATCTGGGCCTCGCGCGACCAGAAGGCCAAGGGCTACACCTTCAACTACGAAGCGCTGAAGGCCTCGAACGACGATTTGCAGATGCGCTCCGACTGGCTGTTCCCGATCTGCACCGGCGCCGAACGCCTGAAGGACGACAACGGCAACAAATTGCATCCGACGCAGAAGCCCGAAGCGCTGCTTGCCCGCATCATGATGGCCTCGACCAAGCCGGGCGACGTCGTGCTCGACCCCTTCTTCGGCTCGGGCACCACCGGCGCCGTCGCCAAGCGGCTCGGCCGTCACTTCGTCGGCATCGAGCGCGAGCAGGCCTATATCGACGCCGCCAACGAGCGCATCGCGGCCGTTAGCCCGCTCGATGGCGCCGACCTCACCGTGCTTTCCGGCAAGCGCGCCGAGCCGCGCGTCGCCTTCATAAGCCTGCTCGACACAGGCCTGGTGGCGCCGGGCGCCACGCTCTACGACGCCAAGAAGCGCTGGGCTGCCAAGGTGCGCGCCGACGGCACGCTGGCCATCGGCGACAGCGCCGGCTCCATCCACAAGATCGGCGCCGAGGTGCAGGGGCTCGATGCCTGCAATGGCTGGACCTTTTGGCACTATGAGCGCAGCGGCGGCCTCACCCCGATCGATGAGCTGCGCCGCATCGCACGCCTCGGCATGGAGCGGGCAGGGGGCTGATCCGCTTGAATCAAGACTTCAGCGGATCGCCGCAAGCGATTCAGATCAAGCCGCAATCCCAAGCCGCTCAAGGTCTGCTTGAAGCGTCTTGGCATCGGTGAACAGCACTGCCTGCCAGCCGGCGGCCTTGGCGCCGTCGACATTCTTCTGGCTGTCGTCGATGAACAGCGTGGCGGCCGGCTCCAGGTCAAACGATGCGACGTGATGGTCGTAGATGGCCTGATCGGGCTTGATCAGGCCGATCTCGCCCGAGACGGTGACGCCACGCGGGCGGTCGAGGAAACCGAAACGCTGGCGGGCCTCCGTGAAAGTGTCGGCGGCGAAATTGGTCAGCATCGTCACGTCGCGGCCGCTTTCGATCAGGCCGACCATGATGGCGACACTGTCGTCATAGGCATGCGGCACCATGTCGTGCCAGTGGCGGCGGAAATTGCGGATGTTCTCGGCGTGATCGGGATGCTCGGCGATCAAGAGCGCCTCGGCCTCTTCCCATGTCCGCCCGCGGTCCTGCTCGATGTTCCACTCGCTGGTGCAGACATGGTCGAAGAACCATTTCCGTTCGTCCGCATCGGGGATGAGGCGGCTGAACGCAAGGTTCGGATCGTAGTGGATCAGAACTCTGCCGATGTCGAACACGATGTGGCGGATTTCGGTCATTGCGGTCCTTTCAATGCGGGCGCTGCGGGCGTTGCTTTTTGGTCGCGCCCGGTATCGCCGCCTCGATTACCTTTTTCATGACGGTGGGCAGCGCCTCCCCGGAAATTTCATGGGCCAGCGACCAGAAATGCCCGTTAGGCGCGTCACCTTCGATGTGGGCATGAAAGACTTCGAGTTCGAGCGCGAAATGCGTGAAGACATGGCCGATCCGCCCGGCGCGTCGCCAGTCCGCCGGGAAAGGTGCGGCATCTTCCGTGGTCGCCCCATCGACCCGAGCCGTCCAGGCCGTCGTCGGCACCTCGGTCATGCCGCCGAGCAGGCCCTTGTCCGGCCGCTTGCGCAGCAGGATGGCGCCGTCGTCGCGCTCGGCGACGAAGGCAGCGCCTCGCCGGAGCGGCTTGTCGTCCTTTGGCAGCCGGACGGGGAAGCGTTCAGGATCGCCAGCGAGAATGGCGCTGCAATCCTCGCGTACCGGGCACAGCATGCAGCGCGGCCGGCGCGGCGTGCAGATCGTCGCGCCAAGGTCCATCATGGCCTGCGCAAAGTCGCCGGGCCTCGCCTGCGGCACCAGTTTCTCGACCAGCGTGCGGATCTCGGGCTTGGCCTCGCTGAGCGGCGTCTCGATCGAATAGAGCCGCGAGATGACGCGCTCGACATTGCCGTCGACGACGGCCGCCGGCTGGTCGAAGGCGATCGCCGCGATGGCCGCCGCCGTGTAGGCGCCGATACCCGGCAATGCCTTCAGGCCGGCCTCGGCGTCGGGAAAGCGGCCGCCCTGCCGCGCCACGAGATCGGCACAGGCTTTGAGATTGCGCGCCCTGGAATAGTAGCCGAGCCCGGCCCAGGCCTTCATGACGTCTTCGGCGGGCGCGGCGGCCAGCGCCTCGACGGTCGGCCATTTCTCCGTGAAAGTCCGGAAATAGGCCTTCACCGCCTCGACCGTGGTCTGCTGCAGCATGACCTCGGAGAGCCAGATGCGATACGGGTCGGGCCTTGTCCCGCGCGCGAACGCGTCCGGCGTCACGCGCCAGGGCAGGTCGCGGTGATGCGCGTCATACCAGGCAAGCAGGCGGGCGGCGATGCTGCTATCTCCGGATGCGACCTTCACGGCCTTGCGGGTCTGGTCTTGCGGTGCCATTGATCGGGTGAGCTGGGGATCGGAGAACGCACATGGCAGGGAAAAAGCCCTTCGGCAATCCCGTTCCGGTGAGCGATCTCGCGACCGAGATCCTCGATCCGGTGCTGAGGAAGCGCGCCGGTATCTCGATCGGGCTGGTGCAATCCTGGGAGGAGATCGCCGGGCCGCGACTGGCCAGCCACTCGCGCCCGGAAAAAATCCAGTGGCCGCGCCGCTTACACGAAGACGATCCGTTCGAGCCGGCGGTGCTGATCGTCGCCTGCGAAGGCATGGCGGCGCTGCATCTGCAGCATGAGGCCGGCGAGGTCATCAACCGTGTCAACGCTTTTCTGGGCTTCAACGCCATCGGCCGCATCAAGATCCTGCAGAAGCCGGTCCTTTCGGCACAAGCCCGTCCGAAACCGGCGCCGAGGCCGCTCAGCGAGGCCGAGAAATCGAAGCTGGCGCGCACGGTCGGCAAGATCGAGGACGATGGCCTGCGCGCTTCGCTCGAGCGGCTTGGAGCAACCATCATAGGACAAAAAAGGCCTTGAGCATGTCTCCCAAACATGCGCAACGGTCTCGGGAAGAGACATGCAGCGTGCTGCAAAATTGTCGTCAATGTCGCGTATTCGTGATCGCGCCCGAAAAATTGGCGATTGGATTGGGGACGGCGATGCCTTAATTCGCGCCAACTCTCGCCTTTTCTAGCCCTTGCATTGCAAAATCCAACCGATATCAGGTGATTCGCATGAACCGTGCCCCTTTTGGCAAAAGCTTGTCCCGCAGGAACCTTCTGACCACGCTGGCTGCCATTCCGGCTGTGGCGCTGCTTGCCGCATGCAGCGACTCGGGCGAGGAGGCGAAGGCGGCCAATGTGAAACCCGCCGACCCGTCGACGCCTGCCAAGCCGGCAACGCCGGCGGCCGCGCAGGTGCCGGAAGCGCAGGGCACGGTCGACATGGCGGAACTGCTCAAGCCCGGCGCTTTGCCGGAAAAGCAGCTTGGCAAGGACGACGCCAAGGTCACCATCGTCGAATATGCGTCGATGACCTGCCCGCATTGCGCGCATTTCAACGATGCCACCTTCCCTCAGTTGAAGTCGAAATATATCGACACGGGCAAGGTGCGCTACATCCTGCGCGAATTCCCCTTCGACCCGAGCGCCGAAGCCGGCTTCATGCTGGCGCGCTGCGCCAAGGACAACTACTTCGCCATGGTCGACGTGCTGTTCAAGCAGCAGCCGAGCTGGGTCGGCGTCAGCAATACCAAGGAAGCGCTGCTGCAGATCTCCAAGCTCGCCGGTTTTACACAGGAGTCCTTTGAGGCCTGCTTGACGGACCAGAAACTTCTGGACGATGTGAGAGCTGTCCAGAAACGCGGAGCGGACGAGTTCAAGGTCGACTCGACGCCGACCTTCTTCATCAACGGAAAGACCTACAAAGGGGCGATGTCGATTGAGGAAATGTCGGCCATCATCGACCCTCTGCTCTGACGTCCAGGCCGCGCCGAAGCAATCGCGCCTCGGCGTTCTAGGCTCTGCGGGGCGGCGCGAATGAAATTTTCGCGCCTTCGCCTCCTCGGTTTCAAGTCCTTCGTCGAGCCCGGCGAGTTCGTCATCGAACGCGGGCTGACCGGCATCGTCGGGCCGAACGGCTGCGGCAAGTCGAACCTTGTCGAGGCGCTGCGCTGGGTGATGGGCGAAAGCTCCTACAAGAACATGCGCGCGTCCGGCATGGACGACGTGATCTTTTCCGGCTCCGGCGCACGGCCAGCGCGCAACACCGCCGAAGTCACGCTTTTCCTCGACAACAGCGACCGTACCGCGCCCGCCGCCTTCAACGATGCCGACGAACTGCAGGTGTCGCGCCGCATCGAGCGCGAGGCCGGCTCGCTCTACCGCATCAACGGCAAGGAAGCCCGCGCCAAGGACGTGCAGCTGCTCTTCGCCGACCAGTCGACCGGCGCGCGCTCGCCCTCCATGGTCGGGCAGGGCCGCATCGGCGAACTGATCCAGGCCAAGCCCCAGGCCCGCCGCGCCCTTCTCGAAGAGGCTGCCGGCATTTCCGGCCTGCACACGCGCCGGCACGAGGCCGAGCTCAGACTGAAGGCAGCCGAGCAGAACCTCGAACGGCTGGACGACGTCGTCGGCGAGCTGGAAAGCCAGATCGAAAGCCTGAAGCGCCAGGCGCGGCAGGCTTCCCGCTTCAAGAACCTGTCGGCCGATATCCGCAAGGCCGAGGCGACGCTCTTGCATCTGCGCTGGACGCTGGCCAAGACCCAGGAAGGCGAGGCGCGTTCGGCCCTTGCCGTAGCCACCACGCTGGTCGGCGATCGCGCCGCCGCCCAGATGGCGGCTGCCAGGGAGCAGGGCATCGCCGCACACCGGCTGCCCGACCTGCGCGACGCCGAAGCCGCCGCGGCGGCCGCCTTCCAGCGCCTGTCGATCGCCAAGACGCAGATCGAGGAGGAAGCCGGCCGCATCCGCTCGCGCCAGGCGGAGCTCGAACGCCGGCTGCAGCAGCTCGACGCCGACATCGCCCGCGAGGAGCGGATGGTGCGCGACAACGCCGACATCCTGGAGCGTCTGCGCACCGAGGAAGCCGAGCTCAATTCGGAAAATGCGGGCGCCGCCGAGCGCGAGGCCACGACGCGCGCCGCCTTCGAGCAGGCCGGCGCGACGCTGTCGCAAAGCGAAGCGAGGCTTGCCGCGCTGACCGCCGAGCGTGCCGAGGCCGCCGCCTCGCGCCATCAGATCGAGCGCACGCTGCGCGAGACCGCCGAGCGCCGCGACCGCTTCGCTCGCCAGCTCGCCGAGGTCGACCGCGAGCTTTCCGACATCGTCGCGCGCATTTCCGGCCTGCCCGATCCGGCCGAGAAGCGGCTGCTGGTCGAGGATGCGCTCGCCCGTCTCGAAGAGAGCGAGCAAGGCGCCATCGCCGCCGAGCAGGCGGTCGCCGAGGCCCGCGCCGCCGAAAGCGCCGCGCGGCCGCCGTTGCAGGATGCCAAGGCGGAATTGCAGCGCATCGAGACGGAAGCGCGCACGCTGGCCAAGATCCTCAACGCCGCGAGCGGCGACCTCTTCCCTTCGGTGCTGGAGCAGATCAGCGTCGAGCGCGGCTACGAGACGGCATTGGGCGCCGCGCTCGGCGAGGACCTCGACGTGCCGCTCGACCGCAGCGCCCCGGTGCACTGGGGCGAGAGCGCGATCCAGCCCGCCGATGCGGCATTGCCGGAGGGCGTGAAGAGCCTGGCGAGTGTGGTGCGCGCGCCGGCGCAGCTTGCCCGCCGCCTGGCGCAGATCGGCATCGTCGATGCCGCCGACGGCCGCCGTTTCCAGGCGCTGCTCGCGCCCGGCCAGCGGCTGGTCAGCCGTGACGGCGCGCTCTGGCGTTGGGACGGATTGACGGCCAGCGCCGACGCCCCGACCGCCGCCGCGCAGCGACTGGCGCAGAAAAACCGCCTGGCCGAGCTCGATGCCGAGGCAGTGCAGGCGACCCGCGTCGTGCGCGAGGCCGAAGAGGCGCTGGCGCGCGCCGAGCAGGCGATGCGCCAGACAAGCGAGGCCGAGCGCAACGCGCGCCAGGCCGGCCGTGACGCACAGCACGGATTGGATGCCGCCCGCAACGCGCTGGCCGGGGCCGAGAAGGCCGGCGGCGAGCTGGCAAGCCGCCGCGCCGCACTCGACGAGGCGCGCGCGCGCATCGTCGACAGCCATGAGGAAACGCAAGCCGCTTTCCTCGAAGCCGAGGAGATGCTGAAGGACGCGCCCGACCTCGGCGACCTGCAGCTGCAGCTCGAACAGGCTTCCGCTAATGTCGCGCGCGACCGTGCCACGCTCGCCGACGCGCGCGCCGTGCATGAAGGGTTGCGGCGCGAGGCCGAAGCGCGCATGCGCCGGCTCGACGCCATCGGGCTCGAGCGCAAGAACTGGCTGGAGCGGGCCGAAAACGCCTCGACGCAGATCGCCGCTCTCGGCGAGCGCAAGGCGGAAGCCGAGGCCGAGCGCGAGAGGCTGGCCGACGCTCCGGACGAGATCGACGCCAAGCGCCGCGCGCTCTTGACGCAGCTTTCCGAAGCCGAGGCGCTGCGCCAGGCGGCCGGCGACCGCCTGCAGGAGGCGGAGACCAAGCAGGCCGAGCTCGACAAGGCGGCGACCGCCGCCATCCAGTCGCTTGCCGAGGCGCGCGAGACCCGCGTCCGCGCCGAGGAGCGGCTGACCGCGGCCGACGAGCGGCGCGCCGAGGTCGAGGCGCGCATCCAGGAAGCGCTGAACACGCCGCCGCATCTCGTCATCAAGCATACCGGGCTCGAGGCCGACGATCCGATGCCCGACATGGCCGAGGTCGAGCGCCAGCTCGACCGGCTGAAGATCGAGCGCGAGCGGCTCGGCGCCGTCAATCTGCGCGCCGAGGAAGAGCAGAGGGAGCTGTCCGAGCGTCTGGAAACCATCGTTTCCGAGCGCGAGGACATCATCGAGGCCATCCGCAAGCTGCGCCAGGCGATCCAGAACCTCAACCGCGAGGGCCGCGAGCGGCTGCTTTCGGCCTTCGAGGTCGTCAACGGCCATTTCCAGCGGCTGTTCTCGCATCTGTTCGGCGGCGGCACCGCCGAACTGCAGCTGATCGAATCGGAAGATCCGCTGGAGGCGGGGCTCGAAATCCTCGCCCGCCCGCCCGGCAAGAAGCCGCAGACCATGACGCTGCTTTCCGGCGGCGAGCAGGCGCTGACGGCGATGTCGCTGATCTTTGCAGTGTTCCTCACCAATCCTGCGCCGATCTGCGTGCTCGACGAGGTCGACGCGCCGCTCGACGACCACAATGTCGAGCGCTTCTGCAATCTGATGGAAGAGATGGCGAAGACCACTGAGACGCGCTTCGTCATCATCACCCACAACCCGATCACCATGGCGCGCATGGACCGGCTGTTCGGCGTCACCATGGCCGAGCAGGGCGTCAGCCAGCTGGTTTCGGTCGACCTGCAGGCGGCCGAAGCGATGCGCGAGGCGAGCTGAGGCAGCTGGCCGCCCGTATCGACCAAACTACTTTTCCGGCGCGGTCGCCGGCGCGGTGTAGCGACGGCGCACCGCCTCAAGCACCAGCTTGCGGCTCTCCTCGGGCGACAGACGCTTGTCCTTCTCGGCCTCGGCCGTCTCGCGCGCCAGGTCCTTGTCCCTGATTTGTTGGCGGAACCATTTGGAGTAGTCGCCTGCGCGCAGGTGGTATTCCCAGGTCTCGTCGTCGATGCCTTCCGCCATTTGGGCGAAGATGATCAGATTGTGGGCTCTGAGATTCATCGCCTTTTTCGGCCCGGTGAAATAGAAGCTGCCCGCCTCGTCGAGCTCGCCTTCGGCATATTTGCGGCTGTGCCGCTTCAGCGATTGGTCGGGTTCGATCGGCTTGACGGTGAAGGGCTTCTTGTCGTCCCGCGGCCGCCACAGCAGCACCCGATCGCCCTTGGGTGTGGGGATGCTCCTGGGCACCTCCAGCCCGGCCTCTTTGCAGAAGGTCTTGATGACGCCCTTCGCCTTCGGACCGAGCGCGATGACTACCGTCACCAGCCGCAGGACACCCGTCGAGATCGCCTCCGGATGCACGGTGATCAGCACCGTGCCGGGCAGCTCCAGCGAAAGCACTGCGCGCGTATCCTCACGCTTCTTCGGCAAGAGGTGATGCGCCTCGTCGATGATCAGCCAGTTCGGCCTTGCCGTGCGATAGCGGACGTTGCCGAGGCCGGGCAGCAATTCGGCAAAGAAATCGGGCCGCTCGTCGACCTGCAGCGCTAGCCCGTTGACCACGATATTGGTGCCCGGCTTGTCGATCAGCTCCAGCAATTGGTCCTTGCTCGGCGGGCTTGAAGCATCGCCGAGAGGCACCGCGCCCTGCAGTCCGTCATAGTCGCCTTCCGGATCGAAGATGCAGAATTGCAGACCTTTTTCGACAAGCCGCTCGGTCAGCGCCGTGGCCAATGTGGATTTTCCGATGCCGGAGCTTCCGGCGATCAGAACCGTCGCGACGGGCGACAGATAAACCTTCTTGCCGTGGGCGGTTCCCAAAAGGATGCCGCGCGAGCGTTTGCGCACGATCAGATGGTCGAGCTTGATCAGCTTGCGGATCAGGTCCTCGACGCCCTTGCCGCGCGCGCCTTTCGTGACGAGGTCGGCTGTCTCCTTCACCGACGGCAAGGCATTGGCGACTGCCACGCTCAAGCCCGCCGCCCTGAGGAAGGCGTGGTCGTTTTCGGCGTCGCCGACAGCCACCACATTGTTCGGCGACAGCCTGAGATCGGCTAGCGCCGCCGCGAGCCCGGTCGCCTTGTTGATGCCCGAGGGCAGGATCATCACCGCGCCCTTGTTGAAGATGATTTCCAGCTCCAGCCCGAGCTTCTTGATGACGTCGAGCACAGTGGCCTGGTGCGGTTCCCAGGTGGCGACGATCGAGCGGCCGACCGAGAGCGGCTTGACGCCGCGTTTCTTCAGCCTGTTGACCAGGTCGGTGGAAGGGGAGGGAGAAATGGTGCGCTCTTCTTCGCTCGCCGGCGTGTAGATCAGCGCGCCATTTTCGGCGACGACCTTGTCGAACAGGCCGATCTCGCGAAACGATTCCTTCAGATCGGACAGTTCGCGGCCGGTGACCAGGATGAGCTTACGGCCGGACCGCTTCAGCTTTTCCAGCGCCGAGAGCGTGCTTGCGGCAACCAGGCCGTTATGCGCCAGCGTGCCATCGTAATCGGTGGCCAATGCCATGAAATACATCGGGTGATCCTCTCCGCTGGCGGTTCGCTCGGTCCTCTCGAACGAACAACGTCTGTCGGCGGAAAAGGTTTAGCCCGGCGTCTTGCCTCGCAACGATCGGGGCGTTTGGCCGAGCTCACGACGCATCCAGCGCGCCATGCGTGACCGATGCGGGAAACCCGTGGCAAGGCCCTTCCACCATTGCTCGCTAGCAGGCCTTTCCTGCTCGACGGAACCCGGTCAGGTCGGCCGCGTTCGATCTGGAGCGTCGCTCGAAATCGTCGAGGCTGCTTCCGCGGAAGCGCTCAGCCGAGTGAGAGGCCCATCCGATGTATGTTTTCCTGGAAGTCCTGACCGTCATCCTGGTGGCAAGCGCGATGGCCATGGCGCTCGCCCATGCGCTGGAGTTGCCGGGCAAATTGCGGCTTGGCAGAGAGGAGTATTTTGTCGTCCAACGCATCTACTATCCGGGCTTTACGGTCGGAGGCGGCATCGCCGAAATCGGCGGGATCATTGCGACGTTTGCGTTGATGCTGACCTCGGGCGGCCCTGTCCATTTCCGGCTGATCGCCGGCGCGTTGGCTGCGCTCCTCATCATGCAGCTTGTTTTCTGGGTCATGACCCAGCCGGTCAACAAACACTGGCTGCAAGAGGTGGAATTGAGCTCTCCGGCTAAGCGCTTCTTCGCAACCGAGGGCAATGACGGAACCCCGCTCCCGTCAGCGGAAGAGTGGACGGCGCTTCGTAACCGCTGGGAACTCTCGCATGTTCTCCGCGCGGTGTTGGCGATGCTGAGCCTGATCCTGCTGACCATGGCAATCGCCATCCGCAGTGCCTGATGTCCGGCAGGCTTTCCGATCTACCCAAAGGAGGCTTCAAGAGAGGGGGTGGCCGATCGTCTCGTTGAGATTGGCCTTCGTTTGGCAGCGCCGGCAATCATAAGTTTCGGTCCTTGCCCACACGGCCGGATATCGTGGCGTCGACCCCTGCCGGCCGCAGCACATTCCGCGAGTTGTTTGCGCTTCGACAAATAAGCCGGCCCGGACCGCGATAAATCTTTGAGCCGGGCGCGCCGGCCCGGAGTCACTTTGTGGCAGCAGTCGGGAATTTGTTGAACATGTCTGAAACCGAAGTCGTATCCCAGCCCCAACTGGACGTGCGCGCCATCCCGCCTGTGGAGCGCCACCCTCGGATCTTCGGGATTGTCCAGGCACTAGCCGAGGGCCAATCCTTCGTCATTGTGAACGATCACGATCCGCGACCTTTACGCTATCAGATGGAAGCCAGGTATCCTGGCCTGTTCGATTGGGAATACCTGCAGCAAGGGCCGGACATTTGGCGCGTTGAGATCAAGAGATTGCAGTCCGGCTGCGATTGTTGCTGCGGCGGCTGATGATCGAGATCAATGCTCGACGGCACGACCTGCTGGTATGAGCCGCCACTTAGAGCAATTCCAGGAAAAGTGTGAACGGTTTTCCGTCCGGAATTGCGTAAAAACAAATAGTTAGAGCAGGCCATCTAGACATCGGATGCGAGAGCATTCCTCGCCATGAGAATTTCTTTGGAAGTCAACGGTCAGGCGGTCGAGGCAGAGGCTTCGGCCGTCTCGCGGCTGAGCAGGTTTCTTCGCGATGTCCTTGGCCTGACAGGTGTCAAGGAAGGCTGTTGCGAAGGGGAGTGCGGATCCTGCACCGTGCTGCTGGATGGGAAGCCGGTCAACTCCTGCCTGATGCTGACGTTCCAGGCCGCGGGGCACAAAATTATCACCGTCGAGGGACTCGGCGAAAGCAGCGGCCTGCAAGATGCGTTCCTGCAATTGGGCGCGGTGCAATGCGGTTATTGCACGCCGGGCATCTTGATGGCTGCCGAGGGTCTCTTGCGCGCCAGCCCCAACCCGCTCGAAGTCGAAATCCGCCACGCGCTGGCGGGCAATGTCTGCCGCTGCACGGGCTTCGAGATCATCATTCAAGCTGTTGCCGCCCATGCTGCCGCTCGTGAGGTGGCTCGTTGATGGGCGAGCTGTCAGTGGCCACGCCGATCGACACGATGGAGTTGCGGACGTTGTTGTCCGCGGCGGCGGGACCGGTAAATTTCATCGGCGGCGGGACGGACATGTTGATCGCGGGCCGTACGATGCCAACCGGCGGCCTGCTCATTGATCTCTCACGCATGGCAGGCATGGCCTTCATCTCCGCCGACGACGGCGGTATCCGCATCGGAGGCGCCACGACTGTCGCCGCGATTGCCGCCCATCGTGGGCTCGCAATGCGGCTGCCTGCCCTTGCCGAGGCCGCCGCGCAATGCGGGTCCGTTCAGATCCGCAACCGGGCCACCATCGGCGGCAACATCGCAAATGCCGCCCCGGCCGCCGATCTTGTGCCCGTGCTGGTCGCAGCAAAAGCCCGCCTGGGATGCATCGGCCGTGATGGCGCGTCGCGCGAGCTCGCAATTTGCGATTATGCACCTGACCGCGGATACCTGATCGCGGAAGTGATACTGCCGGGCGACGGCCTCCTTCCATGCAGTGCTTTTGTCAAACTCGGACCCCGGCGGGCCTTGAGCATCTCGCGTCTCAACATCGCGCTGCTGGCCGAGTTTCAGGATGGTCGTTTTGGCGATGTGCGAATCGCCGCCGGAGCGCTGGGTCCTCGACCGCTGCGCCTACCTCTCGCCGAAGCGGCACTCGCCGGCAGCAAACTGGAACATGCCGCGCTGCGCGCGTTTCTTTCGGCTTTGGCCGGCGAGGTCGATGCGGCGATCCCGGGTCGCAATTCGCAAGCCTACAAGCGTCGCGCGATCGCGGGGCTGGGGCTCGACCTGGTCGCGCAAGCGCTGGGGCTGAACCCGCGCGGGCAGCTTTTCGAGGACGCAGCCGAATGAACCAGCTATCCCGCCGCGTGCCGCTGGTTGACGGCGTCGCGAAAGTCACGGGCGCTTTGCGCTTCACCGCCGACCTCGATATCGAAAACCTGCTGCACGGCGCGCTCGTGCTGAGCACGCGTGCCCATGCTCGAGTCTCTCGCGTCGACACCACGGCCGCGCTGGCGGTCGAAGGGGTGCATGAGGTGTTTTGGCATGGCAACACGCCGGCTCATTTCTATAACAGCTCGATATGGTTTTCCGGGCAGAAGGCGCTGGCGGACGAGCAGATGTTTCCGCAAATCGTTCGCCACGTGGGCGATCGAGTGGCGGCGGTCGTTGCGGATACGGAAGAAACCGCGCGCCATGCCGCGCGGCTGATCGAGGTCGACTATGTGGACCTTCCTGCCATCTTCGATCCCGAAGTCGCGCTCGGTCACGCCGGACTGCCGTTGCGCGAGGACGATACCCCGACGTTCTTGAATCCCGTAGCCGGTGAGACTTTCGTGCACGGCGATCCGGAGGCTGGCTTCGCCGCCGCGGATCTGATCGTCGAAACCCGCGTCACGACCCCGCGCAGTCATCATTGTGCGGTGGAGACCCATGCCTGTATCGCCAGGCCCGAGCCGGACGGTCGCATCCTGATCCTGTCGCCGTGCCAGAGCGTCTTTGCCGTTCAGGCGGTCGTCGGCCAGGCGCTCGGCCTGCCTTCCGAGAAGATAAGGGTGCAAAAAACCCCGATAGGCGGCTCGTTCGGAGGAAAGGCGGAGCCGATCCTCGACCCTCTGTGCGCTTTCTTCGCCCTGAAGCTCGGCCGGCCGGTCATCATTCGCTACGACCGGAATGAGACATTCACCGCAACCCGTACGCGTTCCAGCGTCACGGGGCGGATGCGGATCGCATTCAGGTCCGACGGCCGCATGCTGGCGCGCGAAACCGAGACGCTCGTCGACATTGGCGCCTACTGCACCGGCGGCAACTATCTGCCCGGTTCGATGCTTCAGCGGCTGGTGCGGCTCTATGACGTTCCGGCGGAGCGTTATAGCGGCCGCGCCGTCTATACGAACACCGTGCCGGCAGGCGCTTTCCGCGGCTATGGCTCGCCGCAAATTCACACGATAGCGGAAATCTCGCTGGATATAGCAGCCCGCCGGATGGGAATGGATCCGGTGGCCTTGCGCCAGAGAAACCTCGTCGGCCCTGGCGCGATTGAACCTTGGCAGGGGCTCGACCTTGGCAACGCCCGCGCAAGAGAGTGTTTGGCGCGTGGCGCCGAGGCGTTCGGCTGGGCCGGGCGCCGCCAGAAGGGCGTTGAGCGGGGGCGGTGGCGCCGGGGAGTCGGGGTCGCCTCGGCTACTCACATCAATGGCTGCTATCCCGGGTTCCATGAAGAAACCACGGCCTCGTTGAGGCTGTTGCCGGACGGGCGGGCCGAGCTCGTCTGCGCGCTGCACGATCTCGGTTGCGGGGCCGACACCACGCTGGCGCAGATCGCGGCCGAGACGCTGGGGTTAAGGACGCGCGACATCGTCATCGCTCCCGCCGATACCGACACCTGTCCCTACGACCTCGGCACACGGGCCAGCCGCATGACCTATATCTGCGGGGAAGCCATCCGTCGCGCCGGCGTCGGCCTTGCAAAGTCGATCCGCGCAGCCGCCGGTTTGGAACTGAACATGCCGGCCGATGATTTGCGCCTGGAAGCCTGCACGGTACTTTGTCGGGATGACGCCGGCATCGCGCTCGCGGACCTCGCTGCCCGCTTGGTCAGCCGCGGGATCGGACTGCCGGCGGCGACCGAAACCTATCGCGCCCAGGCCAATCCAGGCTCGTATGCGGCGCATTTCGCGGAGGTCGAGGTCGACAGGCTCACCGGTCGCGTGAAGGTGACCGACTATCTCGCCGTTCATGACGTCGGGCGGGCGATCAACCCGATGCTGGTGGAGGGCCAGATCCACGGGGGGATCCAGATCGGCATCGGCTACGCGCTGTATGAGGACGTTGCAATCGATCGCGCCACGGGCCGGATGCGCGGTGACAGTTTCAGCCGCTACACGCTGGCCAATGCGCCCGAGATGCCGCCGATACGCGTGCTGCTCGTCGAAGAGGGTGAGCCCACCGGCCCATTCGGCGCCAAGGCCGTTGGGGAGATTGCGACGATTCCGGTGGCGGCGGCGGTGGTCAACGCCGTCAACAGCGCTTTGGGCACTGAGCTCACGGAACTGCCGCTTTCGCCCGAGCGCGTCCTTGCGGCGATAGACTGAGAAAGCAAGCGACTGCGCCGGCTTGCTCGGCGGATCATGCATGTCGCCCAGAAGTGTGCAGCGGTTCTGGGACAACGACATGCATCAAACAAGGCTTAAAGCGCGTCGCCTGAATCCGTTTCAGCGCGACGCGCTTTAAGAGGAATTGACCACGATCGAGCCCGCGCCGATGAGCTCGAGGCAGTAAGGCACGGCGGGGAAGACAGCGCTGAGGCACACGTCGATGGAAGACGGTTTTCCGGGCAGGTTTATGATCAGCGATCGGCCGCGCACCCCGGCAGTCTGACGGGAGAGGATGGCCGTTCGCACCTGCTGCAAGCTCGCTTGCCGCATGAGTTCGCCGAAACCGGGCAACTCCTTGGTGATGACCTGCCGCATGGCTTCCGGAGTGAGGTCCCTCGGGGAGGGGCCGGTTCCGCCCGTCGTAAGGATCAGGTCGGCGCCCGCCTGGTCGCAAAGCTCGATGAGCACGTCACGGACGCTCTCCAGGCCGTCGGGAACGATGCGACGGACAAAACCACACGGCTCCGCCAGGACACTACTGAGCCAGCGCTCGATCGCCGGTCCGCCAAGATCCTCATACTCGCCGCGGCTCGCGCGATCGGAAATGGTCACGATTGCAATCTGGGTCATTTCCGTCAGACCGGGGCGGTTACCTGCCATCCGGGCTTGGCGTGGACGTAGCCGTCGACCAGCGTGCCGGGCAGATCGAGGCACGACAGGGCGAAGCGGGCATCTTCGGGTTCCTCTTTGGCGTCGGCAAGTCGTCTGTAGATCCTCGCCACCTCGACCATGTCGCATGTCTGGGGGGACAAACGGAGGCGTCTGACGCCCTTTGCGGCGAGTGCGTCAGGCGCGGGGCAGAAGGCCTGAACCTGGTTGGAAAGGGTCTGCACGCCGTTGACCGCAAGAAACTGCTGGTCGTCGAGCGTATCGACCGAGAGACCGTCGGGATCCTTTTCGCATGTGAACTGGCACGAATCCTTGTGAAGGCCATGGATCCGCGCATGATAACACCGTCCGGAGAGGGCGAGCGGCAGCCGACCGAAAGCGAAAATCTCGAACTCAGCCTCCGGACACTTCACGGACATGGCGCCGATCGCGGCAAACGACAATTCCACGGGCGGGCAGATCGTTTGCGCGCCGAGTTGGATCAGGAACTTTGCCGAAGCCTCGTTGTAAACATTCACAAACGGACCCGCGACGAAGGATTTGCCGGAACGTGACGGCAGGCCGGAGACATCGTTGATCTCCACCATCCTCTCGTCCCCGCAAAGATCCCCGACGCTTCTGCGTTCCCGAACGGTCGCCGGCGCCGCCAGCGTGGACAGCACCACCTGTTTGCCGCCGCGTTCCAGCCTTTCGATGACCGCCGGCCAGACGGGGTCCGAAAACGGCATGCGTTTTCCGCAGACGACTTCACCGACGTGAACCCGGTCGAGCGGGGCCTCGTCCGCTATCCTGCGGTAAAAATCGAGGAGACGGTCGGGAGACCAGTGGAAGAAGACCGGTCCAAGCGTCAGTGCGATTTCGGACACCGGCTATCTCCATTTCTTCTCGTAAGCGCCGGACGTCTGCCGAGCCCCTTCCGACTGGCCGGCGAGAAGCCGGTCGATGTCAACGGCCTCGCCGCCCTTTTCGACCGCATCGACGGCTTTCCTGAAGGCGCGCACGACCTCGCTTACATAGCCCTTGCCGCGCTGGCGTCCCTCGATTTTCAACGCAGTCACCCCGGCGGCCTTCAGGCCCGAAATCATCCCGCCGGCATTCAGGCTGACGGGATCCTCAAACAGATGAGAGGTCTTGCCGCCGGCTTTGAATCTGCCCTTGCACAGGGTGGGATATCCCACCGGCTGGCCGCGCCCATACCGGTCGATCGTGAAGCCCGACAGCCGTGCCGCCGTGCCGCTCGGCTCTTCGTCGTAGCTCACCATTTCGGGTGGCGAGCAGACGCCGTTGAGATTGGGCGATTTCCCCGTCGCGTATGAAGAGAGATAGCAGCGTCCCTCGATCATCACGCAAAGGCCGCCGAAAACGAAGGCTTCGGTTTCCACGTCGATCGCACGGTTCAGCGCGGCGATCTCCTGGAGCGACAGAACCCTTGGAAGCACCACGCGCCGGATGCCGAACCGAGCCGCGTAGAATCCGATCGCTTCCGGCGTCGCCGCGGCGGCCTGCACCGACAGATGAAGGCGGATTTGCTTGTGGTTCCTTGCCACATGGTCGAGCACGGCGAAGTCCGCGGCTATGATGGCATCCGCGCCGCTTTCCGCCGCCATGTCCGCTGCCTTCTTCCAGATATCGACATCGTCGACGCGCGCGAATGTATTGATCGCGACCAGAACCTTGCTGCCGTGGTCGTGGGCGAAGCGCACGCCCTCGGCGAGTTCGTCCCGGGAGAAGTTGAGCCCGGGGAAATTACGGGCGTTGGTTTCATCGCGAAATCCGCAATAGACCGCGTCCGCTCCCGCCTGGACGGCTGCCCTCAGCGTCGCCGGAGTTCCCGCCGGACAGACAAGTTCCATGCGTGTCGTGGTCATGCTTTCCGCGCCTCGCTTGGGCTGTTGTCGGCCAATCGCCGTGCGGCGCCCAGGGCGCCGAGGACACCCGTATCGACACAACGAGCCAGGATGCCGTGCAGTCCGAGCAGGTCCGACGGACGAAGCTCGGCATCCTCTATCGTGTTCCTCAAGGCGAGCACCGCTTCCGTGCGCCCACTTATCGAGATGATGCGGCTGAAGAACATCGCATCGCCGTCAAGCGTGCCGTCAAGCAGGCTCAACAGGGTCAAAAGCGGTCCCCTGATCAGCACGTCCGACCCGGCGGCCCCATCCTTGCTCACGACGCGGACGCTCGATCTCAGTCCGTCCGGGACCACGCGAAATGCGAATGCGAGATCCACGGGATCGATGCCGAAGCAGGCCGACCGGTATTCGCCCAGGCGCTCGAAAAGGCCGGGACGCCGCCTGGCAAGCGAGCGCAAGGACAATGTCAGCAACGGGCCGGCCGGCAGCCCTGCGACCGTCGGAAACAGGTGGCGAACAAATCCTGGCAACATTGGCTCGGCGTTTTGAGGCCGCATTTTCAAGCGCTGTCCGGTCTGCGTTCGATCATGAAGATTTTACGGCCGGCTAGGCATCGCATCTTTTGCCGAGCAGCTTCGAAAAATTATCCCTGTTGGGGCAGAAATCCCGATAGTGGCTTTCGAAATCGAAGGCCTGCATATGATCGTAACATATGCGGCGATGCGGACAGGTGATGCAGGTCCGGGACATGAAGTGGTCATGCGCGAACTCCAGCGTATGAAAGTCGTCGGGATCGATCCCGACCGAAAGCATCGCCAACGTGAGGAAATCCTGTGCTGCATAAGGCAGATGCATGGCGTCATCGAATTCGTTGGCCGACATGCCGATGTCGTTCAGCATGCCCCTGCATTCCTCTGGCCCAAGCGCCCAGAACTCCCTTCTCGCGGTCCTGCTCCGCCTACGATCCTTGAAAACGGCGATCGCGGACCGGCATGCTTCAAAAGTGTCGTTGATTAGGTTGCTGGCCATCTGAACGTCTCCCCGACACTGCCTCGATGCCGGCCTGCCCCTGAGGCGGGCGGACCGTTGGCTTTAACGTACAGCGCGCAAACAGCCCGCTCTTTGACCTAGCGCAATGTTTTCGAGCGGCCGCCGTGAGAGAACGGCGTAGCCGACGGACCGGTCGTGCCGGATTTCGCCATGCATTATCGCCTTCTTCCCCAATTCTCCGACCTCGGCTCCTTTCTTTCGTACCTGGACGCGAAGGGCCAACTGCGAGAAATCCGCGCCCCGGTGTCGACCCGGTTCGAATTGACGGAGATACACAAGAGGGTGATTGCGGAGCAGGGGCCGGCGCTGCGCATGGCCATGCCGGTGGATGACCAGGGAGGTCGTTCGCGCTTTCCGGTCGTGGCAAACATCTTTGGGACGCGGGAGCGCGTCGCGTGGGGGCTGGGCACGGACATTCGCGGACTCGAGACTCTCGGCGCCCTGCTGGCATGGATGAGGTCCCCCCAAGTTCCGCAGAACTTGCGTCAGGCCCGCCACATGTTCTCCGCTGCGCGCGGCGCGTTGGCGGCGCGCCCGAAGATCGTTTCGTCAAGGATATGGAGGGATGCGGAGCCGGATTTCGCGATCCTTCCCATCCAGACCTGCTGGCCGGAGGACGCCGGTCCTCTCATCACATGGCCGGTGGTCGTCACCCGGCCGCCGGGCGACGACGATCCCGGCAAGTACAATCTGGGCATATACCGGATGCAGGTAATCGCCCGGGACCGGGCGATCATAAGATGGCTGCCCATGCGAGGCGGTGCGGCCCACCATCGCATGTGGCAGGCGAGGGGGCTCGAGATGCCCGTCGCCGTCGTCATCGGCGCGGACCCCGCGACCTTGATAGCGGCGGTGATGCCGGCGCCCGAGGGCGTATCGGAACTGTCGCTGTCTGGGATGATCAACGATCGACGGGTCGGATTGTCTCCATGCAAGAGCATAGAGCTCCATGTTCCCGCCAGTTCCGAGATCGTGCTCGAGGGCACCGTTTCACCCAACGAAACGGCGCAGGAAGGTCCCTTCGGCGACCACACCGGATACTATAACGGCGTGGAGCATTTTCCCGTCTTCAAGCTGAAGCGCATTCGCGTGAAGGACGGCGCGAATTATCTCACGACGTTCACCGGGCGCGCGCCCGACGAGCCGTCCGTCCTCGCCGAGGCGCTGCTCGACGTCTACAAGCCGCTGCTGCGACAGCAGATACCGGAAATTCTCGACGTCTGGCTGCCGCCGGAAGCCTGCTCCTACAGAATTGCGGTCATATCGATCGTCAAGAAATATGCCGGACAGGCGCGGCGCGTGATGATGGGATTCTGGTCGCTGCTGCCGCAGTTCTCGATGACCAAGATGGTCGTCGTGGTGGACGAAGACATCGACATCCGGTCGTGGTCGGACGTGATGTGGGCGGTGGCCACGCGCATGGATGTCTCGCGCGATCTGATGAAGCTGGATCGGACCCCTATCGACTCCCTCGACTTCGCGTCGCCACTGGAAGGGCTTGGAGGGAAAATCGGATTCGACGCGACGCGCAAGATCGGATCCGAGACGTCTCGCGAATGGGGGAAGGAGCTGAAGATGTCATCGCAGATCGTCGAAAGAGTTTCGGGGCGTTGGGCCGAGCTTTTTCCGCAACCAACCGGTTCGGCGCAGAAATGACCAAACGCATAATAGTAGGGGTTACCGGCGCATCTGGTTCCGTGCTGGCTCTCGAGACCATACGCCAACTGGTCAGAGGTGGGGTGGAAACCCATCTCGTCACCTCAAAGAGCGCGCGAATGACCATTGCCTACGAGATCGGCGCCGACGGACTGTCTCAGCTTACATCGCTCGCCAACCATGCTCACTCCCACCAGGACTTGGCCGCGCCCATTGCCAGCGGCTCCTTCAGGACGGACGGCATGATCGTCGTTCCATGCTCGATGCGGACCTTGGCGGCGATGGCGCACGGCCTGGGCGACAACCTTCTTACCCGGGCGGCCGACGTCGTCCTGAAGGAACGGCGCCGGCTGGTGGTTGTGCCGCGTGAAGCACCTCTGCATGAAGGGCATCTCGATGCGATGCTGAGGTTGACGCGGATGGGAGCGATCATCGCGCCGCCGGTGCCGCCATTCTATGTCAAGCCGGCTTCGATCGAGGCGATGGTCGTCGAGATGGCCGCTCGACTCGTCAACTGGGCGGGCGTGGACCCTGGCGACAAGTTGACGAGATGGGGCGAAGACAACGCCGCAACCCGTCGATCACTCTGATGGAGCGTTCAATGAGAGGAAAGGCCCGGACGAATCTTCCGGAGCAGAAGGCCGAGCCATTTGACGTGAGGCGGCTTCATCCGGCGAGGAAACAGTCGGCCGTCATGTCGATGTTCGACAGCCTCGAGCCGGGGCAGGCGTTCTCGGTGATCCTGGACTTCGATCCCCGCCGATTGAAGCGTCAGCTCGAGTCGTCCTTCGCCGGCGACTTCGTCTGGGTTTGTCTCGAGATTGGGCCACCGGAATGGCTGATCGAAATCGGGAAAAGAAAACCAGCTCAATGACCGCCCGGCTCAAGGTCTCAACTAGCGTACAATTGCGGTGAGAGCGGCAAATTGACCGAGCTGTCGCATCGAAAGCGCGCCATCCCTTGCGATCGTCGCGATGTCGTCAAAGAGAAGGGCGAAGTCGTGGTAGACACTGCTATCCCGTTCGGCCTCTCCTATCTCGTCGAGATCCTGCAAAAACAATAGAATGGCCTCGATATGCGCGCGTTGATGGCGCGCGTTGGTGAGATGCCCGCGGGCCGCCGGCCCTATCTCCAAACGGGCGAAACGGGACAACGTCTCGTCAAGCTTGGAGCGGCACCGGCAATCCAACCCCGCCTCGTCGATCAGCCCTGCCAGCCGGGCAACGGTGATCGCCATTTCCGCGGCGCTGTTTTCGGGAAGGCCGTGCTTCATCTTCTTCTTCTCCCGTCGCAGACAGGCCGCCTGGAGGCGCTGTGCAGTTGACCTGCGCCCTGAGCAGCCTGGCCGAGAAGAACGAGACCGTCCCATGCCGGGAACCAGATCGCTGAACTGCTTCAAGAACAATCCTCAAGATAGTCGATACTTCTGAAGGATGTTTGCGCTGGAGCAAACACCAAACCGATCCTCGCGCCTATTGCGCCATACTTGTCCTTCTTGCCGGTCGGGCGACGCCGCAGGAGATGTATCGCCATTCCGGAGGACGGGTCGCATGAGCGCCGACGGCAACTTCAACGCCTTCAAAACGAAGCCGGCGCATTTGCCGTTTCGGCCGTTTTTTCTCGCGGCCGCGGTCGACGCCATGTTGGGCGCCGGTGGCTGGTTGCCGTCAGTGCTGGGAACACAAGCCTTCGGCGCAACCGCGATCTCTGCCGGCGATTGGCATCGCGACTTGCTCCTGTTCGGGATGGTCCCGGCAGTACTGACTGGCTTCCTGCTGACCGCGCTGCCGCGCTGGACTGGACGTCAGGCAGTGCTGCCGCGCACGACATGCCTGCTCATTGTCTTGTGGGCCTGCGGCCGGTTAGCCTTCCTGTTGCTGCCACCGTCCTTCGGACTTGCGTGTTCGGCGATCTGGATTCTCGCGCTTTTGTTGATCGCGGCCAGAGTGGTGATCGCCGGTCGGGATCGCCGCAATCTCAAGATACTGCTTCTCCTGGCCGCCTTTTTCGGCAGCAATGTACTTGTCGCGGTATCCTGCGAGGTCGAATTTGCATTGAGACTGGCGCTCGCCTCGATCATCGGCCTCGTCATCATCATCGGAGGGCGTGTCGTGCCGGCCTTGACCGTGGCCTATATCGAGAGCGCCGGCGGCCGAATTGTCGTGCGCCGCTCCGCTTCCAGGGAGCACGCGGCAGCGCTGCTGACAATGTGTGCATTGTGTTTGTGGGTTGCGGCGCCGGAGACGCAGCTCAGCGGCCTTGCCTGCGCTCTTGCCGCCTTTAGCCAAGCGATCCGGGCCGCCCAATGGCAAGGCTGGCGCAGCCTGTCGTCGCCGACGGTGCTTGGCCTTCACATAGGCTACGGATGGATCGTTGCGGGTTTTGCATTCCTGGCGATCCATATCTTTGCGCCAGCGATGCTGGGCCAGGCGACCGCTGTTCATGCATGGACCATCGGCACTATCGGAACCATGGTCCTGGCCATTATGGCGAGCATGATCCGCAAGCATAGCCGTCTCGCCTTTGTGCCCTCGGCTCCTGCGACCGGGGCGCTCGCGGCGATGACCGCCTGCTGCCTGTCCCGCCTCCTGATCGAAGTGCTGCCCGGCTATGTCGGCCCGCTGGCAAGCTTTTCAGGAACTTTATGGATCATCTCGTTTGGCCTGTTTCTAACTGCCTATCGCGGGGCCTTGCTCGGAGTTGGCATGAAATAGGCTACCAGATCCAGAAAAGCAGGACCCACCCCGCCACGGCTGGCATCATCGCCAGCCCGACCAGGAATAGAGCGAGCATTCGTCGGACCGGTTGCCGGCTGTAGATTCCCGTCACCTGCCAGCACAGAACCCCGGACCAGAAGGTCGCCATCGTCAGGACAGCAGCGCGCAGCGGGTCGACGAACGGCAGCACGATTCCATCCGACCGCAATTGGCTGACGGTGAGGCCGGAAAGGCCGAGCAAGACTCCGGCGCCCGCCAAAGGAATGAGCGACTGGGCAAGATGGTGAAGCCTCCGCGTTCGCCAGGGGCCAAGGCAGCGCGCGGCCAAAGCCAGCGAGGAAAACGTCGACGCGCCGCTGGCGATGGCAGCCGCGAGCACATAGGCGACGAGCAACGCTCCGTCGAGAAGCGTCATCACGTCGCCAGGGTAATTCGTCAGGATCCACCACGGTGCCGTGGCTTCGAGCGGCCACGTCACCCCATATTCGATCAGCCGTTCAGCCGCCCATGTCTTCGCCTGCACGAACCACGGGCTGACCGACCATTGAAACGCGCCTGCGGCGAGACCCATTAGCCCCGTCACGATCAGGATCGTTTCCCAAGGCTTGGCGACGGCGCCTGCAACATGGACGATTTCGTGATTTGGCGAGCGGCGAGCCAGACGAACTGCCCCGCGAAAGCCGCTGCAGCGCCCGCACATGTGGCAGTCGCTGGCGCCACGCATGGTCCGGATCGGCACGAGCGGTGCGCAGTTGATCGCCTTTGGCTTGGTTCCCGAGAGCTGCGAAAGCTGCCAGAGCGGCGGCTCGACGCGGAAATGCAGCGGGGCGAGCTTTGCCAGCAGGCCGAAGACGCCGCTGACCGGACAGAGATAGCGGCACCACACGCGCTTGTTGCGCCCGTAGAGAAAGCCGATCAGCGCGGCCGCCAGGGTCGAGCCGCCGAGGATCAGGAGCGTCGGAGCGGGGTACTGGTAGACGCTCGTCATCTGGCCGTAGAGCGTCGTGCAGGCGAAGGCGGCGGTCGGCCAGCCGGGCCATGTCATCCAGCGCGGTATAGCCCTGCCGCGCCCGCGTCCGCTGGCAAATTCGCTTATCGCTCCTTCAGGGCAGAAGATGCCGCACCATATCCGACCGACCAGCGCGGTGCCCAGGAGCACGAGCGGCCACCAGACGCCCCAGAACACGAATTGCGCGAAGCGCGTGAAGTTGGACCACAGATAGGCCGCGTTGTCCGGAAGCGGCAGAAAGACAGGCACGATCAGGAGAACGGCGTACACGAGCACCATCGTCCATTGCACCATCCGGATCGTTGCCTGATGGCGTTGGAGCCAATCGCCGGCCTTCCGCCAGACGTCGTCGGATTGATCGGGTCGAACTGAAGGGGCGTGCCGAGGAACGATCGTTGTCGTCATGGACATGGTTGCGTGCGATGCGGGCGCGGTGAACGCAGCAGCCCAAGCACGGCTATCCAGTAGATCGCATAGGCCAGGATGGTTGCGAGGTCGGGACGGGCACGATAGCCCGTCATGGTCGCAACCAGGCCGCCCAGCCTGCCTGTATCGTCCAGCAGCCAGGACGTGTCCCAAACTGCCCTGGACAGCGGCGGGACCAGCTCCAACCCGATGGCGCGGTCGAGCGCGGTCATCAAAAGCGATCCCGCCAGGAACAGCAGAAGAAATTCGCTCACCTGGAAGAAAACGACCCAGGGAAAGCGTTTGGCGGCAATGTGGATCAGCCAGTAGGATATAGCGGCGAAGGCAAACCCGGCGGCGACGGCGGCCAGCGTTCCGGGAAGCGTCGTTTGCCTGGCGGATGCCAGGAGGCCGTAGAGGAATATGACGGTTTCGCTTCCTTCCCGCATCACGGCGACTGCCGCCAACAGGAACAGTCCCACCCAATTGCCGGCGATCAGGGCCCGCTCGGCGCCGTGCTCGAGATCTCGTTTGAGCCCTCTGCCTTGCCGGTGCATCCAGACCACCATCTGCAGTATGAGCAAGGCGGCGAGCGCGGCCATGCCGATCTGAAAATAGTCCGCCCGCTCTCCGTCGAGCAGACTCTCCAGGAACAGGATGATCCCGGCCAGGAGAAAGGCTCCGCCAAGTCCCGCGGCGACGCCGGTCCACAGGAAAGACCGCGCTGTCGCGGCTTTGGCGCCCGCGTGATGCGCCAGCCATCCTTGCAGGATACCGACAACCAGGATTGCTTCGGTGCTTTCCCGCCAGACCACGAAGGCGATCTGTCCGAACAGAGCAGTCATTGAACCGCCGGTTCCTTGGCGACAAGCGTGGCAGGCGGCATGCCGGGATGAAAATCGTCGAAGAAGCGATATTCGCCGGGATCGAGGCGTCGGATCACGACGAACGAAGCCGCCCCAGGCCCCAGCACCTTCTCCTTGCGCAACTCGATGCTCTCGAATTCCACGGGGTTGGATCCGCTATTGCGAAGCTCCAATCTGAACTGGGAGTTGGCTGGCACTTCGAGGGACGGCGGCGTGATCACCCCGTCCTTGAGGTCGACCACGAAGGTGGGGCTTTCGTCCGCGATCGCGGCGGTCGCCAGCAGGCAGGCTCCGACAACAATCGCCGCCAGACCGGTAGAAGCGCTATCCATCGAATTTCCTTTGCGTTTCGGGGCCGACACGAGACGAGGGATCTGTGTGATGCGGGTTCCGCCTCGCTAGTAGCCGCCCTTCTTGCCCACGCCGGCAAAGGTGAATTCATAGTCGACGCGGAAGGGCGCGGGCCACGCCGCCACGCCCGTCTCCTTGTCGACATGCCTCCCGAACTGCGCGTGGCCGCCAGATGCGCCAAAGGAAATCGTGTAGTTCAGGCTGTATTTGCCCGGCCCCATCAGCTTCACGTTGTCGCCATAGTGGGGGCCGTCGCTGGCGACCATGGGCATCAAAACGCCGCCGGTTTGCCGATTATCACCGAGCTTGGTCAGCACATATTCGATTTTGAGGTTGGGGATCCAATCGCCCTCGGCGAAGCCGTTGGCATTGCCGCGCGCTGCGTGGATATCGGCCTCGAGGTGAATGTCGGAATCGGCCGCCGGCTTCATCATGTCGGCCGGTTCCATCTCGATCGGCTGCAGGTACACGGCGCCGATTTCCATGCCGTTCGTGAGCTGAGGCTTGCCGATGGGATATTCCATCGCGCAAACGCCCGAGGCGCCGGCCAGCAGGCCCACGACGGATGAGAACAAAATCGACTGACGTGACATGCCGGCCTCCTTGCTGCCGATGGCACGGACCTGTGCCTTCAGAGGGTATCTCCGGATTGGCATTGAAAAACGGATCTCGACCTGCTCCGGATCGACAGATCGATAACATGATCCTGTTTGTCTACTTATTCGCCGGATCGATCGGCTCTTTGCGCCAGCGCAAAGAGCGCGACGTTTTCTGGGCGTCGCATTTTCGAAACCAGTGACCGAGGAAAGGAAGGCAGTGATTTGGATCGGATGCAGGCGGCCGAAATCGTCTGATCTCTAGACCAGAAAGTCCTCGGCGTCCGCTCCGTCAATGAGCGGGTCGGGCCTGCATTCGGCGGCAAGGCGGGATGCATCGAGAATTTCGATCGTCTGGCCGTCGACGCGGATGCCCGACGTTCCCAGGCTCGACAATGCGCGCGAAAATGACTCGCGGGTAATGCCGAGCTCGGAGGCTATGAGCGTCTTCTCGAATGGCAGAACGGCTCGGTCCGGCGTGCCTTGCCGCTTCGACAGGGCCAGGAGATAGCATCCGACACGCTGGGTCGCGGTTCTCAACTTGAGGTTCTTGATCTGACGGACCATGCGTCGAAATTGGTGCGCGAGGCTTCCGATCACGGCGTGCGCCAGCAAAGGATCCTCGTCGACGGCCGCTCGAAACGCTGCCGCGTGAATCAACAAAAATCGCGAAGGTTCGGGCACCCGGGCCTGCATGAGATAAGGCGCACCGGTCAGGACGGCGGCGGGGATGACGAGATCCGGGGCCCGGACAGCCTCGATCAAGACTTCACGGCCCTCGGCCGATCGTCCGAACAATTGCGCGGATCCAGCCAGCACGATCAGTTGGAAGTTCGGCACGTCGCCTTGTTCGAACAGGACGGTGCCTGGGGAAACGCTGTGCACCATGGCATGCCGCAGCAGTTCGCTCCGGCGGGATGCCGGCAGCCCCCGAAACAGCGGCAGTTCTTCCGGCGCCACGCCCTCATGCGTCATTTCATCCAACAAGGACTCTTCTCCGATTAGCGGCGTTTCCATCACCGCCCGCATCATCTGTGACAAATGTCACGCCGCGCCTTGATTTGGATCAATGCTGCGCGGTGCCGGCTTAGCCATGTTGGCCTCCGATCTTGAGGCCAACTGTCAAAGGGGCTGCCGACAATGAAAACGACCGTGAATGAGAAGTCCGGTCAAATCCTGGGCGCGAGCACGGCCGCATTTACGGTATGCTTCGCGGTCTGGACCATCTTCTCCATTATTGGCATTCGCATTCGCCAGGAACTCGGCCTGAGCGAGACGCAGTTCGGCCTGCTCGTCGGCACGCCGATCCTGACGGGCTCCCTGATCAGGGTCGCGCTTGGCATCTGGACCGATCGCTACGGCGGCCGGATCGTCTTCACGGTGAACATGCTGGCGGCCGCGGTCGCGACTTTCCTTCTGTCCTATGCCCACACCTATCCGCAAATGCTGGTCGCCGCCCTCGGCGTCGGCATCGCCGGCGGTTCCTTTTCGGTCGGTGTCGCCTATGTGTCACGCTGGTTTCCGCCGCAAAGACAAGGTACGGCGCTCGGCATCTTTGGCGCGGGCAATGTCGGTGCCGCGGTCACCAAATTTCTCGCCCCCTTCGTGCTCGTCGCCTTCGGATGGCAGGCCGTGGCGCAGGTCTGGGCAGCGGCCCTCGTCGTCATGACCGTCATCTTCTGGCTCACGACGGACGATGATCCGGTCATCGTCGAACGCCGGCGCTCAGGCATCAAGCCGAAAAGCGCCTGGCTCGAGCTCGAGCCTCTGAAGAACGTCCAGATCTGGCGTTTCGCGCTCTACTATTTCTTCGTGTTCGGCGCCTTTGTCGCGCTCGCGCTCTGGCTGCCGCAATATCTCATCAATGTCTACGGCCTCGACATCAAGACCGCCGGCATGATTGCGGCCTTCTTCTCGGTGCCGGCGAGCCTATTTCGCGCCTATGGCGGACACCTTTCGGACAGCTTCGGCGCGCGCCGCGTGCTCTACTGGACCTTCTTCGTCTCGGTCGTGGCGACCTTCATTCTATCCTATCCGCCGACCGACTACATCGTCCACGGCGTCAACGGCACGACGACCTCCTTCCACATCGAGATGGGCCTTTTCGGCTTCATCGTCACGATCTTCGTGCTCGGCTTCTTCATGGCGCTCGGCAAGGCCGCCGTCTACAAGCACATCCCGGTCTACTATCCCGACCATGTCGGTTCGGTCGGCGGGCTTGTCGGCATGATCGGCGGCCTGGGCGGCTTCGTGCTGCCGATCCTGTTCGGCTTGCTGCTCGACCTGACCGGCCTCTGGACGAGCTGCTTCATGGCGCTCTTCCTGCTGGTCTCCGGCGCGCTGCTCTGGATGCATATGGCCATCCGCCAGATGGAACGTGGAACTGTCGGCGAGGCTCTCGCCAAGCTGCCGCCTTTCCCCGAAATGCAGCAAATGCCGGAGCCTGTGGCAAAGACCCGGACGGGCGGCGCCCTTACCGACTGGCGTCCGGAGGATAAGACCTTCTGGGCCGAAACCGGCCGCCGCATCGCGAAGCGCAACCTGTGGCTTTCGATCCCGGCGCTGCTGCTTTCCTTCGCCATCTGGCAGGTGTGGTCGGTCGTCGTCGCCAAGCTTCCGCTCGTCGGTTTCACCTTCACCACCGATCAGCTCTTCTGGCTCGCCGCTCTGCCCGGAATCTCCGGGGCGACGCTGCGCATCTTCTATTCCTTCATGGTGCCGATCTTCGGCGGCAGGCTCTGGACGACGCTGACGACCTGGTCGCTCATCATACCGGCTGTCGGCATCGGCTATGCGGTGCAGAACCCCGACACGCCTTATGTCGTGCTGTTGATCCTGGCGCTGCTCTGCGGCTTCGGCGGCGGCAACTTCGCCTCCTCCATGGCCAACATCTCCTTCTTCTTCCCGAAGGCGGAGAAGGGAAATGCTCTCGCGCTCAACGCCGGCCTCGGCAATCTCGGTGTCAGCGTCGTCCAGTTCGTCGTGCCGCTGGCGATCACCACAGGGATATTCGGCTGGCTCGGCGGCGATCCGGCCATGGTCAAGGGGCCGACCGGCGATGCGCCGCTCTGGCTGCAGAATGCCGGCTTCGTCTTCGTCCCGTTCATCATAGTCTCGGCCTTCGCGAGCTGGTTCGGCATGAACGACATCGCTTCGGCCAAGGCATCCTTCAGCGAGCAGGCCGTGATCTTCCAGCGCCGTCACAACTGGATCATGTGCTGGCTGTACACGGGCACCTTCGGATCCTTCATCGGGTATTCGGCCGGCTTCCCGCTGCTCACCAAGATGCTGTTTCCGGACGTCAACGCGCTCCAGTTCGCCTTCCTCGGCCCGCTCGTCGGCGCCCTCTCGCGTTCAGGTTCCGGCTGGCTTGCGGATAAATACGGCGGCGCGCGCGTCACCTTCTCGGCCTTCGTGCTGATGATCGCAGGCGTCGCTGGAGTCTTGTGGTTCATCGGCATCAAGGATCAGCCGGGCGCGTTCTTCGGCTTCTTCGCGGCCTTCCTGCTCCTGTTCTTCGCCACCGGCGTCGGCAACGCCTCCACCTTCCAGATGATCCCGGTGATCATGGCCAAGGAGATGGGCCGCTTGTTGCCCAAGGCCAACGCCGAAGTGCGTCGCCAGCAGGCGGAGAAGGAGTCCGCAGCCATTACCGGCTTCACCTCGGCGATCGCGGCCTTCGGTGCGTTCTTCATCCCGAAGAGCTACGGCACCTCGATCGCGCTCACGGGCTCGCCGAACGCCGCGTTATGGGCCTTCCTTCTGTTCTACGTGAGCTGTCTGGCCATCACCTGGGCTGTCTATACCCGCAAGGGCGGCCTTCTCCATGACATCGAGCGCGCCAAGCGCGGCGCGCCCGTCCATCCGGCCGCAGCCGAATAACCAGGGACAAAGCAATGTCGCATTTTCTCGACCGGCTAACCTTCTTTCGCAAGACCGTCGACAGTTTCTCCGACGGCCACGGGATCGTGACCAATGAGGATCGCTCCTGGGAAGACGGCTACCGCAAGCGCTGGCAGCACGACAAGATCGTGCGCTCCACCCATGGTGTGAATTGCACCGGCTCCTGCTCGTGGAAGATCTACGTCAAGGGCGGCATCGTCACTTGGGAGACGCAGCAGACCGACTATCCGCGCACGCGGCCCGATCTGCCCAATCACGAGCCTCGCGGCTGCGCGCGCGGCGCCTCCTACAGCTGGTATCTATATTCCGGCGCCCGGGTGAAATACCCGATGATCCGCGGCCGGCTGTTGAAGTTGTGGCGGGCCGCCCGCGCCAAGATGACGCCCGTCGCGGCCTGGGCCTCGATCGTGGAGGATGCGAACAAGCGCCAGTCCTACATCTCGATCCGCGGCCATGGCGGCTTCGTGCGCGCCACCTGGGACGAGGTGAACGAGCTCGTTGCAGCCGCCAATGCCTACACCGCCCGCAAGCACGGCCCGGACCGCATTATCGGCTTCTCGCCGATCCCGGCCATGTCGATGGTGTCCTATGCGGCCGGCTCGCGCTATCTGTCGCTGCTCGGCGGCGTGTGCATGTCGTTCTACGACTGGTACTGCGACCTGCCGCCGGCAAGCCCGCAGACCTGGGGCGAGCAGACCGACGTTCCTGAAAGCGCCGACTGGTACAATGCCGGCTTCATCATCGTCTGGGGATCCAACGTGCCGCAGACGCGCACGCCTGACGCGCATTTCTATACCGAAGTGCGCTACAAGGGCACCAAGAGCGCCGTCGTCTCGCCGGACTATGCCGAGGCGACGAAGTTCGCCGATATCTGGCTCAATCCGAAGCAGGGAACCGACGCCGCGCTGGCGCTCGCCATGGGCCACGTCATCCTGCGCGAATACCACCTCGAACGCAGCGTCGCCTATTTCGACGACTATGCCCGACGCTACACCGACATGCCCTTCCTGGTGCGGCTTGCGGAGCGCGACGGCAGGTTCGTCCCCGAGCGCCTGCTGCGCGCCTCCGAGATCAGGGGAGCCCTCGGCGAAAAGAACAATCCGCAATGGAAGACGGTCGCCATCGACGAGGCGAAGGACGCGTTGGTGGCGCCTCTCGGATCGGCCGGCTACCGCTGGGGCGAGCACGGAAAGTGGAATCTCGAGGAAAAGGACGGCAAGGGGCGGGATGTTCGGCTGAAGCTCACCCTTGCCGGCGACGGCGCCGACATCGCGGCCGTCGATTTTCCGTATTTCGGCGGCCGCGCGAGCGAGCATTTCGTGGCCACCGAGCACGGCGAGATCCTGACCCGCAACATCCCGGTCCGCACGGTAAAGACCATCGATGGGCCGGTGAAGGTCGCCACGGTCTACGACCTGCTGATGGCCAACTATGGCCTCGACCGCGGCTTCGGCGGCGCCAATGTCGCATCTTCCTATGACGACGACGTGCCGTTCACGCCCGCCTGGGCCGAGCGCATCACCGGGGTCAAGCGCGACGCCATCGTCACCGTGGCGCGCGAGTTCGCCACCAATGCCGAAAAGACCAACGGGCGCTCGATGGTGATCCTGGGGGCTGGCCTCAACCACTGGTACCACATGGACATGAATTACCGGGGGATCATCAACCTCCTGGTGTTCTGCGGCGCCATCGGCCAGTCCGGCGGTGGCTGGTCGCATTATGTCGGCCAGGAAAAGCTGCGCCCGCAGACCGGCTGGACGCCGCTCGCCTTCGCGCTCGACTGGGCGCGCCCCCCGCGCCACCAGAACTCGACGTCCTTCTTCTACGCGCACACGGACCAATGGCGATACGAGACCCTGACGGCGGCGGAGATCCTGTCGCCGACAGCGCCCGAAGGGGACTGGAACCAGAGCTTCATCGACTACAATGTTCGCGCCGAGCGCATGGGCTGGCTGCCTTCCGCGCCGCAGTTGAAGCAGAATCCGCTCGACATCGCCAAGCGCGCCTCGGCGGCTGGCCTCGAGGTCAAGGACTATGTGGCGAAAGCGCTGAAGTCGGGCGAGCTCGACCTCGCCTGCGAGGACCCGGACGATCCGGCCAATTGGCCGCGCAACATGTTCGTGTGGCGCTCCAACATCCTCGGCTCCTCCGGCAAGGGCCACGAATACTTCCTCAAGCACCTGCTCGGCACCAGGCACGGCGTCATGGGTAAGGATCTCGGCGCCGAAGGCAAGGTGCGCAACAAGGAGGTCGTCTGGCACGACGAGGCGCCGCAGGGAAAGCTCGATCTTCTGGTCACGCTCGACTTCCGCATGTCGACGACCTGCGTCTACTCCGACATCGTGCTGCCGACCGCGACCTGGTACGAGAAGAACGATCTCAACACCTCCGACATGCATCCCTTCATCCATCCGCTGTCGGCGGCGGTGGACCCTGCCTGGGAAGCGCGCTCGGACTGGGATATCTACAAGGGCCTTGCCAGGGCCTTTTCCAAGGTCGCGCCGGAGGTGCTGGGCGTGGAGAAGGACGTCGTCCTCACTCCCATCCAGCACGACACACCCGGCGAGATCGCCCAGCCCTTCGATGTCGCCGACTGGAAGCGCGGCGAGATCGAACCGCTCCCCGGCAAGACGATGCCGGCCGTCAGCGTCGTCACGCGCGACTATCCGAACCTCTACGCCCGCTTTACCGCGCTCGGCCCGCTGATGACCGAGATCGGCAATGGCGGCAAGGGCATCGGCTGGGACACGGCGCATGAGGTCGAGGCGCTCGGCGCGCTCAACGGCGTCCAGGCCGCCGGCTCCGCCAAGGGGCTGCCGAGGATCGAGACGGACATCGACGCCACCGAAGTCATCCTGATGCTCGCGCCCGAAACCAATGGCGAGGTCGCGGTCAAGGCCTGGGAGGCGCTCTCCAAGGCGACCGGCCGCGACCACGCCCATCTCGCCATCCCGAAGGAAGACGAGAAGATCCGTTTCCGCGACGTTCAGGCCCAGCCGCGCAAGATCATCTCCTCGCCGACCTGGTCCGGCATCGAGAGCGAGAAGGTCTGCTACAATGCCGGCTACACGAACGTCCACGAACTGATCCCGTGGCGCACCCTGACCGGGCGCCAGCAGCTCTATCAGGATCATCTGTGGATGCGGGCCTTCGGCGAAGGCTTCATCACGTGGAAGCCGCCGGTCGACCTCAAGACGATTCCCGCCGTCAAGGGACTGAGGCCCAACGGCAACAAGGAAATCGTCCTCAACTTCATCACGCCCCACCAGAAATGGGGCATCCACTCCACCTACAGCGACAATCTCCTGATGCTGACGCTCAATCGCGGCGGTCCGGTCGTGTGGATTTCGGAGACCGACGCCAAGGCCGCGGACATAGTCGACAACGACTGGGTCGAGGTCTTCAACGCCAACGGGGCGCTTACGGCCCGCGCCGTCGTCTCCCAGCGTGTCAAGCAGGGCATGATGCTGATGTATCACGCGCAGGAGAAGATCGTGAACACGCCGGGCTCCGAACTGACCGGCAACCGCGGCGGCATCCACAATTCGGTGACGCGCACGGTGCTCAAGCCGACGCACATGATCGGCGGCTATGTCCACCAGTCCTACGGCTTCAACTACTACGGAACCGTGGGCTCCAACCGCGACGAGTTCATCGTGGTCCGCAAGATGGCGGCCGTCGACTGGCTCGAGGAACCCTTGCAAGCCAATGCTCCCAGGGAGGCAGCAGAATGAAGATCCGCGCTCAGATCGCGATGGTGCTGAACCTCGACAAATGCATCGGGTGTCACACCTGCTCGGTTACCTGCAAGAACGTCTGGACCAACCGGGAAGGCGTCGAATACGCATGGTTCAACAATGTCGAGACCAAGCCGGGCGTCGGCTATCCCAAGGAGTGGGAGAACCAGCAGAAATGGAACGGCGGCTGGCGCCGCAAGAAGAATGGCAAGATCGAGCCGAAGATGGGCGCCAAGTGGCGCATCCTTGCCAACATCTTCGCGAACCCTGATTTGCCCGAGATCGACGACTATTACGAGCCGTTCACTTTCGACTACGAACACCTGCACACGGCGAAGGAATCGAAGGCTTTCCCCACGGCCCGCCCACGCTCGGCCATCACCGGCGAGCGGATGGAAAAGATCGAATGGGGTCCGAACTGGGAGGAGATCCTCGGCGGCGAGTTCGAGAAGCGGTCGAAGGACGTGAACTTCGAGGGCGTCCAGAAGGACATCTACGGCCAGTTCGAAAACACCTTCATGATGTACCTGCCGAGGCTTTGCGAGCACTGCCTCAACCCGGCTTGCGCGGCGGTGTGCCCGTCGGGAGCCATCTATAAACGCGAGGAGGACGGCATCGTCCTGATCGATCAGGACAAGTGCCGCGGCTGGCGCATGTGCGTCTCCGGCTGCCCCTACAAGAAGATCTACTACAACTGGTCGTCGGGCAAATCGGAGAAGTGCATCTTCTGCTTCCCGCGCATCGAGGCGGGCCAGCCGACCGTTTGTTCGGAAACCTGCGTCGGGCGCATCCGCTATCTCGGCGTGATCCTCTACGACGCCGACCGCATCGAGGCGGCCGCCAGCATGCCGCGTGAGGAAGACCTCTATCAGGCGCAGCTCGACGTCTTCCTCGATCCGAACGATCCGGCCGTCATCGCCCAGGCCCGTGCCGACGGGATTCCCGACAACTGGCTGGAGGCGGCCAAATTGTCGCCGGTCTGGAAGATGGCGATGGAGTGGAAAATCGCCTTTCCGCTGCACCCTGAGTACCGCACCCTGCCGATGGTCTGGTACGTTCCGCCGCTCTCGCCCATCCAGTCGGCGGCCGCCGCCGGCAAGATGGGGCTGGACGGCGACATGCCCGACGTGCGTAGCCTGCGCATCCCGCTCCAGTATCTCGCCAATCTGCTGACGGCAGGCAATGAGGAGCCTGTGGCGCTCGCGCTCGAACGCATGCTGGCGATGCGAAGCTATATGCGGGCAAAGACGATCGACGGCCGCCTCGACGAATCGATCGCGGCGCGGGTCGGCCTGACCGGCTCGGCCATCGACGAAATGTACAAGGTGATGGCGATCGCCAATTACGAGGATCGTTTCGTCATCCCGACGTCGCACCGCGAATGGAGCGAGGACGCCCAGGATATGCGCGGCTCCTGCGGCTTCTCCTTCGGCAATGGCTGCTCGGGCGGTTCCACGGAGACCAACCTCTTCGGCACCAAGCAGACCAAGCGGCCGACAAACCCGATGGAGATCGCGTGATGGTGGCGCCGCTCTCGAACAGGACCTTCAAGGCGCTCTCGGCCCTCCTTTCCTATCCGACCGAGGAGCTTTGCGCGGCGATCCCGGAAATCGCCGCGGCGATCGCGGCCGAGGGATTGGTATCGGACGAAGCAGGCAAGCACCTGCAGCTCCTGCTTGCCGATCTGGCCACGCTCGACCTTTACGATCTGCAGGAGCGTTACGTCGAGTTGTTCGACAAGACGCGCCGTCACTCGCTGCACCTCTTCGAGCACATCCATGGCGAGAGCCGCGATCGCGGCCAGGCGATGGTCGATCTGGTCGAACATTACCGGCGTGGCGGGCTTCTCGTCGCGGCAAACGAATTGCCCGACTTCATCCCGCTTTTCCTCGAGTTCCTCTCCGCCCGTCCCTTTGAGGAGGCGCGCGGCCTGCTCGATGAAACCGCTCACATCTTCTCGCTGCTGGAAGAGCGGCTCGCTAAGCGCAACGCAGGCTATGCCGCCGTGTTCACGGCGCTACGCTCGATTGCCAGCGTGCCTGCCGTGGTCGCCGCCGCCGCCGAAATCGACGAGCCCGACGACCTGGCGACCATCGATGCCGCCTGGGAAGAGACCGCCGTCGCATTCGGTCCCGGAAATGCGACCGACGGCTGTTCCGTCGACCGGCTGAGAATCCAGATGCGTGCCGCCAATCGCGATGCGCGCAACAATGCGGCCTGACGGAGGGAAGCTATGTCCGACACAATCAACGACGCGCTCTTTGGCTGGTATCCCTATTTCTGCCTGACCATCTTCCTGCTCGGCAGCCTGATCCGCTTCGATCGCGAGCAGTACACCTGGAAGACGGGCTCCTCCCAGCTGCTGCGGCGGCGCCAGCTCCGCTGGGGCTCCAATCTCTTCCACGTGGGCATACTGGTGATCTTCGGCGGTCATTTCGTCGGCCTGCTGACGCCTATCTGGGTCTTCGATGCGCTCGGCGTTTCCCACAGCTTCAAGCAGGGTCTTGCCATCACCGCCGGCGGAATCGCCGGTGTTGCCTGCTTCATCGGCATATCGCTTCTTGCCCATCGCCGGCTGTTCGATCCGCGCATCCGCAACACCTCGGCGCCCGGCGACATCGCGATTTTGTTGTTGCTCTGGCTGCAGCTCACGCTTGGCCTTTCAACCATCTTCGTCTCGCTCGGTCACATGGACGGCCACGAGATGGTGAAATTCATGAACTGGGCGCAGGGCATTCTCACCTTGCAGCCGGCGGCCGCGGCCTATGTCGCCGACGTCAACCCGATCTTCAAGGCGCATCTCCTGCTCGGCATGACGATCTTCCTGGTCTTCCCGTTCACCAGGCTGGTTCATGTCTGGAGCGCGCCGGTCTGGTATCTCGGCCGCCCAGGTTACCAGGTCGTGCGCACACGCTTCGCGACCCGCCGGCAGCCCGCACCGGCGCCTGCGGTGCGGTCGTCCGCGCCGGTGCGGCGACCCGCTGCCGCTCCCTCCCACCAGCCTGCGGAGTAGACCATGGCCGCGCTCGTCATCGATCACTCGGCCGGCCGCAAATCGTCCGAACATCCGCACGAACACCGACCTGCGGCTCCCGACACGGCGCCGTCCCGCGAGCGCGTGGCGATGCCGCTGGTGACCGTCAACGGAGTGGCGATATCGCGCAAGGCGATCGCCGCCGAGGTGCAGAACTTTCCCGCCCGCAATCCCGGCGAGGGCTGGCGTGCCGCGACCCGTGCGCTCGTCATCCGCGAGTTGCTCCTGCAGGAGGCGCGGCGTCTCGGCATCGCCGCCGAGCAGAGGACCGACCAGGATGGGCGCAGGGAGACCATCGAAGACGCGCTGGTGCGCGGCCTGATCGAGCGCGAGGTTCGCGTTCCCGAGGCGGACGAGGAGATGCTGCGGCGCTTCTACGAGAACAATCTTCGCCGCTTCGTGACGCCGCCGCTTTATGAGGCCGACCATATTCTCGTAGCTGCCCGCCGCGATGATCGCGAGGCCTTTGCCGCCGCGCGTGAAAAGGCGATGTCGCTCAGGTCCAGCCTTGCGGCGGCACCCGAGCGTTTCGCGGTGCTGGCGCGCGACTGTTCGGATTGTCCGTCGGGAGCCCTTGGCGGCAGCCTCGGCCAGATCGGGCCGGGCGACACGACGCCGGAATTCGAGGCCGCTCTCGGCGATCTCGCACCGGGTGAGATTTCTTCGCCGGTGGAGACGCGTTACGGCGTCCACCTCATCCGCCTGACGCGGCGCATCGATGGCCGCCAGCTTCCGTTCGAGGCCGTGCGGGAACGCATCGCGTCCTACCTGGCCGAGCACGTCAGCCGGCAGGCGACGGCGCAATACGTCTCCCTCCTTGTCGGCCGGGCGGACATCGGCGGCATTGTCATAGACGGCGCTTCCTCGCCGCTGGTGCAGTGAGGCGGATGCGATGCTCGGAGATATCATTGCCTCGCTGGAGGACCCGAAAGCGGCCATGGCAATCGTTGCCGCTTTCGAAGAGCCGGCCTTGGCTGCGCGGCTGACCGCCGCTGCCGATCAGTCCGGTCGTTCGCCGGCCGATATCGTGGGCTCGGCCGTTCGCAATTTCGTGGACACCGCATCCGACGATCTTTGGACGCAACTCATCGGGATCATGAACCGTGCGCAGGATCCGGGTCTTGCGGCCATGCGCGCGATTCTCGAAAAGACGCTGCCGGGCGCCGAGGCATGACCGTGCCGGCAATACTGCCCGACAGTTGCTTCTGCGCGGGCGCAGGTGCGGTGCCCTTCGAGACGGCGCGAAGCGTGGCCTTGGGCGCCGCCTCGCTGGTCTCAGCGCATAAGACCGATCCGGTCGTGTCTGCTGCACGGCAGACAAATTCAAACTGAAGGAGAACCCCATGCAGGGCATTCGTCCCGACTGTCCCATCACCGCGATCGTCTATTCGAACGGTTCGGAGTTCGAGGCATTCCTGCGGGAAGTTACTGCCATCATGGCCGAGCGGGGCATGCGCTTGGCTGGCCTTGTCCAGCTAAGCGAACCGAAACCGGATCGCGTGAAATGCGACATGCATCTGCGGGATCTCGCGACAGGCCAGCTCCACGGCATATCCGACGATCGAGGTCCCCATGCCCGAGGCTGTGTTTTGAATATCGATCGGCTGCTCGGCGCCTGTGAAGCCGCGGCAGCGGGATTGTGCGGTCAGACCGATCTGCTGGTTCTCTGCAAATTCGGAAAGACCGAGGCCGAAGGAGGTGGCTTCAGGGCTCTGATCGCCAAGGCGCTCGAGCTTTCCGTACCCGTGCTGATCGGCGTTCCTGTCGTCAATCTTGCGCCGTTCCGCGAATTTGCAGCCGACCTCGCCCGGGAAATCGAACTGTCTCATCTTTCGTCCGATCGGTTCGCGGCCATGGAGCGTCTGCTCCGCGGTAGCTCGATGCGTGACCCCAACCAATCCCAGGATGGGAGAATGGCCGGTGCCGAGGTGGCTTGAGATCATTCTGCGCTCCATCGTTGCCGGCGGAGCTGCGGGCGCTTGTGCGGCCGTCGTCAATTTGACCGGCGGCCCGTCGGTTTTGATTTCTTTGGCCGCGATCCTGATAGTGTTCGGCGTCTCCGGCGATTTCCGCCAGGGCTAAACACTTCGCTGGCTTGCTCAGGTTACCCAGCCTGCGGTGCTTCACCGGCGGGTGGGCCACCACGCAGCGCTACGTAGATCGCCGGGATGACGAGCACGGTCAGCAGCGTCGAGGAGGCGAGGCCGAACAGCAGGGATATGGCGAGGCCCTGGAAGATCGGATCGGTCAGGATCACCGCGGCGCCGATCATCGCGGCGAGCGCGGTGAGCAGGATCGGCTTGAAGCGGATCGCGCCGGCCTTGAGCAGCACGCCGACGAGCGGGTCGTCGGTCCCCCTGGCGTGCCGGATGAAGTCCACCAGCAGGATCGAGTTGCGCACGATGATGCCGGCGAGCGCGATGAAGCCGATCATCGAGGTTGCCGTGAAGGGCGCGGCGAAGGCCCAGTGGCCGAGCATGATGCCGATCAGCGTCAGCGGGATCGGAGTCAGGATGACCAGCGGCAGCTTGAACGATCCGAACTGCCCGACGACCAGGATGTAGATGCCGAGGATAGCCACCATGAAGGCGGCACCCATGTCGCGGAACGTCACCCAGGTCACCTCCCACTCGCCGTCCCACAATAAAGTGGGCTTGGATTCGTCGTCCGGCTGGCCGTGCAGCGCGATCGCCGGTTTGGGCACGTTGCCCCAGTCCGCCTTGGCGATCGCATCGTCCACCGCGAGCATGCCATAGACCGGCGCCTCGAACGCGCCGGCCAGTTCGCCCATCACCATCTCGGCCGGCCGCCCGTTGTGGCGGAAGATCGGGTAGGAGGCCGGCTCCCGGCTCACCCGCACGACGTCGCCAAGCTCGACAACGTCGCGCGCGCCGGGCAGCGCGTTTGCTGCCACCGGCGTTGCCAGGGCGCGCTGGTCGACCACGCCGTTTGTCTTGGACAAGGCCGTGCGGATCGGGATCGGCAGGCGTCCGCCGCCCCGGTGCGAGTAGCCGACCGTGGTGCCGCCGTAGAGATAGCTCAGCGTGTCGTACACGTCCGCTTGCTCGACCTTGTAGTATTCGAGGTTGTCCTGGTCGATCGAAAGCCGCAGCCGTTCCGGCTGGTTGTGGAAGCTGTCGTCGACGTCGACGATGAACGGGACGCTGGCGAAGGTCTCGCGCACCTTGGCCGCGACCGCACGGCGGGTCTCGGCGTCCGGGCCGTAGATTTCGGCCAGCAGCGTGCCGAGCACCGGCGGCCCCGGCGGCGGCTCGACCACCTTCAGCACCGTGCCCGCCGGCATCGCCATTCCCTTCAAGCGATCGCGCAAGTCGAGCGCAACGGCATGGCTGGCGCGGCTGCGCTCGCCCTTGGGAAGCAGGTTGACGGCAATGTCGCCCTGTTCGGGGCTCGATCGCAGGTAGTAGTGGCGCACCAGGCCGTTGAAGTTGAAAGGCGCGGCGGCGCCTGCGTAGGTCTGGAACGAAACCACTTCCGGCACCGAGGCCAGCCGGTTCACGGCTGCCTGCAGCAGCCGGTCGGTATCCTCGACCGATGAGCCCTTGGGCAGGTCCGCCACGATCTGGAGCTCGGTCTTGTTGTCGAAGGGCAGAAGCTTGACCGTCACATGCTTGGTGTAGATCAGCGCCATGGACCCGATCGTGGCGACGCCCACGAGCAAAAGGAAGGCCCACGCCCGGAACCGCGACTTCAAGATCGGCCGCGCCACCGCGACATAGATGCGCCCCAGCACGCCGCCATGCGCGCTGCCGGCACGGCCATGCGTGCCGGCCTGATCCTTGCCGCCGAGCTTCATCATCAGCCATGGCGTCAGCATCACCGCGACGAAGAAGGAGAACAGCATCGCGGCCGAGGCGTTGGCCGGGATCGGGCTCATATAGGGACCCATGAGGCCGGAAACGAACAGCATGGGAAGCAGCGCCGCCACCACGGTCAGCGTCGCGACGATGGTGGGATTGCCGACCTCGCCGACCGCGTCGATCGCCGCCTGGGTGCGCGAACGTCCATCGTCCATCGCCCAGTGGCGCGCGATGTTCTCGATGATCACGATCGCGTCGTCGACGAGGATGCCGATGGAGAAGATCAGCGCGAACAGGCTGACGCGGTTCAGCGTGTAGCCCATGACGCGCGATGCGAACATGGTCAGCAGGATCGTCGTGGGTATCACCACGGCCACCACCAGAGCTTCCCGCCAACCGATTGCGACGGCGACCAGGAGAACGATGGAGACGGTCGCCAAGCCGAGATGGAAGAGCAATTCGTTGGCCTTCTCATTGGCCGTTTCGCCATAGTTGCGCGTCACGGCCATCTCGACGTCCTTGGGGAAAATCTGGCCGCGCACCTGATCTAGGCGCTTGACGATCGTATCGGCGATGACGACCGCATTGGTACCCGGTCGCTTCGCGATCGCCACCGACACGGCCGGCGTGCGTTCGAGACCTTTGTCGGACTTGACGATGTCGGTGACGCGGTTCTCCGCCGGCGACGTCGCGAGCACGATGCTGGCGACGTCGCGGATATAGACCGGCCGGCCGTCGCGAGCGGTCAGCAAAAGGTTGCCGATATCGGATAAAGCCTGCAGCGTCTGGCCGGCCACCAGCACCCGCTGGTTGCTCTGGTCGCGCACCGTGCCGATCTGGAAGGAACGGTTGGCGCCCGCGATCTTGCCCGTCAACTGCTGCAGCGTGATGCCGTAGAGCGAGAGCTTTTCCGGATCCGGTTCGACCTGGATCTCTTCCGGCTGCTCCCCGACTATGTAGGTGAGGCCGATATCGGGAAGCTTTGCGACCTCGACCTGCAGTTCATGCGCAAGGCGCGTCAGATCCGCAGAGGAGTAGCGCGTCGCTGCCTGTCGCGCCGGCGTCAGCGTCACCACCACGATGGCGACGTCATCAATGCCGCGCCCGACGATCAGCGGCTCCGGGATCCCGACGGGGATGCGATCCATGTTGGCGCGGACCTTGTCGTGGACACGCAGGATCGCGGCATCCGAGCTGGTGCCGACCTTGAAGCGCGCGGTCACCAGCGCGCCGTCATCCGTGGTCTGCGAGTAGACGTGCTCCACGCCGTCTATGCCCTTGATGATCGTCTCCAGCGGCTCGGTCACGAGCTTGACGGCATCCTCGGCCTTCAGGCCGTTGGCGGACACGTGGATGTCGACCATGGGTACGGAGATCTGCGGTTCCTCCTCACGCGGCAGAGTGACCAGGGCCACAAGCCCGAGCGCCAGCGCGGCCAGCAGGAACAGAGGCGTCAGCGGCGATGCGATGAAGGAACGGGTAAGCCAGCCGGCGATGCCGAGTTTCATGGCAGGACGACCTTGTCGCCATCGGCAAGACCACTCAGGATCTCGACGCGAGGCTGGCCGGCGTCCTGGAATTCCCCGCCCAGCACGACCGCGACCTCGAGCGGGCCGTCCGCCGTCTCGACCGTGACGTAGTCTATGCCGTGGATGGTCCTGAGTGCCTCCGGCGGGACACCCAGCATGGTCCGTTTGGCAACCGGTATGGAAACGAGCGTGCGCTCATTGACGAAATAGGTCCCGATATCGACGACTTCGACGTCGGCAATCACGCGGCCATTCTCGATCTCGGGGTAGACCTTGGCGATCCGTCCCTCGCTGGCCTTGACGAAGCCGGCATTGGTACCCGTGCCGCGTTCGCCGATGTCGACGCGGGCGCCTTCCGTTATTTCGACGGCGTGCCGTTCCGGCAAGGACAGTCGCAGATAGTATTGGCCCGACGCCACCCGTGCGACGGGTTCGCCCGCCATGACCACCGAGCCGGCGGCCACCGGTACCGTCAGCACCCGGCCGTCGGCCGGAGCCAGGACATCGCCTTCCCTGGTGCTTTGCTCGATGACCGCCTTCTCGGCAATCGCAGCCGCCAGCTGGTTCGTGACGACATCGAACTGCGTCTTGGCGGCGTCGACCCGGCTTTGAGCGGCGGCACCCTTGGCGAGCAGGTCCTGCGCGCGCTGCAGATCGGTGCGGGCGCTGTCGAGTTGCGAATTCAGCGCCGCGATCTTGGCGTCGGCGGCTCTGAGCTGCAGTGCGAGCTTGTCGTCGACGACCGTGGCAATCACGTCGCCCTTGCTTACCTCAGCGCCCTCCGAGACGCGGACGGACGCGACGGTTCCCGAAATCCTCGCCCTGGCCGGCAGGATGGTGCGGCTCTCCACCTGTCCATACACAGCCTTCATCTCGGTGACGGCCGCGGCCTTGACTGTGAAATCGGCGGCGCGTGCATCGACCGCGACAAGGCCGGCGGCGCCGATCAGAACAATGCTCGCGAGGGCCGATCGTATGGTTGTCATTATGCTTGTCTCGTCGATTGAAATGGGTCGGGAGCGACTGGGCCGCCTCCCGACAGCGGCCAATTGCTCGCAATGACGTGCCGCTATTTGAACGCCACGCCCGGCTTGCAGCCGAGCTTCTTGAAGACCATCGCCGCCGGGCAGAAGCCCGTGACCGAGGCCTGCACCATGTTGAGCCCGGCGAATGCGGTCAGCAGGAACCAGTAGGGCGAATAGTAGATGCCGAGCGCGAGCGATATCAGCACCATGAAGCCCGCGAACATGAGAACTGCCCTGTCTATCGTCATGACCTTTTTCTCCTGGAAACCGCCGTGCCTATTCGGCCGGCTCGATGTGGATGGCCTTGAGTTTCTTGATGCCGAGAACGTCGAGCGCCAGCCCCTCATAGAAGGTCTCGCTCTTTCCCTGCCGCACCTTGTGGAGGAAGTATTTCTCGAACCCGACCTTCGCCGCGTGAACCCACTTGCCCTGCGAGGACCAGTTGACGTTGCGGGGAGGGATCTGCGGCTGCGCGACGAAGGCTATGCCTTCATCGCCGAAATCGGCGAGGCAGACCGCATTCCATGTCGCGACGGCCCTCGGCTCCTCGCCGCGCAGAAGCGCGCCGATGTTCTCGGCGGTGGCCGTGACCATGGATTCGATCATGAAACCCGTCTTCGGCACGCCCACGGGAAGCGGTGTCTTGCCGACCGGCGGAATGGCGACGCAGACGCCGATGGCGAAGACGTTCGGATAGGTCTGGTTGCGCTGATGCTTGTCGATGGTGACGAAGCCGCGTGGATTGACCATGCCCTCGACACCCATCACCGCCGGCACGCCGCGGAAAGCCGGCAGCATCATCGAGAAGGCGAAGGGAAGGTCATGCTTGGCCTTGGTCGTCCCATCGTCGTTGACTTCCTCGACATGCATCACGCCGGCGTCGACCGAAGCCACCTTGGCGTTGGTGACCCACTTGATGTGGCGATCGCGCATGGCGCTCTCGAGCAGGCCCTTGGTGTCGCCGACTCCGTCGAGGCCGAGATGGCCGATATAGGGTTCCGGCGTCACGAAGGTCATCGGCACGCGGTCGCGCACCCTGGCCTTGCGCAGCGCGGTGTCCAGGATGAAGGCGAATTCATAGGCCGGGCCGTAGCAGGATGCGCCCTGGACCGCGCCCACGACTATAGGACCTGGCTTGCGGACCAATTCGTCGAACCTCGCCCGCGCGGCGACGGCATGATCGATCTGGCAAATGGATTGGGTGTGTCCGGCAGGTCCGAGACCTGGCACCTCGTCGAAGGCAAGATCCGGGCCGGTCGCGATGATCAGATAGTCGTAATCGACGAAGGAGCCGTCGTTGAGCTCGACGCGGTTTTCCTTCGCATGCACCTTCTTCGCGCCCTCGGGACGTAGCGCGATGCCGCGCCTTTTGAAGGTGTCCGCCAGATCGACGGTGACGTCCTTGCGCTCCCGCCAGCCGACGGCCACCCAGGGATTGGAAGGCACAAAGGAATAGGACGTGCCGAGGGTGACGACGGTCAGCCGATCCTCGCCGCGCAGCTTGTCGCGCATTTCATACGCCATGATCGTGCCGCCGAGACCTGCTCCGAGGACGACGATGTGGGACATGATATCCTCCCGTTGGTTCGACCTTCCGCAGCATTCTGCGCGGGAAGGCAGCGTTCTGCGTTGATCGGGCTCAATTTCCAAACGGGGCGGCACGATTGTAAGGTGACGGCGTCGGTGAGCCCGAACGGCAAGCTTGCATGTAACATTCAAAGATTATAAATTCAAGAAAATGAATGTACGAGAATTGATCCCGGCCTCGGGCAAGGCGGCGGAACTCCTCCGCAGCCTGTCCCATCCACAGCGTTTGCTCGTTCTGTGCGCCCTCGGCGACGAGGAGCGCTCGGTGGCCGAGCTGCGCGAACTGCTCGACATCGACCAGGTGCCGATGTCGCAACAGCTTATGCGGCTGAGGGCCGACGGGCTGGTCGAGGCCCGCCGCGACGGGACCACCGTCTATTACCGCATCACCAGGCCGGAAGTGCTGACGGTCATCGAAGCGCTGCATTCGGCTTTCTGCCCGAAGTAGGTGACCGCAGCTTTGAGGCTGGGGAGAGCTTCTTGCTCACCGCCCGTTCTTCGCTTGATCCACGTCAAGGCAGCGCAACCGGATCTGCAATCTCCTTTTCGCATTGATGCATCAGGCGGACGAACGCCCACGCGATCCGATTGTGGAGAAGACACATGATCCTGAATAATGACACCCTTGTCGCGGTTACGGATGGCGAGAAGTTGCGGCTGTTCCACAACAAGGGCCACGAGCCGCATCTCGATTTGATCGAGATCGAGGATCCCGTCCTTGAAGTAGCCCGCGCCGGATCCGGCGGCAGGCACCGCAGCTCTACCGCCAACCCGGACGACTCCCGGCTGCGTGAGGATGATTTTGCCGGGTCGGTTGCGGCCTATCTCAACCACCAGGCGCTCGAGGAAGCGTACGAGCACATACTGGTGATCGCCGATCCGCGTACGCTTGGCGAAATGCGCAGACACTACCAGCCGTCGTTGAATGCGAAGCTGGTGGGCGAGATCGGCAAGGATTTCGTCAAACATTCGGTGGAATCGATCAAATACGCCGTCGCGACGGCGTGAACGAAGTTTGTGCGTCGCCATCATGAATGGCGACGCACGCTTACGCGAGCGGATCAGGTCACGATAGCGGCCGGTATTCGTGATTGCGGCAGTCAGCCCACTTCGGCGAATGGTGTCGCCGATCTCTTCATGTTCCGCGGCCGCCTCGTCGTCGAATAGGAGACCCGCAATGTCGACACATGACCATTCGGACCACGAACACCCGCAAGGTTCTTTTCTGACGTCCCGAGCAGGGCTCGTCCTGCTCGGCTTCCTCGCGATCGGCGCGTTCCTGCTCTTCACCGAGCACCGCGCCCATGTGCTTGGCGCGCTGTTCTATCTGCTGCCGTTCGGCTGCGTCTTCATGCACTTCTTCATGCATGGAGGACATGGCCATGGCGGACACGGCGGTCACCGCAATCAGCCAGACGAAAGGAATCTGCCATGAGCGCCGAAACACAAGCCTACGGCCTTTGGAGCCTGGTCATCGTCAATTCCGCCGTCTTCATTCTGTTCGCCTACAGCTTCTTCAAGCCGACGACGACCCGTGACTGGCGCTCGTTCGGCGCGTTCAGTGCATTCCTGGTCGCGCTGTTCGCGGAGATGTACGGCTTTCCGCTGACCATCTACTTGCTGTCGGGCTGGCTGCAGTCCCGCTATCCGGGGATCGACTGGTTCTCGCACGACGCCGGGCATCTGCTCGAAATGATGTTCGGCTGGCGGGTCAATCCGCATTTCGGGCCGTTCCATCTGCTGAGCTTCATCCTGATCGGCGGCGGGTTTTGGGTGATCGCGGTCGCATGGCGGGTTCTCTACGACGCGCAGCAGCACCGCTCGCTCGCGACCAGCGGACCGTACAGCTACGTCCGCCACCCGCAATATGTTGGCTTCATCCTTGTGATGCTCGGCTTCCTCGTTCAGTGGCCGACGCTGCTGACGCTGGCGATGTTCCCTGTGCTGGTCGTTATGTATGTGAGGCTGGCGCGGGCCGAGGAGCGCGAAGCGATTGCCGAATTCGGCGACGCCTACCGCAAATACATGGCACAGGTTCCGGCATTCATTCCGAGGTGGGACCGACTGTCTGGCGGTTCGGTCGGCGGCTCCGCTGAGCCGGATGAGACCTAGCGCCATGGCTGAGCACCGCCGATCCTGGCCGTTCTCGGCAATCCTTCTCGCCGTCTTCGGTGCGGCGCTAATCTGCATTGGCGCCTTCTTCATCTTCCTTCGGCCGCCGCTCCTGCCGGAGGACGCGCGTTTCGTCGGCCTGTCCCTTGAACAGCTTCAGGCCGAGCAGCCACGCATGGCATCATGGGTCGAGCGCGTGTTTCAGGTGCTTGGCGGGTATGCCATCGCCTCGGGCATTCTGACCGTCACGATCGCCGCGACGTCGTTCCGGTGGCACGAGCGGTGGGCTCTTCCGGGCGTGCTCGCCGCCGGCGTCGCCTCAATCGGATGGATGGTTGTCGTCAACTTCGTCATAGGATCCGATTTCCGGTGGGCCTTGCTGGCTATCGCGATCCCATGGGCCGCGAGCGTGGGCATGTTTCTGGTCGAGCTCAAGCAAGCCGCCATGCGGGCAAGCAGGGCGGAGTGACGCATGTCCGACCTTGTCTTCACCGCGAAGGATCTCGCCAAGACCTATGTGTCGGGCGAGACGCAAGTGCACGCCTTGCGCGGCGTGAACCTGCAGATTTCGGCAGGGGAAGTGATCGTCTTGCTCGGCCCCTCGGGCAGCGGGAAATCGACACTGCTCAACATCATGGGCGGGCTCGATCACGCGACCAGCGGCGAGCTGTCGTTCAAGGACCTGCGGCTGACCGACCTCGATGACCGGGAACTGACATCCTATCGCCGCCGCCACGTCGGCTTCGTGTTCCAGTTCTACAATCTGATCCCCAGCCTGACGGCCTACGAGAACGTCGCGCTGGTCACAGAGATATCCGACGATCCGATGCGTCCCGAGGACGCCCTCGCTCTCGTCGGGCTGGAGCTGCGCATGCATCATTTTCCGGCGCAGCTGTCGGGCGGCGAACAGCAGCGCGTCGCCACTCGCCCGCGCGATCGCCAAGCGTCCGGAGGTGCTGCTCTGCGACGAGCCGACAGGCGCGCTCGACTCCAGGACGGGCGTTCGGGTGATCGACGCGCTGATGAAGGTCAATGCCGAACTCGGCACGACCACCGTCATCATCACCCACAACGCCGTCATTCAGGAGGTCGCGCACCGGGTCCTGTTCTTCAGCGACGGGCAGATATCGAAGGCCGTCACCAACGAAGCCCGGCGCGCCGTCGCCGAGTTGCAGTGGTGAAGACATGCGCGCCCTGGACAGAAAGCTCTTCCGCGACCTCGTCCGCCTTTGGGCGCAGGCTCTCGCCATCGCGCTCGTGGTCGGTGGCGGGGTGGCGACGCTTCTGCTCGCCGTCGGTTCCTACCGTTCTCTCGACGAGACGAGGGCTGCCTATTACGAGCGCTACGGTTTCGCCGATGTCTTCGCCACGGCGCGGCGGGCCCCGAAAGCGCTCATCCGCCGGATCGCGGAAATTCCAGGCGTCGCGGCCGTCGATGCGCGGATCGCGCAATTCGCGCTCCTCGACATACCGGGCCAGACCGCACCGGCCACCGGCGTGGTCGTCTCGCTGCCCGAGGTCGGCGAGCCGAAGCTCAATCGCCTCTATATGCGTGCCGGCCGAACTCCCGATCCCGGCCGGGAAGACGAAGTCGTCGTCAATGAAAACTTCGCCGAAGCGCATCGGTTCGCCCTGGGCTCAGGCTTCGCTGCAATCCTCAACGGCCGCAAGCGCGACCTGAGGATCGTCGGCATCGCCCTTTCTCCCGAGTACGTCTATGCGGTCGGCCCTGGCGACATCATGCCGGACGGCCGCCGCTTCGGTGTCATCTGGATGTCCGAACGGACCCTCGCCAGCGCCTACGATCTGGAGGACGCCTTTTCGTCCGTGTCGCTGAAGCTGCTGCCGGGAACGTCGGAGCGGGAGGCGACGACGCGTCTTGACGACCTGCTGGACCGCTATGGCGGGCGCGCTGCCTACGGACGCAAGGACCAGACATCGCATGCCTGGCTCGATCACGAGCTCGACATGCTCAACAACATGAGCCGCACGCTGCCGCCGATCTTCCTGCTGGTCTCGGCGTTCCTGGTGAACCTTACGCTCAGCCGCCTTGTTTCACTCGAGCGCGAACAGATCGGCCTGCTGAAGGCGCTCGGCTACCGCAACGCCAGCGTCGTCCTGCACTACCTGAAATTCGTGGGCATCATCACGGTGGTCGGCATCGTCATCGGCAGCGTGATCGGCACGTGGCTCGGCAGCTATGTGACCGGAATATTCGCAGACTTTTTCCGCTTCCCTTTTCTTCTGTTCACCAAGAGCCTCGATCTCTACGTCGCAGCGGCTGGCTTGAGTTTTTTTGCCGCGACGATCGGCGCACTGCGCGCCTTGCGCGAAGTCGTAAATCTGGCTCCTGCCGTCGCCATGCAGCCGCCGGCTCCGCCGGTTTTCCATCGAACGCTGCCGTTGAGCATCAGTCTGGCAGGCCTTGTCTCGCAGCCGACGAGAATGATGCTGCGCAATATCGCGCGCCATCCAGTTCGATCCTCTTTCACCGCGCTCGGCATGTCGCTGGCGACGGCGATCCTGATCGTGTCGCTCTTCACGGGAGGCACGATGGAACAGCTTATCGATGTCACGTACTTCCTTGCGGATCGTCAGGACGCGACCGTGAGCTTCATCGAGAAGCGTCCTCAGGAAGTGGCCTTCCAGATCGTGAGACTTCCCGGCGTCCTGAACGCGGAGCCTTATCGAGAAGTCCAGGTCCGTGTCCGCAACGGCCATGTCGAGCGCCGGGTCATGATCCGCGCCAGGCCACGCGGAGCGGAGCTCAACCGCATCATCGATGCTGACCTGAAGCCTGTAGTTCTGCCGGAATCGGGCTTCGCGATCTCGGACATGCTTGCCAGCATTCTGAAGGTGCGGGTTGGCGACACCGTCGAGGTCGATCTGCTCGACGGTGAGCGCCGGACGGTCTCGCTTCCTGTGGCGGCGCTGATCGAGGACTATCTCGGCATGCGCGGCATGATGGATCAGGAAGCGCTCGCCAAGTTGCTTCGCGAAGCACCGATGGCGAACGGCGTCAGCGTCAGCCTGGACAAGAACAGACAGGATGAGTTCTACACCGCGGTCAAGGCCATGCCGGTCGTGAGCAGCCTGGCTCTGCAGACGGCGTCCCTCGCCACTTTCCGCGATGCCGTGGCAATTCTGGTCACGACGATGTCCAGCATCTACACGGGCCTCGCGGCCGTCATCGCGTTCGGCGTGGTTTACAACAACGCTCGTGTATCCCTGTCGGAGCGAGCCAGAGAGCTGGCGAGCCTGCGGGTCCTGGGCTTCACAGACGGCGAGGTGCTGCGCATGCTGCTGCTTGAACTCGCGCTGTTGACCCTGGTCGCGCAGCTGCCGGGCTGGGCTATCGGTTACGGTCTTGCCTGGATCATGAAGACGAACTTGGCCGGGGAACTGATGCGGGTGCGCCTGGTCGTCGAGCCTGCAACCTATGTTTTCGCCAGCGTGATTGTCATTGCTGCGGCTGTGCTCTCGGCGCTGATCGTCCGCAGACGCGTCAATCAACTCGACCTCGTAGCCGTTCTCAAGACGCGGGATTGAAAACCATGCGTGCCAACTCGATGATCAACTGGATGAAGAGAATCGCCGGTATTGCGGCCCTTGGCTTGATCGCCGCGGCTGCGGTCTGGTTCGCATGGCCACAGCCCATCCCAGTCGACCTGGCGACGGTGGCCAAGGGCCCGATGGAGGTCACGGTCGACGATCAAGCCAAGACCCAGGTTCGGCACGTCTATACGATGTCGGTGCCGATCGCCGGCAAGGTTCTCAGGATTTCGCCGCCGCATCATGTCGGCGACGCGGTCATCAAGGACGAAACCGTGGTGGCGGTGATGCAGCCGGCCACCCCCAGCTTTCATGATGTCCGCACACATGAGGAGTTGGTGGCGGCGTTTGGTGCGGCCGAAGCGGCCGTGACGTTCGCGCAAGCGGAAGTAAAGCGGCTCGAAGCGGCGCTCGGGTATTCTCGCACGGAACTCGAGCGGGCGGAGAAGCTTGCCAAGACCGGGGCGATATCGCAGGGGGCTCTCGACAAGGCGAGGTTCGAAGTCGATACCAACGAAGCGGCCCTGGCGAGCGCAAAGGCGCAGGTCGAAGTCCGGGGCAACGAGCAGGCGGTGATCCAGGCGCGGCTCGGCCAGCCTGCCGACGACGCCGCACAATCGGATCCGGCCTGCTGCATCCAACTTCGCGCGCCGGTGAGCGGCCGCATCCTGAAGATCGTCCAGGAGAGCGAAGGCATGGTCCAGCCCGGCGCGCCGCTTGTCGAGATCGGCGACCCGCTCGACCTGCAGGTGGTGGCGGACCTGCTTTCGACAGATGCAGTCCAGATCAGGGCCGGTGCTGCAGTGCGGATCGACGACTGGGGTGGGCCTACACTTCGGGGCAAGGTGACGCGTATCGATCCAGCCGGCTTCGTCAAAGTCTCTGCGCTCGGGATCGAGGAGCAGCGTGTCCACACCGAGATCGACTTGGTCGACCCTCCCGAAAAATGGTCGCAGCTCGGGCACGACTATCGTGTCATTGTCCACGTGACGAGTTGGCGAGACGACAATGTCCTCACAGTCCCGGTGGCGGCACTGTTTCGAAAGGGTGATGACTGGGCAGTCTATCTCGCCAAGGACGGACGAGCGCGTACGACCGTGGTCAAGATCGGCCACCGGGACAACAAGGTGGCCGAGGTCGAGTCGGGCCTCTCGGAAGGCGATCGGGTCGTGCTGCACCCGAGCGACCGGGTGGACGACGGGGTGGCCGTGCGCGAACGGAACACGGAATAGATCAATGGTTTTTCGAGCCTGGACCAATAATCCCGCAGGATAGGCTGTACTTTTGAGCGCGTCCGGTCGTTCCACAACGTGAGTTCGAATGGCCGGAAAGGTTTCCGCAATTGGCCTGTAGCTGCCTTTCTCAACGGAAAGCTCTCGACTGAAAGCGCCGGCTTCCGCAGCTTAAAGTCATTCGTTCTGGCAGTTTTCAATACTATTTCAGGCGCGCAAATATCGGGCGTGAACCCGCTTCTAATGCGGGCGAGCGAGCCGACTGGAACCTCGGCATGGCTTCGGCCCAAGGGTTTTTCGAGTTGATGCGGCGCTTCGACATGGAGCGAGGCACGAGCACATATTGGTGATCGCCGATCCGCGTACGCTTGGCGAAATGCGCAGACACTACCAGCCGTCGTTGAATGCGAAGCTGGTGGGCGAGATCGGCAAGGATTTCGTCAAACATTCGGTGGAATCGATCAAATACGCCGTCGCGACGGCGTGAGCGAAGTTTGTGCGTCGCCATCATGAATGGCGACGCACGCTTACGCGAGCGGATCAGGTCACGATAGCGGCCGGTGTTCGTGATTGCGGCAGTCAGCCCACTTCGGCGAATGGTGTCGCCGATCTCTCCGCCGGTTCTGCCGAGCGGCCATGCAACATGTCCAGTCGGGCCAAGAGCTCGGTCTGCACGTTCTCGACGATACGCGCCGCACCCGAATAGATGCTGCCGTTATTGCCATCCAACGTGATCACCGCGCCTTCCGGAAAGATGGCGCCGCCGATATTGACCTCGTTTCGCGCGGCGTCGATCGTCATTGTCTCGCAACCGACCAGACAGACCTTGCCGAGCTGCCGTGCGACGACCGCGGCATGGGATGTCCTGGCGCCATGCTGCGTCAACAATCCGTCGGCGACGTCGAGCGCGGCAATGTCGCGGGTTTCGGCATCGCTGCGGACGAGGATGACGCTGATACCAGCGGCCTTGCGCTCGCGCACCCTTGCCTCCGCGAGCGCGATCTCGCCGCAGACGACACCGCTCGATGCGGATGCCGCCGAGGCGATGGGAGACAAAGCGACGCCGTCGTCGCTCCCGATGCCGCGGACGGTCAGCGCATGCTGGTCGAGGCCGCGCGTCCGCTCCCGCGCTGTCTCCGCGTCGATCACGCCCTCGGCCAGAAGATCCAGCGCAATGCGGGCGGTCGCCATGGGAGTGCGTTTTCCGTTGCGGGTCTGCAGCAGGAACAGCACCCCTTCCTGGACGGTGAACTCGAAGTCCTGCATATCCCCGAAGCGGCGTTCGAGCAGGGCCGCCGCGTCGACCAGCTCCTCCCAGACCCGCGGCGCCACGGCGGCGAGCTCGTCATGGCCGCGAGCGGTGCGGCGCCCGCTCACGACATCCTCGCCCTGCGCATTGAAAAGGAAGTCCACCCAAGGTTTGTGGTCGCCGGTGATGGGATTGCGCGTGAAGCCGACGCCGGCCCCGGAGAGGCCGCCGGCGTTGCCGAACACCATTCGCTGGACGGTCACGGCCGTGCCCATCTCATGCGACAGGCCATGGAGGTTGCGATAGGCCATCGCCTTTTCGCTTCCCCACGACCGGAAAACGGCATTGATCGCTTCGCTCAACTGGGTTTCCGGATTCTGCGGGAACGGCGCCCCGGTTTGCCGGTGAAAAGTCTCGAGATGCAGTTGGGCGATCTGCCGGAGGCTGGTGAAGTCGAGAGATCGTTCATCCTCGTCCTGCCGGACTGCGGCAAGATCGGCCTCGAAATGATGAAGATCGATACCGGCGACCACCTCGCCATAGCCGGCGATGAGCCGGCGGTAGGCGTCCCAGGCAAGCCGGGGATGACCGGTCAGGCGTATCAGGCCTGGGATGGTCGCGTCCGTAAGTCCGATGTTCAGCAGCGTCTCCATCATGCCCGGCATCGAGACCGGCGCACCTGAACGCACCGAAAGCATCAGCGGCCTGCGGACGTCCCCCAGCTTCAGTCCGGTGAACGCTTCGAGCTCGGCCAGGGCAGGCCGCCAAAGTTGCGGAACGACCGCTTGCGGATCGGCGCAATAGCCGGTCCCGATCACGAAGGCGGGCGGCACCTCGAGGCCGAGCGCGGCCAGTTTGGCGAGGTTATAGGCCTTGAATCCGAGGGCAGCCGTGGTGGCCGCGTCCTGCGGCGGCTTCTTGCCGCCGATGAAGTATATGCGTTTGAGATCGTCCTTGGTTTCAGGCTGCCCGGCCGACTTGACAGATGCGCTCATGCCTCGACTCCCAGCCGGCTGAAGGCCAGATCACGTATGCCATAGGCGGTTGCAAGCAGCGCGTCTGTCGCCGATTCCAAGGCCGCGGCGAAATCGGTGCCCAAGCCGAGCGTCGCAGCGTCGTCGATGTTGCGCACCAAAAGTCGTCGCACGTCGCGCAGCAATTGATCGCACTGCTGCTCGGCGTTGACCACGCGCCAGGAGATGGCGATGAATTCCTCATGGTCGCTGGCGTCGCTGCCTTCGCCAAGCGCGCTGGCAATCAACAGCAGCTTGACATGATCCTGCGTGGCCTGGAGGGTTTTTTCGGCAAGCTGCCGCATGCCTTCGCGCACATCGGCGGGCCAGGCCTTGTCGTGGTTCTCGGCGATCAGTGAGAAAAGAAAGGCAGCTTCCTCCATCGCGTCGGCAATGTCGTCGGCGCGTTCGATCAGCCGTGTAAAAGGCAACCAGCGCGGATTGCGTTCGGCCCGTTCGCGCGAGCGCATGACGAGCAAGTCCGCCTTGCGCTCCCATGCCTTCGCCCGCTTGGCCAGCTTTTCGGCATCCTTGGCGGAACGCTCGTGGCCGTGGGCGATGGCATCGCGGATTCCCTCGGCCAGCGCATGGCAGAACGAAGCGTGCTCGCTCAGCAGAGCGAATTCATCATGATGGCGTCCGACATGGCGAATGAGCAGAAGGCGGATCGAGTCCGCGATGCGCGATACCGGCTGACGCTGCTGCATCGCCTGCGACGCCATTGCCATCGCCTCGATCAGGAATTCCTGCGCCGGGGCGGCGCCCATCACCGCATCGAGTGTGTCGCCGATGCGGAAGTAGTCGCTGCCGACAGCCTCCATCGCGGCGAATATCAATGCTTCGCCTCCCGCCTCCAGCCAGCCCCTGTGACCGATTTCCCGCCGCGCGCATTCGTTCAGGACGGCGACGGAACCAGCCTTGCCGACGATCTGGCGCAGCCGCTTGCGGGCGCGATTCCAATCGATCAGGAAGACGATGCGCGCCCCCAGTCCTTCCAGCGCCTTGAGCAAGGCGGCTTCGTCCGAACATTCAAACGTCGCGGTGCCGATGCAGTAGGCATCTCCTGAATTAAGGCCGTCGGTCATGCGCGAACCGACCGCCGACCATTTCGCGCCGATCTGCGAAAGCATGTCCTGAAAGAATGCGAAGCGCTGCCGATGCAGATCCGAATAGGTCAGCGTCAGCACCAGGCCTTCCACCTGCGCGACGAGCACATGCGCATCGTTGGTGCCGATGTCGTTCTGGATAAGCAGGCGTTCGCCGTCGCGCGTTGCAGCGGTATCGAGGCCTGGGTGATCGAGCTTCAGCGCCCGTGTGCGATTGAGCCCCCGCATGAAAGCGGAAATCCTCGGCCCATCCTGTTGCGACAATTGCCAGACATGGGCACCGTCGATCGTCTCGCCGGAGAGTTGCGCCGCGAAATGGTTGAGCGCCTTGTGCAAATCCATGACCAGCAGATGGAAGCTGTCTTCGTCGCCGCGTCTGCCGCTGGTCAGCGCCTTCAATTGCGCCGCGTCGAGCTCTGTTCCAAGACGGTCGACCCACCGGCACCACTGGTCGACGCGCGCGGAAAGGGTGAGATCCGGATCTTCGGCGCTGCCCTGGATCGGGCGCGCCATGATGCGCAGATCATCGCGCAGCTTCTGCGCCAGCTTGGGCAGATTGGCGAGATGGAGCGTCGAAGCCTCGAGATAAGCGGAAGCAGGGAGTTCGATGATCCATGGCGCATCGATATGCGCCGAGGAATATTCCCGGTGAAGGTCGAGTTGCGCCGTTCCCGGATGGTCGGCCTGGGCACGGGCTGCCTGCAGCACGGTGAGATAGAATTTGAGCCGGTCATTGGCCGCCAGCGCCGCCTTGATCCAAGCCGGGCGCAAAAGCTCGGTCTGCCCGAGCGCGGCGACGACACCGGTCTTCTCCATGTTCGAAACTCCGGGATGATTTGTGCGGGCTTCAAATGTTGATGTGTTGTAATGGAAATAAACATTCGTGGGTCGCCTTCGGCCTTGATGTGGATCAAAAGCAGCTATCGAGGCACGTGGATAAGTTTCGCTCGGGTGATTTGAACGATTATCTAAAATAATTAATCGACTAATATATTTATGACTTAGAGACATGAATTTCGGATGGATTTATCATTTTTCCCTCCTGCCGTCCAAGTCTCGCTTTATGCCGCAACCGCCTCCTGGCGGAAAATCACACCGGACGATCTGAGGCACACTGTGGCAAGATCATTGACCGCGGAGCTGCAGCGACGGCTATCCATGTGCGAGACATTCTGAAGCAGGCCTATGTGTTATCGATCCCAGCAAGGAGAGAAGATTGCCAATCCTGGGGACGACGTCGGGGCCGGCATCAATAGCAACCTTCGTGCCGAAAGGCCGCTCGCTTTGCTCAAGCGGCTCGAGCCGCAAGGCGAAGGCCCGCCGTGCCCTCAACTAGGGCGGCTTCAGCCGGCGGTGCAATGCGAAGCGGTGCTCAAGGGGACAGCTCCGCCTGAAGCTGTCCTTGTGGCTGTCCCAAGCGGAGCACCAGTTCCGGCAACAGGCTGGCTGGTACGGTCATCCATCAATTCTCGCAGTGCGCGGAATGTCCGGTTTGCGCGGGATGATCGCCGTCGATCCACTGGACGATCATCCGGAATTGCACCTTCGCTTCCGAATACGTGCGATAGAAGTCGAGAAGTTCTCCCGTGGGTTCCGACAAGCGTTGGAAGCCCGAAATGAAGGCGACGACCGCGCCGATCGTTGTCTGCCCGCGGATCACAAGATAGCCGCCAACGATCAGGACCATTAGCGACCCCACCGCGTTGGCTATATTCAGCAGCGTCTTCAGCCCGAGTTTCAACAAATAGAATTCAATGCGGTTGCTGAAGATCATGCGTATGGTGCGAAAGGCTGTTCGGCGCTTCGTCGAGTGGCTGCCGAAGGAATTGACTGCTTGGTTGCCTAGCTTGCGGACCAGTGCGACCTGCCGTTCCACGAGTGTGTTCAAGTCCTTCTGCATGTAAAGCGCAAGCAGGATCTGCGGCATGAGTGACACGCCGCTGACCAGAGCGATTACCGGCTGCATGTAGATCATGTAAGATACGACGGAGATCATCACCGTGACGTTGACTACGCATTCAGAGACGCTGGTGCCGACAAACCCGCCAACATAGTCGATCTCGTTGCCGATGATGCTGGCGGTCTGACCACTCCTTGCGTGCTCGCGCGCGGACCTTTGCGTGGCGACCAGCGCGAGTTGGTCGCGGGCCGTCTTCACCACGCTCTCTCCGACCCAGCCCTGATAGACGATTAGCGCGTATTTCAGCCCCGCATGCAGGAGTATAGCCGCAAGATACAGACCGGCGAGCATCAGGAGCGCCCGTACGTTCTTGTCGGCTACCGCCACATCGACGACGCGTCTCTGCAGGTCGATGGGGATAAAGTTGGCCAAGGCAACCGTAATTGCGATCGCGCTGACATAGACCTGATGCATGCCGCTGGCGCGCCGGACAAAACTTGGAAACTTCTCGCCAGGGCGCATCACATTGGCCGTCGGCTCGAACGGAGTGACACGCCGCGCAATTGTCGCGAAAATTCCGCTCACCTTGGGTGCGCCTCCGTCGCCTCCATTTCCGGTTCAGCCGATAAGGGCAACGCACCCTGTCGGTGACCAGCTGAACGGGAATCCTCAATCAGGCTGGGAACTGTCGCTCGGCGATGCCTCGCGCTCCGGCATGGTCCCGGGTGGTGCCCATCGTGCTCGAAGAAGAGCCTCTTCGACCATTGCGAGACCAAGGCATAGGCGATCGTGATGCGCTTCATCGCGTCGAGCGCGCGAGACGCGCTGTATACCTGACTGAAGCCGAGACCGCAGCCCGCTAGGATGATTGCTTTGATGACGACGGTCTCGCGGCCTTCACCAACAGCACCGGAAACGATCGCCACGACAATCAGGATCAGAACCAGCGGATTGCGATACTGCCGCAACAGGACCGCCAGCGCTTGTCCTCGCCGATGATCGGCGAACGTGTTTGGCCCGTGGCGTGAAAGTCCGTCGCGCGCCTCGGTCGAAGTCAGCCCGGTAGGCCGAGAGCGGCATTCCTGCAGCACCTCGATAACCGGTCGCGACCTGCGGGGCTCACACAAGCCGCGCCGCGTTGGGAAGGCCGAGTTCTCGATCATCGCGGTTTGATAGCGAAGAAGGCCGAGAGCCCCCTTGATCGACATCAAGGGGGAGAATTCACGATCCGAGCGGGAGCAGGCGGGCTGCACGACAGGTGGCTGGAGAGCTCAGAGGAACACGGTCCTGTTCCCACAGTCACGACTTGCCGCACAATGCGTTCGCATCATCGATCTGGTCGACGGCCGGCTGACCGCCGACCGGCCCAATTCAACTATTCATGGCGTCGCGCAGCTGGGTTGAATTTCATGCTCCCAGCTGTGTCGCGCCTGCGAAACGGTAACGTGCCTAGTTTCGTTGGCCGTCCGGCAGCCCAGACGGTTCCGTGAAGGACTGGCCAAGGTGAATGGACTGGGGCGGCAGCGCGCCGGAGGTCGAAAAGGGCTCCGCCGGCGAAACCTCCTCGTCTGCGGGCATGGCATGATCCGGGAATTGCTGTGCAGCCATTTCCTGCGTCCATACAGCGAGGACGCTCTGCTGGGTCGCCTCGGCAACGATGCAGTAGCCTCTGGGGTCGAGGATCGAAAGCACGGCATGATCGTCATTGCGTGCCAGGCGGAAGGCTCGGTCGATCACGTCCAGGCAGGCGGCCAATTGCCGAGCGTTTGGGAGACGCGTGTTACGCAGCATGTCGGAAAGCCGGAAAGCCTCCAGGCCTCGCTCGGCGATGCTCGTTCCCTCGCGGCCCAGTTCGAAGAAGACGCCGACGACAGGCAGCATGCTGCGGATCGAAGCGTAGATTGCCATGGCTTCCTGCGGGCTGCAGGCGGCAAGATGCGGCGCCTCCGGCGGACCTGGTTCCGCCGCGGGACCAAGCCCCAGTGAATGCGCGATCTCATGTTCCAGCCATTGCCGGACTTCCGGCGGGGCGGTTCGGATCTGTTCGGGGCTCAAGGTAATGCCGACCATCGCAGCGTCTCCCGTTGGTTGCTCACGGCATCAAGACAGCTTGCGAACGCAATGACCTTGACCGGCATCAAGTCCGACAACCGAAGGGTCGCCTCGGCGCTGAGCTACAAGAGAGAGAAATGCGAGCCCAGGAACACGAGAAACTGGCCGGTGATCAGAGGAATCTTCAGGACAGGGCCGTCCTCGCCGCTGTCTTGAATCGGCAGTCCGCGCACGCACGGATGCGTCTTCAGGACCTCCCTCCAGATCGTTGGAAAGTCCGATCCCTTCTTCCTTTCGGCGTTGCACGCATCGACGAGCCTCGCAATGGTGTTGATCATTGATCGGAATTACCTAAGCGCCTGATTCGAAAACATATGACCGAGAATTCCGGCAAGAGGTTTGATTTCGATCAAAAACGTCGGGCGCAGTCCCTCACAATGGCACCCACACGCCCCCCTGCTTGCGGTAACGGCGCTTCACCGCGGCCCATGCGACCCGGTGAGCGATCTCCTCGCGCCTCACGAGAGATCAATGTCCTCGACAACGGCGCGGTGGGCTCGAAGGCCAGGTGCATGCCTGGTCAGGACCCAGAGCCGCCGAGCGCGCAGCTGGTCGGCAGCAGAGTTGAAGATCGCCGAAGACCGGATCACCATCGGCTGATGAGGGGACACGCGTCTGTCTCCCGTCATCCTCGAGCCAAGGTGCCGGCGCCTCGATCAACCGGCATCAGCTCGACATCAGCCGGTTGAGCCAGACCTCGTCGAGCAGCGAACGGGTAACGCCGCCGAACACCCATTCCCTCACACGGCTGTGTCCGTAGGCGCCCGACACGACCAATTCGGCGTTGACCGAGGCGAGGAAATCGATGAGGCGGCTGGCCTCGTCATCGTCCGTCTTGATGATTTCGGTCCGCGCCATGATGCCGTGGCCCGCCAGGAAGCTCGCCGCGTCCTTGACGCCGTCCCTGATCCAATCGTCCGGATTGTGATCGACCGCCACGATGGTGATCTCGTTGGCCATGGCCATCAGCGGCACGGCGTCTGCCACTGCGCGCCTCGCTTCGCGCGTGTCCTTCCAGGCGATTACGACCTTGCCTGTCGGCAGAGCCGCGGCTCCATCGGCCGCGACCAGCACCGGTCTGCCGGCGCGCAACACCAGGCTGCCAGGATCGGCCATGCGGTAGGAGTCGCCCGTGGATGCGCCCTGCGGGGCGCTGGTGACGATCAGGTCGGCGAGGCGTGAATTCCTGGCGAGGGCACGATCGGGGTTCTCGATCGCGCCGCGCCAATCGGTCTTGACCGCTCCGGCGACCAGACTGTCGAACTCGCTGCGCCGATCCTTCAGCCGTTGCCGGATTTCATCCCTCGACTGCTCCCAAATCTCCGCCGCAACGGCCGCGCCCTCGGGCGCCATCGTCACCGGCAATGGAGCGTCGGCGGCGCAGAAGCCGATCAGGCGTGCGTCAAAACGTTTGGCAAGGTCGATGGCTACCCGCGTCAGCGGTTCGATCGACCCATCTGTGCCCAAGTTCAGGAGAATGGATTTGTAGCTCATCGGACGCGCTTTCGATCTGAATGTCTTCGACGCGCCGGAAGCTAGCTTATGAGCAGGACCTTACCTTGATGCCGATCAAAAAAGTGCCCCCAAGCCGTCAAGGCATGCGGGATTCGAAATGGATCACTTCGCCATCCACGATGAAGGCGCCGTTGCCGATGTGATGGATTGTCCTCGGCTTCGGCCGCCCCGGATCGATCCAGGCTTTGACAACCTCCAGGACGAACAGATTGTATCTGTTGATCAAGCGCGTATCGACGACGCGGCATTCGAGATTGGCGAAGCATTCGGCCACCAGCGGCGCCGACACCTGCTCGGCTCGTAGAGGCGTCAGCCAGGTCGTCGCGAATTTGTCCGTGTCGCGACCGGAGCAGTTGCCGACCTTGACGACCTTCTCCGCGAGCTCGACAGCGGGGATCGCGATCACGCATTCCTTCGTTTCCCGCAACGCGGCGAACGAGAAGTCGTCGCTCGACACGACGCAGGCGAGCGTCGGTGGCGTAAACTCCATCATCATGTGCCAGGACATGGTCATCACATTCGCGCGGCCCTGCCTGGACCTGGTCGTCAGCAGAACGACCGGACCGGGTTCGATGAGCCGATATACGTCGGCAAGCGACAGTTCCTTCATTCCGTTCCTCGCTGCGCATCCGCAACACTTGTTCTGGTCGACTTGTCGCCGCCAATGCCCTTCTTCGCCTTGATCACGGTCAAAAGCTGCGAAGCGGGGCGGGGCGGCGCTCGAAGCGGCATGGCAAGTGATTTCCGATTGATCACGATCAATGCCGGTTTGAACCGGTCCTGCGATTTTCGAACAGGACCAACAAGGGGCTCATAGTGTCAGCGGAAGACGTTCTCCTTTGGGGCGCCGTGCTCTGCTTCGCCTTTCTCGCCGGAGCCGCGATCTATTTCGAGCCGCCTTCGTCCAAGAGAGGCGGGCGCCCGTCGTTCGGCTATCGCTTCGAACGCCGCTCGCGGTCTTCGCCAGCCGAAAACAAGACATTGAATCCAAGAGCGAAAGGAAAAACGTCATGATCTGGAATGCAGAAGAATTTCGCGCGCCGGAGTTGCTCCCCTTCGCCAAAACCGGACAGAAATTCATGCGAGCCACCGCCGCTCTGCAGGCGCATTCTGTCCGTGCCCTCCTGCGCTGCCAGATCGAAGGCGCATCCTTCCTCAAGCGGCGGTTCGAGGATGACCTGAAACTCCTCGATAAACTGACCGGCGGCGACGAATTCGTCGATGCCTTCGACGTGTTCGCGAACTTTGTCCAGAACGCCACTTCCGACTATGCGAACGAGGTCGGCAAGTTCGCTTCCATCGGCGCCAAGTTTGCCTCGGAAACAGCCGGGCGAGTTCGGAAGGAGGCGGAAACGACCGTCGACGACATGGCGGCGGCAACCCTTGCGACCTGAGATGTTGCGATCAGGGAAGAGCAAGCGGAGCCCGACCGCTGATCGGTCCTTCGTCTTGAACGCTCACGCCAAGGCGGAGAAGCGGCGGACGCTGCGGAAATCCGGGCATGATGAGGCCGTGACCGCGGTCGGCGACCCCGCGCTGCCACTGCCGGACGATGAAGCCGGGAGCATCTATCGCGATGTCGATCGGCTCTCGCATGCCTTGCTGGCGGCCTTCACCGCAGGCATTTCGCCGATCAGCCTCCTGCAAGCCTGGCAAGACTGGCTGCTGCACATGTCCGCATCACCAGGCAAGCAAGGGGAGGTCTGCGCCAAAGCGGTCGAAAAGGTTGCGCGGCTGAGTGACTTTCTTTTCCGCTGCGGGCTCGGAATGGGAGCCGCCGCGCCGACGATCATGCCCCTGCCGCAAGACAGGAGGTTCCAGCACCAGTCGTGGCAGGCCTTCCCCTTCAACGCCATGCAGCAAGCCTTCCTGCTTTCCCAGCAATGGTGGCACAATGCGACCACCGGTCTCCCCGGCGTCACCAGGAAGCATGAGCGGTTGGTCGAGTTCTACAGCCGGCAAATCCTGGACACGGTTTCACCCTCGAACTTCCCCGCGCTCAATCCCGAGATCATCGACAGGACCGTTCGGGAAAACGGCACCAATTTCGTCAGCGGTGCCAATAACCTGGTCGACGACCTGCTTCGCCTGATCGACGGTAGGCCGCCGACCGGCGCGGAGAGCTTTCGGCCCGGCATGGAGGTCGCCGTCACGCCCGGTGAGGTCGTCTTCCGCAATGAGCTGATCGAGCTCATTCGCTTTGCTCCCATGACGGGCGCGGTGAAGGAGGAGCCGATCCTCATCGTCCCGGCCTGGATCATGAAATACTATATTCTCGATCTTTCGCCGCGCAATTCGCTGGTTCGCTATCTCGTCCAGAGCGGCTTCACCGTCTTCTGCATATCCTGGCGCAATCCGGGCACCGATCAGAGCGGACTCTCATTGGACGACTACCGGCGTCTCGGCGTGATGGCGGCCATGGATGCAGTCGGGAAGGCGACCGGGAGCAGCCGGATCCACGGGGCGGGCTACTGCCTTGGCGGGACGCTGCTGTCGATTGCCGCGTCGGCAATGGCGCGCGATGGCGATCATCGGTTCGCCAGCCTGTCGCTTTTCGCGGCGCAGGTCGATTTCGAAGAACCAGGCGAACTCGGCCTCTTCATAGACGAAAGCCAGATCGCCCTGCTCGAGGACATGATGTGGGTCGAGGGCACCCTCGATCAGCGCCGCATGGCTGGCGCTTTCCAGATGCTTCGCTCGCAGGACCTTATCTGGTCACGCATCGTGCGCGAATATCTGCTCGGCGAGCGCGCTCCGATGACCGACCTGATGGCCTGGAATGCCGACTCGACCCGGATGCCGTTCCGCATGCAGTCGCAATATTTGCGGCAGCTTTACCTGGACAACGATCTTGTCGAGGGGCGCTTTCGCGTCGGCGGCAGACCTGTTCATCTGGAAGACATTGGATCGCCGGTGTTCGCGGTCGGTACCGAGACGGATCACGTCGCGCCGTGGCGCTCGGTATTCAAGCTGACTTATCTCCTCGACACCGACATCGACTTCGTCCTGACCAGCAGTGGGCACAATGCGGGCATCGTTTCCGAGCCTGGCCACCCCGGTCGCTCCTACCGGCGGCTCAGTTGCCGCCACGCGGATATCCGTCCGGACGCGGATGAATGGGCGAAGAACGCGACCGTGACACATGGCTCCTGGTGGCCGGCCTGGGTCGAATGGTTGACGCGCTACTCCAGCCGTGAGGTCGCGGCCGACCGGTTCGACGCCGCAGCTGGCTTGAAGGCGATTTGCGCGGCACCCGGTACGTATGTCCTTGAGCGATAGAGCTTTTTCGACAGTTTGAGCCAGGTCAAGGCGCGGCGTCCATTCGTCGCGTATTGGTATGCCATGAAACGTCGAACAGCGTTCGAGATCCTGCCGCTGGCAATCGCCTTCGCATTGCCTGCCTGGGCGGGCGATAGTTCGCAGATTGCCTATGGCAAGAGGCTGGTCGAAACGAACTGCGCGCGCTGCCATGCAATTGGCCCGGCCGGCGCGAGCACCCACCCTGATGCTCCGCCTTTTCGTTCATTGCACCTGCGCTATCCGATCGAAGACCTGCAGGAAGCCCTGGCGGAGGGAATTTCCACTGGTCACCCGGACATGCCCGAGTTCGTGGCCAGCCCTGATCAGATCGAGGCGATCATCGCCTATATCGGCAGCCTCGATCGATGATCGGGGCCATTCAGACCGGCATTCCAGGGCTTGGGCGACCCGCGATCGGTGGAAGAGAAAGCGCTTAAGACGAAAAGGAGATGTCGGATGAAACGCGGGATCGGAAGTGAGGACGCCGAGACGCCCGAGTTGGCAATTCCCGTCCGGAAAGTCTGCTTCATAATCGCCAAGGCACATGAGTTCGACGTCAAGGTTGCCGTTACCGAGCCTGACACGGGATCCAATCCCACGGACGACAACGAGGTTGCGGTGCTTCAGGACCATGATGACGATCCTGTGCGTGAAGAGCTTGGCTCGCTGATCTCGGAGCTTTCCATCGACGAGCAGGTCGACCTCGTGGCATTGACGTGGCTCGGCAGGGATGATGGGCAGGCGACTGATTGGGAAGAGGTCCGCCAGCAGGCCGCCTACGCTCACAACAAACGCACGGCCCGCTATCTGTGCGGCAATCCGCTCCTGGGCGATCACCTTGAGGCCGGGCTGGATGCCCTCGGCCTGTCTTGCTCCGGCTGAGCCGAACTTGATGCGCATCAAAGCAAGACGATTTCGGCCGTGCTGATCTACCGGCCTGTCATGGAGTCCGGACATGATCTATACGACAATACTGGTCCAGCTCGACATCGATGCACCGGCGACGCCACGTCTCGTTTTCGCGCAGGAGATAGCGAGGAAATTCGAGGCCGATCTTATCGCCATGACGGCGGGCGAGCCCTCCACGCTGGTGTCGCCGAGCGAGTCCTCGCCGGAGGTGGCGGAGGTTTTGCGTCGTCGGACCCTTGAACTCGAGGAGCGTATCAAGAAGCTCAAGGAGGAGTTCCTCGCCGTCGTCGGCAACAACGAGCGCGCATCATGGCGTGCCGAACTCGACGATCCCACGCGCGCCGTCGCCCTGCATGCGCGAGCGGCCGATCTGGTGATCACCGGCGCGCCGCCTGCCGCCGCCGCGGGCGACTTCCAAAGGACGATCGATCCGGGCGCATTGATTGTCTCCACGGGCAGGCCGGTTCTGTTTGCCGCCGACGATCTCAGCCTCCTTAAGGGTGACAAGGTGATGGTCGCCTGGAAGGATTGCCGCGAATCGCGGCGGGCATTGGTCGATGCGATGCCTTTCCTGCGCAATGCAAAGGAGGTGACGGTTTTCAGCGCTGCGGAGGAGGGGGCGCTCGTCGCGCGAGATGGCACGGCCGATGTGGTGCGCTTCCTGATGAAGCACGGTGTACAGGCCCGCTCCGAGTTTCTGGAAAGCGACGGATCATCGGCCGGCGACTCCATTATCGCTGCGGCCGATCAAATCGGAGCTGATCTCATCGTGGCCGGTGGCTATGGCCATAGCCGGTTCCGGGAATGGGCATTCGGAGGCGCAACGCGGTCCCTGCTCAGATCTGGCTCATTCCACAGGCTGCTGTCGAACTGAACGGCAATGGCACCGATGTGCCCGCCGGTATATCATGGAAGGAGACGAGGCCAATGCAGCTCTTGGCGTCTTTGTTCTTACCGACTTATCCGGACCCGCCCGGACCCAAGGCAGCGTCCAACGCGGTGGCGGTCGCCAGGCAGCTCGACGCCACGCTGGATGCGGCAGTCATCAACGTCGACATTCCGGATGTTTCGAACGCGTTGTCCGGCTTTCTGCTCGACCTCCCGGCCAAGATCCGAGAGATCGAGGCTGCCAGCCGGAATCGCGGCAAGGCATTGCTGGAGGCGGCGGCGGCCGAGGCTTCGCGATGCAACGTGACCTTGACCAGGCAGCAGTTGAAAGCACAGCCGGCGCTGATGGGAGAGGCCGCCGCCGCTGAAGCACGCTACTTCGATCTTTGCATGGTAGACTGGTCGCCGGACAATGACGCGGCTCGGATGACGGCCGAGGCGATCGTGTTCAGCTCCGGCCGGCCGGCTTTGATCCTTCCGGATGCGAAGGACATCGGGGTGCTTGGCCATGTCGTGATAGCCTGGGATGGCAGCCGCGTAGCCGCTCGTGCGGTCGCCGACGCCAGGCCGTTCCTTGAGCGGGCGTCGGCGATATCGATCGTTACCGTGACGGATGAGAAGACGCTGCCGAGCCAGGATATCGGTGAACGGCTTGCACAGGGGCTTGGGGCGCGCGGCTTTCGGGCGAAAGCAGTGTCTATCCAAACCGGCAAGGCTGAAATCGGGATTGCCCTCCAGGAACATGCCCTGAAGATCGGCGGCAGTCTGCTCGTCATGGGCGGATGGGGCCATTCTCGCCTGAGAGACTTTGTGCTCGGCGGGGCGACGGAAGGCATTCTGTCGGATTTGCGCTTGCCGGTGTTGATGTCGCACTAAGTGTGTAGTCCCGGAGTGTCGGGGCCTTACATCGACATTTCCGGTTCGAGCGCGCGCTCCTTCGCCGGCTCCGCAATCTCGGTCATGGTCGCTTCCGTCAGGAGCAGCACGCTGGCGACTGAGACCGCATTCTCCAGCGCGATCCGCACGACCTTCGTCGGGTCGATGATGCCGGCCTCGACCAGGTCGACATATTCCTTGCGGCCGGCGTCGAAGCCGAAATTTCCCTTGCCTTCGGTCATCCTGGCGACGACGACGCCGCCGTCGACTGCCGAATTCTCGGCGATCTGGCGCACAGGCATTTCGAGCGCGCGCTTGAGGATCTGGACACCGGTTCGCTCGTCGCCTTCGCAACGCGCCTCTTCCTCCGTGACCGCACCGATGCAGCGCAGCAAAGCCAGTCCGCCGCCAGGTACTATACCCTCGGCGACAGCCGCCTTGGTGGCGCTGATTGCATCGTCGAGAGCCTCCTTCTTCGACTTCATCTCGGCCTCGGTCGGCGCGCCAACCTTGATCACGGCCACGCCGCCGGCAAGCTTGGCAAGTCGCTCCTGAAGCTTCTCGCGATCATAGTCGCTGGTCGTATCGCTGATCTCTCGCCGAATTTGCTCGACGCGCCCTTTGATGGTCTTCTGGTCGCCGCTGCCGCCGATGATCGTGGTGTTGTCCTTGTCGACGACCACACGCTTCGCGCGCCCCAGCTGAGCCATCGTGACGTTCTCGAGCTTGAGGCCGATGTCCTCTGAAATGACCTGCCCGCCGGTCAGGATGGCGATGTCCTGCAGCATGGCCTTGCGGCGGTCGCCGAAGCCCGGCGCCTTCACGGCGCAATTCTTGAACGTACCGCGAATCTGATTGACGATCAGCGTGGCCAGTGCCTCGCCCTCGACGTCCTCCGCGATCACAAGCAAAGGCGAACCTGATTTCGCCACGGCCTCGAGCAGCTTGATGAGGTCGTTGAGCGAGGAGATTTTCTTTTCGACGATGAGCACGAGTGCGTCTTCCAGCACTGCTTCCATCTTGTCGGTGTCGGTGACGAAGTAGGGGGACAGGAAGCCGCGGTCGAATTGCATGCCTTCGACCACGTCGAGCACCGTCTCGGTGGTCTTCGATTCCTCTACAGTGATGACGCCTTCACCACCGACTTTCTCCATCGCCTCGCCGATCAGTTCGCCGATGAGCGGATCATTGTGCGCGGAAATCGTCGCCACCTGTTCCTTCTCGCGCCTGGTCGAGACCGGCCGCGATATCTGCTTGAGCGTCTCGATCGCACGCTTTGTCGCACGGTCGAGACCGCGCTTGATGTCGATAGCGCTCGCGCCCGCGACGACGTTGCGAACGCCATCGGCGAACATCGCATGGGCGAGGATAGTCGACGTGCTGGTTCCGTCGCCGACCATGTCGCCGGTCTTCTCGGCCGCCTGCCTCAGCATCCGCGCGCCGAGATTTTCCTCCGCGTCCTTCAGGTCGAACTCCTTGGCGATCGTCACGCCGTCGTTGCAGACGATAGGCGCGCCCCATTTCTTCTCGATCAGCACCGACTTCGAGCGCGGACCGAGCGTCACCCGCACAGCGTCGGCAAGTTGGGTGGCGCCGCGAAGAATCTTTTCGCGTGCCGCTGAGCGGAACAACACCTGTTTGTGAGCCATGACCATCTCCCGAAGTCTGCCAGCTCTTTCCCGCTAACAGCCATTCCTTCGATCGGCCTTGATGCGCATCAAATGCGTTTCCGTTCCTTGTTGACGAGGATCAATGACGGTGGCGCGTCATCCGTTGGATGGTGCCGATCCGATCCGGGAAACGAACATGCAGACGAATGAAACGCCTCGATACGATTCCAGCGTAAACACCACCGGCTGCTGCCCCAGGTTCAATCCTGAAGGCTGGGACGGGCAAGAACTGCATTTCAAGGACAAGCGATTTCTGAGAGCGACCACCCGCGGCGTCATGCATATCCCGCTGAACATGGGCAACGTGTTCTCGCGCGTCAGCAAGCATATCGACGACGCGGGAGCCTCGGACACGGATCAATTCATCGTGCTCAGCCGGGATATTTCGCCCTGGAGCAGCGAGCATCTGTTTTCGGTTGCGAAGTCGGTTCCCGGGGAAGAAATGACGACGCTGAGCGGCGACTTTCTGACGAAAGTGTTCGAGGGTCCCTACAGTCAGGCAAGGCAGTGGCACGAGGAGATGCGGCAGATCGCGCGCAATCGAGAATCGGAGCCGGGCGACGTTTATTTCTTCTATACGACGTGCCCGAAATGCGCCAAGGCCTATGGAAAGAACTATGTCGTTGGCGTCACGGCCGTAGCTTAGCACCCGCACGTCGTCGCGTTGCCGTCGCGTCCGGGAGACGCGGGTCAGTTTTCGCTCGTCCCTTGCAGGAGCTTTCGCGATGGGTCGAATTGGCGGTTTCCTGCTGGTCACGCTCATCGCCCTGGCGGCCGCGGCCGGTGTGACCTTCTTGCTTTACGGGAACGAGCTTGGTCGGTTGCGCGACGCCGTCGGCCGAGGCAGTCTGGTCGCCACCCTCGACATCGGCCCGATCGAATACGCCGACAGCGGTGCGGGCATTCCGCTGCTGTCGATCCACGGCGCCGGCGGCGGCTTTGACCAAGGCCTTGCTCTCGCTGCCGATCTCGTGGGTGAGGGCTTTCGGGTCATCGCGCCGTCGCGCTTCGGCTATCTGCGCACACCCGTGCCGCGAGACCCCTCTCCAGCCGCGCAGGGCGACGCGCATGCGGCGTTGCTTTCCAAGCTGAACGTTCCCAAAGTGGTGGTCGTCGGTGTTTCGGCCGGCGCCCGTTCAGCGGTCGAGCTGGCACTGCGGCACCCTGACAAGGTCGCCGCTCTCATTCTGATCGTCCCGGCCCTTTACTCACCCACCAGTCCCGTCGCGGTCAATGTGAGCTTCGGCAACAGGTTCGCATTCTGGGCCGTCAGTGCCGGCGGCAATTTCGCCTGGTGGGCCGCCGAGACCATCGCACCGTCGATACTCATTCGCTTTCTCGGCGTTCGACCGGCGCTGGTGGCGGCCGCGCCCGAGGCCGAGAGAGCCCGCGTCATGAGCTTCGTCAGGAGCGTCGAACCCCTGTCGCTGCGCTTCCCCGGAATCAATATCGACAGCGCCCCTGAGCTGCATGAGCTGCCGTTGGCAGAAATCACCGCACCGACAATAGTCGTCTCCGCGCGTGACGACCTGTTCAACACGCTGCCGTCAGCCGAATTCGCAGCCGCCAGGATCCCCGATGCCAAACTGGTCGTCTACGACACTGGCGGACATCTTTTGGTCGGACGGGAGCAGGAGGTTCGCAAAGCAGTCCGCGCGTTCCTAGAGGGAGCGGGCGTGATCCCGTGATCCGATAGTTCGGACGGCGACACGCCGCTCAGTTTTGGCGTCAGGAGCCGGACGCCGCGCGTTCCTCGGCCTTCCCGTTACGTCCAAGGGTCGGCATTCGCCAACGGACCAGGCCTAGGCCAAGGAGCGCCAGCGCCGTGAAGCCGGCGCCCGCCAGGAAGGTCATGCGCGGTCCGAAAAGATCCCAGAGCATGCCGGCCAGCAGGCTGGCGGCCAGCAGCGCGAGGCCGCCCGACAGATTGAACATTCCGAAGGCGGTGCCTCTCAGTTCCGCCGGGGCGGTATCGGCGACGAGCGTTGCCAGAAGCCCTTGCGTGAACCCCAGATGCAGGCCCCAGAGAGCCACGCCGAGCGCAACGCCGGCCAGGTTTCCGGGAAACGCCAGCACGATGTCCGCGGCGATCAGGATCAGGAAGCCGAGAATGAGCATCGTCAGGCGATTGACCCGATCCGAGAGCACGCCGGCCGGGTAGGCTGCAAGCGAGTAGACCACGTTCATGACCACGAGCACCAGCGGAGCGAGCACGATCGGCAAATCCATGGCCTGTGCGCGCAGAATGAGGAATGCCTCGCTGAACCTCGCCAATGTGAACACGGTGGCGACGCAGACGACCAGCCAGAAGGGCGACCCCAGCCGCCTCAGCTCGGCCAAGCTCAAGGGAGCACGCACTTCACGCAGGCCGGCGGGCCGGGCCGGCTCATGGACGGCTGCGACCAGCAGCGCGACCGCCAGGAGGCCGGGAACGACCGCGGCCCAGAACACGGTCCGGAACTGATTGGCGGCCAGCCACATGAGGCCGATCGCGAGCAGCGGTCCGACAAACGCGCCGACCGTGTCGAGCGCCTGGCGAAGTCCGAAACTGGCGCCGCGCGCATGGGCGGGGGCGATGTCGGCGACCAGGGCATCGCGCGGAGCGCCGCGAATGCCCTTGCCGACACGGTCGACAAAGCGGGCCGCCACAAGCCAGCCGACCGACGAAGCCAGCGGGAATACCGGTTTGGTGAGGGCGGCGAGGCCGTAACCGATGACCGCCAGCAGCTTGCGTTTTCCCAGCCAATCCGACAGCGCGCCCGAAAAGACCTTGGTGATGGCGGCCGTCGCTTCGGCAATGCCCTCGATGGTGCCGACCGTCACCATCGATGCTCCCATGACGGTGACCAGATAGATCGGCAGCAAGGCGTGAATCATCTCCGACGAGACGTCCATCAGCAGCGAGACCAAGCCCAGCGCCCAAATCCCCGCGGGAATGGTCCTCAGGCGGACGGAGGTGGTTTCCTTGAACTGTTCCATGCCCCTTCGCCCTGTCGGTACCCGATCATGCTCAGCGTAGCGAACCGGCGGTGGCGCTGTCCATCGAGATCGACCGCGCAATGGGAAGGCCGTTGCTCCGCTATGCGAGCACGCCGCGAACGCGGTTGATCTCGCGCAAAGTGGAACCCGATCGACGGCCTAGAATGCTGCCCATTCAAGATGGAGCAAGCCAATGCAGAAGGCTTTGATGAAGTCCGTCGCGGCAGCGAGCGCTGCTATGACCCTTGTCCCCGGTGCGGCATGGGCGCAGGCGCCGTCCGACATCGGAAGGTACGATTGGGGACCTCACATGATGTGGGGCGGAGGTTGGTATGCCATGATTTTCGGCCCGCTGTTCATGATCCTCTTCCTCGCGATATTGGTGGTTGCCGCGATCCTTCTCGTCCGCGGACTGGGTGGACCGTGGTCGGGGCCAGTGTCACCGCACCACTCGGTCGCCGGCCGCGCACCGCTCGACATTCTTCGGGAGCGATTTGCGCGCGGCGAGATCGACAAGGAAGAGTTCGAAGAAAGGCGCCGTGTGCTCGGCGAATAGCCGGCGCCAGCGCCCAAGGCAATCGATCGCCTCTTGAAGGCGCGCGTCGGATAAGTGCCCGAAACGAGGCTAGAGCGTTTCACCATTTCACGGAAACGATGAACCGCTCTATCTCTTTGTTTTTACACAATTCCGGGCGGAAAGCCGCGCACGCCTTTCCTGGAATCGCTTTAGGCTTCGAACCGAGTGCCTCGCTGGCCTTTGACGATCTCCACTGCGTCCTGGAGCCTCCCGATCGCCGACGGCTTGCCGGTGGCTTGGGCGAATTCGATCGCGGCGCTGATCTTGGGTCCCATCGAGCCGGCCGGGAAATCGCGCCCGGACAATTCCGTTGCCCCGACTTTGCGAAGCGCGCGAGCGTCCGGCGTGCCGTAGTCGACATAGACCGCATCGACATCGGTCAGCATGAGCAGCATGTCGGCCTTCAACTGACGCGCCAGGAGAGAGCTCGCCAGATCCTTGTCGATGACGGCTTCGACGCCGATCATGCTGCCGTCATCGCGAGCGATGACGGGGACACCGCCGCCGCCCGTGCAGATGACGACGACGTCGTGCTCGACCAGATAGGAGATCACGGACACTTCCAGGATCTCGACAGGTCGCGGCGAGGGCACGACGCGGCGCCATTTGTCGCCGTCGGGCGCAACTGCCCAGCCACGCTCGCTTGCGAGCCGTCGCGCGGTCGCCTCGTCATAGACGGGGCCAATCGGTTTCGTCGGATGCGCAAAGGCCGGATCCTGCGGGTCGACTTTCACCTGCGTCAGCAGCGTCGCGAACAGCCTCTGGCTGGCGAGGTTGGCGAGCTCCTGTTCGATCATGTAACCGATCATGCCGGCGCTCTCGGCGCCGAGAACATCGAGCGGGAACGCCCCTTCCTTCGAAGCGGCGGCCGATTGGAGCGCGAGCAGGCCGACCTGCGGGCCGTTGCCGTGCGTGATGACGAGCGAATGGCCTTCGCCGATGAGCGCCGCCAGAACGGACGCGGCGCGCTTGACGTTGCTGCGTTGGTTCTCGGCGGTCATCGGCTCACCGCGCCGCAGCAGCGCGTTCCCGCCGAGCGCGGCGACGATCAGCATGTCAGTTGCCGATCGTGGCGACGAGCAGCGCCTTGATCGTGTGCATGCGGTTTTCCGCCTGGTCGAAGACGACCGACGCGCCGGACTCGAACACCTCGTCGGAAACCTCCATGCAGTCGATCCCATATTCGCGCGCGACGTGGGCGCCGACTTCGGTCTCGGTGTCGTGGAATGCCGGCAGGCAATGCATGAATTTCACGTGCGGATTGCCGCTGGCCGACATCACTTCGCTCGTCACCCGATAGGGAGTCAGCTGACGAATGCGCTCAGGCCAGCCGGACTTGTCCTCGCCCATCGAGAGCCAGACATCCGTGTATATGAAGTCGGCACCTTCGACGCAGCTCTTGACGTCCTCGTCCAGTCTGAAGCGGCCGCCGCTGCGTTCCGCCAGGTTTCTGACATGGGCGCAGAATTCCTCGTCCGGCCAAAGCTCCCTCGGTGAAGCAATGCGTATGTCGATGCCGACCTTGGCGGCGCCTACCGCCAGGGACTGGGCGACATTGTCCCGACCCTCGCCGACGAAAGCGACGGTCATGTCCGAAAGATGCTTGTGCGTGAACTCGCGCATGGTCATGAAATCGGCGAGGATCTGCGTCGGATGCGCCTCGTCCGTCAGGCCGTTGTACACAGGCACGCCGGCATGCGCGGCAAGCAACTCGGCCTGATGCTGCGCAAAGCCGCGATACTCGATTGCGTCATACATCCGGCCGAGCACGCGCGCGGTATCCTTCATGGACTCCTTGTGCCCGATATGACTGCCGGTGGGGCCGAAATAGGTGACGTGGGCACCCTGATCGTAGGCGGCGACCTCGAACCCCGTCCGCGTGCGGGTGGAGTCCTTTTCGAAGATCAGCGCGATGTTTTTGCGGACGAGACGCGGCGTCTCGTGCCCGGCCTGCTTGGCGGCCTTGAGGTCGGCGGCCAGCTTCAGGAGAAAGCGGATCTCCTCGGCCGAAAGATCGTCCAGCGAAAGCACCGAGCGGCCATGCAGGTTGATCGACATTCTGGGGTCCTTTCAGAGCGGGTCGCGTGCGATGGGGCAGGTCATGCAGTGGCCACCGCCGCGGCCGCGGCTGAGCTCGGCGCCCTCGACGGTGATCACCTCGATTCCCGCGCGGCGCAGAAGCGTGTTGGTGTAGACGTTGCGGTCGTAGCCGATGACGACGCCCGGCTCGACCGCGACGACGTTGTTGCCGTCGTCCCATTGCTCGCGCTCGGCCTCGTAGCGGTCGCCGCCGGTGGCGATGATCCGCAGTGATTTCAGCCCAAGCGCCTCCGCGACGACCGTGGTGAAGGGGGCATTTTCTTCCCTGACCTCGACCGCCGCATCGCCGTCTCCAGGCCGGATCGAGAAGCTGCGCAGCCGTTCGACCACGGGCGGATACATGGTGGCGAGGTCCCGGTCGCAGAAGGTGAAGACGGTGTCGAGATGCATGAAGGAACGGTCGCGCGGCATCAGCGCCGCGATGACGCGCGTGGCCTCTCCGGCGGCAAACAGGCTGCGGGCAAGGTCACCCACCGCCTGCGGCGTGGTGCGTTCGCCCATGCCTACGAGCACGATGCCGCCGCCGACCGGCATGACGTCTCCGCCCTCCAGGCTGACGCCCGATCCCCCTGCGGGCGATACGAACGGGATGCCGCCGTCGCGAAACCGCGGATGGAAGCGATAGACAGCCTCGACATTGGCCGCTTCGGGCCGCCTGGCGGGCCAATGCATGGCGTTGACTGAGACCGAGCGATAAATCCAGCAGGAACTGTCGCGGGTGAAGAGCTGGTTCGGCAGCGGCGGCAGCACGAAGTCTTGCGGCGCGAGCGTTCTCCCGGTCAGTCCCTTGGGTTCGAACGGCAGCTCGGCGCGGGCAATGCCGCCGACGAGACAGCTCGCCAGCTGATCGGCCGGCATCTCGTTCAGCCATCCCCGCATCTCGTCGACCATGTCCAGGCCGACGAAGCCGGCATGCACGCGGCGATCGAGAAGCCAGTCGCGCGCCTTGCCGATGGCCATGGTCTCGGCAAGGAGCTCGCCGAACGAATGAACCACCACGCCGCGTTCGCGCAAGGCATCGACGAAAATGTCGTGTTCCTGGCGCGCTCGCTTGACCCACAGCACGTCGTCGAACAGCAGCGCCTTGCAGTTCTCCGGCGTCAGCCTGCGCAGGCTGAGATCCGGCCTGTGCACCATCACCTCGCGCAGGCGACCGACTTCCGAGTGGACCCCCAGATTTGCCATGGGATCACCTCTCAAAGCGCGCTGACGGCGCCGGTCCACATCTCGTAGACGGCAAGGAGAGCTACGGCGACGAGCGCGACTGCCATGACGGCCTCCACCGGATGGAAGATGCGCTGATTGCCTTCGCGACGGGCCCAGACATAGAAGATGATGCCCGGTGCATAGAGGATCGCGCACATGAAGAGATACGCGGGCCCGGCTGCGTAGACCAGCCACAGCCCGTAGATCGTCGCCAGCACGCCGGCAAAGAGAGCTCCGGTGCGCCGCTCGCCGCTCTCATAGCTTTCCCCGGTCCAAGCCAGCTTGGCGGCGAAAGCTCCGGAGAAGATGTAGGGCACGAGGATGGCGGCCGAGGCGATGTAGAAGAGCGCCTGGTAGGTGCTCTGCGCAAAGAGCGTGATCACCAGGAAGGCTTGGACGAGCAGGTTGGTGATCAGCAGCGACGTCGAGGGAACGCCGCGTTCGCTTTCCCGGCCGAAGAACTTCGGCATCGTCCCGTCCTTGCCTGCGACATGGGGAACTTCCGCGGCGAGCAGCGTCCAACTCAAGAAGGCGCCGACGACCGAGACCACGAGCGCGAGATTGATGAGCACGGCGCCCCAGGGCCCGACGACCGCCTCCAGCAAGCCCGCCATCGACGGGTTCTTCAGGGCGGCAAGTTCAGGTTGGCTGAGGATGCCGAGCGAAAGGAGCGAGACCAGCGCATAGAGCGCGAGGCAGGTGAAGAAGCCGAGCACGGTCGCGGTCGCGATGTCCTTGCGGCGTTCCGCCCGAGCGGAGAAGACACTGGCGCCTTCGATGCCGATGAAGACCCATAGCGTTACCAGCATGGTGCTCTTGACCTGGGCGGCGATGGTGCCGAGCGAGGCGTTGCCGAGCCCGGTGAAGTCGAGTGTCCAGACATTGAGCTTGAAGGCGACGGCGACGATCCCGACGAAAAGGACGACTGGCGCAATCTTGGCCACGGTCACGATGGTGTTGACGATCGCAGCCTGGCGAATGCCTGCAAGAATGAGGAAGTGGATGATCCACAACAGGATCGACGCGCCGAGCACCGCCTGCCATGTATTCCCGTCACCGAAGGCAGGGAAGAAATAGGACAAGGCGCTGAAGACGATCACGGCGTAGGAGACGTTGCCGACCCACGCGCTGATCCAGTAGCCCCAGGCGCTGTTGAACCCGACGAAGGGACCGAAGCCTGCCTTGGCATAGGCGTACGGACCTGCGTCGAGTTCGGGTCGACGTACCGCCAGCGACTGGTAGACGAACACCAGCGCGAGCATGCCGACGGCGGTGATCGCCCAGCCGATCAGGATGGCCAGAGGGCCAGCGCCGGCCGCCATGTTCTGCGGCAGGCTGAACACGCCCGAACCCACCATCGAGCCGATGACGAGGGCTGTCAGAGATCCCAGTCGTAGCTTCGTCGATGCCGTGGCCGCGGCTTCCCGGATTGGGACATTGATTTCCGTCGTGGACATGATGCGCTCCCGAATTGCAAACAGTGGGAGGATCCAACAGGAAAGAGAGAGCGGCAGCCTTGACGCGGGTCAAATCCGGTTTCCCTGCGGGAGCCGCCGCGCGGAGACGAAGCCGGTGCGGATCGCTACAGGAGTAGCATGGCGCCGTAGCCCGCCGCCGCGGCGATCAAAGTCATGCCGGCCAGGGGCAGCCAGAATCTCACCGGACCTGCGAATGCCGCCAGCGAAAGGCGTCCGACCGCGTTGGCCATCAGCGCCGTCAGCACCGCATGTCCGACCGTTTCGATCGGGATTGAATTCTTGACCAGGCGTAGGGCGCTGAGCACTGAAGCATCGACATCGAACGCGCCCGCGATCGCGGAACTCGCCAGCAGGCCCTGTTCCTGAAACCGGGAGGCCAGAGCCACCTTAATGCATGTCGCCCAAAAGTGCGCAGCGGTTTTGGGAAGACGACATGCATCAAAACAAAGACTTAAAGCGCGTCGCCGGAATGCGTTTCGTCGCGATGCGCTTTGGATGGACGGCGTGTGTCGTCAACCGCTTCGACCAACGGTCGGCCCGGCGCGGCTTCCGCCGGGGCTCGCCATAGGGATCAGATTTCCATCGCCTCGCGGCCCGAAACTTCCGCGATGAAGATCCTGAAGAACACGTGGGGAATATGCTCCGCCTCCGAGGACGTCGCCGGCTTGAGCGCGCCTGGCTCCCACCAGTCGGCATGCTTGTTGCTCAAGACGGACCAGGCGTGATCACGCTGGACCTTGTGTCCAATCCGATCGGGGAGCTCCTCATAGTGACCGTTGACGATCACGCTTTTCCAACCTCGTCCCGTGCCGCGTTCGTCGACCTGGACGGACACGAGAGGATTGGTGCGCATCCAGTCGATCTTCTTGCCCGGCATGGAAAAGGCATAAAGGTGATTGTCCGCATGGGCGAAGTAGAACGGAACGATATAGGGTTGCCCATCCTTGGCGCAGGCCAGGCGGCCGACGCGACTGGCCGTTAGGATCTTTGTGCATTCCAGGACGGAAAGCGTGCGGATGTGCATCTGGAACTCCTATTCTTTGGCGCGAGCTTTCTGCCGTGATTTGTTTGCGGCATGCGCGGCCGGCCGTCTTCTGGCGTTGCCGCGGCTGCCGGCCCGTGCCCGGGCAACCTCATCCATGATGTCGAGAACCTCGCCATCGGAGAGCTGCGGGAAGTTGACGTAGTAATAGCTGAGTGCAGGGAAGCGGGCCGGCTGGCTGAGACAGATGACCAAATCGGCTTCTTGGGCAAGATCGGTCACAGTTTCCGCCGGCGCGACCGGAAGCGCGACAACGATCTTACGCGGCGAGCGTCGCTTCATCGCACGGATGGCGACCTTCATCGTCGTCCCGGTGGCAGCCCCGTCGTCGACGATAATCACCGTTTTGCCGGCAACCGACAAGGGCGCGAGCTCGCCGCGATATGTCGTGCGACGGCGCTCCAGCTCCGGACGCTCCCCTGCGATCAGGACACGCAGCGCGTCGTCGCGCAGGCCATAGGTTTCCACGATTTCCCGGTTGAGAACGACGTCCGGAGGATCTCCGTCCACGATGGCGGCAACGGCCAGTTCCGGATTGCCTGGGGCCCCGACCTTGCGGACGAGGATCAAATCCAGCGGCGCCTTGAGAGCCTTGGCCACTTCCGCGGCGACGGGAACGCCGCCTCGCGGCAATGCCAGGACGACCGGATCCTGCAGGGTCAGTTTGGCGAGCTCGAGCGCGAGTCTCTGTCCAGCCTCATGGCGATCGCGAAACATCGATCATCCCTCCGGCCACAATTCACGGAGCGATTTCTTCATCGAATTGCGGACTTGGACGATCTCGCCATGCGAGATGTGACGATCGAGGAGCCTGAACACCGCTCTGATTGCGTTGTCGACGTCGATCATCGGCTCGTAGCCGAAACTGTCGCGTACGCAGATCACGAAGTCGCGCTTCTTCCTTTCCCATGTCGGCTCGGCCGGATTCCACCCTTCGAAGTAGATACCTCTGATCAGCGTTGGCAACTGGGCCGACAGGTCGGCCATTTCCTCCGGCGAGAGCCAATCGCGCAAAGCGTGCAGCACCGACTTCAACAGGCGGAACGCGCTCTGCTCGTTCCAGTCCAAATCCTTGGCGAGTTCGTTCACCCATTGCTGTGCCTGCTCGGCAGCATGTGTGATGGACGTGTGCGAGACGGAGTGTGTCATCGTCGTGATCCTCCAACCTGTTCCTTTCTCCGCCATTCAGACCCGCGCGCATTGCGTTAGGTCAATTTGACGCCGACTGGCGTTGCGAGGGAGGTGCTTCGGGGGCGCCGGCACCCGAACTCGGTTTGGTGCCGGTTACCGCAGATGTGAACAAGCATGGGTGGGATACCTAGGTCATTAGGGATAGTCTCCAAGCAATGCGTCTTGTCGACAATCGAGGGACTGTCGTGGACCGGTTCATTGCGCGGGCCAACATCGCCTATTTTGAAGACTTGCTCGCCGGGAAACCGACCCGGAAAAGCGGCGCATGATTCAGGATTTGCTTGCGGGCGAGAAGCAGAAGCTCGAGATCGCGGAACGCCAGGCGGAGACAGCCCAGAAGCCGGCTGCTTCTTCCAAGGCAGACGATCCAGCGGTGTAAGCGAGCCAGTGCCCTCAGGAAGGTTTCTTCCTCAGTGCACCGCCTCGGCGCACTGAGGAAGCGGTCATTTGTGCCGCTATGCGGCCTTGACGGTGATCTTCTTCTCGGCCTTCTGGGCTTCGGCCGTCTTGGGCAGCTTCACGGTCAGAACACCCTTGGCGAAGCTGGCGTCTATCTTGTCGGCGTCGACCCCCTCAGGCAACTGGAACGACCGCTGGAAGGAGCCGTAGCGGCGCTCCGAGAGGTAGTAGTCCTTCTCCTTTTCCTCCTTCTCTTCCTTCTTCTCGCCCTTGATCGTCAGCACGTTGTTGGCGAGCTTGATCTCGACGTTCTTTTCGTCGATGCCCGGCAGTTCGGCCGTGATTTCATAATCGTGGGCCTTTTCGATCAGGTCCATCGCCGGCGCGACGGTCCACCCAACGCTTTGCAGCGCGGGCAGTTCGCGGCCGAAAAACGAACGGGTGGAAGGCAGGCGAAAATCGAAAGGATGGAAATCATCGAAGAGCCGGTCGATTTCGCGACGCAGGTTTTCGAACGACCCCGTCCAGTGATCCGACCTGGCGGCGGGCGCGTTCTTCTCGGTTTTCACAGGCAGTTTGGTGGCGGCTTCAGCCATGGTTCTCTCCATCGGACAAGTTGATCGACAAGTGCCGCTGCCTCCGCTCTCCACCTCAGGCTTCCCCAAAGGCGCCAGAGCTGGAGGCCAGCGGACCCGCCCGACAGGCGTCCCCGCCGAACCGGTTCGTTGCTTCGCGATTTCCGCGTTTGGCGCGGATCGTCGCGCCCGCATCGCCAGTTCATGCACGACCTATCGAGGCTTGGCATCAAAGCACTGGTCCGAGCAGCCATCGTTGATCCGTGTCAAACGAGCTCGAAGAAGAACCGGTTGTGGATTTGAGCAGGGTCAAGGCTCAGCACGCGGCGCTCCGGCGATTGTGTCGGCTCCGGCTTGCTTTCTGCTTTGCGGCGAAGCGAGCTTCACAACCGGTAGCTATCGCTTGGTGGACGGTGGCTACACGGCGCGACGAGTGGCTCGCGGCCGAAGCCGCGGTGGGGGATGGCTGGGGCGCCAGGATTCGAACCTGGGAATGTCGGTACCAAAAACCGATGCCTTACCACTTGGCGACGCCCCAGCAGCCGGGCGGTGCCCGCTGCGCGCGGCCTTATAGGACGAGCCGGTGGAAAGCTCAATGCTTGGACCGCCGACATCCAAGGTAATCTTGCCGCATGCTTGCGTCGGCGGATTGCCGCCGCGTTTTTCCGCGGAATCCAAGGGGAAAGATCAAATCCGACGACGGGAGCTGCGGGCTATTCGCCCCACACGGCCAGTTCGTTGCCGGCTGGGTCGGTGAAATGGAACCGCCTGCCGCTGGGGAAGGAAAAGATCGGCTTGACGATGCTGCCGCCGGCATTCTCGATCGCTTCGAGTGTGCCCTCAAGGTTTTCGGAATAGAGCACGGGCAGCGGTCTGGCGGGCGCCTCGCCGGCATCGGCCTGGAAACCGCCGTCGAGCCCTTCGGCAAAAGCGGAGTAGGTTGGCCCGTAGTCGGTGAACGACCAGGAAAACGCCGCGCTGTAGAAGGATTTGACGCTGTCCAGCGTGCCGCCGGTGGCCGGCAGTTCCAGATAGTCGAGTTTTCCGTTGAGTTTCATCACGCTACTCCACTTCGTTCTTGTTATGTTCTATATCGCGTGGCCGATATCGGCAAGTCTTTTTGACGCAGCTTTTGCTTAATCGATTGTAGTGGCGGCGCTCGCTTTGCCGACGCTTGCCTTTCGCACTGCAGCATCCTATCGCTCGGATCGGAAGGGCGGGGAACCGGGCCTTGGTCCGGGTGTTGTCCATCTTCCAAGGACCTGGAGGGCATGCATGACCAAGTGGGTTTACACCTTCGGCGATGGCGCCGCGGAAGGCCGTGCCGGCGACCGCAATCTTCTCGGCGGCAAAGGCGCCAATCTGGCCGAGATGTGCAGCCTCGGCCTGCCGGTGCCGCCGGGCTTCACCATCACCACCGATGTCTGCAACGCCTACTACGCCAACGGCCGCACCTATCCGGCGGCGCTCGAAGCGGATGTCCTTGCGGCGCTCGACCATATCGGCAGGCTCACCGGCCGCCGTTTCGGCGACCCGTCGAAGCTGCTCCTGGTCTCGGTCCGCTCCGGCGCCCGCGCCTCGATGCCCGGAATGATGGATACCGTGCTCAATCTCGGCCTCAACGACGAGACGGTTGAGGCTCTAGCCGCCGATTCCGGCGATGCGCGCTTTGCTTATGACAGCTATCGCCGCTTCATCCAGATGTATTCCGACGTCGTCATGGGCCTCGACCACGAGGTTTTCGAGGAAATCCTCGAGGACCAGAAGGCGAGCCTCGGCCATGAACTCGACACCGAGCTTTCGGCCATCGAATGGCAAGGCGTGATCGCGCTCTACAAGGCCAAGGTCGAGGAGGAGCTCGGCAAGCCGTTCCCGCAGGACCCCCGCGAGCAGCTCTGGGGCGCCATCGGCGCGGTGTTTTCGAGCTGGATGAACAACCGCGCCATCACCTACCGGCGCCTGCACGACATCCCGGAAAGCTGGGGCACAGCGGTCAACGTCCAGGCCATGGTGTTCGGCAATATGGGCGAAACCTCCGCCACCGGCGTCGCCTTCACCCGCAATCCCTCGACCGGCGAAAAGCAGCTCTACGGCGAATTCCTGGTCAATGCTCAGGGCGAGGACGTGGTGGCCGGCATCCGCACGCCGCAGAACATCACCGAGGCGGCGCGCATCGCCGCGGGCTCCGACAAGCCTTCCCTGCAGAAGCTGATGCCGGACGCCTTCCAGGCCTTCGTCGACATCTCCGACCGGCTGGAGAAGCACTACCGCGATATGCAGGACCTCGAATTCACCATCGAGCGCGGCAAATTGTGGATGCTGCAGACCCGCTCCGGCAAGCGCACCGCCAGGGCGGCGCTCAAGATTGCCGTCGAGATGGCGAGGGACGGGCTGATCACGAAGGAGGAGGCGGTCGCCCGCATCGATCCCGCCTCGCTCGACCAGCTTCTGCACCCGACCATCGATCCGAAGGCCGCGCGTGATGTGATAGGCATGGGCCTGCCGGCCTCGCCGGGCGCCGCCACCGGCGAGATCGTCTTTTCGTCCGGCGATGCCGAGGACGCCAAGGCACAAGGTCGCAAGGCGATCCTCGTGCGCATCGAAACCAGCCCCGAGGACATCCACGGCATGCATGCCGCCGAAGGCATCCTCACCACGCGCGGCGGCATGACCAGCCATGCCGCGGTGGTGGCGCGCGGCATGGGCAAGCCCTGCGTGTCGGGCGCCGGCTCGCTGCGCGTCGACTACAAGGCCGGCACGCTGATCTCGATGGGCCAGACCTTCCGCAAGGGCGATATCATCACCATCGACGGCGGTAACGGCCAGGTGCTGAAGGGCGCGGCCGCCATGCTGCAGCCCGAGCTTTCCGGCGATTTCGCCGCCATCATGGAGTGGGCGGATGCCGCGCGCCGCATGAAGGTGCGCACCAATGCCGAAACGCCGCTCGATGCGCGCATGGCGCGCTCCTTCGGCGCCGAAGGCATCGGCCTTTGCCGCACGGAGCACATGTTCTTCGACGGCGACCGCATCGTCGCCATGCGCGAGATGATCCTCGCCGACACCGAGAAGGACAGGCGCTCGGCGCTCGACAAGCTCCTGCCGATGCAGCGTTCGGACTTCCTCGAGCTGTTCGAGATCATGGCCGGCCTGCCGGTGACGATCCGCCTGCTCGACCCGCCGCTGCACGAATTCCTGCCCAAGACCGAAACCGAGCTCGCCGAGGTCGCGGCAGCGATGAACGTATCGGCAGACAAGCTCAGGCAGCGCACCGAGGCGCTGCATGAGTTCAATCCGATGCTCGGGCATCGCGGCTGCCGGCTCGCCGTCTCCTATCCGGAGATCGCCGAGATGCAGGCGCGCGCCATCTTCGAGGCGGCGGTCGAGGCAGGCCGCAAGGCCGGCGCTCTGGTGGTGCCCGAAATCATGGTGCCGCTGGTCGGCCTGGTGAAGGAGCTGGAATACGTCAAGGCACGCATCGATGCGGTGGCCAAGAGCGTCATGCAGGAGACAGGCACGAAGATCGATTATCTCACCGGCACCATGATCGAATTGCCGCGCGCGGCGATCCGCGCCCATGTGATAGCCGAAGCGGCCGAATTCTTCTCCTTCGGCACCAACGACCTGACGCAGACGACTTTCGGCATCTCGCGCGACGACGCGGCCTCCTTCCTCGAGACTTACCGGCAGAAGGGCATCATCGAGCAGGATCCGTTCGTATCGCTCGACGTCGACGGTGTCGGCGAGCTGGTTCGGATCGCGGCGGAAAAGGGCAAGGCGACGCGGCCAAAGATCAAGCTCGGCATCTGCGGCGAGCATGGCGGCGATCCAGCCTCCATCCGCTTTTGCGAAGAGGTCGGCCTCGACTACGTGTCGTGCTCCCCCTACCGCGTGCCGATCGCGCGGCTGGCCGCCGCGCAGGCCGCCGTGGAAGCCGCGAAGAGCAAGGCAAAGCGCGCCTGACAGGCGCGCCGGCACCTTACGATTTTGTATGGAAACTCACGCGAACGTGCGTGTTATGGTTCCGAATCTCGACATCGTCTCAGAGCAGTTTCTGATTCCGAATTCCTCGGTGCGAGAAACAGATGTTGCAGATTTCGCCCACCTCCTTCCGGTCGATCCTGGTCCTGCAGACCAAGTTTGTCGGCGACGTCGTGCTTGCCTCGGCATTGGCGAAGAATCTGCAACTGGAATATCCGGGCGCCAGGATCGTCTTTCTTTGCGACGCTCGTTTCGGCGGCTTCCTCACCGCGCATGGCATCGCGTCCGAAGTCATCACCTTCCGCCGCGCCCATATGCGCGGCACGCCGCTGCAGCGCGGGCGCGAGCTGTTCCGGATGATGCGCGAGTTGCGGCAACAGCGCTTCGACATGACCATCGACATAACAGACTCAAAAACCTCGCGAATCCTTTCCGGTGTGGTCAACGCTCCGGTCCGGATAGGGCACTACCCAACCGAGCGGCCGATGCGCTGGTATGAGCGCCAGCCCGCCAATGTCAGGATGAAGCCCTACGCCTTCGGCGAACAGCATTATCTCTACCGTTATCTATCGCCGCTCGAGGCGCTTGGTGTGGACCTGCGCGTCAGGGTGCCGGCGATCCGCCCGCTGCCTTTCGAAACGACGCTGGCCCTCGCTTTGCTGGGCAAATATCGCCTGCGGCCCAATGCCTTCGTGGCGGTGCATGCCGGAGCGAGCTTCCCCGGGCGCCGCTGGCAGCCCGAGCGCTTTGCCGCCGCGATCGAACGGATATCGACCGAAACCGGCCTGGACGTCGTTCTAGTGGGCGGTCCCGATGAAAACGAGGCAACGGACAAGCTCGTGGCGACTGCGAAGGCACCGGTCGTCAATCTGGTCGGCGCGCTCTCGCTCGAAACGCTTTTGGCGCTGCTCAAGGAGGCCAGGCTGTTCCTCGGCAATGAGAGCGGTCCGATGCATATGGCGGCTGCCGCCGGCACTCCCGTGGTCGGCCTGTTCGGCCTGACCAACCCGGCGCAGTGGGGACCTGTCGGCGTTCCCAGCATCTCGTTGCGGCCGCCGATGCCTTGCGATTGCGTCGGCGGCGACCTGTGCCGCCGGACCGATCCGAGCAAGGCATGCTGTGTCTGGCGCCTGGAAGTGGCTTCCGTCGTCGAGGCAGTGCGCGAACTTCTGGCGCGGACCGAGGTTTCGCTGGAGCAGGCGGTCTGACGATCACGCAAATTGTTGCGCGGTTGCTTTTCGGATACGAACCGTCCCGATTTTCGCCTAGATGCGGGTCTTGTTGACGCCATCTTGCGGTTGAACGGCTGGGCATGCTGGGCTTGGAAAGAATGACGGATTTGCTTCGGAAATCGCTTTGCGCGCTCGCTCTGTCGGTCGCGCTGGCCTCGGCCGGCAATGCCGCGACGCTGGTCGAGCCGACGTTGCATCTGAGGGGCGGCGGCGGGCGTGTGGCCCTCACGCTGGATGCCTGTGGCGGGAAGACCGATACGCGCATTCTTTCGGCGCTGGTCGAGAACAGGATCCCCGCGACCATTTTCGTTACCGGCATCTGGCTGAAGCACAACGCCGCCGCTGTCGAGATTATGCGGGCGCATCCGGACCTGTTCGAACTGGAAAATCACGGCGGCCGTCACATCCCGGCGGTCGATACGCCGCGCAAGATCTACGGCATCAGCAGCGCCGGCAGCCCTGATGCCGTTCAGGCCGAAGTCGAGTCCGGCGCCGCCGCGCTCGCAAGCGCCGGCGGCCCGGCGCCGAAATGGTTCCGCGGCGCCACCGCCGAATACAGCCCGTCGGCGATCGCGATGATCCGCAAGCTGGGCTTCAAGATCGCCGGCTTCTCCGTCAACGGTGACGGCGGCTCGCTGCTCGGCGCCAAGCAAACCGCCCGGCGTATCGCCGCCGCCAAGGACGGCGACGTCATCATCGCTCACATCAACCAGCCGACCCATGCGGCGGGCGAGGGCGTTGTCCAGGGTCTGCTGACCCTGAAGCAGAAAGGCATGACCTTCGTTCGGCTGGACGATGCCGAGGGTGTGGGCAACGACGGCACCACGGACTGACCGGTGCGCTGATATTCAGGTGATGCCGGTCTGCGAAGGGCGGTTTCCTGCGCTTCCGGTGCTCACGTACTTAAGTACGCTCCGCTCCGGTTCTCGGAAACCGCCATTCTCGACTCGGCCTGACCTGAATCTCAACGCACCTCGGCGCGCCGGTTCGAAGCTCTCAGTCCGGCTTAGCCTCGACCGCAACCTTGCTCGTATAGAACGCGCCGTGATCGCGGATCTCGGTCATTTCGTCGAAAGGCTGCTCATAGGCCCACATCGCGTCCTTGCCGCTTTCGCCGGCCGGCAGGACGCTCCAGTAGCTCGCATCGCCCTTGTAGGGGCAATGCGTCGAATGCTCGGTCCTGGCGAGCTTGCCGAAATCGATGTCGTCGAAGGGAATGTAGAAAACCGCAGGGTAGGGCGGTTCCGACAAGAGCCTGGCCCGGGTCGACCTGGCAATGACGGCGTTGCCGGCGCTGACCGTGACGGTGCCGCGGTAAGGTTCGATCGTTATCACCTTGCCTGGATTGCGTTGAAAGCCGGGGGCGGGGTTGGCGCGCTTGTCCATGACGGTTCTCCTTAAGCAATTCCAGGAAAAATGCGTTGGGTTTCCGCGTGGAATTGCGACAAGACAAAGGGAGCAATTCCAGGAAAGTGGCTTTCCGGATGGAATCGCGTGAACAGAAGCTCAGGGCGGATCTGCGAAAGTTGAGCCGCTGTTGTCCCTCAAAGGTGTGTCCGACAAGCGCCTCGCGCAAGAGCGCGCCATGGCGCGAAATCGCGCCCAAACGAAATATTGTTCCAGCCGATGCCGACGGTCAGGCGGCTGCCTTGAACGCGTCCATGAGGCCCGCATAGGCTGCGGCGATGCCGGCGACCGGATTGGTGCTTCTCGCCGCGGTCTCGACCTTCAGCGCTCCGCCCGTGGTCGGCAGTGTGAGCAGCAGGAACTGGCGGTTGCCGCCGTCGCCGACGCATGCGGCAGCAACATGCTGGCCTTCGCCGTCGTTTTCGACGCACATCTTGAACAGCAGCGTTCCGCCGACAGCCTCCAGCGCGCCGCCGACGACTTCGGCAAACTCGTCGTCGGAAACGGTTTTGGAGTCCGGCGTCAGATCGTCCAGACTTTCGGCAAGGGTGCTTTCGAGGGCTTTTTCGTCGAGCTGCGCGTCCATGCGAACCTCTCCATTCGCCAATCTCACCCAGCCCGTTAGTAAAACTTAACGCCGACGATGGCCGTATTGTGGCGGGGTTCACGGCTTGTTCGATCCATCCACCGCCTTGGACTTATGGCCGCTGGACAATCCGCCGGATCATTCCACAATGCGTGAAACAATGACGCGAAAGCGCAAAAAGGGGAGGAGCCGAGATGCTCGGACTGATGCAGGAATGGCCACTGCTCTGCCACAAGTTGATCGATCACGCCGAACGCCAGCACGGCGGCCGGGAGATCGTGACGCGTTCGATCGAAGGCCCGATCGTGCGCACGACCTTTGCCGACATCCGTCATCGGGCGCTTAAAGTGGCGCAGCGGCTGGAGCGTGACGGCTTCGGGCTCGGCGACCGCATCGCCACGCTTGCCTGGAACACCGCCCGCCACATCGAGGCTTGGTACGGGATCATGGGCATTGGCGCGATCTATCACACGCTCAATCCGCGCCTCTTTCCCGAGCAGATCGCCTGGATCATGAACAATGCCGAGGATCGGGCGATCTTCGTCGACCTGACCTTCGTGCCGCTGCTGGAAAAGATCGCCGGCCAAGTCAATTCGCTGAAGCAGGTGATTGTACTGACGGATCGGGCGCATATGCCGCAAACGTCGTTGCCGAATGCGGTTGCCTATGAGGAATGGCTTGCAGAGGCCGACGGCGCCTTCGCCTGGAAGACCTTCGACGAGAACACCGCCGCCGGCATGTGCTATACCTCCGGCACGACGGGCGACCCGAAAGGCGTTCTCTACAGCCACCGCTCGAACGTCCTGCACGCCATGATCGCCGCCATGCCCGATGCCATGGGCGTTTCGACGCGTGACGTCGTCCTGCCGGTCGTGCCGATGTTCCATGCCAATGCCTGGGGGCTCGGCCAGACCGCGCCGATGATCGGCGCCAAGCTGGTCATGCCAGGCTGCAAGATGGACGGCGCCTCGATCTATGAATTGCTCGACACCGAAAAGGTCACGTTCAGCGCCGCGGTGCCGACGGTGTGGATGATGCTGCTGCAATATCTGGAGGAGACCGGCAAGAAATTGCCTTATCTGAACAAGGTCGTCATCGGCGGTTCGTCCTGTCCGCGCGCCATCACGGCCAAATTCCAGGACAAATATGAGGTTCAGGTCGTGCATGCCTGGGGCATGACCGAGATGTCGCCGCTCGGCACGCTGTGCACCATGAAGCCGGAATATGAGGGGCTGACGGGCGATGCCCGGCTCGATATCCAGGGCAAGCAGGGCCATCCGCCCTTCGGTGTCGAAATGAAGGTGACCGACGACGAGAACAACGCGCTGCCCTGGGACGGCAAGACTTTCGGACGCCTCAAGGTGCGCGGCCCGGCCATCGCGCGCGCCTATTACGGCGGTGTCGGCTCCGAGCAGTTCGATACCGACGGCTGGTTCGACACCGGCGACGTCGCACATATCGACGCCAGCGGCTATATGCAGATCACCGACCGCGCCAAGGATGTCATCAAGTCGGGCGGCGAGTGGATCTCCACCATCGACCTCGAGAACCTTGCCGTCGGCCATCCCGATGTCGCGGAGGCTGCGGCCATAGGCGTGCCGCACTCCAAATGGGGCGAGCGGCCTCTGCTGGTCGTCGTGCGCAAGCCGGGCAAGGAGCCGAGCAAGAGCGACATCCTGACCTTCATGAGCGGCAAGGTCGCCAAATGGTGGATGCCCGACGATGTCGCCTTCGTCGGCGAGATCCCCCACACCGCCACCGGCAAGATCCAGAAGACCACCTTGCGCCAGCAATTCAAGGAGTACCGGCTGCCGACGGATTGAGGATTGTTCGATCTTTCGGCTTCAAGCCCGCGCCAAAAACATCTAAGTCTCAGCCCGGGCTGGGGTAAATGCGGCAGGCGATGGTTACAATTCCTGAACGGCAGACGTCGAGGGCGGCCGGCTGGTCGCGGCGGATCGGAGCGTTCTCGCTCGTCCTTTTGCTGACGGCCCTTGCCGGCTACCGCCTGGACCTTGTCGAGACGCCGCCCTTCCTGTGGGTGCTGGCGATCGCCGCGTTGCTTGCGGCGCTCGCGCTGCTGCTTGCCGGGCTTGCCTTGTCGAGGCTGTGGAATTTCGGCGACCGCGGCGGCCGCGATCTCAGCCTCGGCGCGCTGCTGGCGCTGCTGGTGCTTGCCCCTTTCGGCATCGCCGTCTACTGGGCGACGATCTACCCGCCCTTGCGCGACATCTCGACAGACCTCGACGACCCGCCGCTGCTCGACACCGGCGACCGGACAAGCGACATGAATGCGCTGTCGCCGCCCACACCGGGCGAGCAGAGCCTGCAGGCGCAGGCCTATCCATTGGTCACCGGGCGTAGCTACAATCTGCCCTTCGAAACCGTAGTCGACGCGGTCGAAACCGTGCTCGACCGGCGTGACTGGCAGCTGACCGCGCCCTATCCGGACATCAACGGGCAGAGCGAGGCGACGATCAATGCGGTCGCCAGGGGCTTCGTGCTCGGGCTGCCGGCCGACGTCGCCATCCGCGTCACCGACGACGGCGATTCGGTCATCGTCGACATGCGCTCGGCCTCCCGCTACGGCCGCTACGACTTGGGCGACAACGCCGCCCGCGTCACCGATTTCCTAGGCGAGCTCGATCAGGAGGTAGCCGGCCAGGTCGGCTCGGCGCCGGCCGAATAGGGCAATTCCAGGAACAGTGTCTAGCGGTTTTTACCGTCCGGAATGCGTAAACCAGCTCACGCCGGCCTGAACATACCGTCGATCGCCGGGTCGCCGTCGGTGGCGACGAGGCCGCGGGCTACAAGATCCTCGAGATGGGCAAGCACCGACAGCCCGGCGGCGCCGTGGAGCCGCGGATCGGTGTCGCGATAGATCGTCGCGACCATGTCCTTGATCGTCCGGTCGCCGCCACGGATGCGTTCCAGGATCGCCCGCTCGCGCATCTTGCGGTGCGTCTTCAGCCCGCGCATGAAGCTGCGCGGCGCTGTCACCGGTCCGCCATGGCCGGGCAGCAGCAGGCGGTCGCCGCGCTCGATCAGCCTGTCGAGCGATTGCATAAAATCGGCCATCGCGCCGTCCGGCGGCGCCACGATGGACGTCGCCCAGGCCATGACGTGGTCGGCCGAAAACAAGATGCCGGTGCCTTCGAGCGCGAAGGCCGCGTGGTTGGCGGTGTGACCGGGCGTCAGCACCGTCCGCATCGTCCAGCCGTCGCCATGCGTAAGGCTGCCGTCGGCCAGCGCGACATCGGGCACGAAAGTCACATCCGCGCTGGCGTCGAGCGGGTTGACCTCGCCGATGCGCAACGGTCGCGCCGGCCGATGCGGGCCTTCGGCAAGCACGATCGCGCCCGTGCGCTCTTTCAACCGCGCCGCGAGCGGCGAATGGTCGCGGTGGGTGTGGCTGACGAAGATGTGGCTGACCGGCCTGCCGCCGATCGCCGCGAGCAGCGTCGCCAGATGCTCATCGTCATCCGGTCCCGGATCGATCACGGCAAGCGTGTCGCGGCCGACGAGATAGCTGTTGGTGCCATGAAAGGTGAACGGGCTCGGGTTGCGGGCTGTGATGCGCTGGACGTCCGGCGCGACGGTGACCGCCTGGCTGTAGACGGGATCAAAACGTGTGTCGAATTCTAGCGTCATGCCCGGTCCTGCTGCTCAGGCGGCAAAACGATTGCCGCTTCCCCCGGAAGCCAATATAGGAAAATCGTGCATGTCGCCCAAAACTGCGCAGCGGTTTTGGGAGAACGACAGGCATCAAGACAGAATTTTAAAGCGCGTCGCCTGATCCGTTTCTGCGCGATGCGCTTTAAAGCCAGCAAATCAGCCACAACGGGGAAGACCATGGCAACTGCAACCACGATGCGTCCGCTCGTTTCTCTCGCTCTGCCCGACCAGGGCGCGGCACGGCTGGCGACGCAGTTCTTTCTGGCGCTTGCCGGAACCCTCCTGCTTACCCTGTCGGCGAAGACGAAAGTGGTGCTTGGCCCCGTCGACATCTCACTGCAGACACTTGCCGTCCTCTTGATTGCCTCAGCCTTCGGCATGCGCCTCGCAGTCGCGACGCTCATCCTCTATCTCGCCGAAGGCGCGATCGGCCTGCCGGTCTTCCAGGGCACGCCGGAAAAGGGCCTCGGCATCGCCTATATGCTGGGCTCCACCGGCGGCTACCTCGCCGGCTTCGTGGTGATGGCGGCGATCGCCGGCTGGGCCGCCGACCGCGGCTGGGACCGGCATCCTTTCAGGCTCTTCGGCGCCATGCTCGTGGCCGAGGTCGTCATGATGGCGATGGGTTTTGCCTGGCTGGCGGTCCTCATCGGTCCGGAAAAGTCGTGGCAGTTCGGCGTCGTCCCGTTCATCGCCGGCGACCTGATCAAGGTGGCGCTGGCCGCCAGCCTGGTGCCGGCCGTCTGGGCGCTGCTGCCGAAGCGGACGTGATCCGGGCAAAAATTAGTATAGGCCGGCATGCGCTTAGCCTGCCGGCCCTTTTTTATGATGCAGACGGGAATGACCGCGAGACTGCGGCATGGAGATGACAGGAAGGCAAATAGCATCGCAAAGAACTTAAGGCGACAATTGACAAGCCGGTGCCCGAAACCTAAGCACGGGCAAACTTGGCGTCTGGGCGGGGGCCTCGGCAGTTCAAGGAGAGCTTGTTGAAAGGAATTATCCTCGCGGGCGGCAGCGGGACACGTCTTTATCCGCTTACATTAGCAATATCTAAGCAAATCCTGCCGATCTACGACAAGCCGATGATCTACTACCCGCTGAGCGTGCTGATGCTTGCGGGGATCCGCGAGATCCTGGTTATTTCAACGCCGCGCGATTTGCCGGCTTTTCAGGCTCTGCTGGGCGACGGCTCCGAATTCGGCGTCGAGCTCTCCTATGCCGAGCAGCCGCAACCCAACGGCCTCGCCGAGGCTTTCGTCATCGGCCGCGACTTCATCGGCAAGGACAACGTGTCGATGATTCTCGGCGACAACATCTATTTCGGCGAGGGCCTGTCGCTTCTCTGCCGCGCAGCGGCGGCACGTGAAAGCGGCGCCTCGGTGTTCGCTTACCATGTCGATGATCCCGAGCGGTACGGTGTCGTCTCCTTTGATAAGGTTACCGGCAGGGCTTTGACGATCGAGGAAAAGCCTCAGAAGCCGAAGTCCAATTGGGCCGTCACGGGTCTCTATTTCTACGACAACGACGTCGTCGACATCGCCTCGACGATCCGCCCTTCGGCGCGCGGCGAGCTCGAGATCACGGCTGTGAACAACGTCTATCTCGAACGCGGCGAGCTGCAGGTGCATCAGCTTGGCCGCGGCTATGCCTGGCTCGACACCGGCACGCATGACAGCCTGCATGAAGCGTCATCCTTCGTGCGCACGATCGAGCACCGCCAGGGCATCAAGGTCGCCTGCCCGGAGGAAATCGCCTTCGAGCAAGGCTGGCTCGGCGCCGAAAAGGTTCTGGAGCGCGCGGCGCGCCTGGGCAAGAATGAGTATGCCGCCTATCTGCGCAAGCGCGTTGCCGATCTTATGGAGGAACGTGGTGCTTGAGGTCAGGCCACTCGGCCTCGAAGGCGCGCTGGAGATCGTGCCGAAGCGGCATGGCGACGCGCGCGGTTTTTTCAGCGAGACCTGGAACGCCGCCCGTTTCGCCGCGGCCGGCATCCATCTCGTCTTCGTGCAGGACAACCATTCCTATTCCGCGGCGGCAGGCGTGCTGCGCGGGCTGCACTACCAGCTGCCGCCGCGCGCGCAAGCCAAGCTGCTGCGCGTCATCAGGGGCAGCGTGCTCGATGTCGCGGTCGACATCCGCCGTTCCTCGCCGACCTTCGGCAAATGGGTCGCGCTGGAGATATCGGCGGAAAAGGGCAACCAGATCCTGGTGCCGAAAGGCTTCGCGCACGGCTTCGTCACGCTCGTGCCGGATACCGAGGTGCTGTACAAGGTGACCGACACCTATTCGCCCGAGCATGACCGGTCGATCCGTTTCGACGATCCGGCAATCGGCATAGAATGGCCGGAAATTGCCGGCGGATTCCAGCTTTCGGACAAGGATCGCAAGGCGCCATCGCTTGCCATGGCCGAGGTGTTCGCGTGAGGAGGGACGGCGGCATGAATTTCCTGGTCACCGGCGGCGCCGGCTTCATCGGCTCCGCCGTCTGCCGGCATCTGTGCGCCAACCCGGCCTATCGCGTCACCAATCTCGACAAGCTTACTTATGCGGGCAACCTCGCATCGCTGAGGCCGATCGAGAACGCGCACAATTACCGTTTCGAGCAGGCCGACATCTGCGATGAGCGTGCGGTGCTGGAGATATTGCGCCGCGACGACATCGACATCGTCATGAACCTCGCCGCCGAGAGCCATGTCGATCGTTCGATCGATGGCCCCGGCGCCTTCATCGAGACCAACATCGTCGGCACCTACCGCATCCTGAACGCCGCGCTCGACTACTGGCGCGGCCTGCCCGACGAGCGCAAGAACGGCTTCCGCTTCCACCATGTCTCGACCGACGAGGTCTTCGGCGATCTGCCCTTCGACGGCGGCATGTTCGTCGAGGAGACTCCCTATGCCCCGTCCTCGCCCTATTCGGCTTCGAAGGCGGCGTCGGACCATCTGGTGCGGGCCTGGCACGAGACCTACGGCCTGCCGGTCGTGCTTTCCAATTGCTCGAACAATTACGGCCCCTATCATTTCCCCGAAAAGCTCATCCCGCTGGTCATCCTCAACGCGCTCGACGAGAAGCCGCTGCCGGTCTATGGCGCCGGCGCCAATGTGCGCGACTGGCTGTTCGTCGAGGACCACGCGCGCGCGCTGGAGCTGGTGGCGACGAAGGGGCGGCCGGGCGAGAGCTACAATGTCGGCGGCAATTCCGAGCGCACCAATCTCGGCGTCGTCCAGACGATCTGCGATCTTCTGGACGTGAGGCGGCCGCGCGCCGGTGGCGCGAGCTATCGCGACCTGATCACCTTCGTCGCCGACCGCCCCGGCCATGACCGCCGCTACGCGATCGACGCCTCCAAGATCGCCCGCGACCTCGGCTGGGCGCCGCGCGAGAATTTCGACAGCGGCCTGGCAAGGACGGTCGACTGGTATCTCGACAACAAATGGTGGTGGGGGCCGATCCGCGAGCAGCGCTACAACGGCGAGCGCCTGGGCCAAGGTTCAATCGAAAGCAGAAAGTTCGAAAGCGGCAGGATCGAAAACGGCCCGGTCGGAAGCAGCCCGATCGAGGGCAGGGAGGTGGCCACGTGAGGCTTGCCGTCACCGGACGCGAGGGCCAGGTCGCCGCCAGCCTTATCGAGACAGCACGGGGCCGCGACGACGTGGAAGTCGTCGCCGTCGGCCGGCCGGCGCTCGACCTGGCGCGGCCCGACACGGTGTTTGCAGCGCTGGAAGCGGCAAGGCCGGACATCGTCGTTTCGGCGGCCGCCTACACCGCCGTCGACCAGGCCGAGGACGAGAAGGACCTGGCCTTCGCGGTGAACGCAACCGGCGCCGGCAAGGTGGCCGAGGCGGCAGCAAGGCTCGGCGTTCCCGTGATCCATCTGTCGACCGACTATGTCTTCGACGGCACCAAGGACGGCGCCTATGTCGAAACCGACGCGACAGCGCCGCTCGGCGTCTACGGCGCCTCCAAGCTTGCCGGCGAGCAGGCTGTGGCCGCCGCCAACCCGCGCCACCTCATCCTGCGCACCGCCTGGGTCTACAGCCCCTTCGGCAAGAACTTCGTCAAGACGATGCTGAGGCTGGCTGGCGACCGCGGCGAGATTTCGGTCGTTGCCGATCAATGGGGCAACCCGACGTCCGCGCTCGACATCGCCGACGCCATCCTGCACGTGGCGGCAAGGCTGAGGGACGACAAGAATTTTGCCGCGTTTGGCATCTATCACTTGGCGGGCGAGGGCGAGACCAACTGGAGCGGCTTTGCCCGTCACATCCTCGACACAAGCCGGGCGTCTGGTGGCCCGCACGCGAGCGTGCGCGATATCGCGACCGCGGATTATCCGACCAAGGCGCGGCGGCCGGCCAATTCGCGGCTGTCGAGTGCGAGGTTTGCAGGCGTGTTCGGGTGGACGGCGCCGGAGTGGCGGGAGTCGGCGGAGGCAGTTGTGCGCCGGCTGGGGGGTGAAGAGGCGAAACAGGCATTGAGTGCATGAACAAGCATCCGTCCCCTGAGCAATTGCACGACGCGACGCCGCAGCCGGCCGATCAAGCGGCGCCGAAGAGACGCGCCAAGGCCAAGCCCGCGAAGCGTACCTGTATCATGGTGCTCGGCATGCATCGCTCGGGAACCAGCGCACTGACGAGGGCAATCAGCCTGCTTGGCGCGGAGCTGCCGAAGAATTTGCTGGGGGCCAATCCTTCAAATCCGACCGGACATTGGGAACCACAGCGTCTCATCGAACTACACGACCAGATGCTTGCCGAGGCCGGCAGCCGTTGGGATGATTGGCGCTCGTTTGACCTCAACGACCTTGGAACCGCGCGTCTGCAATTCTACAAGGCCGAGATCGCCAAAGTGATCGATGAGGAGTATGGCAGTGCCTCGCTTTTTGTCCTGAAGGAACCCCGTATTTCGCGTTTCGTGCCGCTTTATGCGGAAATTCTCGAACGAATGCATATCGATGTTCGCTACACGCTGGTCTCGCGTAACCCGTTGGCAGTGATCGCTTCACTGAAGAACCGGGACGGATTTACGGCAGGCTTCAGTTCTCTTCTTTGGCTTAGACATGAACTGGATGCCGAGCATGCGACGCGGGGCCAGTCACGCATCTTCTTGTCCTATGAAGGCCTGCTCGACGATTGGCGACAGGGTATCGAAGGCATTACGAACACTCTCGGAATCGATTGGCCGCGGCCGAAAATGGAGTGGCAGTCTTTGTTGGCCACGCATTTTTCTGCCGACAATCGGCATTTTACGGCCAGCGCCGATTTGCTCGACGCGGACCCGCGCATCGCCGGCTGGATTAAGGATGCTTATGCGGCCCTGACGGCGCTTGAAAAAAACGCTCGTGACGAACGTGCTTTGAAGCAGATTGATGCGGTGAGTTTGGCTTTCGAGGGGGCGAGTTCAATCTTCGGTGACGCCTGCTTCCCCGAATTGGATGCTCGCATCAGGGCCATGTCGGAAGTTCAAGCCGAAACCGCGAGGGTGGCTGAAAGCCGTTCCGTCGAATTGAAGGAGCTTGAAGTCACGGTTGCCAAGATGCGCGCAGAGGCGGCTGAACGTGACGAGCGCGCCGCCAAATTCGCAAGTGATCTAGCGAAGACGAAGCGAAAATTTCAGGCGGATATGGACAGGCGAGCAGCGGAAGCTGGGATTCAAGAAACAACGATCGCCACGTTGCGTGCCCAATTGAATGAAAAAGACGCCGCTGTCGAAGAAGAAAAAAATAGATTTCTTCATGCCTTGGAGACGTTATCTGCCATAAAGAGCAGTAGATCTTGGAAAATTACACGCCCTCTACGCGCCGCGACGACGGTCGCTCGGAGTTTCCCTCCCTTTAGGCTTGCTCGAACGCTGGTCCGTTCGGCTTTCCGTGGTGTTTCGGTAGGAAAATATGCTGCAAAGAGGGTTATATATCGCACAGGCCACGCATTGAAGCTTATTAGAAGCGAAGGATTTTATGTAACATTCGAAAGAGCGAAGCGCTTTGCCGTCAGAAAACGGCATGCCCTCCCAGGGCTTGTGCTGAATAGTCGTACAGATTCTTCCTCGTTTTCCCTTGTTCGTGACGACGGTGCGACGAATGCAAGGCGCCTGTCGCCGGAGCATGACGTGGCCGTTCGTATACCGTTACCTCGAGTCTCAAAGGTAGCGTTACCCGGAGACATTGCGGTAATTGTCCATGTTTTCTACACGGAAGTATTCCCTGAAATACTTGCAGCGCTTAGGAACGTCGGAAAGGATTTCAGCCTATACGTCTCAACAGTCGACAATAGTAAGGCTGCTGCTGTAAGAAGAATGTGCGAGGAGAACGGTTTCGAGCGCATCGATATCCGCATATTCGAGAATAGAGGGCGGGATATCGCGCCGAAGATTGTAGGGTTTCGTGATATATACGATAGGCACGAATTCTTTCTGCACCTTCACACAAAAAAATCTCCTCATTTGTCTGCTCTTGAGGGTTGGAGGTCATATTTGATCGACAACCTGATTGGATCGAAAGAGATCGTTAAATCAGTATTTTCGATTTTTATGTCGAATCCAAAGATCGGTATAATTTATCCGCAGCACTACGCCCCCATTCAACCTATGCTGAATTGGGGGTTTGATTTCAATATGGCTAAGGGCCTGCTGCGGCGCGCCAACTGGGATCTCAGCAAAGACAGTGTTCTGGAATTCCCGTCCGGCTCGATGTTCTGGGGGCGGTCGGCTGCGCTGAAGCCTCTGCTCGACCTGGAATTGTCGTTCGATGACTTCCCGGATGAGGTCGGCCAGGTTGACGGTACCTTGGCCCACGCCATCGAGCGCAGCTATCTGCATTTTGCAGAATGTGCCGGGTTTTCTTGGCTCAAGATTCAAAAGAGTACCGAGCCTCCATCGCCAACGTTGCTGGCTTTGGAGCAACCAAGCGACGCCAGGTTGATGGAGCAGGCTTATGCGCCGCTTTTTGAGGAGCCGGGACGCTTAGAGCTTTCGCTTAGTCGAGACTATGGCGAACTTCGCCCTCTAAAAATGACCAGGTCGAACAGTAGGAAGCCAAGGATCAACCTACTTCTTCCGACGATAGACCCGCTTTGGATTTTTGGAGGAATATCAACTGCGATAAAGGTCTTCGACGAAATAGCTGCTGAGTTGCCCGACTTTGACAAGAGAATTGTTGTGCTCGATTCTCCCGTAGAGCGCAGCCACCTGCAGAACTTTCCTGGATACGTTTTGAACCCACACACGGGCCATGCTGTAGTTTTCGAGGCATTTAATCGAACGCACGGTTTGGACGTACGGGAGGACGACGTCTACATCTCGACGGCCTGGTGGTCGGAGTACCTGCGAAGGTCGATCGCCCGTTTTCAAGAGAAGGCATTCGGCCGCAGTTCGAGCGCGGTCTATTTTATACAAGATTATGAGTCGAATTTCGTGCAGTGGTCCTCGCGATGGGCAATCGCGGAGTCAACTTATGACCTGGGCCAAGGTGTAATCCCGCTCGTGAATTCAGAAGAGCTTTCGACGTTCTTGAAAGACCGATTTGATATTGCTGGTCAACATGTAGTTCCTTATCAAGTTAACAGGACAATTGAGCGGGCAATCGAAAGGGTTCCCAAGGAAAGGATTATTCTGTGTTACGGGAGACCTACCGCCGCCAGGAATTGCTTTGAGATAATCGTTGACGGACTGTCGTTGTGGCAGCAGAGAGATCCCGTCAATGCCATCAAATGGCAAGTGGTATTCCTGGGGGAGAACTTCGATCCGACAAAAACTTGGCCTGTGCAAAATTGTACCGTTCCTGGTAAGGTGAGCCTTGAAGAATACGCGGGATATTTAAGCCGAGCGAGTGTCGGAATTTCTTTAATGATTTCTCCGCACCCCAGCTATCCACCATTGGAAATGGCTCATGCGGGCCTTATTACTATTTCCAATAACTATGATTCAAAGAACATCTCGGAAAGAAGTGAGAACTTGATTGGGATTGATCGGGTAACACCGGATGAAGTCGCTGCGGCTTTAGAAGAGAGCATCAAACTGGCGGAGGAGAATATTGGTCGCCTCGTGAATCGAAAAGAAATTCGGAACATTCCATTCGTGGGAACTAGGTACGATCCTGGCGCGCTTGCGGCCAGGTTACACTCGACGACATGAACGCAGCGTATGTGGGCCGCCTAATGTCTGGAAATCCCTACGTTGAGTCGTACTGGGCTCCGCTCGTTGGATTTTGCGTATTATCGACTGAAGAATGCTATTGGAGTTGCGCTTGCGGGAATTGATATTCTCTCTCATCCGCCGAGAGATCGCTGGCCGTTATCGCGGCTCTGCACTTGGGTTGTTTTGGTCACTCCTCAATCCGCTATTCATGTTGGCTGTATACACCTTCGTTTTCGGCGTGGTGATGAAGGCGCGTTGGACGATCCCGGACCAACAGAACGCAACGCATTCGACTGGTGAGTTCGCCGTCATCCTCTTCTGCGGATTGATCATCTTTCAATTCTTTGCCGAGGTAGTTTCGTTGTCGCCAGGTCTGATCGTGGCCAATTCGAACTACGTCAAGAAGATTGTCTTTCCGATTCAAATACTTCCCGTGGTTTCAGCGGGTGCTGCCTTGTTTCATGCGGCAGTCAGCCTGTTGGTCCTTCTGGTCTTTGCCTATGTCGTGTTTGGCGGTGTACCACTTACGGTGGTTCTGGCGCCGGTGGTTTTCGCGCCATTGATCGTGCTCGTGGTCGGGATCGCCTGGACGTTGGCTTCGATCGGCGTCTACTTTCGGGACAGCAGTCAGATCGTGACGCCGTTGGTGACCGCGACGATGTTCTTGTCGCCGGTGTTCTTCCAACGGGCATCTTTGCCTACATGGCTGCAGCCATGGCTCTCGCTTAACCCACTTGCGATTCCTGTCGAGGGTTTTCGCAATGTGGTTCTCTTCGGCGTCCAGCCGGACTGGTTAGCGCTTGGTTATTATTCGTTGATAGCGCTTGGAATAGCATTTCTCGGATATCAGTTTTTTCAAAAGACCCGCAGAGGATTTGCCGATGTCCTCTAGCGTCTCCTTGGTCAACCGCACGGGATCGGATGTCGCCATCCGTGTGCGTGACGTGTCAAAGCACTATGTGATGTTCGAGCGGCCTGAAGACCGCTTCAAGCAGATGGTGGTGCCGCGGCTAGAGCGTTTATTTGGTCGTCAGCCCCGCCGCTATTTCCGCGATTTTGCCGCTTTGTCGGGTGTTTCTTTCGAGATTGGGCGCGGCGAAACCGTCGGTATCATTGGCCGAAACGGTTCCGGCAAGTCGACATTGCTGCAAATCATTTGCGGGACACTCCAACCGACCAGCGGCTCGGTCGAGGTCAATGGACGTATCGCCGCGTTGCTGGAACTTGGTGCCGGCTTCAACCCGGAATTCACTGGTCGTGAGAATGTGTTCCTCAATGCTTCGATCTTAGGCATCCCGCGCAAGGAAATGGAGTGGCGTTTCGACGACATAGCTCGCTTCGCCGATATCGGGCCTTTCATCGATCAGCCCGTGAAGACCTATTCGTCAGGCATGTATGTGCGCCTCGCCTTCGCCACTGCGATTAACGTCGATCCGGACATCCTTGTGGTGGACGAAGCGCTTGCCGTCGGGGACGAGGCCTTCCAACGCAAGTGCTTCGCCCGCATCGAAGACATTAAAGATAGGGGGGGCACCATTCTTTTCGTCAGCCACGGCGCGCAAACCATTGTCCAATTGTGCACGCGAGCGATGCTGATCGACGCTGGTGAACTTATTCTGGAGGGTAGGCCGAAAACGATCGTGGGACAGTATCAGCGGCTAGTGAATGCAAGCGCCGAAACGGTGACAGAAATTCGCGCGGGAATCGCGGAGCTTAACATAGCTATGTCCGCCCCACAGGTAACAGTGATTGGCGACTTCAGTGAGGGACATTCCGCAGCAGATCCAAAATTGGCGCCTCTCGCGACGGACTCTCCAGCAGACATTTCGTCAGCTTCTTCCAGCCTAGATGGAGCCGAGCCTGACGCTTTGACTGTGTCGGCTGCCGAGACCGAGTCAGAGCCGATCAACGCAAGTGCGCTGTATGCAGACTACTACGATCCCAACCTGTCGTCGAAGTCTACAGTTTACCTTGAAGAACGCGGCGCCCGTATTCGCGATATGCGCATCACGACGCTTAGTGGCGAGCAAGTAAACGTGCTGCAGATGGGGAGGCGCTATGTTTTCGAATACATGGTTGACTTCAACGCTGACGCAACGGGTGTCGGATTCGAATTTCTATTCAAAAGTGTAACCGGCCTTGTTCTGGCGGGCTCAGATACGCACAGAGCTCGGAGGGAACGGACCCAATTCGTCAGCAGTGGGACCTCACTGCGAATAAGTTTCACCTTCAATTGCATAATGCTGCCGGGAGTCTATCTGGCAAGTGCGGGCGTGCGAGGCATGGTCGATGACGACTTCCGTATGCTTCACAAGGTTGTTGAAGGAGTTCTCATCCGCGTCGCCAGCGAGCCAGACCTTGTTGCAATCGGCTACGCAAACTTGGACGCAATGCCTCAGGTGGCCTTGTCCCCAGCAAAGCCTCTAGGGCATTGAGGGTTTCTGCAGCCTTTAACCTCGTGGACTCCGCAACGTCCAGCAACAGATCACTTTTGTCGCCCTCGACTAGCTCCAGCGCAGCGCGGGCCACATGGTCTCCGTCTATGTGCTCAGCACGATAAACAAAGGGCCACCCAGAGGTTGAAAGGAGGCTTGTCAGCTTCCCGCCCCTACGAATTTGATCAACAGCGATGAAAGGAATTTCGTTGCGCATCGCCAAAATCGCTCCGTGAAACCGGGACGTGAGTACCAGGTCACAGGATGAATATAGCCTCTCCATCTCGAGCGGGGTCTGACCGGAGCGCGTCAAGTGGTGTTCGATCTCTACCGTTTTGACCTGATACTTTGTGCCTAGGGTGCTGAGCACGTGCGATACCAGGGCACTGGTGCGGTCATGGAGTGAGCTGTCGGGACCATATTCACTTTGCTCCCCGCGAAGCACTAGTCCTACAACAAGCGGTTCGTTTGATGCGCGTGCCCGTTTTTGTGTGACCAGCGAAGGAGCAAGAATAGCCACATCCTCAAAACGTCGAGGCCCCCCTTCTCGTGCCAATACGACATCGAATGGTTGAGTGTAGCTTACGTGATTAGCTGGAAAAAGGCTGACGCTGATACCGATTTTCTTTGCGGATGGAAATCGACGGATTACCGTCTCCACTATCGGGTGATGCTTGATAACCGGTCCGCAAACGAAGACTAGCGTGGCATAGTCACTATGGACGACCGTGTCCGGCGCTACTCTTTCGCCAGAGATTTCGAATTCAGAACTGGCGGTTAGGTGCCTGAAATTCACTCCTAACGCTTTGAGACGAGCTGCAACACTCTGCAGGGCGTACAAATCTCCGACAGTTCCGTTGTCTTTTAGAGACCCATACCAGCACAAAAGGATCGGCGCAGCTTTGTTGAATCGATCGGCAACCGAAGTGTATCGACCGCTCGAATATTTGACACCTTGGCGAGAGCTGCGCCCGCCGAAGCCGCAAAGGAATTGGTAAGCGCTTCCGTCGCGAGTCGCGATATGATCCACCTTGTGCGTGAGCTTTAGCAACGGAATCTTAGCAAAAGAAACAGCCTCTCGATCCTCTTTCGAAATTGGACCAAGCAATCGCGTCTCATACGGTGCAAACATATGTGGATCGTTCGCCGATATCTTCGGGATCCGATCCCACAACGTGCGAAATTTTTTACTTTTTTGATAAGCGTCGTCAAACAGATGGTGAAACCAGAAGTAATCTGGATCGTCTGTTCGCCCGTCCCAGTGCTGGTGAACTCGCCTCCGCCATTCGTGAACAATATACGACGACTGGTTGGCTGCCAGAAACCATGAAGATAGCATTCGGGTGGGAGCGGGGCGCTCGAAGGCAAAGAACCCTTCGGACATGACGTCATCAAGCCATTCGTCAAGTGCCTGGAGGCAATAGCAGGTAGCGTCTACCCAAACTCCACCGTATCTCGACAGCAATTCGATGCGGACGATATCACTGTACGTTGCGTCCGGAAGCGACATGGAGAGAATGGAACTTGGATCACGCACTTCCGGCAAAAAGTCTGCCAGACTTTCTTTAGTCAGAACTTGAATAGTCCAATCTGAATTGACTCTCTGCCAAGAGCTAACGCAGGCTTTGACGATTGGTGGCGCGGCTTCAATGCCTTGCAGCCATAGTGTCCAGATAATTTTGGGAGGCATCGTTGGTCTCGCTGCGAATCGACCCCTTATGTCCTAACCCCGCGAACGTGGCTAGACCACAATGTCCGCCAATACACATTAGATGGTGTTCATAAGAACGGCATTCACAAAGCAACTAGGCGTCAGAAACTCATTGAGCAAAAAACCCCTATCCCTCTCGCCCGCTCCGCGCTAATGCGATAACCGGGTGACAGGGTTGGGGATTTGCAATCTGGAGTGGCGGGGGACGGTGTCTTGTCCTGCGCCGTTCTGATAGTATCTCTGCGCCTGGAGTTCAGTACTACCCAATGACCGCCTATGTAGAAGCCGTATCGGGAATCCGACCGAAGATGCGGCGCGCCATCATCATGGTTCAGGACCTCGTCATGGTCCTGATCGCGGTGGCGCTCAGCCTTACGCTTTCGCAGTCGCGGCTTTCGTTCGATGCGTTCTCCACCGGCGGGCTGGTCTGCTGGGCGGTCATCGTGCTCGCCGCCCATCTGTTGTTCCGCGCTAGCGGCCTCTACAGCACCGTCTGGCGCTTTGCCTCCACGCCCGACTTCTTCAACATCCTGAAGGGTTGCGGCAGCCTGACGGTGGTCCTCTATCTGGCCGCGGTCGCTTTCCGTTCCTTCTATCAGCCGGTCTCCGGCCTCAACGAGCGCCAGTTCATCGTCTTCTTCCTGGTGTCCTTCACCATCATTTCGGCACCCAGGCTCTACTATCGCTTCCTGCGCGACGGCGCGTCCTGGCGTATCCTGCGCCGCGCCGCCAGCGACCCTTCGATCAAGCAGGCGCTGTTCATCGGCCGGTTGAGCGAGGCCGACGTGATCGTGCGCTTCACGCGCACTTCCGTGCCTGCCGAATACGCCATCGCCGGCATCATGGCGACCGAGAGCGACGCGCCGCTCGGCACCCAGATCCAGGGCGTTCCGGTCGTGGCGCTGCGGCCGCGCCTGGTCGAGGTGCTGGAGGAATATGTCAAGGGCACGGAAAACCTCGACCTCCTGATCTTCGGCAACGGGGTCGAGCGCGAGATCGAGGACTATGCCGAGCTGGTGCGCGTCGCCCGCCACAGCGGCATCGCCGTTGTCCAGTTCTCCGGCCTTTCGGAACTGGGGCAGGGCGGCAGACTGGTTCTCGATGCCGTCGAGATGGAAACCATCATGCGCCGCTCGGCGGTCGCCACCGACACGGCGCGCATCGGCGCCTTCGTCGGCGGCAAGCGCGTGCTGGTCACCGGCGGCGCCGGCTCCATCGGCCGCATCCTGGTCAAGCGCGCGCTGGAACTCGGCGCCGAGGCGGTGCTGGTGGCCGACAATTCCGAGTTCGGCATTTTCCAGCTCGATCAGCTGATCGACGAGAACGACCGCGACCGGCTGACCAGCCGCATCGTCGACGTCACCGACAGGCCGCACATGATGCGCCTCGTCAGCGAGTTCAAACCCGCGATCATCTTTCACGCCGCAGCGCTGAAACACGTGCCGCTCTTGGAGGAGAACTGGGAAGCGGCGATCGAGACCAATGTCTTCGGCACGCTCGCCTGTGCCGAGGTCGCCGCCGAATGCGGCGTGCCGCAATTCCTGCTGATTTCCAGCGACAAGGCCGTCGACCCGACCTCGGTGCTCGGCGTCACCAAGCGGGCGGCCGAGCAGATCGTTTCCTCGCTGCATGAAACCCACGCCGCGCCGTTCCATGCCGGCGGGCTGAACGGCCACCAGGCCGGCGTGCATCACGCCCATCACATCGGCGCGCATCGTCCCGGCACCAAATTCATCGCCGTGCGCTTCGGCAATGTCTTCGGCTCCAACGGTTCGGTGGCGACCATCTTCCAGGCGCAGATCGAGGCCGGCGGGCCGGTCACCATCACCGACCGGCGCATGACACGCTATTTCATGACCGTTGCCGAGGCGGTCGACCTCGTCATCATGTCGGCCGCCGATGCCGAGCAGCGCCAGGGCAGGGACGACTACGCCATCTACATGCTCGACATGGGCAAGCCCGTGCCGATCCTCGAAGTCGCCGAGACCATGATCCGCATGGCCGGCAAAAGCCCCTACACCGACATTCCGATCCGCTTCACCGGCATCAGGCCCGGCGAGAAGCTGCACGAGACGCTGCATGGCGAGAACGAGGAGGTCGTCAAGCTCGACACCGCCAAGATCTTCGGCCTCAGGACCGACGTCGTGGAATGGGCAAGGATCGAGGCCGCGCTGCCGGCGCTGGTGGCCGCGATGCACGACCGGGACAAGGCCGCGGCGCTTGCGATCCTGGCCGGGCTCTACCGGGCGGAGGAAGACATCGGCGGCGCGCCGCGCGATCACGCTGTGCCGAAGACGGCCGGACAGGTCGGTTAGACCTGTGCTGTCCGCTCATGATTGGCTATTGAAGCCCATTCGAATGCCCTGCAGGTTTTGAGGCCGTGACCGGAAAAAATCAGCGCGTGGCCGTTCTCATGGGCACGAGGGATGGCGCGGCATATATCGGAGAGCAGTTGGATTCCTTGCTCGCGCAATCCTGGCCTCGCGTCGATCTCTGGATTTCCGACGACGGCTCGACGGACGGCACGACCGCGATCATCGAGGCGTGGCGATCCCGCTGGAACAAGGGTTCCCTCACCGTGGTGGAGGGCCCGCGAAAGGGCTTCGCCGCCAATTTCCGCTCGATGATCATCGATCCGCGCATCGATGCCGACTATTACGCCTTTTGCGATCAGGACGACGTCTGGGAGCCGGACCGGCTGGAGTGCGCCATCCGCTGGATGGAGGCGCAGGACATGAGGACGCCGCTCCTGTTCTGCTCGCGGACGGTGACCATTTCGGAGGCCGGCGTCGCGGTCGGCCATTCGCCGCTGTTCCGCCGCCCGCCGTCTTTCCCCAATGCTTTGGTGCAAAGCATCGCCGGCGGCAACACCATGCTGTTCAACCGCGCGGCACGCGACCTTCTGGCCAAGGCGTCGGCAAGAACCGAATTCGTCAGCCACGACTGGTGGGCCTATCTCATCGTCACCGCCGCCGCCGGCAAGGTCCGCTACGAGCCGCGGCCTCTGGTCAGATACCGCCAGCACGCAACAAACCTGGTCGGCGCCAATGTCTCGTGGAAGGCGAGGCTTTCAAGGCTCGGACGTCTGTTCAAGGGCCAGTTCGCCACCTGGACCGACAGCAATCTCAGGGGCCTTGCCGTCAACCGCGACCTCATCGCGCGCGATGCGGCGCTTTGCCTTCGCCTGTTCATCAGGGCGCGCAAGGGCAGCACTTTCAGGCGCTTCAGCCTGCTCGGCAAAAGCGGTGTCTACCGGCAGACCCTCATGGGAACGCTCGGGCTATACCTCGCCTTCCTTTGGCGCCGGATCTGAGCCGTGACGGCGAAGCGGGCCTTCGACGTGACGATCGCTGCCGTGATGCTGGCGGCGACGTCGCCAATCGTGCTCATCGCCATGCTGGCGATCAAGGCGACTTCGCCGGGGCCGGCCATCTTCTCGCAGCCGCGCGTGGGGCGGGCGGGCGCCGTCTTTGCCTGCCACAAGCTGCGCACCATGCATCGCGATACCCCGTCCTTGCCCACGCATGAGGCGCCGGCCAGTTCGGTCACCGCGGTCGGCAAGCTGCTGCGCCGGACCAAGATCGACGAACTGCCGCAGCTCTGGAACGTGCTCAAGGGCGAGATGAGCCTTGTCGGCCCCCGGCCATGCCTGCCGACGCAGGCGGAGCTGATCGGACACCGGCAGCGGCTGGGCGTGCTGGCGGCACCTCCGGGCATCACCGGGCTGGCGCAGATCAAGGGCATCGACATGTCCGACCCAAAACTCTGCGCCGAAACCGACGCGGCCTATCTGAAGGCCGCTTCGATCGGCCTCGATCTGCGCATACTGGCGGGGACGTTCTACCGTGCTCGAGAGGTCTGACGCGCTAGGTCGCGAAGCCGGGCCGGCGTGTCGGTCTCCGGCGCCCAGCCTTCCGACATCAACAGCGACGGATCGCAGATCTGGGTCGCAGTCAAGGCCTGCCACGACGCCCGCCTGCCAAGCAGCGTTGCAGCCAGCCGCAGCGGCAGCGCCGGCACCGGAACAAGGCGCCTTGGGCGGCCGAAACCCTGCCGGAACGCGGTGATGATCTCAGCCATCGCCAGAGGGGCAGCGTTGCCCGCGACATAGGCAGGGCGCAGCGGTCCCCGATGGTTCAGAAGATGCAGCACCGCGCCCGCGGCCGTTTCGGACGCGATCAGCGAACGCACACCCGCAAGCGCGCCGGCCGGCAGCGGCAGGCCCGTGTCCGCAAGCCGCATCAGCGCCGACATGTTGCCTCTCATGCCTTCGCCGTAGACGGGCGGCAGGCGCAGCGCCGTGGCATCGGGGCGTCCGGCGTAGGCCTCGAGCATCCTGATCTCGCCTTCGCGCTTGGAGCGGCCATAGGCGCATTGCGGGGCAGGAGGCGTCGCCTCATCGATCGTGCCGCTGAAGCCGGGACCGGCTGCGGCCCTGATCGAGGAAAGATAGATGAAGCGCACGCCGGTTGATGCGGCCGCTGCCTTGGCCAGCCGCCCGGTCAGCGTCGCATTGGCGGCACGGTAGTCGGCTTCGCTGGCGTCCCGGTCGCTGTTCAGCGCCGCGCAGTGGACGACGTGGCTCACATCGCGCATCAGCGCCAGGAAGGCCGCGCCCGGTGCGTCCGTTCCGGGCAGCGGAAGCGCATCGCCGGCAACCGGCAGTCTTGCTGGCTGGCGGGAAACGATGCGTATGTCGAATCTGGCCTGGCGCAGCCGGTCGATCACTTGGCGTCCGATCAGCCCGGTCGCGCCGGTGACCAGCACCTTCATGATCGCTGGCCGGCGGCCGATGGAATAGCGGCGGCGCTCTCGCCGATCGGCGACACCGTTCGTCCGCAAGCAAGGTAGGTTCCGGAAACCAGGAACACCATCAGCGTCGAATCGAGAAGGTCCTGGCCGACCAGGATGCCGGTCAGTCCACCGATGAGATAGGTGATGACCGTGACGACGATCATCGTTGCGCCGAACCGTTCCGCCGGGTCGGCACTGAGGCGCAGCGTTTTTGCCGCATTCCGGGCTGCGACCACGAATATGGCCGCGAGGGACAGCGCCCCCAACAAACCGGCCTGCACCGCCGCGGTCAGAAAGCCGTCGTGATAGTGGTTGTAACCTGCGGTCATGCCGAATTGATCGTGGAAACCCTGTTTCATCAGCACCCGGCTGCCCGAGATGCCGTGGCCGAAAATCGGCATCTCGCGAAATGCGCCGACGCCGATCTCCCACATTGCAACGCGCAGGCCGATCGCCGTCGAGTGATCGCCCTTGGTGGCGAGCGCGTCCCAGTCGCTGAATAGGAAGTCGGTGCGTTCCATGATGACGGGGAAGCCGATGGCCGCAACCAGCAGGCAGGCCGCGCCCGCGATCAGCGCCAGACGCATCAGATTGGCGTCGGCGAACCTGCGCCGGTTGATCAGGACGACGGCGATGGCGGCGATCGGCAGGGCAAGCCAGATGATGCGCGACCCCGAAAGAAGGATCGCCACCACTCCGGCGAGCGCCGAGCCTGCCAGCGGCTTCCAGCCCTTCACGATCCCCGAGAGCGCGCCGGCAAGGCACATCATGGCGGCAAGGCAGGTCACCGTCGCGAACACGATCGCATTCCCGGCGCCGCCTTCGGCTCTGGTGCCGATCCAGTGGTACTGGACGATGGCAATGGCCAGCGCGCCGCAACATGCCGCGGCACTTGCCAGCACGGCTATGCGAGCAAGGGTGATCTTCTGCGTGATGCTCCAGGTCGAATAGGAGATCGGGAAGAACAGAAAGGTGATCAGCGGCAGGAAGTATTTCAGATCCGCTCCGAGCGCGCCGTTGACGATCGAAGCCAGCACCACGGCCGCGCAATAGGCACAGATCGCAATCGTCATGGCAAGCATAGGCCGGTCGATGTTGAACCGCCGCCGTCCGGTGGCGAGCAGAAACACCGACCATAGCGCGCCGCCATTGAAGACGAAGCTCACCACCGATCCCAGCACGGGCGGCGAGAAGAAGCAGACGATCGAGAAGTAGATGTTGATCTGTGTCGGCGTGAGGTGGCGCCTGAGCGATGTAAACGGGTTCAATGCCTTGCTTCGCAATCTTCCAGGTTGTGCGCGGATTCAGGGCGGTGGCAGTTGCCCTCGACCCCGTTTTGTCGCGCCTCGCCCCGTCTCCCGCGCCGGTATAGCGGTTGGCCTTCATCTCCGATAGGGCGGCCGAAGGATGTTCAGCCAAAAATCGTCGGCGCGGATGAAGCCCTTGAAGGTCAGCCTGTCTGGTCGAGGCAATAGCTTTTTCATCGCCTTTCAATTGGCCTATATGCGTGGGAGGATTTTTTGCTTTATTGGGTTCTCTTGGAAAATTCATTCGCGAACCGCGCCGCGCTGCGCGTGTCTTGCATTGTTATCGACGATGGCGATCTGCTAGAACGCCGGCGAGAAGTGTCCAGGACTTGACGGGCTGTTCGAGGGAACCGCGCCAATCGCCTGCTGCAAGGTTCTGGCCGGCACGAAAGAACGCACAACAGCCCATGAACATCGCGCTCACCCATCTGCAGCGGCTCGAGGCCGAATCCATCCACATCTTCCGTGAGGTCGCGGCCTCTTTCTCCAAGCCGGTGATGCTCTATTCGGTCGGCAAGGATTCCTCGGTGCTGATGCATCTGGCGATGAAGGCCTTCTATCCGGCCAAGCCACCATTTCCGTTCCTCCATGTCGACACGACCTGGAAGTTCCGCGAGATGATCGCCTTTCGTGACCAGATGGCGCAGAAGCTTGGCTTCGACCTGCTCGTCCATGTCAACGAGGACGGCGTGCGCGACAACATCAATCCCTTCGACCACGGCTCCAATACGCACACCCATGTGATGAAGACGGTGGCGCTGCGCCAGGCGCTCGACAAATACGGCTTCGACGCTGCCTTTGGCGGTGCCCGTCGCGACGAGGAGAAGTCGCGCGCCAAGGAGCGCATCTTCTCCTTCCGCAACGCCCAGCACGCCTGGGATCCGAAGAACCAGCGGCCGGAAATGTGGAAGATCTTCAACACCCGCATCGCGCCGGGCGAGTCGATCCGCGTCTTCCCGCTGTCGAACTGGACCGAACTCGACATCTGGCAGTACATTTTGCAGGAGAATATCCCGATCGTGCCGCTCTATTTCGCTAAAGCGCGGCCGGTGGTCGAGCGCGACGGCATGCTCATCCTCAAGGACGACGACCGCATGCAACTGCGTCCCGGCGAGACGGTGGAGAACCGTCTCGTGCGCTTCCGCACGCTGGGCTGCTACCCGCTGACTGGCGCCATCGAATCGGATGCCGACACGCTCGAAGCAATCGTCGGCGAGATGCTGACCGCCCGCACCTCCGAGCGCCAGGGCCGGCTCATCGATCGCGACGAGGCAGGCTCCATGGAAAAAAAGAAGCGCGAGGGGTACTTCTGAGCATGCGCCACATCATGGCCAAGAGCCTCGCCCAGACCGACTCGATCCGCGACTACATGGCCGCGCAGGAAAAGAAGTCGCTGTTGCGTTTCCTCACCTGCGGCTCGGTCGACGACGGCAAGTCGACGCTGATCGGCCGGCTGCTTTCCGACACCAAGCAGATATTCGAGGACCAGCTCGCGGCGCTCGAGCGCGATTCGCGCAAGCACGGCACCACCGGCGACGACGTTGACTTCGCGCTTCTCGTCGACGGGCTTGAAGCCGAGCGCGAGCAGGGCATCACCATCGACGTCGCCTACCGCTTCTTCGCCACCCCGAAGCGCAAGTTCATCGTCGCCGACACGCCCGGCCACGAGCAGTATACGCGCAACATGGCGACCGGCGCGTCGACCGCCGACCTCGCCATCGTGCTCATCGATGCGCGCCAGGGTGTGCTGCGCCAGACGCGGCGTCATTCCATCATCGCCTCGCTGCTCGGCATCCGCCACATCGTGCTTGCCGTCAACAAGATCGACCTCGTCGGCTTCGACGAGACTGTCTTCGACCGGATCGTCGCCGACTACGGCGAGTTTGCGCGGGGACTCGGCTTCGCCAGCGTCGTGCCGATCCCGATGTCGGCGCGTTTTGGCGACAATGTCACCAGCCGTTCCGAGCGCACGCCCTGGTATTCCGGGCCGTCGCTGATCGAGCATCTGGAGAACGTGTCGGTCGACGAGGCCGCCGTCGAGCTGCCGTTCCGCTTTCCCGTCCAGTATGTGAACCGCCCGAACCTCGATTTCCGCGGCTTTGCCGGCACCATCGCCTCGGGCACGGTTTCGCAGGGCGACGAGGTCGTGGTCGCCAAGTCCGGCAGGGCCTCGCATGTCAAGCGCATCGTCGCGCATGGCGGCGACCTCGAGCAGGCCGTCGCCGGCCAGGCCGTCACGCTCGTGCTCGAGGACGAGGTCGAAGTGTCGCGCGGCAACATGTTGGTGTCGCCGGCCGCGCGTCCGCAGGTCGCCGATCAGTTCACCGCCAACATCGTTTGGTTCGATGAGCAGGCGCTGCTGCCCGGCCGGTCCTACATTTTGCGCACGGAGACCGATCAGGTGAGCGCGACCGTCACCGACCTCAAATATCGGATCAATGTCAACGATTTCGCGCACGAGGCGGCGAAGTCGCTCGACCTCAACGAGGTCGGCGTCTGCAACCTCTCGACGCGAGCGCCGATCGCCTTCGATCCCTTTGCCGAGAACCGCGCGACCGGCGCCTTCATCCTCATCGACCGCATTACAAACGCCACCGTTGGCGCCGGCATGATCCTGCACTCGCTGCGCCGCGCCGAAAACATCCACTGGCAGTCGCTCGACGTCGGCAAGCGCGGCCGCTCCGACCTGAAGAACCAGCGCCCGGCGGTGTTCTGGTTCACCGGCCTCTCCGGCTCGGGCAAGTCGACCATTGCCAACCTGTTCGAGAAGAAGCTGTTCGCATCGGGCCGCCACACCTATATCCTCGACGGCGACAATGTCCGCCACGGCCTCAACCGCGATCTCGGCTTCACAGATGCCGACCGCGTGGAAAACATCCGCCGCGTCGCCGAGGTGGCGAAGCTGATGGCCGATGCCGGCCTGATCGTCATCGTCTCCTTCATCTCGCCCTTCAGCGCCGAGCGGCGCATGGCTCGCGAGCTGATGGCTGAGGGTGAATTCGTCGAGGTCTTTGTCGACACGCCGTTCGAGGAATGCGCCCGCCGCGACCCGAAGGGCCTTTACGCACGCGCGTTGAGCGGCGAGATAAAGAACTTCACCGGCGTCGATTCACCCTACGAGGCGCCGGAAAATCCCGAAATCCACCTGAAGACGCTCGGCAAGAGTCCTCAGGAGATGGCGGAAGCCCTGGAACACTGGCTGACCGAGCGAGACATTGCCGAAGAGCAGTATGACAATGGCGGCGGTATCTGACGACGAGGCGATGCTCGGCGTCTTCGAGCGCTTGGCGCTCGATGCCGGGCGCGAGGTCATGCGGGTGTTCCACGAGGGCTGCGCCGTCGACAGCAAGTCCGACTCTTCGCCGGTGACCGAAGCCGATCGCGAAAGCGAGAAGATCATCCTGGCCGGATTGCGCGCCGCCTATCCGGATATCCCTTGCGTGGCCGAGGAAGAGGTCGCGGCGGGCGTCGCCACGCCCGAGCTCGACGGCGCCTTCTTCCTGATCGATCCTCTCGACGGCACCAAGGAATTCGTCAACCGCCGCACCGATTTCACCGTCAACATCGCGCTGGTGCGCCACGGCGTGCCGGAGGTTGGAATCGTCTTCGCGCCTTGCACCGGGCGTTTCTTCAGTGGACGGCCGGGCAGGGCGGAAGCGCTCGAAATCGACAGCGACTATCGCATCACCGGCCGCCGGCAGATCACGGTTCGGGCAGGGGGCTCCCCGCTCGCCGTCGTCGCCAGCCGCTCGCACAACACGCCGGAAACGGATGCCTTCATCCGCGATCTCGGCGCCGCCGAGATCGTCTCGATCGGCTCGTCGCTGAAATTCTGCCTGCTCGCCGCCGCCGAGGCAGACGTCTATCCGCGCTTCGGCCGCACCATGGAATGGGACACGGCGGCTGGCGACGCCGTGCTTCGCGCCGCCGGCGGCATGACCCGCACGCTGGACGGTCAGCCGCTCGTCTACGGCAAGCGCAATCAGGTGAGCGATGCCGATTTCGCCAACCCGCATTTTATTGCAATGGGGAAGGGCGCGGCATAACATGATGGGTTGGCGATTGGCAGCCGCCAATCCATCACGTCGTCATCCTAGGGCGGAGCAAGGAGCGCAGCGACGCGCGCAGACCCTAGAATCCATGCCGTTACGCTAAAGCGTTGCAGCGGTTACAGAATCTGCACCGTTGCGCTCGACGTCGAAGGTCACAGGATCCTAGGGTCTGCGCTCCGCTTCGCGTCGCTCCGCCCGAGGATGACGAAGGTGCTGTTTAAGCCGCCGCTACATGCGCCGAGTTCGAGCCGATGTAGTTGCGGATCGTCTCGATGATGCGGTCCTGGTCGGCTTCACTGAGATAAGCGTGCATCGGCAGGCAGAGGATTCGCTTCGGCAGATCCTCCGAGACGGCGAGGCCGGTCGGCGTGCGCGGATAATCCTTGTAGGCGACCTGCTCGTGCAGCGGCTTCACATAATAGATGACCGACGGGATGCCCTTCTCGCCAAGATGGGCTTTCAGCCCGTCGCGCTTCGTCGTCTCGATGGCATACTGCGCCCAGGCCGAGCGGCCGTGGCCCAGGTTGCGCGACGCCTTGACGATGTCGCCGAGGCCTTCCGCATAGCGCTGCGCCACTACCTGGCGGGCCACCATCTCCTCTTCGAGGATGGCGAGCTTTTCGATCAGGATCGCCGCCTGCAGCGTGTCGAGGCGCGAATTGATGCCGACGCGGACGTTGTCGTATTGCGTTTCGCCCTTGCCGTGGAAGGCGAAGGATCTGAGCTTGTCGGCCAGTGCAGCGTCATTGGTGAACATCGCGCCGCCGTCGCCGTAGCAGCCGAGCGGCTTTGCCGGATAGAAGCTGGTCGAGCCGACATGGCCGAAGGCGCCGCACATCTTGGCGTCGGCGGAGCCGCCGATCGCCTGGACGTCGGCCGAACCGCCCATCGACTGGGCAGCGTCCTCGATCACCAGCAGGTTCTCGCGCTTGGCGATCGCCATGATCGCCCCATAGTCGGCGGAGAGCCCGAACAGGTCGACCGGGATGATCGCCTTCGGCTTCAGCCTTCCTTCCTTCTTGATCATGTCGATCGCCGCCTCGAGGCTGGCGATGTCGATGTTGTAGGTGTCGGGATCGACGTCGACGAAGACAGGCTCCGCCTTGGCGAGCGCCACCACTTCGGCCGTCGCGGCGAAGGTGAAGCTCGGCACGAACACCGCGTCGCCAGGGCCGATACCGGCGGCAAACAGCGGCAGGAGCAGCGCATCGGTGCCGTTGGCGCAGGCCACCACATGCTTGACGCCGACATAAGCTGCGAGCTTGTTCTCGAACTCGGTGACCTGGGGGCCAAGGATGTAACGGCCGTCTTCGACCACCTTGTCGATCGCGGCCTTCAGCCGGTCGCGGATTCGTTCGCGCTGCGCGCCAAGATCGATGAACTGCATGTTGGCCTCAAATGGCTTCAGAAAGTGTTGGAGCGTACTTTGTGCGTCCGGATGGACGCACGTCGCTCCAATCGGTAAACCGGCCCGCTGGTACCAGACTTGGCGCGGCTGAGAAAGTCGACCGTGGGCAGGGCAAATTGCGCAAGTGTCGCAGCCTGTTACCGTCTTTTGCCGGCGTATTGCCCGAGGAAGCCCGGAATCCGGGGTTCCAGGCGTATTGTCGGCACCCTTTATCGCGCTGTTTTGGCCCTTGGAAACATAAAGTGATCGGTCGGCAGCGCCTGCCGGACGGTCAATCAGGCGATTTCGTGCCGCCAGGGCGGGTTGGCGCCGGCCCGCGATACCGTCACCGCGGCCGCCCTGGCGCCAAGCTCCAGCGCCTTGCGGATGGCCTCCTCCGAGAGGCCGCCGATCGCCGCCTTGGTGAGCAGGCCCTGCTCGTGCAGCGAGGCGAGGATGCCGGCATTGAAGGTGTCGCCGGCGCCCACCGTGTCGACCACCTTCACCTTTTGCGGCACCACCGTCACCTTGTGCTCCTTGCTGTAACCGACGGCACCTTCGCTGCCATGGGTGACGACGATCAACTTCGGCCCGCGGTCCAGCCAGTTGCGTACGACGTCCTCATGCGAGCCCGCCTCGTCGAACCAGTTGAGGTCCTCGTCCGACAGCTTGACGATGTCGGCCATCGCCATCATCTCGCGGATGCGTCTGAGGTGCTTGGCCTTGTCAGGAATGAAGTTCGGCCTGATGTTGGGGTCGAGCATCATCACCCGGCTCTCGTGCTCGCGCCGCATGAACTCTTCATAGGCGGATCCCGCAGGTTCCGAGATCAGGCTGATGGCGCCGAACAGCATCGCCTCGATCTCTGCGCCGAGCTTCGGCAAATCCTCGATGGTGAGCATGCGCCCGGCGGTGTTCTCGTCGTAGAAAGTGTAGGTCGCCTGGCCGTTGTTTAGCCGCACGAAGGCGAGCGTCGTCGGCCTTGGCGAGGTGTGCGCGTAGGTGGAGCTCACCTTGCTCGCCCCGAGCGACTCGCGGAGCTGGCCGCCGAACAGGTCGGAGGAGAGGCCGGAGAAGAAGCCTGCCGGGGCGCCCAGCCGGCCGAGCGCGATCGCCGTGTTGAACACCGCGCCGCCGACGTAAGGCGCAAATGCAGCTTCGCCTTCCGTCGTGGTGCGCGGCAGCATGTCGATCAGGGCTTCGCCACAGCAAAGGATCATTGTGTCTTGGTCTCCGGCGGATAAATCACGCCCTTGCGGATGATGATGTTGGCGTAAAGCCTGGGCTCGCTGGTCGCGACGATCGCATGCGCGGCCTTGACGCGTGCATAGAAGTCGGCGCCGGCCAGCGCAATCACCTTATGGCCCGGCGCGCGCTTGGCGCAGACCGCTTCCATCTCGTGATGCACGGGATCGGTAAGCGCCGGATCGCCTTTGACCGAGGCGCGGAACAAAGCCTCCGGCACCGCCTCGTCCACGGGCAGCACGCTCAAAACGGCATCGAGCACCGGAATAATGGGGTGGCCATCGGCGCGGATCAGCCTGCGCGCCTGCTCCTCAGCGGGATAATTGCCATCGACGATGGCGATCTCGTCGCCATGGCCCATGGCTCTCAACGTCGCCAGAAGCTGCGGGCCGAGCAACGGCGGGATGCCGATCAGCATGGTCAGGCGCTCCTGGAAATCGTGGTCGGTCCGATCAGGAACCGCTCGGACAACGGCAGGCTTGCGCCGCCGAGCGCCCGCGCATGGATGCCCACGGTTCCCTCGCGCACGATAGGCAGCTTCAGGCCCTCGGCGTCGATGCCGGCGATCGCGTCCGTGACCGCATCGACAAGCCGCCGCCGCACCTCGAGCGGCATCCAGCCGTCGATCACCGCCGCCTCGAAATCGATGACAGAGGAGGCAGCGACGATGGCATAGGCCAGTGCCTGCGATGCGTTGGCGATCCACTCGTCGAGCTCGGCGCCGATGTCGCCCCATTCCTGCGGCGAGGTCCAAAGATAGGAGCCGTCGATGCCCTTGGCGCTGAGCGCCTTTTCCAGCGTGGCGATCGAGGCGATGTCGATGAGCTGCGTCGGCTTGCCGTCAGGCCCCGGCACCGGCATGGAGCCCAGCGCGCCGGCATTGCCGGTCGGCCCGCCGAACAGGCGGCCGTTGAGCACGATGCCGCCGCCGGCAAAGGCGCCGATATAGAAATAGACGAAGTCGCGCGCGCCCCCCGACTGGCCGAAGACGAGCTCCGCCCCGCAGGCGGAAGTGGCGTCGTTCTGCAGATAGACCGGAAAGTCGCACTGCGCCTGGATGTCGGCCCGGATGTCGCGGTGGCGCCACTCGTCCATGATCTCGCGCGGCGCGCCCGCCGTGTCGGCCCAGCTCCACAGTTCGAACGGCATGGCGATGCCGAGGCCGGCGATGCGCTTGTCCTGCGCCGGCGTCAGTTCGCCGCGCATCTTCTTGATGCCTGCGCTGACGAACTCCACCGTCTCGCGCGGCGCCGGATAGCGATAGGAGTTCCGCAGCATCGCGCGCACGTTGCCGAGGAAGTCGATCAGCACCAGCTCCGCGCTGCGGCGGCCGATCTTGAGACCGATGAAGAAGGCGCCTTCCGGGTTGAGCGCCATCGGGATCGAGGGCTGGCCGATCTTGCCGCGCTGCGGCGCCTGGCGGACGAGCAGCTTGTCCTCTTCGAGCTCGCGCATGATGACCGATACCGTCTGCGCCGACAGCCCGGTCATGCGGGCGATGTCGGATTTGGCCAGGCTGCCATGCTGGCGCACCAAGGACAGCACGAGCCGCTCGTTGTGGTCGCGCATGCCGCTCTGGTTCGTGCCGCGATGCAAGCGGCTCTCCCGAGCTTCGGGCGAACCGTGCCTCGCAATGCCGGTTTCCACCCTGTTCCTCCCGTTGGTTTCCCCACGCTGCTTTTCGTTCAGAATGAGTGAACGGCGCAAGTCTGTCAATAATAAATAAGAGTGATTTAATTATTGACAGATGTCTCGGACTGGTGTCTTTTGAGGTGGCGTCCACGCTGGGAGAAATGGTTGGATGCGCTTGAGACGCCGGGTTGGCCGGCGTCCGGAATGGTTCCATTGGGAGGAAATCGTGACCAAGAAATCGCTGCTGAAGTCCACAGTGTTCGCGGCGGCCGGGCTGGGCCTGCTCGCATTCGCTTCGTCCGCGTCGGCCGCCGGAGTCGGCGCCTGCCTGATCACCAAGACCGACACCAATCCCTTCTTCGTCAAGATGAAGGAGGGCGCGACCGCCAAGGCCAAGGAACTCGGCGTCGACCTCAAGACCTATGCCGGCAAGATCGACGGCGACAGCGAGAGCCAGGTCGCGGCGATCGAGAGCTGCATCGCCGACGGCGCCAAGGGCATCCTGATCACCGCCTCCGACACCAAAGGCATCGTGCCGTCGGTGAAGAAGGCGCGTGACGCCGGCCTGCTGGTGATCGCGCTCGACACGCCGCTCGATCCGATCGACGCCGCCGATGCGACCTTCGCCACCGACAATCTGGAGGCCGGCAAGCTGATCGGCGCCTGGGCCGCCGCCACGCTCGGCGACAAGGCCAAGGACGCCAAGATCGGCTTCCTCGATCTCACCCCCTCGCAGCCGACCGTCGACGTTCTGCGCGACCAGGGCTTCATGATGGGCTATGGCATCGACGTGAAGGATCCGAACAAGATCGGCGACGAGAACGATCCGCGCATCGTCGGTCATGATGTGACCAACGGCAACGAGGAGGGCGGCCGCAAGGCGATGGAGAACCTTCTTCAGAAGGACAACACCATCAACGTCATCCACACCATCAACGAGCCCGCCGCCGTCGGCGCCTACCAGGCGCTCAAGGCCGTCGGCCTCGAAAAGCAGGTGCTGATCGTCTCCGTCGACGGCGGCTGCCCCGGTGTGAAGTCGGTGACCGAAGGCGTGATCGGCGCCACCTCGCAGCAATACCCGCTGCAGATGGCGGCGCTCGGCATCGAGGCGATCGCCAAATACGCCAAGGACGGCACCAAGCCGAAGCCGACCGAAGGCAAGAACTTCTTCGACACCGGCGTCAATCTCGTCACCGACAAGCCCGCGAACGGCGTCAAGTCCATCGACACCAAGGAAGGCCTCGCCAAATGCTGGGGCTGATGCCGGACTGACGGGCGCATAAACCTTGCGGCTGGGGGCTTGATCCCCGGCCGCATCGGGTGGACGATGCGCTTTCGTAAGCGCTGATAAATCCCGGCAACAGACCGGAATGCGTGAACGGCGCGTGGGGCAATGAGCAAGCTCCGCGCAGACGGGAGGATACATGTCTCAGATGCAGGAATTCGAGAAGGTGCTCACCGGCAGCGACACCAGCGTCGCCGCCTTCGAGGAGCACGGCAAGTCGTTCGTCAAGCGCGCCCAGCATTTTCTGCATTCCACGCCTGCTGCGGTGCCGTTGATCGTGCTGGTGCTGTCGATCATCATCTTCGGCATTGCCCTCGGCGGGCGCTTCTTTTCGTCCTACACGCTGACGCTGATCCTGCAGCAGATCGCCATCGTCGGTATTCTCGGCGCTGCCCAGACACTGGTCATCCTGACCGCCGGCATCGATCTATCGATCGGCGTGATCATGGTGATTTCGGCCGTGATCATGGGCAACTGCGCGATCACCTACGGCGTGCCGACCATTCTCGCAGTGGCGATAGGGCTTGCCGCCGGCGCGGTTTGCGGCCTGCTCAACGGCTTGCTGGTCGCCTACATGAAATTGCCGCCCTTCATCGTCACGCTGGGCACCTGGAATATCGTCATGGCCACCAATTTCATCTACTCGGCCAATGAGACGATCCGCGACGCCGACGTCGACGCCCAGGCGCCGCTGCTGCATCTCTTCGCGCTGAGCTTCAGGGTCGGCTCCGCCGTGCTCACGGCCGGCGTCATCGCCATGGTCCTGTTGGTGCTGCTCTTGTGGTATGTGCTCAACCACACGGCCTGGGGCCGCCATGTCTATGCCGTCGGCGACGACCCGGAAGCGGCCAAGCTCTCAGGCATCCAGACCAAGACGGTGCTGATGGCTGTCTATACGCTAGCCGGCCTGATCGCCGCCTTCGCGGCCTGGGTCTCGATCGGCCGCAACGGCTCGATTTCACCGTCTGCCGCCGTCACCGACTACAATCTGCAGGCGATCACCGCGACGGTGATCGGCGGCATCTCGCTCTTCGGCGGCCGCGGCTCGATCCTCGGCACGCTGTTCGGCGCCATGATCGTCGGTGTCGTCTCGATGGGCCTCAACATGCTGGGCGCCGATCCGCAATGGAAAGTGCTGCTCACCGGCGTCCTGATTATCGGCGCCGTGGCGATCGACCAGTGGATCAGAAAGGTTTCGGTATAACCATGACCCAGCAACCTGTCCTCACCGCGCGCGGTCTTACCAAGCGCTATGGCCGCGTGACCGCGCTCAACAATTGCGACTTCGATCTCTATCCGGGCGAAATCCTGGCGGTGATCGGCGACAACGGCGCCGGCAAGTCGACGCTCATCAAGGCGATCTCCGGCGCCGTGCATCCCGACGAAGGGGTGATCGAGCTGGACGGCAAGCAGGTCCAGTTCAAATCCCCCATCGAGGCCCGCGAAGCGGGCATCGAAACCGTCTACCAGAACCTCGCATTGTCGCCGGCGCTGTCGATCGCCGACAACATGTTCCTCGGCCGCGAGATCCGAAAGCCCGGCCCGCTCGGCAGCTGGTTCCGCATGCTCGACCGGCCGGCGATGGAGAAGCGCGCCCGCGACAAGCTAACCGAACTCGGCCTGATGACCATCCAGAACATCAGCCAGGCGGTGGAGACGCTCTCGGGCGGTCAGCGTCAGGGCGTCGCCGTGGCGCGCGCCGCCGCCTTCGGATCGAAGGTGGTGATCATGGACGAGCCGACGGCGGCGCTCGGCGTCAAGGAAAGCCGGCGCGTCCTGGAGTTGATCCTCGACGTCAAGAAGCGCGGCCTGCCGATCGTGCTCATCTCGCACAACATGCCGCACGTTTTCGAGGTGGCTGACCGCATCCACATCCATCGGCTTGGACGGCGTCTGTGCGTCGTCGACCCGAAGCAGATCTCGATGTCGGATGCCGTCGCGCTCATGACCGGCGCCAAGAAGCCGCCTGAGGACGCGCTGGCGGCCTGATCCCTACTCGCCACGATGAATAGCCGCAGGAGTATCGAATGGACATCGCAGCCTAAATCGATTTAACATATGCTGCAGCGCGGCAAAGCGGGGTAGGAGAAACGGTGAAAGCCGCTATGATCAGGCCAACCGAACGAGAGGCGATATGACATCCGCCATGACCATCGAAGCTCCCGCTCTTGACAACCCAGACCCCAAGACGCTCGCCGAAGAAGTCTTGATGTCGCTCAAGTACAGGCTCGGCAAGGACATCACCGTCGCCACGCCGTATGACTGGCTGACCGCATCGATAAAGGTCGTGCGCGACCGCATCGTCGACCACTGGATCCAGGCGACCAAGGAAGCCTATGACCAGCAGGAAAAGCGCGTCTATTACCTGTCGCTCGAATTCCTGATCGGGCGCCTGATGCGTGACGCCTTCTCCAATCTCGGCCTGATGGAGAACATGCGCGAAGCGCTGGCCTCGCTCGGCGTGGACCTCGATCTCATCGCCGGCCTCGAGCCGGACGCAGCCCTCGGCAATGGCGGCCTCGGCCGGCTCGCCGCCTGCTTCATGGAGAGCATGGCGACAGTCGATATTCCCGCTCATGGTTACGGCATCCGCTATGCCAACGGCATGTTCCGCCAGGAGATCCATGACGGCTGGCAAGTTGAACTGCCGGAGACCTGGCTCGATCATGGCAATCCATGGGAATTCGAGCGGCGCGAGCGTTCGTTCGAGGTCGGCTTCGGCGGCTCGGTGGAATCGATCACCTCCAAGGACGGCCGGCTGGAGCGCCATGTCTGGAAGCCGACCGAGCATGTGCTGGCCGTTGCCTATGACACGCCGGTGGCCGGCTGGCGCGCCAGGCGCGTCAACACGCTGCGGCTCTGGTCCGGCATGCCGATCGACCCGATCCTGCTCGACAAGTTCAACGCCGGCGACCACATCGGCGCGCTCGCCGAGAGCAACAAGGCCGACGCGCTGTCGCGCGTGCTCTATCCCGCCGATTCCCACATGGCCGGGCAGGAACTCAGGCTAAGGCAGGAGTATTTTTTCTCCACCGCCTCGCTGCAGGACATCGTCCAGCGCCATCTGAGCCAATATGGTGACCTGAAGTCGCTGCCCGACAAGGCTGCGATCCATCTGAACGACACCCATCCCGCCGTCGCCGTAGCTGAGCTGATGCGGCTGTTGATGGACGTCCACGGCATGGATTTCGACCTCGCCTGGGACACCACCAGGCGCACCTTCGCTTACACCAATCACACGCTTCTTCCCGAGGCGCTGGAAAGCTGGCCGGTGCCGCTGTTCGAGCGCCTGCTGCCGCGCCACATGCAGATCGTCTACGCCATCAACGCCCAGGTGCTGTTGGAAGCGCGCGCCACCGGAAAATTCTCGGGCGAGCAGATCGCCCGCATTTCGCTGATCCAGGAAAATGGCGATCGCCGCGTGCGCATGGGCAATCTTGCCTTCGTCGGCTCGCATTCGATCAACGGCGTCTCGGCGCTGCACACCGAGCTGATGAAGGAGACGGTGTTCGCCGATCTCCACAGGCTCTATCCGGACCGCATCAACAACAAGACCAACGGCATCACGCCGCGGCGCTGGCTGATCCAGTGCAATCCGGGCCTCACCGCGCTGGCGCGCGAGGCGATCGGCGACCGCTTCATGGAGGACATCGAGGCGATCAAGGATCTCGATCCTCTTGCCGACGATGCCGCCTTCCGCGAGAAGTTCGCCGCCGTGAAGCGGCAGAACAAGGCAAGGCTTGCAAGCCTTGTCGCCGATCGGCTCGGCATCAGGCTCGATCCGTCGGCGCTGTTCGACATCCAGGTCAAGCGCATCCACGAATACAAGCGCCAGCTCCTCAACATCCTGGAGGCGATCGCGCTTTACGACCAGATCCGCTCGCACCCCGAGCGGGACTGGATGCCGCGGGTGAAATTCTTCGGCGGCAAGGCGGCGCCCAGCTACCACAATGCCAAGCTGATCATCAAACTGGCCAATGACGTCGCCAGGGTCATCAACGGCGATCCGTCGGTGCGCGGCCTGCTGAAAATGGTGTTTGTGCCGAACTACAATGTCAGCCTGGCCGAGGTGATGATGCCGGCCGCCGACCTCTCCGAGCAGATTTCGACCGCCGGCATGGAAGCGTCGGGCACCGGCAACATGAAGTTCGCGCTGAACGGCGCCTTGACCATCGGCACGCTCGACGGCGCCAATGTCGAGATCAAGGAGCGTGTCGGCGACAACAACATCTTCATCTTCGGCCTCACCACCGCCGAGGTCGCCGAGCGGCGCAGCAACGGCTACAACCCGCGCGGCGTGATCGAGTCCTCGCCGGAGCTGTCGCAGGCGGTGTCGGCGATCTCGTCCGGCGTCTTCTCGCCCGACGATCCCAACCGCTACCGCGACCTCATGAATGGCCTCTATCAGAGCGACTGGTTCATGGTGGCGGCCGACTTCGACTCCTACGCCGCCTGCCAGCGCGAAGTCGACGACGTCTGGCGCAACAGTCCCGACTGGTACGCGCGCGCCATCCGCAACGTCGCCCGCGTCGGCTGGTTCTCGTCCGATCGCACCATCCGCCAATACGCGAAAGAAATCTGGAACGTGCCTGTCTGATGTGATTGCATGAGGTCACGAACGATGTGGCCCCGGTGCATGCCGCTCAAAAGTGCGAAGCGGTTTTGGGATCACGGCATGCACCAAAACTAGAACGGTGCATGCCGCCCAAAAGTGCGAAGCGGTTTTGGGATCACGGCATGCACCAAGACTAGAACGGTGCATGCCGCCCAAACGTGCGAAGCGGTTTTGGGACTACGGCATGCACCAAGACTAGAAAGGTGCATGCCGCCCAAAAGTGCGAAGCGGTTTTGGGACTACGGCATGCACCCAAACAAAAAGGTGCCCGGGGAGGGCGACCGCCTGATGAGGAAACCGCGCGCGACCGCTGCGACAAGCGGGCCGGACGGACTGGCGCCAGCCGGAGATGTCGCGGCGATTGTCGCCGGAACGCATGGCGATCCCTTTTCCGTTCTGGGCGTGCATGAGGCCGGCAAGGGCTTCGTCGCCCGCTGCTTCGTCCCCAATGCCGAGTTCGTCACTGCCTACACGCTGACCGGCAAGGAGGTCGGGGAACTCGTCCGCAGCAACGATGCCGGCTTCTTCGAGGGCAGGCTTTCGATCCGCAAGCGCCAGCCGCTGCGCTATCACGCGAGGAATGCCGGTGGCGACTGGTGGCTGACCGATCCTTATTCGTTCGGGCCGGTGCTGGGGCCGATGGACGACTACTACATGGCCGAGGGCTCGCACCTCAGGCTCTTCGACAAGCTCGGCGCCCATATCATCGACCATGAAGGCGCGACCGGCGTGCATTTCGCGGTATGGGCGCCCAATGCCCGGCGCGTCTCGGTGGTTGGCGCCTTCAACGACTGGGACGGCCGCCGGCACACCATGCGCGACCGCAAGGACACCGGCATCTGGGAGCTGTTCATTCCCGACCTCGGCGCCGGCCGGCCCTACAAGTTCGAGATCATCGGCCCCGACGGCGTGCGGCTGCCGCTCAAAGCCGATCCCTTCGCCTTCGAATCCGAGCTGCGCCCGGCGACCGCTTCGGTGACGGCGCCGCCGATGGCGCATCAATGGGGCGACGAGGCGCATCGCGGCTTCTGGCAGAAGGCCGACCCGCGGCGCGAGGCGATCTCGATCTACGAGGTCCATGCCGGCTCGTGGCAGCGCCGCGACGACGGCACGTTCCTCACCTGGGACGAGCTTGCCGCGCGGCTGATCCCTTACGTGGTCGACACCGGCTTCACCCATATCGAATTCCTGCCGATCTCCGAGCACCCCTACGACCCGTCCTGGGGCTACCAGACGACCGGTCTCTATGCGCCGACCGCCCGTTTCGGCGATCCTGACGGCTTCGCCCGCTTCGTCGACGGCGCGCATCGCGCCGGCGTCGGCGTCATCCTCGACTGGGTGCCGGCGCATTTCCCGGTCGACGAGCATGGGCTGGTGCAGTTCGACGGTACCGCGCTCTACGAGCATGCCGATCCGCGCCAGGGTTTTCATCCCGACTGGAACACCGCGATCTACAATTTCGGTCGCCGCGAGGTTGTGTCGTTCCTCGTCAACAACGCGCTGTTCTGGGCCGAAAAATACCATGTCGACGGCCTGCGCGTCGACGCGGTCGCCTCGATGCTCTACCTCGACTATTCGCGCAAGGCAGGCGAGTGGATCCCCAACGAGAAGGGCGGGCGCGAGAACCTGCAGGCCGTCAGCTTCTTGCAGAAGATGAACAAGGAGCTCTACGGCCACCATCCCGGCGTGATGACAATCGCCGAGGAATCCACCTCATGGCCGAAGGTCTCTCGCCCGGTGCATGAAGGCGGGCTCGGCTTCGGCTTCAAGTGGAACATGGGCTTCATGCACGACACGCTGGAATATCTCTCCAAGGAGCCGATCTTTCGCAAGCACCACCACAACGACATCACCTTCGGCCTCGTCTACGCCTTCTCGGAAAATTTCGTGCTGCCGCTCTCCCATGACGAGGTCGTTCACGGCAAGGGTACGCTGCTCCACAAGATGGCCGGCGACGACTGGCAGAAATTCGCCACGCTGCGCGCCTACTACGCCTTCATGTGGGGCTACCCCGGCAAGAAGCTCTTGTTCATGGGACAGGAATTCGCCCAGCGCCGCGAGTGGAGCGAGGAGCGCGCCCTCGACTGGAACCTGCTCGAATATGCCCCGCATCGAGGCGTCTGGCAGGTGGTGCGCGACCTGAACTACCTCTACCGCTCGCGCCCGGCGCTGCATGCGCGCGACTGCGAGCCCGAAGGCTTCTCCTGGCTGATCGTCGACGATCGCGACAACTCCGTCTTTGCCTGGCTGCGCAGCGCGCCGGACGGCAACCCGATCGCCGTCATCTCCAATTTCACGCCGGTGCCGCGCGAGAACTATCGTGTGCCGCTGCCGAAGGCGGGAGAATGGCGCGAGATCATCAACACCGACGCCGCCGATTATGGCGGCTCCGGCATGGGTAATGGCGGCATGGTCGCGGCGAGTGAGGAAGGGGGCAGCACGTCGGCGACGATGCTGCTGCCGCCGCTGTCGACGATTATGCTGGAATTCGTCGCGGACGAAAGCAGATGATATCTGGCTGAAGCAATGGTCCGGACAGCTTAGGAGGAGGGAGGCAAGCAATGGCAGAGATCAAGAGAACCCAGCCGCTGGCGCGCGATGCCATGGCCTATGTTCTGGCCGGCGGCCGGGGCAGCCGCCTCAAGGAGCTGACCGACCGGCGCGCCAAGCCCGCCGTCTATTTCGGCGGCAAGACGCGCATCATCGATTTTGCGCTGTCCAATGCGCTCAACTCCGGCATCCGCCGCCTCGGCGTCGCCACCCAGTACAAGGCGCACTCTTTGATCCGTCACCTGCAGCGCGGCTGGAATTTCCTTAGGCCGGAGCGAAACGAAAGCTTCGATATCCTGCCTGCCAGCCAGCGCGTGTCGGAAACGCAGTGGTATGAAGGCACGGCGGACGCCGTCTACCAGAACATCGACATCATCGAGGCCTACGGCCCAGAATACATGGTCATCCTCGCCGGCGACCACATCTACAAGATGGATTACGAGCTCATGCTGCGCCAGCATGTCGACGCCGGCGCAGACGTCACCGTCGGTTGCCTGGAAGTGCCGCGCATGGAGGCGACCGGCTTCGGCGTCATGCATGTCGACAAGAAGGACACCATCATCTCCTTCATCGAGAAGCCCGCAGATCCGCCAGGCATCCCGGACAAGCCGGACTATGCGCTGGCCTCGATGGGCATCTATGTCTTCAAGACCAAGTTCCTGATGGAGCAACTTCGCCGCGACGCGGCCGAGCCCGGGTCCAGCCGCGACTTCGGCAAGGACATCATCCCCTACATCGTCCAGCACGGTAAGGCGATCGCGCACCGTTTCGCCAAGTCCTGCGTGCGCTCCTCGCATGAGGCCGAGCCCTATTGGCGCGATGTCGGCACCGTCGACGCCTATTGGGAAGCCAATATCGACCTGACCGACGTCACGCCCGAGCTCGATCTCTACGATCGCGACTGGCCGATCTGGACCTATGCGGAATTGAAGCCGCCGGCCAAGTTCGTGCACGACGAGGACGGCCGCCGCGGCGAGGCGATCTCCTCGCTGGTCTCGGGCGACTGCATCGTCTCCGGCGCCTCGCTGCGCCGCAGCCTGATCTTCACCGGCGCCCGCATCAATTCCTATTCCAAGCTCGAGGAGGTGGTGATGCTTCCCGACTGCTTTGTCGGGCGCAACGCGCGCCTCAAGCGCGTCGTCATCGACCATGGCGTCCGCATTCCGGAAGGGCTGGTGGTCGGCGAGGATCCGGAGCTCGACGCCAAGCGCTTCCGTGTCTCGGAAAAGGGCATCTGCCTGATCACGCAGGACATGATCAACAAGTTGTCGACCTGACCAGGTCGATCAAGCAAGCTGTCAACCTGATAGGGTTGGTCACCAAGCTGTCGGTCTGATCAACAAGTTGTCGGTTTGATCAACAAGCTGTCACTTTAAACTCGGAATGTGAATCGCATGCAGGTTCTGTCGGTCACGCCCGAAATCTTCCCGCTGATCAAGACCGGCGGGCTTGCCGACGTGGCTGGCGCGCTGCCGATCGCGCTCGCCGCCAAGGGCGTGGCGATGCGCACGCTGGTTCCCGGCTATCCGGTGGTGATGGAGGCCTTCAAGAAAAAGAAGGCCGTCTACCAGTACCCGCTGCTGCAGGGCGGCAAGGCTTCGGTCCATGCCGTCAAGATCGGCGAGCTCGACCTTTTCGTGCTCGACGCGCCACATCTCTTCGACCGCGTGGGCGGGCCTTATGGCAACGCTTCCGGCGCCGACTGGCCCGACAACTGGCGGCGCTTCGCGGCGCTGAGCCAGGTCGGCGGCGACATAGCCGGCGGCGCGATCTCGGGCTACCAGCCCGACATCGTGCATGCCCATGACTGGCAGTCGGCGATGACGCTGGCTTACATGCGCTATGGCAAGGCGGTCGGAGTGCCGTCTCTGATCACCGTGCACAATCTTGCCTTCCAGGGCCAGTTCGGCGCCGGCATCTTCGGCGAGCTCGGCCTGCCGGGCGTGGCCATGCAGCTCGACGGCGTCGAATATTATGGCGGCGTCGGCTTTCTCAAGGCGGGCCTGCAGGCCGCCTGGGCGATCACCACCGTGAGCCCGACCTATGCGCAGGAGATCCGCTCCCCGGAATTCGGCATGGGCCTCGACGGCCTCATCAACATGCGCGCCGTCGATCTCTACGGCATCGTCAACGGCATCGATGTCGACATCTGGAACCCCGCGACCGACAAGCATCTGGTCGCCAACTACTCGGCCGAGACATTGGAAGCCCGCGGCCTCAACCGCAAGGCCGTCGAGGAACGCTTCAATCTCGAGAACGACGACAGCCCGATCGTCTGCGTCGTCAGCCGGCTGACCTGGCAGAAGGGCATGGACATCTTGGCCGCGGTCGTCGATGGCGTCGTTCAGCGTGGGGCACGACTGGTGGTCCTGGGCTCGGGCGATGCCGGCCTCGAAGGCTCGCTGCTTGCTGCCGCCGCGCGGCATCGCGGCCGCGTCGGCGTCGTCATCGGCTATGACGAAGCGCTTTCCCACATCATGCAGGGCGGCTGCGACGCAATCGTCATCCCGTCGCGCTTCGAGCCCTGCGGGCTGACCCAGCTCTACGGCCTGCGCTATGGTTGCGTGCCGGTCGTCGCCCGCACCGGCGGCCTCGCCGACACCATCATCGACGCCAACGAGGCGGCCCTTTCGGCCGGCGTCGCTACCGGTTTCCAGTTCGCGCCGAACAATGGCGGCGCGATGCTGCATGCCATCCGCCGGCTGGTCGAAGCGCATGCCAGGCCCGCCGCCTGGGCCTCGATCCAGCGCCAGGGCATGAAGGCCGATGTCTCCTGGGACAAGAGCGCCGAGAAATATGTCGAACTCTATCGCTTGCTGCTTTCGAAAAGGGCTGCCTGAGGCATGATCAAAACCGTTCCCACCAAACCCTATACCGACCAGAAGCCCGGCACCTCCGGCCTGCGCAAGAAGGTGCCCGTCTTCCAGCAGGAGCACTATGCGGAGAACTTCATCCAGTCGATCTTCGACGCGCTGGAAGGTTTCGAGGGCAAGACGCTGGTGATCGGCGGCGACGGCCGCTTCTACAACCGCGAGGTCATCCAGAAGGCGATCGCCATGGCCGCGGCCAACGGCTTCGGCAAGGTGATGGTCGGGCAGGGTGGGATTCTGTCGACGCCTGCAGCTTCCAACATCATCCGCAAATACAAGACCTTTGGCGGCATTATCCTGTCGGCCAGCCACAATCCGGGCGGCCCGCACGAGGATTTCGGCATCAAGTACAATGCCGGCAATGGCGGCCCGGCGCCGGAGAAGATCACTGACGCGATCTTCGAAAAGACCAAGACGATCTCGAGCTTCAAGATCGCCGACATCGGCACCGTTGACATCGACACGATCGGTACGGTCGACGCCGGCGGCCTGACGGTCGAGGTCTTCGACCCGGTCAAGGACTATGCCGAGCTGATGGAGAGCCTGTTCGACTTCGACGCCATCCGTGCCAACTTCAGATACGGTTTCCGCATGCGCTTCGACGCCATGCATGCGGTGACCGGTCCCTATGCCAAGGAGATTCTCGAGCGCCGGCTCGGCGCCCCCAACGGCACCTGTCGCAACTTCAAGCCGCTGCCGGATTTCGGCGGTCATCACCCCGATCCGAACCTGGTGCACGCCAAGCATCTCTATGACGAGATGATGGGCCCGGACGCGCCGGATTTCGGCGCCGCCTCGGATGGCGACGGCGACCGCAACCTTATCATCGGCAAGGGCATCTTCGTCACCCCGTCGGATTCGGTGGCGATGCTTGCCGCCAACGCGCATCTGGCGCCCGGCTACAAGGAAGGCCTGAAGGGCATCGCCCGCTCGATGCCGACAAGCGGCGCTGCCGACCGCGTCGCCGAAAAGCTCGGCATCGGCATTTACGAGACCCCGACCGGCTGGAAGTTCTTCGGCAATCTGCTCGACGCCGGCATGGCGACGATCTGCGGCGAGGAGAGCGCCGGCACCGGCTCCAACCATGTGCGCGAGAAGGACGGCCTATGGGCCGTGCTTTTGTGGCTCAACATCCTCGCCGTGCGCGGCGAGAGCTGCAAGGACATCGTCACCAAGCATTGGGAGACTTACGGCCGCAACTATTATTCGCGTCATGACTACGAGGAGGTCGAGACCGAGCGGGCGAACAGGCTGGTCGACGAATTGCGTGCCAAGCTCGGCTCGCTGCCCGGCACCACCCTGCGCGGCATGACAATCGCCAGCGCCGACGACTTCGCCTACCACGATCCGGTCGACGGCTCGGTGAGCAAGAATCAGGGCATCCGGATCCTGTTCGAAGGCGGCTCGCGCGTCGTCTTCCGCCTCTCCGGCACCGGCACCTCCGGTGCGACGCTGCGCGTCTATATCGAACGCTACGAGCCGGACAAGGCGAGGCACGACCTCGACACGCAGGAGGCGCTCGCCGACCTGATCGCAGCCGCCGACGACATCGCCGGCATCAAGAGCCACACCGGCCGCGACAAGCCGAGCGTGATTACTTGAGGGTGGAGGCGAAGGCTTCCCCTTCTCCCCTTGTGGGAGAAGGTGGATCGGCGCGCAGCGCCGAGACGGATAAGGGGTGTGGGCCGGAGTGCACATATTGGCGATTGGCCGAAACGCCCACCGCTTCGTCATCCACGGGCGCAGCAAGGAGCGTAGCGACGCAGCGCAGTCCCGAGGATCCATGCCGTGACGTCGAGGCGGCGCTGCGGTCCAGATTCCTGCTCCGCTGTGCCCTTCGGTCGAGGTCACGGCATGGATCCCAGGGTCTTCGCGACGGAGCTTCGCTCCTGCTTCGCCCTGGGATGACGACGTCGCGGAGGCTTCGGCCCATCTCCAACGTTTGCAACACGCTACGAGGCTGGCGGGCGTGAGCGATTTTGGCGCCACCGTTACCCCCCAAGGCATCCGCTTCGCCGTCTGGTCGTCAGCTGCGAGACGCCTTTGGGTCTCGCTCTTCGATGACAGCGGCACGCGCGAACTCGACCGGCTGGAACTGAAGCCGGAAGGCGAGGGCGTGCATGCGCTCCTCGTCTCCGGCCTCGCTGAGGGCACGCGCTACGGCCTTCGCGCCGATGGCGGCTATGCGCCCGAGCGCGGCCTCTGGTTCGATCCGGACAAGCTTCTCATCGATCCCTACGCCGTCGAGATCGATCGGCCCTATCAATACCATTGGCGGCTTGCCGCCAAACGTAACGAAGGCGCCGACACCGCTCGGCTGATGCCGAAGGCCGTGGCGCGTGCTTTGCCGGAGCCTGTGCCCTTGAAGCCGCCGCTGTTCCAGCCCGGCGGCCTGATCTACGAGCTCAACGTCCGCTCCTTCACCAAACTGCATCCGGATGTCCCGGAAGCGCGGCGCGGCACCGTTGCGGCGCTCGCCCACCCCGCCGTCCTCGATCATCTGAAGCGCCTCGGCGTCTCCGCCGTCGAACTGATGCCGATCACCGCGTCGATCGACGAGCGCCATTTGCCACCGCTGGGCCTGAGCAACGCTTGGGGCTACAACCCCGTCACCTTCATGGCGCTCGATCCGCGCCTGGCGCCCGGCGGTCTCAGGGAATTGCGCGACACCGTCGCGGCGTTGCGCGAGGCAGGCATCGGCACCATCCTGGACCTCGTATTCAACCATACCGGGGAGAGCGACAGGCTTGGTCCGACGCTGTCGCTGCGCGGCCTCGACGCGCAGGCCTATTACAGTCGCCTGCCGGACGGCCGGCTGGCCAACGACACCGGTACGGGCAACACGGTCGCATGCGATCATCCGGTCGTGCGGGATATGGTGCTCGACACGCTCCGCCATTTCGCCCGCTTCGCAGGCGTCGATGGCTTCCGCTTCGACCTGGCGCCGGTGCTCGGCCGCGTCGACGGTGCGTTCGATCCGCAAGCGCCGCTGCTCCAGGCCATCGCGGGCGATCCGGTGCTTGCCGATCGCTTCCTGATCGCCGAGCCGTGGGACATCGGGCCGAACGGTTATCAGCTCGGCAACTTCCAGCCGCCATATCTGGAATGGAACGACCGCTATCGCGACGATGTCAGGCGCTTCTGGCGCGGCGATGCCGGCATGGTCGGCGCTTTGGCCACGCGGCTTGCCGGCTCCTCCGACGTGTTCGGCAGGGCAGGGCAGCCGGTGAGCCGCAGCGTCAACTTCATCGCCGCGCATGACGGCATGACGCTGGCCGACCTCGTCGCCTATGAGAAGAAGCACAATGCGGCCAATGGCGAGCAGAATCGCGACGGCCACAACGACAATCTGTCGTGGAACAACGGCGTCGAGGGCGAGACGGACGACGCGGAGATCGCCGAGGTCCGCTTCGGTGACCAATGCGCGCTGCTTGCGACGCTCTTTGCCTCGCGCGGCACCATCATGCTGACCGCCGGCGACGAATTCGGCAGAACCCAGCAGGGCAACAACAATGCCTACGCGCAGGACAACGCCATCACCTGGCTCGACTGGGCCGGCCGCGACGAGGCGCTGGAGCGATTCGCCTCGTCACTCTCGGCACTGCGTCGCGCCTTTCCGCCGTTGTCCGACACGAATTTCCTGACCGGGGAAGCCGCCGATGGATCCGAAATCCCCGACGTCGTCTGGCTGACCGAAACCGGCGCGCCGCTCGGCGAGGCCGAATGGAACGATCCCGGTCGACATCGCCTCGTCATGATGCTGGGGAATAGCGAAGGCGGTCGCCTTGCCGTCATGGTCAATGGCGACCGCCGCCAATGCGTCTTCACCTTGCCGGTGCGAGACGGCTACGAGTGGCGTCCGGCGATCGAGACGCAGGCGGTCGACCCGGCGCGGCCGTTGCCGGGCCGCAACGTCAATTTCATGATCGAGCGCAGGGCTGGCAAGACCCGCGCCGGAAAGGCTTCATGATGGCTGATGGCGATTCGGAATGGTGGCGCGGCTGCGTGATCTACCAGATCTATCCGCGCTCCTTCCAGGACACGAGCGGCGACGGCAGCGGCGATCTCAAGGGCATCACGTCACGGCTCGCCCATGTCGCCTCGCTCGGCGTCGATGCCGTCTGGCTCTCGCCCTTCTTCAAGTCGCCGATGGCCGACATGGGCTACGACGTGTCGGACTATCGCGATGTCGATCCGATGTTCGGCCGCATAGAGGATTTCGACGCGCTGGTCGCCGAGGCGCATAGGCTCGGCCTGAAGCTCATCATCGACCAGGTGATCTCGCATTCGTCCGACAGGCACGAATGGTTCGTCGAAAGCCGCGCCAGCCGCGACAATGCCAAGGCCGACTGGTATGTCTGGGCCGATGCCAAGCCGGATGGCAGCGCGCCCAACAACTGGCAATCGCTGTTCGGCGGTCCCGCCTGGGAGTGGGACGCCACCCGCCGGCAGTACTACATGCACAATTTCCTGACCGCGCAGCCGGACCTCAATTTCCATACCCCGGAGGTGCAGGACGCGGTCCTCGACACCGTGCGCTTCTGGCTGGAGCGCGGCGTCGACGGCTTCCGGTTGGATACGGTCAACTACTATGTCCACGACCGTTGGCTCCGCGACAACCCGCCATTGGCGTCAAGCGTCGCCGGCACCAATGGCGCCACCACCACCTACGCCTTTCAGGAGCATCTCTTCGACAAGACGCGGCCAGAGAATCTCGACTTCCTGAAGCGGTTCCGCGCGCTGCTCGACGAGTATCCGGACCGCGCCGCGGTCGGCGAGGTGGGCGACGAGGACCGTTCGCTGCAGACGCTCGCCGCCTACACCTCCGGCGGCGACAAGCTGCAGATGTGCTACACCTTCGACCTGCTCGGTCAGCAATTCTCCGCCGCCCATGTGCGCGGCTGCGTCGAGGCGTTCGAGAATGCCGTTGCAGACGGCTGGGTCTGCTGGGCCTTCTCCAACCACGACGTCATGCGCCATGTCAGCCGCTGGACGCGGCCCGGCGAGAACCCGGACATCGTGGCGAAATTCTCGATCGCGCTGCTTTCTTGCCTGCGCGGCTCGATCTGCCTCTATCAGGGCGAGGAGCTTGGGCTCGAGGAAGCCGAGCTTGCCTATGAGGATCTGCGCGATCCGCTGGGCATCCGCTTCTGGCCGGGCGTGAAGGGCAGGGACGGCTGCCGCACGCCGATGGTCTGGGAAGCCGGCGCTGAAAATGGCGGCTTCTCCACGGCAAAGCCCTGGCTGCCGGTGCCGCAGGCGCATCGCGCCCGGGCAGTCGATGTACAAAACGGCGAAGACGGTTCGGTGCTTGCCGCCTATCGCTCGATCCTGGCCCTGCGCAAGCGTCATCCGGCGCTGATTGCCGGCTCGATCCGTTTTCTCGAAGCCGAGGGCGATGTGCTGGCCTTTGTCCGCGAGCATCAAGACGAGAGGTTGTTATGCGTCTTCAACTTCGCCGGTGAACCGGCGAGCTGGACGCTGCCGGCCGAGATCAGGGATGTCGAGATAACGGCTCTTGCCGTTGACGTCGCCGGCGTCCTTGGCGGTGTTCTCGAAGAGATTGCGCTGGCGCTGCCGCGTGTGGGTTGCTTCGCCGGGAGAATTGGCTGACGGCCCGCCTACTGCACCAGCACCGAGCGTCCGCAGACCGCGCCGGTGACGCGCACATCGGCCTCGCCGACATGCACGCCAAGCGCCGCAAGCACGGTGTAGACGAGATCGTCGACCGGCGCGGTCACGCCGTTGAGCAGCGTTGTCACCGCCGGTTTCACCGTGCCGAGCAGCGAAGTCACGTCGATGCCGAGGCCGAGCGCATTGACCGACAGCGACAGGTTGTTCACCAGCGAGGTAGTGAGCGACTGCGTGAGATTCTTCGTCGACACCGTTTTGATTGCCTTGTTGGCGATATCGGTGGCGCTGAAGGTGAGGGTCGTAGGCGTCATGTTGGTGACCGAGAAGGCCGAAGATCCCTTGATCTGCAAAAGGTTGAGGTTGATCAGCAGCAGCTTGGCCTTGACATCGGCGATATCGGCGTCGCTGAAGGATTGCGGCCTGGTGAAATCGGCAAAGCCGCTGGCGCTGCCGTCGGCGAGATGCGCCGAGACGACGCCGGGCTGCGCGGCAATGGAAACCTTGATGCTGGATGGGCCGGTCGGGCAGCTGATGTCGGTCAGCTTGGCTTCGGCATAGGCGACCTCGACATTGAGCGGCAGGTTGACGGCGAGCAGCTTGATGCCGCCGCCAAGGTTCGGTGTGCCGACCGTGACGCTGGCGTTTAGTTTGATGCGGGTCTGCGCCGTGCGCACCACGGTGCCCAGTTCTCCCACCGCCAGCCAGGGCGAGTTCTGCATCGGCTCGCCGATGGCGATCTGGAGCGTCGTCGATGTCAGCCCTGGTATGGTGGCGCCGAGACTGACGGCAATCTGGTTCGTGCCGTTGGCTAATGCCGCGGCCGCGGTCAGCATGCTCATGGCGCTTGCGTCGACCGAAAGCCCGGCGGGCTTCTCGCCAAGACCGAGGCTGCCCACCGAGCCGAGGTCGATGAGCTGGCTGAGCGGGATCTTGACCGTATTGGTGGCGCTTGAGGCCATGGTCTGCAGCGCAAGCTTGGCCGTCCGGTCGAGCCCGGGCACGTTAGCCATGGCCGTGGCGATCTGCCCGACGGTCGCCTTCGAGGCGAGCACGTCCGAGTAGGTCACGCCGGTCAGATGCAATTGCGTCGCCAAGGCGTCGGTGAAGGAAAGAACGTCGACATCGGCCGAGATCAGCGAATTGTAGTCCATCACGCTGAGCGAGATGTTGCCGCCGAGAAGGGCGCCGAGCAGCGCGTTGAGAATGCCGCCGTTGACGCTGGCGAGGCGCGACCCGACCGAGAACGCCGCTTCGGGCTGGGCGCTGGCGGTGGCCGTCGTGCCGATCACCGGCGGCGCCATCATCGAGGCGGCGAAATAGAGCGTGCCCTGCTTCTTCAGCGACACCTGTACGGCATTGTAGGGCAGCTTGCCGGCCTCGAAGCGGCTGCCGGCCGCTATGGAGCTGACCCCGGAATAGCGCCCGGGCACGACCTGCACGACCGCCTTGCTGCCGGTCGGCGCGACGTTGGCGCCCTGTTGCTGCACGGCGACCGACGTGATCCCGTTGTCCTTCAGCGTCGTCAGCACCGCTTGCTGGGCATTGTTGATGTGGGCGGCGGCGGTGATCGCAGCGAGGTCGACGATCGACTGCGCGGCGCGGCGTTCATTGTAGAGTGAGCCCTCGTCGACCGCGAATGCGGTCAGCGCCAGCGCGACCGGCGTGCAGAGCGCCGTCATGACCGCGAAGTTGGCGCGCCGGTCGGCGATCAGCCGTCGCGCCGCGTCCATCAGGCCCCCGCCCGAATTGCGCATCATATGCCTCCGACCCGGATCGTCGATTGACGCTGGATCGTGGTGCCCGGCAGCGGCAGGTCATGGAACAGGTTCCAGATCGGCAGGTTGCGCGCGTCATAGCTGACCGAGACGACGAACTGGCTGCCGTCGACGACGCTGTCCCTGGCGTCGACCGTCAGCTTGTTCGGGTCGACAAAGGGATAACCTGCGACGTCGTGGGCGATGAAATCTGTGACCAGCGCCTGTCGCTCCGTCTGGTTGAGGCCGGCAATCGCCGTTCGTGCCGCGTCGGCGGCGATTTGCTGGACCGAATGGCTGGCGCCGAAATAGATTCCGTATGCAACCATTCCGAGCAAAAGCAGGATGAAGATCGGCGCCAGCATGGCGAATTCGACCGCCGACGTGCCAGCGGCGTCAGCCCGGAAACAAGACCAAGGAGCAAGGAATTTTCGGTTCTTCAGCATGGTCCGGAGAATGCCAAAGCGTGCCTGCAAAAACAGAAAACGGCTGGAACAACCGAAAGGTGCACCAAGTTGAACGGAATGCTTAAGCTTTAGATTTCGCTGTTTTAGCGAGGCGCGGCTCACTCAACGTCAAGCAGTGGGCAGTTGAAATAAGATTTCGCTCTGTCTAGTCTCGCCGCCACCAGCCGCCGGAAGGGACCGGCGGCACGCTCAAAAGGAACCCGTCGAACGGTTCCGGGGCGTCAACACTCATGGCGTGGTTGAGGGGCCGCGTCCAAAGGGAGAGACTTCATGCTGAAAAATCTGCTGAAGGCGACCGTGTTCGCCACCACCATGGCCTTGGCGACCGGGACCTTCTACACGCCAGCCTTCGCCGAAACCGTCTACAACCGCGGCGCCGCCGCGGAGGCGGAGACGGTCGATCCGCACAAGACGTCGACGACCTACGAGGCCGATATCATACGCGACCTGTTCCAGGGCCTCGTGATGCATGACCAGAAGACGAACCTCATTCCGGGCGCCGCCGAAAGCTGGACGGTGTCCGACGACGGCACCGTCTACACCTTCAAGCTGCGCAAGGACGGCCTCTGGTCGGACGGCAGCCCGGTGACGGCGGACGACTTCGTCTATTCGTTCCATCGGCTGGAAGATCCCGCCACCGCTGCGGAATACGCCTCGATGCTCTATCCGGTGAAGGGCGCCGAGGACTTCAACACCAAGAAAGGCAAGGCCGAGGACATGGGCGTGAAGGCGATCGACGCCAACACGCTTGAAGTCACGCTGAAGGCTCCGACGCCCTACTTCCTGGAGATGCTGACCCACCAGGCGACCTATCCGGTCAACAAGGCTTCCATGGACAAGCTCGGCGCCGACTGGATCAAGCCGGGCAAGCTGGTCTCGAACGGCGCCTACACGCTGGCGGAGTGGGTTCCCAACGACCATATGAAATTGGTCAAGAACCCTAAGTTCTGGGACGCCGCGAGCGTCAAGCTCGACGTGGTCAACTACATCCCGACCGAGGATCGCTCGTCGGCGATGAAGCGCTTCGAGGCCGGCGAGCTCGACAGCTATGGCGACCTGCCGACCGAACAGCTCGCCGATCTCAAAACCAAATTCGGCGACCAGGTCCGTGTGGGGCCATATCTCGGCACCTATTATTTTGCGATCAAGACCGACAAGGCGCCGTGGGACAATGTCGAGCTGCGCAACGCCATCTCGATGGCGATCGACCGCGACTTCCTCGCCGAGAAGGTCTGGCAGAACTCGATGTTGCCCGGCTATTCGATGGTGCCTCCGGGCATCGAAGGCTACACGCCGGCACTGGCCAAATACGCCGACATGCCGCAGATCGACCGCGAGGACGAGGCCAAGAAGATCCTGGAGAAGCTCGGCTATACGCCCGAGCATCCGCTGAAGATGGAGATCCGCTACAACACCTCGGAGAACCATAAGAACACGGCGGTCGCCATCCAGGAACAGCTGAAGCCGCTCGGCGTCGAGGTGACGCTGCTCAACACCGACACCAAGACCCACTATGCCTTCCTCGAGCAGAAGGGCAACTACGACGTCGCCCGCGCCGCCTGGATCGCCGACTACAAGGATCCCGAGACCTTCCTCGGCATCTCGCGCAAGGCCAGCGGCAACAACTACTCGAACTACAACAGCCCGGCCTATGAGGCTGCCATGGACAAGGCGGCCGCCGCCGGCGGCAAGCCCGAGGAGCGCATGAAGGAGCTTGCCGCAGCCGAGCGCATCCTCGTCGACGACGTCGGCGAGATCCCGCTTCTCTACTACAGCTACCACGACATCGTTTCCTCGAAGGTGCATGGCTTCGACGACAATGTGATGGACATTCATCCGTCCCGCTTCATCTCCAAGGACTGACAAGAAACCTTGGCCGCGCCGCCGCTCTCTTTTTTGGGAGTGGCGGTCGCGGTCTGTCGTCGTGCCGGGCCGAAAGTCGGATTGGATTTTCAGGCTGCCCGGTGCGAAGATTAGAGATGCCAGCGCGCCACGGTCTCGTCTGGAGAGCTGTCGCCCTGGCTGAAGCGGGGCGCCGATGCTGCGTTATGTCTTCCGGCGGCTTTTGACCGCCATCCCGACGCTATTCGTCATCGTGACGGTGGCGTTCTTCCTGATCCGCGTCGCGCCAGGCGGCCCGTTCAACCAGGAGCGGGGCCTGAGCCCCGAGATCAGGGCCAATCTCGAAGCCCAGTTCGGCCTCGACGATCCGCTCTGGCTGCAATATGTCCACTATCTCGGCAATCTTCTGCGCGGCAGTTTCGGCCCGAGCTACAACCTGCCGGATTTCACCGTCACCGAGCTCTTCGCCAAGGGCCTGCCGATCTCGGTGCAGATCGGTACCTCGGCGCTGGTGCTGGCGCTGCTGTTGGGCTCGATCCTCGGCACGATCGCGGCGCTCAACCAGAATAAGATAGCCGACTATTCGGTGATCGCTTTGGCTACCGCCGGCAGCACCATCCCCACCTTCGTCACCGCGCCGGTGATCCAGCTCGTCTTCGGGCTTTCCTGGAAGCTGTTGCCGATCGGCGGCTGGGGTGACGGCGCCCTGATCAACAAGGTCGGGCCGGTGCTGACGCTCGCCTTGCCGCAGATCGCCATCGTCGCCCGCCTGATGCGCGGCTCGATGATCGAGAGCCTGCGCTCGCACCATATCCGCACCGCCCGCGCGCTCGGCCTCTCCGACTGGTCGGTGGTGGTCAAGCACGCATTGCGCGGCGCCGTCCTGCCGATCGTCTCCTTCACCGGCCCGGCGGCGGCGGCGCTGCTTACCGGCTCGATCATCGTCGAGACCATTTTCTCCATCCCGGGAGTCGGCCGCTACTTCGTCGATGCCGCGCTCAACCGCGACTACACGCTGGTCATGGGAACCGTGGTGGTGATCGCGCTCTTCACAATCGTCTTCAACCTGATCGTCGATCTCCTCTACGCGGTCGTTGATCCGAGGGTGCGCTATGACTGAGCTTGCAGTCGCCGTTCCGGAGCCGATCGTCGGCCGCTCGCTCTGGGGCAATGCCTGGGCGCGGCTGAAGCGCAACCGCGCCGCCATGTTCAGCCTCTACTACTTGGCGTTCATCGCCATCATCAGCGTGTTCGGCCCAATGGTCGTGCCGCATGAATACACGACCATCTATGGCGACTATGTCCGCACGCCGCCGAGCCTTTCGGCCTATCCCAAGCCGGACATGATCCAGGGCGCTCTGAGCGATGCGATCAAGCGCATGCGCGTCGACATCAAGGAATGGCATCAGGACGGCAGCCGCGTCATCGTCACCGTCACCTCGACCAAGCCGATCGACGACCGCAACATCCGCTATCTCGACCGCTCCGATGCCTTCGACGACACCAGGATCGAGAGCAAGTCGCCCGACGGCCTTGAAGTCACGATGAGCTCGGCCGTCAAGCAGCAATATTTCTTCTTCGGCACCGACAACACCGGGCGCGACCTGCTCTCGCGCACGTTGATGGCGGGGCGCATTTCGCTGGCCATCGGCCTGCTTGCCGGCGTCGTCGCCGGCGTCATCGGCGTCATTTACGGCGCGACGGCCGGCTTTGCCGGCGGCAGGGTCGACGAGGTGATGATGCGCGTCGTCGACGTGCTTTACTCGTTGCCGTTCATCTTCTTCGTCATCATGCTGGTGGTGTTCTTCGGCCGCAACTTCGTGCTGATGTTCCTGGCGGTCGGAGCGGTGCTGTGGCTCGACATGGCGCGCATCGTGCGCGGCCAGGCGCTGTCGATCCGCAGGCAGGAATATGTCCAGGCGGCCGAAGCGATGGGTGTCGGCCATCGCGGCATCCTCGTGCGCCATGTCATCCCGAATCTGCTCGGACCGGTGGTCATCTACATGACGCTGCTCGTGCCGCAGGTAATCATCCTGGAGAGTTTTCTTTCCTTCCTTGGCCTCGGCGTGCAGGAGCCGATGACCAGCTGGGGCGTGCTGATTTCCGTCGGCGCCAAGAACATCGGCTATGCCAACTGGCTGCTTCTGTTCCCGGCCTTCTTTCTCGTCTCGACGTTGTTTGCGTTGAATTTCGTCGGCGACGGCCTGCGCGACGCGCTCGACCCGAAAGATCGATAGGGGATCGCTGACATGGCTTCCGAAACGATCCTCAGCGTCAAGGACCTGCGCGTCCGCTTCCAGACCCTCGACGGCACAGTCGAGGCGGTCAAGGGCATCAACATCAGCGTCAATGCCGGCGAGACCGTCGCCGTGGTCGGCGAATCCGGCTCCGGCAAGAGCCAGACGATGATGGCGGCGATGAGCCTGCTTTCCTCCAATGGCGAGGCGACCGGCCAGGTCGACTATCGCGGCCGCAATCTTCTGGAGATGACCAAGAGCGAGCTCAACAAGGTGCGTGGGCGCAAGATCAGCATGATCTTTCAGGAGCCGATGACCTCGCTCGATCCGCTCTACACGATCGGCAACCAGCTCATCGAGCCGATCCGCCGGCACCGCGGCCTCAACGCGCAGGCGGCGCGCGAGGAAGCGCTGAAGCTCCTGAGGCTGGTGCACATTCCCGATCCCGAACGGCGGATGAAATCCTATCCGCACGAAATGTCGGGCGGCCAGCGCCAGCGCGTCATGATCGCCATGGCCTTGGCCAACGATCCCGACATTCTGATCGCCGACGAGCCGACGACGGCGCTCGACGTCACCATCCAGGCGCAGATCCTGATGCTGCTTGCAGAGCTGCAGCGCAAGCTCGGCATGGCGATCGTCTTCATCACCCACGATCTCGGCATCGTGCGGCGCTTCGCCGACCGCGTCTATGTCATGCGCCAGGGCGAGGTGGTGGAGGAGGGCGATGCGCAAGCGCTCTTCGCCAATCCGCAGCACGCCTATACCAAGATGCTGCTCGCGGCCGAGCCGACCGGCACCAAGGCGGCGCCGCCAGCCAATTCGCCGGTGCTGCTCGAAGGCCGCAATGTCGAAGTCGTCTTCAAGATCGGCGGCGGCTTCCTCGGCGGCGAGCCTCTGATGCTGCGCGCGGTGGACAAGATCTCGGTGCGGCTGAAGCGAAACCAGACCATCGGCATCGTCGGCGAGTCCGGCTCCGGCAAGTCGACGCTCGGCCGCGCGCTGCTGAGGCTTTTGCCCAGCGACGGCGTCATCCGCTTCGGCGACCGCGACATCTCCGAGGCGGATCGCCAGGCGATGCGGCCGCTCAGGCGCGAATTGCAGCTCGTCTTCCAGGATCCGTTCGGTTCGCTGTCGCCACGCATGACGGTCGGCCAGGTCATCACCGAGGGACTTTTGGTGCACGAGCCGTCGCTGACCGGCAAGCAGCGCGACCATCGCGCCGTTGAGGCGCTGCGCGAGGTCGGCCTCGATCCCAATGCGCGCAACCGCTACCCGCATGAGTTCTCCGGCGGCCAGCGCCAGCGCATCGCGATTGCCCGCGCCATGATCCTGAAGCCGAAAGTGGTGGTGCTGGACGAGCCGACATCGGCGCTCGACCGCTCGGTGCAGAAGCAGATCGTCGAGCTGCTGCGCAAGCTGCAGGCCGACCACGAGCTGTCCTATCTCTTCATCAGCCACGACCTGGCGGTGGTGCGCGCCATGGCCGACTACATCATCGTCATGAAGCAGGGAAAGATTGTCGAGGAGGGGCCGACGGAGGAAATCTTCGGCAATCCGCGCGAGGCCTACACCCGGACGCTGATGAACGCGGCGATCGATACCGCGCGGTTTAGGATCAGCGCCTGAACTCACCGCCGCTTGCCGGCAGGCGGCTTATTGCGAGGACGGGCATCTTTGCTTCCTTGCCGCGACGATGGCCTGCTGCTGTTGCTGCAGCTTTTCGATTCGGGCGGTATCGCGATTGGCCACAACCGTCTTGACCCGCTCGCCGCCGAGCAGCCAGCTCGGCACGCTGGTATTGGCGACCTTGCCGCGGCCGATGGCAGTCCGTGAGATATCGGTGGCGGTGTCGCCGAGCGCGCTGTTGAGCTCGGCACAACTCATCCTGTCGTATTTCGCCGGATCGATCGACGCGGCCGTAGATGAGCAGCCCGCGGCGAAAAGCAGCGTCGCGATTACCGGCAAAATAGCTGTCGGCATGAACTTCATTTTCTTACCGGGCCGCTCCGATGGTTTGGATTCCGTCGAACTGGGACAGGGTGCCATTAAAGCATGTCTCCCGAAAGTGGGAACCGGTTTCGGGACAAAGACATGCGTAAAATCAAAAACCTAAAGCGCACGGAGCGAATCTGAACGTTCGCGACGCGCTTTAGGTCAAAGTAAGAGCGCGCTGTCGAGCACAATGGCCGGCAGCAACTGTTCAGGCTCGCTATTCGCTGCTGAAAGGTTAGGTGGGAGACGGAAACACAAGCATCCTATCTTCCTTAAGAGACCGAGACGCCAAGCGCGGGACCGGAGCGGTTTTGATATGACGTGACTGGGCCGCCGTCCTGGATCTTGCCGTATCCATTCGATCCGAAGACGTCGGCAACGCCGCTGGCGCTTCGACCAAAATAGAAGCTCTCAGGCGGATCTTCCGGGCGGGACTGGCCGCCGTGGCCACCCAGTCTACCTAGTCTGCCTCACCATCAAAGATCACGGCGCGGCCCCGCGGACCGCTCATCCGCACGATCAGCGTCTCGAGCTCTTCGTCCGTCATCTTGGTCGAAATATGCCGGCGGCATTCGGTGATCGTCTCGGACACCGAAATCCCAGCCTCTGCGGGCGCATCATCGAGTATGCGGCCGATTTCGATAACGACGTCGGCATCGATGTTTCTAGGCAAATCCTGCATGGCACTTTCCCTTCGAATGTAGCCCGCCGGTCCAGAGAATTTTCGAGAACGAATTCCAGGGGCTGCGCTCTCGTCTGCAACAAATGCGGATCGTCCGCTGATCTTTGGGCGATTGAAGATCGCAGCCAAGCGCGCTCGACTCGTCGCCGCGGCAAGAGCGGCAGCGCGACCTGAGAGCGACGTGCGGACCTCTGTCGATGGTAGTCGCGACAGGAGCGCATATGGCTTTCTATCGTGGCTCGAGGGGCGGAAACATCTGACGAAGGTCACGGTCAGTGGTGACCAACGTCATGTGGAAGGCATGTCTTGCACGCCTCAAAGCTGGAAAATGGATCGCGGCTGCCTGCTGCCGGCGTCGATCGCCGATCCGGTCTTCGATCGAGTCCCGCCGTAGGGTCGATCGGCGTCCCCCGCTGCTTGGCGTGCGGATATGCGGGCCGTCAAGGATGACGGCGTCACAGTCGAGAGCAATGGCAGAACCTGAAAGCAGGAATGCGGCGATCACGATCGGGATGGCCGGCCTGCGCGCATGGTTTCAGGCGGATATCGGGAAGGAGATGGAAGGGCTGAGAGCCTAACCCATTGTTTTTTCTGGTCGGAGTGGCAGGATTTGAATCTGCGACCCCATCGTCCCGAACGACGGGGTTTGCCAGCAAAAGCCCGGATTTCCGCCATTTCTTGTCACGCTTGGGTGCTTCTGTTCGCCTTTGTTTCCGACTTAACTGTGGGGTTTCTGTGGGGAATGGCGGGAGCGTTCGCCTTCTGTCCCCGGGCATTCTCACGACATTATTTGTAAGGTTTCGCGAGCGCGCCTTGGAGACGATAGCTTCGGCTGCATCTGATGGCGTCGCGACAGGAATATCCATCATAACAAAGGGTTGAGGCCGATTTGGAGGCAGAACCATCGAGCTGCCAGTGGTGGTTTCCGTCCCTCAGTCCTTCCGGCGCCGGACTTTAGCGTAGCAATCGGCGCATTGTTTTTCGGCGGGATTGTGAACAGCTCGGACACGTGATGTTCGAGAACCTTCGACACCTTTTCGAGAGGGGTGATCGAGACCGCTGCAAGTCAAGGTCGGCGCACCGGCGCCCAAGGGCCTGGGGAAGGAAAAGGCCGAATGTTGACGCCGGGGCTTGGCCGGATGAAGTTCTTCAAGGGCGAGGAGAAGCTTCGCCATGCCTCGCTGAAGGATTTTCGCGAGGAGTAACTGAAACAAAGGTCTATTTCGGCGGTTGTCGTCCATGGAGAGTTCCCCATGACAGACGATCAGGAAAAGGTCTCAGCCGAGACAGAATTGCTGGCCAGGCGCCTGGCACGCGAAAGCGGCGTCACCGTCGACGAAGCGCGCGAATTGATACACCTCATCGGGACAGACTGGAGCTCGCTGCTGCGAGAGGCTCACTTCCTCAAAGGGCGACACTGATGAGTGAGCGCGGTGCTGAATTCTTCAGCCAATGGATCACCCATAACGTGATGCGTGGCAGCGTTGGCGCAGACATCATTTCGGTCGCCGAACTGACCGACAAGTTGTTTTCCGACGCCAAGGCGGCGGGCGTTTCCGAGGATGAAATCGAAGAGGAGGTCGGAAGCGCCTACGAAGCAATCCTGACCGCGATCATGGGTCGCGAGATCATGGATCGCGGAGGCAAATCCAACTGAGCAGGGCGTGTTTCGAAGGGGGTCAAAGCGATTCGACATCGTCCCGCCGTTTAGCAATTCCTGAAACAAAAGCCGCGCCGCACCGTTGCCCCTATGCCAGGTGAAAGTCCCCACCCCCACACCTGGCTGTCCCCAGATTCCCGCTGGCTTCGGCCGGCGGGCTTTTTGAATTCTGCGAAGGCGCGGCGGGTGGCTTGCTAAGCTTTTGCGAAACCGGCACATCCGGGCGTGCAAACAGATGCCCGCCAGATGGGGTAGCGGCGGGCATCCACCTCTCTCCTGCCGACGATGAAGCGACTCTCGCCGGCTCTGCTTAAATAATGCGGGGGACACAATGTTCCTGCACAGGTCAAGAGGGAAGGCCCTGTTGTGAAGTCTGATTGATGCCCGCCATCGGCGTAAAATGGCGGGCATCGCACTTTCCAAAACCACCGACGAAAGGGGTTTGCGCCGGCAGCCACTACCAATCCGCGTCGCCGAAAAATGTTTCACCACACGGACCAATGCTCACGAACGCCCGACGACGGTCGGAAACATTTGTTAATGCGTACTCCCAGCAATGGCGCTAGCGCGCCATCAGACTGCAGGCCGGCCTGAGATTTGGGCCACAGCTTGCCGTTATGGATGCCCGACGCGGGCGCATCGGTTCACAAGCGTGGGCTAGTGGAACCTTTCGACCGTGCCCCCGGTTCGGTCGCGACGGGTGGCTCAGTTGCCCGCCGGGCCGTGACCGGCAGGGGTGTGGCACGGGTCTTGCGTTGGCGATGTTGCCGACACCAGACACGGGATTGGAGTACACTTTGCGTTTGATCGTTCAGCCGGGACGGAAGGCGGGGTCACCGAAGCACATTTACTCAGAGCCACTGCAGATTGACGACCTGCAGATCGGTGAGAACGGCGACGTCACCATCTCAGTTGTTGCTGACGACATCTACTCGAAAAACTCCACCCAGCGCTATCAGATCATGCTGACCGAAGCCGAAATCACCATCCTTGCCGACATAGCCACACCGCGGTGGCGAGCATCGCAACGCCGATAGTGGCGATGTTGAGCGGGAGGACCAAGCGGCCCTGGGCGCGTTCACCCTGAGCCGGCTGCGAACACTCAAATTTAAAAATGCGAGCGCGACCCGGGCGTCTCACAATGGCACATGCCGACATATCTTTTTCACGTCCTTCGTAATGGGCGAACTCTGGGCGACGCTGCCGTCGATCTGGACACCCTCTGTGACATGCGGTGGGAAGCGCTTAAGGCCCTACACGACATCGCGCTCGACGAAGTGTCTTCAAGCGATTTGGATAAGACCCTGACGGTCATCGTTCATGATGAAGTCGGCAGCCCCGTCTATTCCGCCACTCTCACCATCTGTCAGCCGCTTCCGGTCGGCTCCTCTCTCGGCAGCTAGGAACCAATCTACAAGGCCGAACTCGGCCATTTCAGTTGTGACTAACAAAATTTATGGCCATCAATCAAACATCCCGGTCATTGTACAAGTTCTCCGCTAGCCCTCGAAGCGGAGTATGGGAGGTCGCCTTGAGCTGGCGGGCAAAGGCCGGCCACTTGGCCCGTCGCACGGACCGCAGGCCGCTGCGACGGGCCAAGCTCCGCGAGGACGCGATCTTCACTTTCGGAGCTGTGCTTCTGGACAGCTGTCGGTGCTGCAGCAGTCATTCAGACTTATATCAACCGGTCGTTAGCAGCACGGAATTAGCAGCACGGGATCATGCCTGACATCACGACGCTGAACCGTGCAATCCTGCTCCTAGCCGCAGCAGCGGCAGCGCTTGCCCTCCATAATGGGTTGCGGTCACGGCGGGCTTTGCGCGGGCGCCGTTTCGGCCGCTTCGTGGAAGTGGGGGGAGCGCGGCTGCACGTCATCGAGGACGGCCTGGGCGCGCCGCTTCTGCTGCTGCACGGCAATGGCGCTTCGGCCGAAGACTTCACGACGAGCGGCATCTTCGGCAAGGCGGCCGCCAGCTATCGTGTTGTGGCATTCGACAGACCAGGCTTCGGCGGGAGCTCGCGCCCGATCGGCAGGGTCTGGTCGGCCACCGCGCAGGCCGATCTGATCGATGCCGCCGCGGCGAAACTCGGGATCGGGCGCTATCTGGTTCTTGGCCACTCATGGGGCGCCACGGTGGCGCTCGAGATGGCGCGCCGGCATCCGGGAACGGTTGCCGGTGTCGTGCTTGTCTCGGGCTACCATTATCCGCCGCCGAGATACGAACTCGCCCTTTCGGCGCTGCCGGCCATGGCTTTGATCGGAACGGCGTTCCGCCACACCCTGCTACCGCCGCTGGTCAGGCTTGGCTGGGCTTGGTCGATGCGGAAGATATTTGGCCCGGCCGCGATCTCGGCGACATTCGCGGCCGCGATGAAGGAGTTGGCGAGCCGTCCGTCGCAGCTGCGATCCATCGCGGCGGAATCGTATCTGATGTGGGTCGCGGCGCTGGTCGCGAGACCCCGCTACGACGACATTCCCACCCCCGTCGGCATCATCGCTGGCGCTGGGGACAAGCTTTTCGACGCGCCGGCCGAGGCGTTACGCCTGCACGCCGAGCTTCCGAACTCGCTGGTCGATATCGTTCCCGATGCCGGTCATATGGTGCATCAGACGGCACCGCAGGTGGTGCTTGCCATGATCGACAAGATCGCTGCGCTGTCGTCCACCGGTGATGCCGAACTGAGCGACCGCTAGGCGGCCCTATATCGAACCGGCGACGGGCTGGGTCGCGCAACTGGACTTCGCTGCGGAACTTTCCGATTGGCGCTGCCTTATCTTCATGTTCGAACGGCAGCAGCGAGGGGAAAGCATTGGGCAGCATTGCCTGGCGGAATCTGACTTCCTTGCAGGTGCTTGCACTGGCACTTGCTTCCTGCTCCTCGTCGGATACCGTCGAACAGCAATCGAAGCTTGCCGCCTCGACGGCGGAAGCGGCGGTATTGGTGACCGACTCCTGGCTCTCCGGCGCCGCACCGTCGCACTACGCGTCGGCGGCCTTGCAATCCTTTGCCGGCACACTCGGCGACGCCGGCCGGCAAGTTCAATCGGCCTCCTCGTCCGACACCGGGAGGCGGGACGCGGTGAAGGCGGCGGTCGGCCGGCTGTCGATTGCAGCGGCCGGGGTCGAGCGCGCGGTTAAGGCTGAACAGCAGGCCCAAGCCAGCCAGGCGCGGCAAGACCTTCGCGCCGCGCAGGCGGATCTCGTCACAGCCTATCGCCAATATCTCGCGTCGCAGCAATGAAGAAGCTGCTGGAAATTTCACTCGGTGTGGTGACCAGCGTCGGCGGCTTCCTGGAGGTTGGCTCGATGGCAACGTCGGCCCAGGCCGGCGCGTTGTTCGGCTTCCAGTTGATATGGTCGGTCGTACTTGGCACAATCTGCATCATCTTCCTGGTCGAGATGGCCGGCCGCTTCGCCGCCGTCAGCCATCACACCATCGCTGACGGAATTCGCGAACGCTTCGGTTTCAGCGCTTTCCTTTGGCCGTTGCTTGCAGTCTTGCTGGTCAATTTCATGGTGCTCTCAGCCGAAATAGGCGGGATTGCCGTCGCCGCCGAGCTTGCCACGGGTATCAGCTTTCAATGGTGGGCGCTGCCGGCGGCGTTCCTCGCCTGGCTGCTGCTGTGGAAAGGCACGTTCGGTCTCATCGAGAAAGGGGTATCGATGCTTGGCCTGGTCACGCTCTGCTTCATCGCCGCGGCGGTGATGCTCCAGCCCGAATGGAAGCAAGTGGCTATTGGTGCCGTGCCCAGTTTGCCGCAGCACGATACGGCAAACTACTGGTTCATGGCCGTCAGCATCCTCGGCGCTTCCATTTCACCCTACCTTTTCATGTTCTATTCCTCGGGCGCGATCGAGGATCAATGGGACAAGAGCTATCTCGGTACCAATCGCGCGATTGCCGGTCTCGGCATGAGCTTCGGAGGAACAATTTCCGTGGCCGTGCTGATCGTGGCCGCGCTTGTGCTCGGCGCCCATGGCGTGAACCAGGTGGACGATTACAACCAGCTCCCGCTGATGCTTATTCAGACATTCGGTTTCTGGGGTTTTGTGCTTTTCGTCGCTTCGCTGGGCATCGCCTGTTTTGGAGCCGCTCTCGAAGTGGCCCTGCAACAGGCCTATCTCGTCGCGCAGGGTTTCGGCTGGACGTGGGGCGAGAACCTGAGGCCGCGGGACGATCCCGGTTTCAGCCTCGTCTACACTGTTACGCTCTTCCTTGCCGCCGTTCCGATAGCCCTTGGTGTCGATCCGCTGAGGCTCACCATCTTCTCGATGGCGTTGACCGCGGCCAGTCTTCCGCTGACGGTGGTTCCTTTTCTCTTCCTGCTCAATGATGAACGCTACGTCGACCAGCACCGCAACGGCCTTATCTCAAATGCCGCCGTCATCTTCGTCATCGCTCTCGGCTTCGTGTTGGCCGTTGTTACCATTCCCCTTCAGATATTAGGAGGCAGCTGATGCAGTTGCTGCGCGACATCCTGGATAAGCAGGTGGTCGACCGCGAGCAGGTCAAGGTCGGCAAGGTGGATGGACTGGTTGCCGAGCTGAGGCAGGGCAAGCCGCCGAGGGTCATTGCGGTCGAGCTCGGCTCGATTGCCCTGGCCCGAAGGCTTGGCACCCGACTTGGTCGATGGACGGCGCGCCTCGCGGCAAAGCTCAGCGGGAAGCGGCAGGCACGGCCGCACCGGATCGCCTGGAACAAGGTGCGCGATATCGGCGTCGACATCGAATTCGATATCGACGTGCGTAGGACGAAGATCCTTGCCTGGCAGCACTGGCTGCGCGATCACGCCGTCGGCCGCATCCCGGGAGCCTGAGGATGGCGAATGTGAACCTCGAACATCTGGCCGGCCGGCGCGTGTGCTCGGAAAGCGGCAAGACCATCGGCTATCTCGAGGAGATCATCGCCGAGCAGGACGGTGACGAGCTCGTCGTTACTGAATTTCATGTAGGCATTTTCGCGGCGTTCGAACGCCTATCCGCATCGACCGTCGGCACCGCGTTGCTCGATGTCTTCGGGCTGCGCCGCCGCGAAGGCCTCTACCGCATATCTTGGGACAAGCTCGACATTTCCGATCCGACGCGGCCGCGGCTGCTCTGTTCGGATGACGAGCTTTCCGGCTTCGAACGTGCCGATCGAGGTAAGTAGCTACTTACAAAAAAACCCATCACAGGAGGGAACATAGCGGCTGGCGCGAAGTTGGACAGGCAAGGAGGAACCTGCGCCATGAACAATGTCATCTATCTCATCGGTCTCATCGTAGTTGTGCTCGCGGTGCTCTCTTTCCTCGGCTTTCACTAGGAGGCGTTATGCAGCGCGAGAATGATCAGGGCCGCGAGCCGGCCGAGTTCGCCAACGCGAAGAACGAAATTTCCGATCGACTCCAGAAGGAAACCCAAAGCGCTGGCGAGGCGCTCCACGATGCGCGCGACGAGGTGGTTCACAGGAGCGGGCAGTACGCCGCCGACGCCCAGCAAGCGCTGTCGGAAAAAGCTGAAGAGACGCAACGCGATGTGGGATCGAGCCTGGCGGCACTCGGCGGCGCCATGCGTGTGGCAAGCGATCATCTGGCCGACAAAGATCAAAAATCGGCTTCGAAATTCATGCTGGATGCCGCTGGCGGGCTGGAAGAGCTATCGTCATCGTTGAGAGAGAAACCGTTCAGGCAGGTTCTCGAGGACGTTCAATCCTTCGGCCGCAAGAATCCCGGTATGCTGATTGCCGGTTCGGTGCTGGCAGGACTTGCGCTCGGACGGTTCATGAAGGCCACCTCACCCAAGGGGCACAGGTCGGCCGAGTCGGGGAATGCCGGGCGAACCGGTGTGAAAGCAGGCGAACCCCGGGGCAACACGCGTCCCAATTGGGGCTCCGACGGCGGTGTTCCCGGTCAGGCAGCGGAGCTGGAAAGATGAGCAATCAGGACAATCCAAGCCTCGGCACGCTGGTCAGTGATCTGGCCCATCAGGTGAGCACGCTCGTGCAGACGGAAGCCAGGCTCCTGCGGGCGGAGATCTCGGAAAACGTGAGCAAGGCCGAAGCCGGTGCCGTCGAGGTTCTGGGCGGCGCGATATGCTTGCTCGCCGCGCTGCTGGTTCTGCTGCAGGCGCTCGTCATCGCTCTGGCACGTCTGGGGCTGGGTACCGGATGGTCCGCTTTGCTCGTCGGGGTGATCGTGGCTGTGCTGGGCGTTTTCCTGTTGCGGACCGGGATGGCAAGCATGGCGCCTTCTGAACTGGCGCCGGACCGCACGCAGGAACAGCTGAAACGCGATGCGAACGTGATCAAGGAACAAGCGAGATGACCGACAAATCCGCAGCCGAGCTCGAACGCGAAGCCGAGGCCACGCGTGCCAGGGTGGTGGCGACCGCCGACTCCATTCGGGACAAGATAACGCCCGGGCAGCTCTTCGACGAATTCGCTGGATTTTTTGCCAACAGCGGAGGCTCAGAGATGCTCCGCAACCTGAAGACCCAGGTACGGGAAAACCCGTTGCCGCTGACGGTGATCGGGGCTGGGCTGGCGTGGCTGATGCTGGGCAGCGGCACTTCCGGCACCGCCGCTGCGCGCGCCTATCCAACACGTCGCGGTCCCAGCCAACATGACGGTACATCGGCCGCTGAAATGGACACCATGACCTCGGACACCGCGGCCTCGGTTTTCGACGCAGCCGGAGGGGCGGCTGTAACTGTTTCAGGAATGGCCGGCAGCGCGGCTGACACAATGTCCGATATGGCAAGCGGCGCCGCGCAGACGCTGACGAACTCGGCAGCAGCTACAGCCGACGTGGCATCGAGGGCCAGCCGCTCCGCACAGCAGCTGATGGAGGATCAGCCTCTTGCAGTGGCAGCTGTCGGCCTCGCTGTCGGGGCAGCGATCGGCGTCATGATGCCTCGCACGCAGGTCGAGGACGAGCGGCTCGGCGACTATAGCGAACAGCTTCGCGACAAAGCAGAGGACGTGCTCGAAAAAGGCATCGACCAAGTGAAGCAGGTTGCAGCCGAAGCCTACGAGACGGCCAGCGACGAAGCAGGCCGGCAGGCATCGAGCGAAGGCACGCTGGCCGACAAAGTTAGCGACGTCGTCAAGTCCACCGCCGACAGAACAGACGAGGCGGTGCGCCGGAACTTTTCCAGTTCCGAAAGGCCCCTGGAGGACAAGCCCTAGTCCAGGACGCGCCTGAAGCTAGACAGTTTGAGCCCGCGGCTAGGCAGGCTCGGCCATAGCTTTCTCAACACCGATAGGGCCTCGTTGCCAATGGGTCGCAAACCGGTCCGAAGCGCTTGAGGACCGCGAAAGCGGAACAACATGAGTTCGTAGAAGTTTGTTCGCGATACGGCGATGCCGTTTACAACGTCGCGATATTTCTCCAGCGGTTGAGGAAATTCCGAACGTGACCGAAACCCACGATGACACGGATCGGCCTGCGATCGCTCATCCGTCTAGGAAGACTATCTACGCCGCTCTCATCGGCAATCTGCTGATTGCGATATCGAAGTTCATTGCTGCTGCACTCACCAATAGTTCTGCAATGGTCAGCGAAGGAGTGCACTCGCTAATCGATACCAGCAACGAATTGCTGCTTCTGCACGGCCTCAATCGTTCGGCGAAGCCACCGGATGAGAATCACCCCCTTGGGCACGGGCGCGAGCTTTATTTCTGGAGCTTCGTCGTCGCGTTGCTTGTCTTTGCGCTCGGTGCCGGCGTTTCCTTCTACGAGGGCGTGGTTCACATTCTCGCCCCGATACCCATTGAGAACGCCGGCGCGAATTTCGTTGTCCTGGCTCTTTCCGCGATATTCGAAGGCTATTCTTGGCAGCTCGCCTTCAAGAACTTCAGATCATCCAAAGGCAAAAGCAATTATCTGGAGGCTCTCCGCCGAAGCAAGGATCCGTCCACTTTCACCGTTCTGCTCGAAGACAGTGCGGCATTGGCGGGTATTGCCATCGCTTTTGTCAGCATCGCGCTCTCGCGACACTTTGAAATGCCCACGCTGGATGGGGCTGGCTCGATATGCATAGGCATTTTGCTCGCGCTGACCGCTGGGTTTTTGGCACGGGAGTGCAAAGGACTGCTGATCGGAGAGCGCGCAGCGCCAGCTGTCGAGGCCGCCATTCTAAGGATGGCAAGGGAGGATCCAGCCATTCAGCAAGTCAACGGCGTGATTACGGTTCATATGGCGCCGGATCAGGTAGTGGCCGCGCTCAGCGCGCAATTTCACGATGCGGCGAATGCCGACGATATAGAAGATTGCGTCGAACGGTTGGAGACGAGGCTGGCCGCCGAGCGTCAGGAAGTCACAACCCTGTTCGTGAAGCCACAGACGAGCCGGCGATGGAGCGGCCGCCCGGCTCCTCCTGCTTCGTGATCCGTGTCGCGAGTCCGGTTTATGCGCTTCGTCATGCCGACCTCATGGAACATTATTTTTTGGAACATCGCCTTCCGCCCGACCGTTTGGTGCCATAACCCGCAATCAATCAGGAGTGCAGGCCATGCCAACACCCAGTGGACATACCAACGCCATCCGAGCCTCGCGAGTGATCGGCACCAACGTTTACAATTCGGCTGGAGAAAACATAGGAACGATCGAAGACGTGATGCTTGAAAAAACCGCCAACGGCATCATGTTTGCCGTCATTTCGTTTGGCGGTTTTCTAGGCATCGGCGAGAAGTATCATGCGATCCCCTGGTCTCTGCTGGACTTCGATCCCAATCGCGGAGCCTATGTCGTGTCGTTTAGCGTCGAGCAGCTTAAGGCGGCGCCGGCGTATTCGATTGACGAACTGACAATCGACGACGGAAGGCCGGCTCGAGAAGCCTCCTTCGGCTACTGGCATGTCGAGCCGTACTGGCAATGAGTTGCATCGTCGTAACTCGACAAGCCCGAAGCGAGGCAAGGGTTGACCCGTGAAAAGCGCATAACCGCTTCCGAGAACTCGGCATTCGAACAGCAAGATGGCAATGCGTTCGAAGGGAGCGGGACTTTGCCTGGGCGGCATAACTCGCCCCATCCAACTCCGGCGGGCGCCTAAGCACCTGTGAAGACTTCCGGAACGGCCGAAACCCGCGCACATGGCGGAACGATCGAGTCGAATTGCCGTTACCGACAAAAAGGAGCAGGCAATGACTGGACGCACAACCCACGATCAGCAGATGCGCATCATCGAAGAGCGTGAGAATACGAAGAACGCGCCCAAGAAGTTCGACGCCAAGGCGGAGCTGAAGCGGTCGGCTGGGGAGCGCGAGGCAAGGCGGAAGGGATCGAGCCTCAGGGGCGCGACACGCGTCGATCGAGATGACCGCAATATCCTTCGCGGCAAGAATCAGGAAAGCGCCCATAACAAGAATCGAGGCTCCAAGTAGGACCCGCCGTCCGAAGGAGCCATAGGGGCCATTCCAGGAAATTGCGAAGCAGCTTTCGGATCGAATTCGACGGTCGAACGCTATAGGGTTCTAGGAGCGCGCGGCCACGCTTTCCCTGGCGGCTTTGGCCTCTGCAAATTTGTCCCTGAATTCTTGAACCTCAGATTCCGTAAGGTGGTCGATGCCGATGAGGTCGTTTTTGCCACGGCCCGATCGAATGAGCTCATCGAGTTTGCCCTGGATGGCTGCGCCATCGCGGTTCTGGGTGTTTTGGATAAGAAACACCATAAGGAAAGTCACGATCGTGGTGCCGGTGTTGATGATGAGCTGCCAAGTCCCGGAGTACTGGAAAACCCAACCGGTGAGGCCCCAAAGGACTAGTAAAGCCAAGCACAGTGCGAAGACCCATGCACGTCCCGCGGCGTGAGCGACAATTTCCGCAAGCCGATTGAACGCTTGTTCCATGCCGAACTCCGTCCAGACGCCTATCTGGCGGGAGCGTCTCCACGCTGCCAATGATGAACGCGGTGACGGCGTCCGCGTCGCCAGGTGCCGTTCATCGACGTCACGCAACACGGCCCCGGCCGAAAGACCGGGGCCACATTGCAAGCTTGGCCTTTGGCATGCATAGCCAGCGTATACTAGGCACCTCACGCGGCCGCCTGCAGGGCCCGCTCGTTCGCACCGCTTTCGCCGAGCTTGGTAAGCGTCTCGTCGGTAGCGGATTCTTCCTTGAGGGTCTGGCGCAGCAAGGGCAGGGCGTCTTTCAGGCCCAGTTGCTCCGCCCAGGCGATTAGCGTGCCGTAGCGCGCTATTTCATAATGCTCAACCGACTGGGCGGCCGCCACAAGGCCTGCGTCGAGCGCCGGCGCGTCCTTGTACTCCTCGAGGATTTCCGAACCTTCTTCGATGATGCCGTCGATCGCTGGGCAGGTCTTGCCCCGCGCCGGCTTGCCCAACATCTCGAAAACCTGTTCGAGCCGGTCGACCTGGCCTTCCGTCTCGTTGCGATGTTTTTCAAAGGCTGCGCTTACCTCTTCCGACTGTGCCGCCTTGGCCATCTTCGGCAGCGTCTTCAGAATTTTCTTTTCCGCGTAGTAGATATCTTTCAGGCCATCCACGAACAGGCTTTCCAGGCCGTTCGCCGCGCCGGACGAACTTTTCTTCACCATCGACGTCTCCTTCGGTTGGGGGTGCTGTTCCCTAAAAGGAGCGGCTCCCGCCCCATTGTCCTAAGCGAATTCAAGAAAGGCGTTCGCCATTCCCTGAGCCAGCAAAACTGACAGGATCAAGCGATGTTCCCGACGAAATATTTTGTGACCGTCGTGTTCGACAACTCAGCATGGGCTGGCCCGGGCCGGAGTCATCTCGGCGGGCCCTTGCCATTGCGCGACGAGAGCTGGTCCAGCATGTCGAGCGCGGCACTTGGTTCGGCAGGCTGCAGCAGGCCCTGCTCGGTGGCCGCCTTCTTGAAGGCGGCAAAAGCGATTGCAGGTCGACAGATCCCATTGGCTGCGTCGTCCACTAAGCGAGCCGCTTTGAGATAGGCTGGTGAGTCCTTGTCCTTCCATGTCCCGCCAAGCGCTTTCTTGGCGTCGGCAATCGAGGAAACCACCATCGTGCCACCATGGACGAAGCGGATGGTGAGCGGCAGGAAACTGCTCATGCCTCGTCACCAACCCATTCGCTGGCAGGCCAGGCCAACCCGGAAAAGGGCGCCGCTATCAGGGCGGCCTCCGCTTTGTTCGTGTGGAAGAATTTCATGGTGTGCCACCACATGGATGAGATCGCCATAACGAAATCGCCGCCGCCCGGTTGCGTCCAATCAGCCAAAAGCGAGTTCGAGGCGCGAGCCGAGCGTCTTGGGAAGCCGAGGATCGCCAGCTTGCGCGGCGTTGCCAACTTTTTCCGTTCGTCTGCGTTGTCCCGAGAGTATCGAAGGAGAGTGCAATGCTGACGAAATCCGCAAGAGCAAGAAAATCAGCTGCGCTGATGAGATCCGCCTCGCCGACCAAATCCGCCACCGAGCAGGCGGCGAGCCGGCAGCGGAGCGTGCAGCGCAAGGTCGATGCGGCCGATCGCGCCAAGTCAAACGGCAAATCCAAATCGCAAGGCGCCATGCAGGCCGGCGCTAGGCAATATCCAGTACCGCCATTCCCGAAGCAGCATCATCCGAAGCCCGGAGAGGAATGGGCGATCGACCCGGCACCGCTCTATGACGCGCCGTTCTGGCTGGGCTCGGGCAAGCTGGAGGGCAAGGTGGCGCTGATCACCGGCGGCGATTCCGGCATCGGCCGCGCCGTGGCCGTGCTCTTCGCGCGCGAAGGGGCGGACGTCGCGGTTGTTTATCTCAGCGAGGACCGCGACGCCAAGGTGACGAAGCAAGCGGTCGAGGCCGAAGGTAGACGCTGCATCATTCTTCGCGGCGACGTCGCCAGAAGAAACTTTTGTCGCAAGGTGGTTGAGCAGACGGTTAAGACCTTCGGCAGGATCGACGTGCTGGTCAACAACGCCGCCTTCCAGGTGCACTCGACCGATTTCGCCGACCTCACCGAGCAGCATTTCGACACCACGCTGAAAACCAATCTCTACGGCTATTTCCACATGGCGCAGGAAGCGGTGCCGCACATGAAGCCGGGCTCGGCGATCGTCAACACCGGCTCCGTCACCGGCATCGAGGGCTCGAAGGAGCTGGTCGACTATTCGATGACCAAGGGCGGCATCCACGCCTTCACCCGGGCGCTCTCCGGCAGCCTCATCGGCAGGGGCATCCGCGTCAACGCGGTGGCGCCAGGCCCGGTATGGACTCCGCTCAACCCATCGGAGAAGGAGTCCGAGGACGTTTCGCGCTTCGGCGCCCAGACGCCGATGAAACGGCCCGCGCAGCCGGAGGAGATCGCGCCGGCCTATGTGTTTCTGGCCTCGCCGCAATGCTCAAGCTACATCACCGGCGAGATCCTGCCGATCATCGGGGGTTACTGAACACGACCCGGAAGGAGCGGCAAAGCTGCGGACAACCTGCAGTGACCTCCAATCGCGCAATAGAGACATGCCTGTGGCCGGGGGGCCGGCGTCCGGGGGCAGGCGCCGACGTAGAATTCGGAACAATCCGACTCAATCGGTATTAGATCTCGGTTCGCCACGCTGTCCGCGATTTCGGACAGCGAGCGGCAGGCTTGTGGGCCTTGCAACTGTGGCGGCAGAGGGGGGCTGAGTTGCCGCTCTGGTCACCACGCTGGAGTCCGTCAGTTCATTAAGGTGAAACTAATACGCCGTTTTGACGTTTGGTCCTTGCAGCGGCACCGACGTTAGGGCGCCGCAGATCAGTGATAAGACTGACCGGGCTCCCCAACCATGGATGGGCAAGCAAAGCACCCAGTTGTGCGCCGCATTCGATGAATAAATCCAGTGCATTCTATTTCAAAATTCTGTCGTTTGACCATTGGAACGAAAGCTTGTTTCAGGAATTGATATTTCATATCGAAATATAGGAGATCGCTATGGGACGCGGTATATTGCTTTGGCTGCTCGGAGTTCCGATTCCGATTATTATCCTCCTGTTGTTGTTCGCACGGTAGGAGCTTCACCATGGTCTCGCCTGTTACTGATGTTGAAGTTTCCGGGGCAAGGGAATCTTCGTTGTCCGCCGTAAGCTGGGGCCCAATCGTGGCGGGGGCTTTCGCTGCTTCCACGCTGACGGTGATCCTGATGCTCATCGGCTCCGGCCTGGGGCTGACCATGGTTTCACCTTGGACGGGTGCAAGCGCCTCGGCCGCCACTTTCGCTGTTTCGGCTGCGGTTTGGCTGGTCGTCGTGCAGTGGCTCTCGTCCGGCCTCGGCGGCTATCTGGCCGGCCGCCTGCGCACAAAATGGGTCGGCATTCATGACGACGAAGTCTATTTTCGCGACACGGCTCATGGCTTCCTTGCCTGGGCGCTAGCAACGCTGCTGGTTGCCGGCGTCCTTGGCTCCGCTCTGTCGGCAACAGTGGGTGCAGGGGTTCAGGCCGCGTCCAACGTCGCTTCAGGCGCGGCGGCAGGCGCCACGTCTGCAGCCACAAATGCCGCAAGCGGCACGACCGACGGCAACACTCTGGGCTACTTCGTCGATACGCTGTTCCGTCCGGCCGATACCAGCACGGTTGCTCCGGCTGGGCAGAACGATGCCGGTGTGACCGCACAGGCATCGCGCATTCTGGTAGCGAGCGCCGCCAGGGGCGAAGTCTCGGCCGAGGACAAGACCTACCTTGCGAAACTTGTCGCCTCTCGCGCCGGGCTTTCGCAGGCCGATGCAGAGAAGCGCGTCGACAGTGTCCTCGCGGGCATGGAAGATGCCAAGAACAAGGCGAAGGCGGTCGCCGACACAGCCAGGAAGGCAAGCGCCACTTTTGCGCTGGTCGGAGCCCTGTCGATGATCGTGGGTGCTTTTATCGCAAGTATCGCGGCCGTGCTCGGCGGCAAGCAGCGCGATGAAGACGAAGCGCGGTTCGTTCGCGGCTGACAACCACGCCAGAGCTTGGCTGTCTGCAGTGGCTCGAAATGCCGGGCCGCTCCGATCTTCCTCCAAAGCAATTCCCAACTGAGGATCGCCAGCAGTATTCCGCTTGCCGTCGAGATTATGGCGCGACGACAGGTGAATATGTCCGGTCGGGCCAGCGCCAAAGTGTCGCCGGAAAATCTGTTTCGTCACGACGCGCTTCCCGCGCTCGCCGCATAGCGCTTCCGTTTTCGTCGTCCGGATACGGTCGAGGCGGAACAAAACGCTTGATGCGGCAGTTCGGTCCGGCAAGCAAAGGCGGCACCCGCACGTTCAGCCGATCCTTTTCGATGGCGTCGAGCGCAGGTGATGACCGAGCAAGCCGATACAGAGGCAGACAGGCGGACGAGCAAAGGCATCGGAAGAACTGTTGGCCTGGCGCTGATCGCCGGTGCTGCTGACGACGACTGCTCGGCAATCGGAACCTATGCCAGCGCGGGAGCAAGGTTCGGGCCGGACCTGCTTTGGACCGCGCCCGTGACACTGCCGATGATGTACACGGTCGTGTACCTATCATCGAAGCTCGGCCAAGTATCAGGGCGGGGGTTGTTCCAGGTCATGGCGGACTTCTATCCGCGATGGCTGCTGTGGTCTGTTCTGATTGGTGTCCTGATCGGCAACACCATTGAAGCTGCGGCGGATCTCGGCGCCATGGCGGCGGCGATCAACCTGTTTGTGCCGGTACCGATCCCGATCGTTGTCGCTTTGATTGCGGCGTTCATGTTCGCTCTTCAGGTCTTCGGTTCTTACGATCTTCTCAGGAATCTATTCCGGGTGCTGGCATTGGCGCTGCTCGCTTATGTTGTCTCGGCTGTCCTCGCCCGGCCCGAACTGATGCAGGTGCTGAGTGGTACGTTCCTGCCAAAGCTACACTTCAGCCGCGAGTATTTGTCGATCCTCGTTGCGATCATAGGCACCACCCTTTCAGCCTACCTCTATACCTGGCAATCCAACCAGGAGGTGGAAGAGGAGAAAGCGCTGGGTAGAACCACGCTTGAGAAACGGAAAGGCGCGACAACGGAAGAATTGCGCCGATCGCGCCACGACATTCTGATCGGTATGACGTTTTCCAACCTGATCATGTATTTCATTATTCTTTCAACCGGATCGACGCTCCACAAGGCCGGGCAGACCCGGATTGAAACGGCGGCCCAGGCAGCTGAAGCACTCCGGCCGCTTGCCGGCGATGCGGCAGGCGTAATCTTCGCCGCCGGTTTGATCGGCGTTGGTTTTCTGGCCGTCCCCGTCATGACAACCGGTGCGGCCTTCGATCTCGCGCAAACAATGGGCTGGAAGCACGGCATGAACGCGAAGCCGCAGGATGCGGCGGGCTTCTATCTTGCAACCGGGGCATTCACGCTGATCGCGGTCGGCCTCAATTTCTTTGGGTTCAATCCGATGCAGGCGCTGATCTGGGCTGGCACCGTGCAAGGCTTTTCCACTCCTCAGCTCCTGCTGTTGATTCTTTTGATGACGAACAATCGCAGGATTATGGGCGACCAAGTCAACAGCCGGAGCACGAATATCTTGGGAGGCATCACGACGGTGGCAATCTTTGCGGCCTCGATTGGATTGGTGGCGAGTTGGTTCCTCTAGGCGCGCTGGCAAGGGCCTTCGGGCAAGTTCGTTTCCAACAGGAACGATCATCAATGTCACGCATTTTCCCTAATCAATGTTCCTCAACTCTATCTGCTGGGGTCGAACCGTGTTACCCAATGGTCATGCCGCGCCAGATTGTGCACCGGGTGAAATCTCCGTCGTTGACCTCATCCCTGCCTTGCGTGCCTTTGCTCGTACCTTTTGCCGTGTGCCCGACGATGCGGACGATCTGGTGCAGGAAACCTTGATTAAAGGGCTTGCCAATCTGGACAAGTTCGAGCCGGGAACGCGTTTGAAGTCCTGGCTTTTTACCATCATGCGCAACACCCACTACACGCGGGTCAGGGCTGCGGCGAGGGAAGCACCAGGGCTACTTGATTGTGCCTCCAGCCGGCCGATTTCGGAAGCCTCCCAGGACTGGTCCATTCGAAGCAAGGAAGTTTATCGAGCGATCCAGAAGCTTCCCGCACATCAGCGTGAGGTATTGATGCTGATCGGTGTGCTGGGCGTCAGCTATGAAGAAACGGCTGAGATATGCGATTGTGCGATCGGAACCGTGAAGAGCCGCCTCAACCGTGCACGTGCACGCGTTCTGGAACTTCTGCATGAAAGCTCATCGCAAGCGCTGGTCGAAAGGCATGACCATCTGTTGGAAGACCGGTGGGATCGAGGGGCCGACAAGCTTCGATAAGCGCAGTTGTCAGCTCTCTAGTTTGCAGCGGCGCTTCTGAATCAGCGCATTCTGCAACTCGATGGCGAGCTTGGTGAGGCGATCAGGAACTTTCTCCTGCTCGATGGCTTTCAGCAGCGACGCAATCTCTTGGTCCAGGTTTTCCTGGGGACCGAAATCGCGCTGGCTCGGACGAGACATGGCATTCTCTTAGCAAACAGGTATCCCTTAATTCACTTGAGACCATAGACGGCCGGAGTTTGCAAGGCGCTCCCAGCCGCCGGTCAGCTTCGGCTCCGCACAGGCTGTGGGCGAAGCGGAAACCTTTACCTGATCCCTTTGCGCGCCTGCCGGATCCTAAGAGATGAGAGCCACTGCGAGCTCAATCTTTTGGGAGCCGGTTCGCCGCGTTGTCCTGATATTGATCGGACTTGATGCGATTGCTGTCGAGGCCGCGCTCTTTCGTGTGTTGCTTCTTATCCCGGTTCGACAGCACGTCGTTTTCGCCAACCCTGTCTTTCGGAAGCTCGGTCTTTGCTCCCGTCCCGGAACCCTTGCCCTGACTGCCGCGACCAATATGTTTCTTGCCACCGGATGCCATCTTCTTCTCCTGGGCGTGTCAGCCTGTCGAGCGTTGTTTGGCATCCCAACTTCGGTATCCCGGTTATGTTCCGCCGGAACGGCGAACAAGAAACGCCGTGCCGTCCCAGCGACGGAAAGGCTTCTCGCCATCGACGATGACGTCCATGACGCATGTGTGGGCAAGACGCTGGATATCGGAAGAATCGAGGGCCGGTGACATCCGATACGAGTAGTTGAGAATTATTGCCATCCCTCCTGGCCGCAACACGCGTGCCATTTCGTTGAAGTGCCGCTCGGCGACACCGGCGAGCATCAGATAGGGGAAACTGTCTACCGCCAGCACACCATCAAAGCGGCCGGCGGCAAATTCGCCAAGGTCGAGGCCTGAGGTCCGGCGGAACTTCACGTTGACGAGGCCTGCGCACCGCCGGCGCGCAATCGCGAGCATCTTGGAGGAGACGTCGATGCCGACAATATGTTTTGCCCTCGCGTGGAGCGCGCATTCGAACCGGCCTATGCCACAACCGATGTCGAGTATCGCCTTGCCTGTGCCCAAAAAGCCTTGTTGCTCAAGCCAAGAGGCGATCTCGGCCGTCGCAGCTGAAAGCCTTTCCTCATCGCCGAGGGACGAGAGCTGGACGCTTGCAGCTGGCGAAATGACGGCCGCCTGATCAAAGCCACTGGCCAGCCGGCTGACAGTCATCTCACGCGTTTCGTCGTCACTGCGGTCATGACTCACGGAAGCTGCCGTTAATCGCAGACTGTCAAAGACATCTCCCTTGCGAGACAGAAGCACAGCTACCTCCTCGAGCCAGCCTCTCCGGCAGGGGGCCGATGAACGCATGTCCAGTGCGATATCGGCCAGCTCTGCCGCGTCGATACCCGTCCGTAGGTAGAGAGCTAATCTGGCAATTGCGACTTCGGCGGAGATGTCGCTCGCCATGCAATTCTCGAGAACGCGCCGCACGGTTCTCTCTTGTTCTGCGACTGTCATGGTGGCGCGCTCCGGCTCCAGACCCTTTGTGTCGTCCATTGGTCCACTGCTCCCCAGCCATATTTGTAGCTCTCCCGGCCGCGCAGAAAATCGAACTCCCGTGCCCCCTCTCGAACGGCTTCGGTAATGGCCGTGCCGATTAGGATCGCGCCAGGGCTCTCCGCGGCATAGGCAGGGTCGAAACCACCGAGATACGCATAGGCGCGACAGCGGTGATGGAACCCGTAGTACGCACCAACGACAGTGTCGCCGATCTCGATCAGCCAGCATCTCGCCATTCCATTCGCGGCGAGGCGAGGCAGTGCCATCCTATGGAAATCCTGTGCGATGTGCGTGAGTACACCTTGTCCGGCCCAACGGGCGTTGTGCAGCCGGGCCAACTGATCGATGAATGTCCGTGGATCGGCCTCGTATCGCTCAATGGCTACTCGTCCTCGCCGTTGCGCGGCTCTTTCGGCGCGGCGCAGTTGGCGCCGTCGCCGCGAAGGTATCGAGCGTGCAAGTGTCTCATCGCGGGCAAGCGAGAGCACCGGACAAGCGGCATGGTTCGGGAATCGGCTCTCAGCGACGTTCGGCAGATCAAAGCGGAGGGAAGCAGCCTCAGCCGGCAGGTCCGGAAGGACCCATTTCGACCATTCCAGCGAGAGTGCCGCCTCGGCGATAACATAGCTTACCTCCGCTTCTCGACCGGGCGCGCATAAAATATCGAGATAGTCACTCAGCGAGATTCCGACCGGCAGCAGCAGCCAGCCGGAGGCACGTGGTTCGCGATAGAGGGGCGCCAGACCGACGAGATCGTTTCTGCTCCAGACTGCGATCGCCGAGAGATCACCCGGCGAGAATGTCCGCCACCACGGCAATAGCCAAGCGGGTGACTGGAAAGGCGTCGCGGAGGTGCTTCGGGACCAAAGTGGCCACCAATGCGGCTCGAGATCATCGAACGCGGCTTGGTCTCGGATCACATCGGCGCGCAGGCCGCTCACTGGGCTGCCCTCAACCCGGCGCGGGAAGCGCCGAGCTTTGCCAGCGCCCGATAGGCATCCATATAGGCCGCAACCATGCTATCGAGCGTGAACCGGCGCTGCGCGTCCGCCCGACACCTCTCGTTGTCAAGGCCGGCCGAGTTGTTGATGGCTGCCGCCATCTCATCGATGTCGTTGACGAGAAATCCGGTCGTGCCGTGCTCGACGACATTGGGTAAAGCCCCGTTCGGAAAGGCGACGACTGGGGTGCCGCAGGCGAGCGCCTCCATGGCGACGAGCGAGCTCGTTTCCGCTGCAAGGCTCGGAATGAGCAGGCACCGGGCTGAATTGAGAAGCCGCCGCTTGGCAGAAAACCCGAGCGGTCCCAGGAAGCGCCGCCGCCTGTCGAGGCGCGGCCTCACTTCGTCGGTGAAATACTGGATATGCGTGGCGTAGGGATATATTTGGCCGCCGATGGCAAGCGGCGCTCTGGCGCGCTTGGCAGCTTCAATCGCCAGATGGATGCCCTTTTCCGGGCAAACTCGGCTCAGCACGAGCGCGAAATCGCGACGCAATCGCGGCTTGTACAGCGCATCAATGTCGACGCCATTTGGAATGGGAGCAATCAGCCTGGAACCAGCCGGCGCGGTTCTTTGCTGCGCGTCTGATACCGCATGCAGCCACAGGTCTTCACGGGTCGGCATCAGGACTTCTTGCCGGTACCAGGCGAGCGGCAGGTGTAGTGTCACGAGTGTCGGACCGTCGTCAGGCAGGTAGGCGTCGAAATCGATGCCGTGCAGGTGCACCACGTCAATCGGCCAGCGCGCCCGGGCGGCAGCGATAGCAGCGCGATGCGCGCGCTGGGCGCGGCCCTTCGCCGTCTCGTCGAGCGCACCTGTTTCGGCAGGCGTCTCCACTAGGGTGCCGGCTGCGCTGGAACCTGTGCAGGCGACGACGATGGAACGATGGCCTTGCTGCACCAGCGCGCGATCCAGACAAGACAGCACCTGCTCGGCGCCGCCGACCGCATCGAGGCCGACGGGCGCAAGCGGATAAGCGACATTGAGCACGGTGAGCGTCATGGCTGATCAAGCCGAAGCCCCTGATGCGCGGCGGCCGCTGCGCTCAGCCACGTTGCTGGGTCGAATCCCAACGGCAGCGATTGATAGTAGAGCCTCCCGTTATTAGGCAGCGCGCGGAAGTCGTAGGCGGGTGCCAGCCGAAAGCGCTCGGTCGAACTGAAGAATGGCGCCAGCGTCGACTGCTGCGTCTTGTGGCAGGCCAGCATGGCTTGCTTTTGCCGAAAGGCCGGTTCGGTCAGGCAAACCTCGAGGCCATCTGCCCCGATACTGGTGACGAAATTCTGGAAAATCGGGCCGTCTTCCCCAGCGGCATAGAACGCCATTTCAATGATGGCAGGCGCCGGGTACCGGTCGCGGCGCAGCAAGTGGCAGGCCGCGTGCACTGCAAAGGCCGTGGCGTCGTGATCGGGATGTCCTCCTTCGAAGGGGTGCGTGCAGACAAAGCTGATTTCGCCAGCGGCAAAGAGGCAGGCCAGCTCCTGTGCCAGGTGGGCGAGATGCATGGCCGCTTCGGTATCGGGATAGTCGAGGGAGACCAGGTTCGCTGACGACAAGCCCGCGATAGACAACGCGGCCTCCAATTCTGCGCGACGGGCATAAGCGTAGTCTTTCCGCGTCTCGAAGCCACAGGCTCTTGCGTCAACAAGATTGCGCGGCGCACCGTCCGTTACGTGCACGATCCGACATCCAGACAGCCTGGCAAGATGGCCGCCGATTCCGATTGCTTCGTCATCTGGATGCGCCACCACAATCATTATGCCGGAACCCGGAGCGATGTCCTTGCAGGTTAGCAAGGTAGCGAACTCGGCCAGCGCATTTAATGGGTAACCGGCGGACGGCATGATAATCTCACGCGGCCGAGGCCCGCCGCACCGGCATGGTGGCATCGCGCACGGCAGGCGCATAACGGCGGATCATCGTGGCACAGAACTCGGCGAATTCTTCGGGCATCTGTGGTGGGCTGGTGTGATGAGGTTGCAGCCCCCGATGTTCGGGCGTGAAGCAAAAGGTGACGGTGACGTCGAAGTCGGCGAGCGCTTCCATCTGGCGGTCGAACCAGTCGAGAGCATTCGGCCTGAAGCTGTCGGCCCAGGAAAGGCCGGTGCGCAGATTGGTGACGCCCAGGCGCTTCATCCAGGCGACCGCGTCGTCCAGCCGGTGGTCTTCGAAATGGAACCACTGGACCAACCCCATCTCTGGAGTGTGGCGCAGGAATTCATCGAGAGCCGGCTTGGGCGTGCCATCCTCGCGCAGCAGACCCATGTAGAAATGACGGTAGTAGGAGGAGCCTTCCACCTCACGATGCCGCGTCGTCGCTCCCCAAGCGTGAGGCAAGTCATAAAGGCTATACCATTGCACGCGGGGCGCGTTGCCGCGCAGCAACTCCGCCGTCCGGCGCAGACCCCAGACCTGAATCTCCTCGGCGCCGAAACTCGACACGCCGGCTTCGCTGATCCAGATCGGCAGATCGGTGACTTCGGCGATCTCGCCGAGCTTTTGCGGCCATTCATGCATCTGCCAAAGATTCCAGTCGAGCGGGAAGCCGTGCACGGCGACGGCGTCGACGTGATCGAGTACGCCGAACCCCTTCATCAACGACATGAAGCCGGCATCTATAGGCGAAATGCCGCCAAGGACTCGGGTGATTGCCGGGTTCTCGAGGCCGATCGCATCGGCTGCCTGGATCGCCATGCTGGCGAAGCGGCTCCAGTCCGGATCGAGCTCGGGATCCCAATGCGACTTGTTGTTGGGCTCGTTCCAGATCATGGCGGCTTCAATCATCGTTTCGTCCTTTCGCGGGATAGACTGCACCTCCGCCCGCCGGCTCGCCTGAGGCACGGCAAAAATAGACCTCGTCCTCCGGGTGAAGCAGGATCTCGAAGCCGGCGCTGCGCAGCATTGCCTCGATGCAGCCGCGGTTCGGGATCCACCAATTGGTCGGATCATCCGCATAGCGGTGCTCGACGAAGTGCAGCTTCGGGAATTCTGGCCGATCGAACAGCTCGTGCGTCCAGAAATGGTAGTTTTGTTCGAGCGCGGGGACCTCGCCGCTCCCGCGTTGCATCGATTGGAAAATCATCAGGTCCGGCGCGACGTGCTGGCGGATCAGGTCCAGCGCCAGCAACGGGTGGCGCAGGTGATAGAAGACGCCCATGAATAGTACGATATCGAAACTCTCGCCGAGAGCGGCGACATCGTAGACCGACAGCTCACGGAATTCGATGTCGCAATCCGCGATTTCGGCGGCGAAGCGCGCCTGCGTCAGATAAGCCGGGTCGAAATCGATCCCGAGCACGCGATCGGCGCCTCGTCTCTTCATTTCGATCGAATAGAAGCCGGCATTGCAGCCGATATCGAGCACGGACTTGCCCGAGAGATCCGCCGGGATCGCGTCCGCGAACTTCTGCCATTTGATCAACGGATAGTTGCCCAGGAAATGGTCGGGCGCTGTTTGCACGCCCGCCAGCTCCATGTTGTGGAACCAGGGGCCTAGCGCATCGATGCGACGACGTATCTCCGCGTCGGAATGCGGCATGATCAGCCTCCTTCGCCTGGCAAGGATGGTACTTGCGAGCGGCTCGACGGCATGAATATCGGCGCGCCTTCGTCCGAGGCGTCGTTATTTTCGAGCAGCCGGAGCGCCGTTCGGTAGCCATTGAATGTCCCGACATCGACGTAGGCCGACCCCGCCTTGGCGCCCCAGGCTTCACCTCCGGCGGCAAGATAGGCATTGACCAGTGTTCCAAAATATTCGTCACAGCCGTCCCGTTCGCGCCAGAGCGTGGCAAGCCGGTGAAAGATGCGAGCCGGCATCTTGAATGCTCCCCAGATCCAGTTCGTGGCTGCGTCCCGCTGTTTGACCTGGATCTGCTCGACACGGCCATGCTGATCGATGACCACGGCGTCGAAAAGCTGCGGCTGCTCTACAGGAAACAGGAGAAAGGACAGCTGGTTATCCGGAAGATGGCAGAAGCCGTCCTCGGGGAACCAGATCGTGTCTGGGAGACCGATCAGCACCGTCTCGTCCGGTGCGACGATCGGCGCTGCACGGAAGATCGCATCGCAAAGGCCGACCGGAGAAGGTTGCGCCACGAAGATGGCGGCGGCGCTGTCATAGCCGGCGGCATAATATTCGAGGATATCCGACTTTCCCGAGCCGATGATGAAACAGATCCTGTCGACGCCGTTGCGCACCATCCTGCGCACCAGATATTCGCTGACCGCGCAGGGACGTTCGGTTTGCCCGTCCATTCGGCTGCCCACCGGCAGCAGTTCCTTGGAAAAGCCAAGCGGCTGAATGCGGCTGCCCCGCCCGGCGGCAGGCACGATACCCAACATCAGACAGCTTCCTTCATAGATTCGCTCGCTTGCGCCCGAACGGCCTCGTTCAGGATCCGGTCTAGCTCCGCGGCGCGGCGCGTCGACGTGTGTTCATCAAGGACGCGCTCGCGGGCTTGGCGGCGCAGCGCCTCGAGCTCTCCGTCCGACAAACCGAGCGCCGCGACCACGTCGTCCGTAGAATGTGCAAGCACAATTTCGCTGCCGGGCTTGAAGAAGCTGTCGATGCCCGGCCAATCATCGGAAACGATCGCTGCGCCGCAGGCTGCCGCTTCGAACAGTCGGCCCGAGGGACACCAGCCTTTGCGCGCCATCGCTTCGCGGGTGACGTTCAGGGTCAGCCGTGACGAGCAGAAGAAGGCCGGATGGTCGGCAGGCGGCAGATGCCTGACAAAGAAGATGTTATCGCTCCACGGGAAATCCTGCGGGTATTGCGCGCCGCCGATTACGAAGCGGCAACCCGGCATCCGCGCAGCTGGCGCGACCAGCAATGTCTCGACGCCCGCCTGACGATCTTCGGCATAGGTTCCGAGATAGGACAGATCGCCGGCGAACTCGGGCTTGGGCCGTGCCGGCCGGTGGTGGTCGGGGTCGACATGGCCGTAGAGCGGCACGACGAGACGCGCGCCCAGCATGATCTTAAGCGCATCGAGCGCCGGGCCACCGGTGTAGCTCAGTACCAGGTCGAAACCGCGAAGGCCCTCGGAGCCGAAATAGGATGGCTGGTCGCCTTGTTCGATGCGTGCCAGCGTCACAGCGGTGTCGAGATCGTAGAACACTTTCAGCCCGCGGCAGCCCTCTTGCGCAAGGCGTGAGGCTTCAACGGCATCCGGGCAGTAGGAGGTAACGATCACAACGTCAGCTTCGCGGACTGCGATGGCCGCGGTCTGCGCAATGTCACTCCAGCACGGATAGAGCAGGACGTCACCGCCATCGAGTTGATGGAGATCCCTTGCCCCGGCGTAGTAGGGCGTGTCGTGTTCGAAGAAGCCGATGCTCCAGCCGAGTGGCGCCAATGCGCGTATCAGCCCGCGCCAGAGCGTGGCATGCCCGTTTCCCCAGGAGGAGGTGACAGTGAGGCCGAAGATCACCATCCGCACCGGACAGCTCCCCGTCACGCGATTTCGTTCAGGCGAATGAGCTTTGAACCCCAGTCGCCATGGACAATGGTGGTGATCGAGGCAGGCTCAATGTCGAAACGGAAACAGTCGCCGAGCTGAAGACCAAGGACTTTGCACACCGCGGCCTTGATGACGTCCGCATGGCTGATCAGTGCAACGCATCGGTTTGGGTTTCGTTGGCGAAGCGCATCCATCAGCCCGATGACCCGCTGCTGCGTATCCTGCATGGTCTCGCCGTTCGGTGTGCGCGCATTTTGCCGTTGGTCGTTCCACATTCGCCAGGCGGCATCGCCATTCAATTCTTCGAACGTTTTGCCGGACCACGCCCCGTAGTCGATCTCATCCAATTCCTGACGGATCGAGATCTGCTCGATGCTACACGCGACCGCGATAGGTTTCGCGGTTTCCAAGGTGCGCTTGCGTGGGCTGCTCAAGATCCCGGCGAGCGGCTCTTTCGCCATGCGGCCCGCGAGTTGCAGCGCCTGTGATTCACCGGCGCGGCCGAGATTGACATCGAGCAGGCGGCCGGGCAGGGAGCGGCCGACATCATCGTGCTCGGCATGCCGGATAAGAAAGAAGATCGTGGTCATTCGGCGGCATCGAGCATCGGCTCGTCCCTGCCGGCGATGAAGGCGAGCGTGCGCAGGCGGGCCTCGGCGTCGGTGAACTGCTCCGGCGGCGACTTCATGAAATAACTGCAAGGCCCCGTGAGCGCCCCCGCAATGCCGCGATCGAGGGCAAGTTTGGCGCAGCGCACGGCATCGATCACCACGCCTGCTGAGTTAGGCGAGTCCCACACTTCCAGCTTGAGCTCGGCATTCAGTGGCACACCGCCAAAAGTCGTACCTTCGACGCGAATGTAGGCCCATTTGCGATCGGTGAGCCAAGGTACATGGTCGCTAGGCCCGACATGGATGTTGTCCGGTTCGAGCGGAACATCGATCTGGCTGGTGACCGATTGCGTCTTGGAAATCTTCTTGGATTCCAGCCGCTCCCGCTCCAGCATATTGAGGAAATCTGTGTTGCCGCCGAAATTGAGCTGATAGGTGCGGTCGATACGCACCCCGCGCTCCCGGAACAGATTGGCGAGCAGCCGGTGAATAATGGTGGCGCCTACCTGGCTCTTGATGTCGTCGCCGACGAGGGGGAGCCCACGCTCCTCGAAACGCCGCCGCCATTCGGGCCGCGAGGCGATGAAGACCGGTATACAGTTGATGAAAGCGCAACCGGCTGCCAGCGCGCATTCGGCATAGAAACAGGTCGCCGCCTCAGAGCCGACCGGCAGGTACGAAACCAGTACCTCGGTTCCGCTTTCTCGGAGGCTCGCGGTCACATCGGCGACGGGTTCATCAGCTTCCTCGATTTCATCGCGCAGATATTTGCCGATGCCGTCGAGCGTCGGGCCTCGTTCCACACGTACGCCAATCGGAGCCACATCGGCAAACCGGAAGGTGTTGTTCGGGGCGCTATAGATCGCTTCGGATACATCGCGCCCTACCTTGCTCTTTGCGATGTCAAAGGCGCAGACGACCTCGATGTCCTCGACATGATAGCCGCCGAGATCGGCATGCATCAGCCCGGGTATCGGCTCGTTGCTTTTTGCCTGGCGATAGTAGGTGAGGCCTTGCACAAGGGAGGATGCGCAATTGCCAACGCCGACGATGCCGATGCGAACTTTTTTGGATGTCACGAAACCGCCGCCTCTGCTGTTGGAGGTAAGTTCCTCGCCGCCGAACTAGGATCGGCCAGGAATGTTCCTTGCCGTCTGAAAAATTGTGCTGGTCGCCGGTCAACACTTCCGATGGCGCGCTAATGTCGAACCTGAGAAGGGGAGCGGCATCTGGAATGCCGGAATGGAACCTCGCCCATCCTGCGAAGTTAAAGCGCGAGGGCGATTGTCATGTCCGCAAATATCGGCCTTCTGGCCGGTTGCGCGTTTTGGCTTCTTGCCAAGGGCGGCAGCTGGGTCGCAGCCGAGGAACTCGGCCATCAACGGGCGCAGATCGTCACGCCTCCGATCGCGCCGATAGCTCTGACTGCCCCCCAGCTTCAGGGTCCCACTGCATCTCAAGACTCGCCCGCCGGTGGGTTATTTCTGTTCCTGCGCAACGGTTGCGGCGCATGCCACACCATAAGAGGCACCGAGGCTGACGGGACGATTGGCCCGGACCTGTCCCACCTCGGATCGCGAAGGGCGATCGGTGCCGGCGTTCTGCCCAATACCGATGAAGCCATCGCGAGATTCATCGCTCGACCCGATCTGTTGAAGCCAGGCGTGAAAATGCCGGCATTCGATATGCTACCGCAAACCGAAATCCAGACGATCGCGCGATATCTGAAGGCCTTGCAGTGATGTCCGGGTCTCGACCCCGTTCCTGGTCCAAGCCGTCCAATGCTGCCTCCGGTCAAGATGCCGTTAACCGGGTGAAGGATCAGCCGACAATGATCCGCCTGAAGCATGTCGTGTTCGGCGCCATCGGTCTGCCTGTCGTCATATTGCTTGGAGCGTGGATCGGCTTTTTCAACGTCGGTGCCAGCAGCGGCCATTGGAAAGTGACAGCCTGGTTCCTTCAACTCGCCATGCGCTCGGCCGTGCGCACCTATGCATTGGCGGTGGATGCCCCGAAGACTCTCGACCGGCGGGGGCTCCCGGCGGCAGCTGGGCATTTTGCGCGAGCCTGCGCGATCTGCCACGGCGCACCTGGCGAGCTCCGCTCGCCGGCGGTGCTGCGGATGCTTCCGCAACCGCCGGACCTTGCGCTGACAGTCGGCGACTGGACCGACGCTCAGCTGTTTCGGATCGTCAAGCATGGAATACGTTTCACCGGCATGCCCGCCTGGCCGGCCCGCGACCGGGACGATGAGGTTTGGGCGATGGTTGCCTTCCTACGGGAACTTCCGAAGCTTGATGCGAATGAATTTCGAGCGCTTGCCTTTGATGCTGGAGACGCAATCGGCGAGGATCGGCCGCTTGCCACTCCAGATGCCCTCGCCGACTGCACGCGTTGCCACGGAAACGACGCCGGGGGCAGGGGCGATCTCGTGCCCGCGCTGGCCGGGCAGAAAGAAGCTTACCTGCTCGGCAGCCTAGAGGCCTTTGCCAGAGGCGATCGCGCGAGTGGCTTCATGGCTTTGCCGGTGACGGGCGTCGCTTCTGCCGAGATGGCTGCGCTTGCCCGGCATTTTGCGGCGCAGCCACCGATCTCAGGGGACCGCGATCAGACGCCGGCGGAACTAATCGACAAGGGGAGGCAAATCGCGAAAGCCGGAATTCCGGAGCGGAACGTACCTGCCTGTTCCGGCTGTCACATCGGCTCTGACAAAAATCCGGTCTATCCGCGCCTTGATGGTCAGCATGCCCCATATCTCGAACGGCAACTGAAGCTGTTCCGGTCCGAGAGCCGAGGCGGCACGCCATTCTGGCGTATAATGGCGACCGCGGCCCAACGGCTCACGGACGACGATATACGCGCGGTAACGGCCTATTTCTCCAATCGATCTCGGGGTCTTCAATGACCACACCGGGACCCTTGCTAAGCCATGGAAGGACGATCTTCGCAGGCAGGTAGAGGTCAGCTCAAGGAACTTTATTATCTTCTGCCAGTTCAAACAGCGCCCAGCCGGCTCATTCGGATTGATAGCCGACTGATGCATCTTCTCCGGGTGAACCACGCTGAATGGATTTCTGGCACGCTCATGAGACGCGGAATTCCGGGGTGGGCGATGGCCCCCGGCATCTGCTGAACTTATGGCGCGTAGATGCCGCAAAACAGAAGAACGCCACCGACAAGGCAGAATGCGAGGAACGTCGCAACGTAAAACCCGGGTTCGCGGAAAATCCTGGTATCGCGTTTCAGACTCACCGCTCGGCTTCCTCGGCACTCTATGAAGCCAAAAACACGGAAGGGCATCGCAGAGTTCCGGGCCGCTTTTTTCATTTGTGTCCGAAAGCACCCAAAGGCGATGCGATGCCGCTGGGCAGCCTGGGTGCCATTTGCAGCTTCGCTCTCGCCTCGGGCTGTACCGGCGTGCAGTCGGCCCTCGATCCCCACGGCGAGCAGGCCGACGATCTGGCCGCTCTGTTCTGGACGTTCACGGCAGTACTCGGTGCTGTCTGGCTCTTCACCATGGCGGGGCTGCTCCTCGCGCTGGTACACAGGCGCGGCGGTCGCGGCGGGCCCGCTGAGACCCGTCCAGCAGTAAAACCACAAATGCAGGTCGCCTTCGCTGCGATGCTGGCGTTGAGCACCATCATTCTCGCAGGGCTGACCGTGCTCAGTTTCGGCGGACAAAAGGCGGTTTTCAGGAGCGGGGCAGGGGCGGCGCTGACAATCTCCGTCATAGGGCATCAATGGTGGTGGCAGGTCCGCTACGAAGGAAAGGATGGCTTCGAGACGGCAAACGAGATTCGTATTCCGGTTGGCGCCCCCGTCGACATCAAACTCGCCACCGCGGATGTCATCCACTCTTTCTGGATACCAAGCCTCGCCGGCAAGCTCGATCTCATTCCTGGCAAAAGCAACGAACTCAGGATCGAAGCGGATAAGCCAGGCATATATCGCGGCCAATGTGCCGAATTCTGCGGTCAGCAGCATGCGCATATGGCGATCTTCATGGTGGCAATGGAGCCGCACGAGTTCGAACGCTGGCGCACTGGTCAAGCGGCGCCAGCCAAGTCGATCGCTCATCTTGCGAAGCAACGCGCCGTTGCCTCGGCCGGGTCGGCTCGATCCGCGACCGCGTCGGAGAATTCGCAATGAGTCCGGCGGTCGAAGAACGTCACGAAGTCCATGATATCGATCTGGGCGACGAGGAACTGCGCGCAAGATTGAACAAGACCTGGGGCACGCCGCGTGGTCTGGTTGGCATTCTCTCGACGGTTGATCATAAGACTATCGGCATCCGCTATGCCGTGACGGCCTTCGCCTTCCTGTTGGCCGGCGGCATCCTGGCGATCGTTATGCGGCTGCAGCTTGCGCGGCCAGACAGTCATCTCGTCGGCGCCGAGCTCTACAACCAGCTTTTCACCATGCACGGCACAACGATGATGTTTCTGTTCGGGGTGCCGGTCGGCGAGGCGTTTGCCGTCTATCTGGTGCCGCTCATGGTCGGCACCCGCAACATCGCCTTTCCCCGTCTCAACGCTTTCTCCTACTATGTCTACCTGTTTGGCGGGCTGATGTTATGGGGCGGTTTCGCGTTGAGCATCCGCCCGGACGTCGGCTGGTTTTCTTATGTGCCCCTCGCAAACCTGGATTTCACTCCAGGCAAGGGGCCAGACTACTGGGCGCAGATGATCACCTTTACCGAAGTCGCCGCGCTTGCGGTGTCGGTGGAGATCGTCGTCACTGTGCTGAAGCAGCGTGCGCCGGGCATGACACTCGACCGCATTCCGCTCTTCGTGTGGACCATGCTTGTCCATTCCTTCATCATCATTTTCGCCATGCCGGCGGTCATGCTCGCTTCATCGATGCTGATTATGGACCGGCTGGTCAGCACGCAGTTTTTCAATGCCGATACAGGCGGCGATCCGCTGCTTTGGCAGCATCTTTTCTGGTTCTTCGGCCACCCCGAAGTCTACATCATCTTCCTGCCTGGAACCGCCTTCGTTTCCGCGATCGTCGCAACATTCTCTCGGCGGCCGGTCTTCGGTTATCTGCCGATGGTGCTGTCGCTGATTGCAATCGGCTTTCTGTCGTTTGGCTTGTGGGTCCACCACATGTTCGTGACGGGCCTGCCCGAGGTAGGCGCCGCATTCTTCACCGCCTCCAGCATGGCGATCGCCATTCCGAACGGCGTCCAGATATTCTGCTGGATCGCGACGCTGTGGGACGGCAAGCCGGTGCTCAAGACGCCGCTGATCTTCGTGCTCGGTTTCTTCTTCATCTTTGTCGCCGGCGGGCTCTCGGGTGTGATGCTGGCCTCGGTGCCAATCGATACCCAGGTGCACGACACCTACTTCGTCGTCGCCCATTTCCACTATGTGCTGATTGGCGGCACTGTCTTTCCGCTTGTCGCGGCCGTCTATTATTGGTTCCCGAAGGTGATAGGCCGGCTGATGGACGAGCGACTCGGCAAATGGCAGTTCGCCCTTGCCTTCATCGGCTTCAACGTCGCCTTCTTCCCGATGCATCTGCTCGGCCTGCGCGGCATGCCACGCAGGGTCTATACCTATCCGGCGGAGTTGGGTTGGGGCGGGCTCAACCTTCTCGCCAGCGCCGGTGCACTGCTGTTCTTCGCAAGCTTCCTGCTGATGCTCTGGAACATGGTCGTCAGCGCCCGCTCGGGTGCCCTTGCCGGCGACAATCCCTGGGGCGCCGACACACTGGAATGGGCGACCACCTCGCCGCCCCAGCCGCAAAATTTCGACCGCATCCCCGCTGTCGCAAGCGGCTGTCCGCTATGGGACCGGGACAGTGACACGTCGGTGGTCAGCGGCCTCAAGGTCGATGAGCGCGAGCTGGTCGTGACTAGCGTCACCGAAGCCAATCCCGACATTCGCGAGGAATCGCCGGCGCCATCGATCTGGCCTTTTCTGGCGGCGTTCGCCACCGCCGTCGCCTTTATCGGTTCGATCTACACACCGTGGGCGATTACCTGGGGGTCGCCCGTCGTCGCCCTCGTGCTGGTCGCCTGGTTCTGGCCGAAAACCACCGAGGAGAACGTCTAGATGGCCCGCAGCGTCATCGATGTCTCCGGTTTACCGACCTATGCCTTCGGGTCGCGTGTCACGCCCTGGTGGGGAACCTTCTCGTTCTGTCTGCTGGAGGGAACCGGCTTCGCCCTCGGCATCGGCGGCTATCTTTACCTGGCCGTCACCAACACGCATTGGGCGAAGGATGCGGTTCCTTTGAACCTGTTCTGGTCCGGGCTCTTCACGCTCGTCCTTGTTCTCAGCGCACTGCCGAATTTCCTGATCAAGCGAGCAGCGATGCAGGAGAGCTTGCGCTCGGTGCGGTTGTTTTTGCTGGTCATGAGCGCGGTCGGTCTGGCGCTTGTCTGGCTGCGAATCATGGAATTTTCGGTCTTGCCGGTACGCTGGAGCGACAACGCGTACGGTTCGTTTGTCTGGCTTCTGCTCGGTCTGCACGGCGTGCACGTGCTGACGGACGTCGCCGACACGCTCGTGCTGACCGTGCTTATGTTCACGCGACACGGAACGGGCAAACGCTTCAGCGATGCCGAAGACAATGCTTTCTACTGGTATTTTGTCGTCCTGTCGTGGCTGCCGCTCTACGCGGTGCTCTATTGGCTGCCGAGGCTCTGATGCGGGTCGTCCTCCGCGTTAGAAGAGCACAGTTGCTCAGAGCGCTTGCTTCGGCAGCATGCATGCCGCTGGCGCCAGCCGTAGCGCTCGCACATGGCGCGGATCAAGTACCTGGCGGTTGGTCCCTCTCCGGCATCACCGCCATCCCGCTTGGCCTAGCGTTGCTACTCTACCTCGGTGGCATGGCGCGGCTTTGGCAGCGGGCGGGAGTGGGGCGCGGAGTCGCATGGTGGCAACTGGCCTGCTTCGCGACGGGTTGGGCAGCGCTTGCCGCGGCCCTCGTGTCGCCGCTGCACGAATTGGGCGAGCGGCTCTTTACGGCACACATGATCGAGCACGAGGTCCTGATGGTCGCCGCGGCTCCTCCGCTTGTGTTGTCGCGACCACTCGGCGCCATGTTGTGGGCCTTCCCGCACGCCATGCGGCGGCGCCTTGCGCGCGGGGCGCGATGGCCGGTTGTGCGAATGGCGTGGCGAGGTCTGACCGAGCCAGCGTCCGCGACGATCCTGCACGGCCTCGCGATCTGGTCATGGCACATACCGGTTCTCTTCGATGCCGCAATTGCGAGCGAGCCGGTGCACTGGCTGCAGCATTTCAGCTTCCTGGCAAGCGCGCTGCTCTTCTGGTGGGCCTTGCTCAATGGCCGAGCGCGCCGGAGAGGCTACGGTGCATCGGTGTTTTATCTGTTCTTCACCTCCACGCATTCCGGGCTGCTCGGCGCGATCCTGGCTCTTTCAAAAAATGAAATGTTCGTTCCAAGGCACTCGGCAGCCGCGCAATGGAGTCTGACGGCGCTGGAAGACCAGCAGCTTGGGGGCCTGATCATGTGGGTGGGTGCCGCCGCGTTCTATTTGGCTGCTGCGCTGATTCTGGCGGCGTTTTGGATCGAAACCGGTCCGTATACTGAGAAGAAGGCCGCCGGCACTCCGAGTTCTGTTCAAAATTAATGCAACGGCAATCTTCTGGAAGTGGCGAAGAGAGGACGGCACTTCGTTTTCGTCAGGATTCCGACCGGGCGTGCCCCGGGGCTACGGCCTCAAATCCGGCCCATGAGGGCCAGGACTACCAGGACGATAAGTATGACGCCGACGAGGCCTGAAGGCCCGTAGCCCCAACCTGACGAATACGGCCAAGCCGGGATCGCGCCGATCAGCACCAAGATAAGAATAATGAAGAGGATTGTACTGAGACCCATATCGGTTCTCCTTTCTTGGTTTGCGCAACGCCGGGCCGTAGTCGCGAAAATGGAACGGTGGCTAGGGCCTCACGGCTTCAGTCCAGACTGCGCAGCATGTCAGCCTCCTGTTCGAGGATGCTGGCTACTTCTTCGCGTTGGAGATGCGTCATCATCAGGCTGACGCAGCATTCGAGATACGTGATGGAGGCTCGTCGCAGGAAGGCGGCGGTTTCCGCGTCCGCCATCTGCTCGATGTCCTTGGCTGGTCGCTTCGACTGCACGGCTATGTTCTCCTAACTGGTTGTCAGGTCCAACCAGAACCTTGGTCGGATGTTCCGTCCGGGCGAAAAGAACGCTCGCCGGATCAGCGTCCTTGGAGCTGAAAGATCCCGATCCGCCCGCGTCCGGCGTGGCGTTCGATGCGAGCGGCGGCACCGTCGCCGTGTCGTCGAGATCGGCAAAGTAAACGACTGTCCGCAGCAGGCCCTGCCTGAGCGGCACCTTGGGCGACCACCCGAGAAGCGCCTTCGCACGGTCTATGTCTGGCCGCCGCCGGCGAGGATCGTCTTCCGGTAAAGGTAGGAATTTCATAGGCGATTGGGTGCCGGTCAATTCCCTGACCACACCGGCCAATTCCAGGACGGTAAATTCCCCCGGGTTTCCGAGATTGAGCGGTTGGCGCGGATTAGGCTCAATGGCCATGAGCCGCAGCAGCCCTTCGACAAGGTCGGTGACGTAACAGAAAGATCGCGTCTGTCGGCCATCGCCAAATATGGTCAGCGGCCGCCTTTGCAGTGCCTGCATGACTAGGTTCGAGACGATGCGGCCGTCGGCAGGGTCCATTCTCGGGCCGTATGTGTTGAAGATGCGAGCGACACGGACGTCGGCCATCTCGGCCCGCAAATAGTCGAAGCAAAGCGTCTCCGCGGTGCGCTTGCCTTCGTCATAACAGGCGCGCGGACCGATGCAGTTCACGTGGCCGAGATAATCCTCACGCTGCGGATGCCGTTCGGGATCGCCGTAGATTTCGCTCGTCGAGGCCTGCAGGAACCTTGCGCCGTCGCGCACGGCAAGCTCGAGCAGGTTGAGCGTACCGATCACGCAGGTGCGCGTGGTGTGAACCGGATCGGCTTGGTAGCGGGGCGGCGACGCGGCGCATGCCAGGTTGAAAATATGGTCGACCGGCTCACCGAGCTGGAGTGGAGTGCAGATATCCTGCTCGATCAGCCGGAACCGCGATTGGCCGATAAGGGTTGTGATGTTTTTCATACGCCCGGTGAGGAAGTTGTCGACACAGATCACGCGATGGCCGTCGCCAAACAGGGCCTCGCATAGGTGCGAACCGAGGAAACCGGCACCGCCGGCGACGAGCACCGTCCGTGTCTGTTGAGCCTTTCTTGAGCGCCGCATCGCTATGTTCTCCTGTATGCCTGTCATGCTGCACTTTCGACGTCCAGATCGAGCACCGGACGTGTCTGTCTTGGCTCCACGAGCACGGACGTGAACTCGCGTGCCCGAGCATCTCCGGTGTGTCCGGCCAGGACCAGCGAACAAGCCTGCCTGGCCATGTTGAGCCTGGCGCGCTCCGACTGTCCCAGAAGGATTTCCTTCACATCGTCCGCACTCGCAGCCGTCTGGATCGCTGAGGGTGGAAAGAAGCGCTCAAGGCCGGGCCAGCGGTCGCTTATGATCGGCGTCCTGCACGCCGCGGCTTCGAAAAGCCGCACGCTGGGCGACCACCCTGCTGCGATCATTGAAGTGCGTGTCAAGTTCAGCGTGTAACGCTGCCTGCTATAGAAGGCTGCGTGGTCGGTAGGCGGCAGGTGCTCAATCCGCTCGACATTGGAAGGCCAAGCGATCTCGGGCGGGTATTGCGAACCGGCGACCACGAACCGTCGCTCCGGCAGCCTTCGCGCCGGCTCGAACAGCAGCGTTTCCAACATCGGCTGCCGGTCCGCACTGTAAGTGCCGAGATAGCCCAGATCCCATACGATCTTGCTTACGGTCCGATGATGCCGCTCGGGGTCGACCGAGCAGTAGAGCGGCTCCGCCCGGCGCGCACCGAATTCGAGCCTCAGGCGATCGAGCGTCGGTCCCCCCGTGAACGAGAAATAGACGTCGAAATAGGGGATCTGCCGTCGCGCGAGATAGTCGCAGTTGTCTTCGGCGACTTTTGCCAGCGTCACCGGCGTGTCGATGTCGTAGAAGCATAATTGCCCGGTGCACAACGACGCCAGATCGTCGATGATCGCCCTGCCTTCGGGTACGAACGAGCCAATGGCCACAACATCGGCAAGTTGAAGCTCTCGCTGATGGTTGCGCCGGAGCTCATCGACCGTGTCGTAATAGCGCAAGTCACAGAAATCGGGGTCGCGCAGATCGCGATGATGCGCATACCAGGGTACATCGCGTTCGAGGAATATGATGCGATGGCCGAGCTTGTTGAGCGCGCGCAGCAGTCCCCGAAACGTTGTTGCATGACCGTTGCCCCAGGAGGAGGATAGCGAAAGGCCTAGGAAAACGATGTCGAGCGGGTTCGTCATTCCGCAGCCTCCACGGCTCGACGCTCGAAATGCGCCCTGAAGATGGCGTCAACCAGCTCAGCTCTCAACGTGTAGGTGTGTTCTGCGAGAACCCGAGCGAGTGCCGCCGCGCCAATCGCCTTCGCTTGCTGTGGTGTCAGGGTGCGCATGATCGCGGCGACATCGGCGCCGTCCCGCGCGACCAGGATTTCCTCGCCAGGGGTCAGGAACATCTCTATGCCGGCCCAGGCGTCGGTGATGAGGCACGCGCCCGCGCCGGCCGCCTCGAAGACCCGCGTTGCCGGCGAAAAGCCGTTGCTGGCCATGCTGTCGCGGCTGATGTTCAGCACTGCCTTTGGCGTGACGTTGAACGCGTTGTGATCTCGCGTGCCGACATGGCCGAGCCAGGAAACGTTCGCAGGCAGCGGCTTGTCATCCCAACCCGACCCGCCGAGCAGGAAACGGTGATCGGCCAAGGCGCAAGCGGGTTCGAGAAAGAAGGACCCGACCCGCGCCTCGCGGTCCGGCAGGCGATTGCCGAGAAAGGCGAGATCGCAGGCAAAACGCGGATTCCCGGCGACAGGGTGATGTGTTTCGGGATCAAGCGCGTTGTAGATCGGCACGCATGCTGCCGCGCCAAGCGCACGATAATCGCGCACTACGGGATCGCCGCCACCATAGGTCAGCACGAGGCCAATTCTTTTCATCGCCTCGTGGAGAGAGTGATCGGGATCGTTCCGAAGTTCGCCAAGAGTTGCAGGGGCGTCGACGTCCCAGAACACCGTCAGTGCGTCTCTGCGGGAGTGGTCTAGCACGGCGCGCAACAGGGCCTCGTCTTCGAAGCCGACGCCGCTCGCCTTGACGACGATATCGGCCTGCGCGGCGCGGGAGGCAACCTGCATCAGCGCATGCGGAGTGGCTTCGTAGACAACGACGTCGCACCAGTCGGGGATCTCGATATCGCGGTGCTTCTGACGGTCGAAGGCATCCGGCTCATAAAAGACGATGTCGTAGCCGTGCCGGGAAAGCGCCTTCAGCAGGCCCCGATAATAGGTGGCGGCGCCGTTCCAGTAGGATGATAACAGGCTGGATCCGTAAAAGGCGATTTTCATGCGGCAGCCTCCTTTGCTGTCGTGCTGTCGATCGCGGAGCGATTGCCGCACGCGGCGAGTATGTCGAACAGTTCGTTGACGCGGTGCCGGCACGTGTGCCGCACGAAAATGGTTTCCAGCCCGGCGGCCGCCAATGCCTTCGCCAGTCCGGCATCATTCAGCACTTCGCGCAGGCGTTGCCGCATCTCGGCGCCGTCGCGGGCACAGAGGAAATCCTGGCCTGGACGGAACAGCCCTTCGACGTCCGGCCAGGGCGCCGAGATCAAAGGAATGCCGCAAGCCAGCGCCTCGAACATGCGGATCGTCGGAATTCCGGCCAGTTGTTCCCGATAGGGGCGGCGCGGAATGTGCACCGTGACACGATGCTGCGCGAATACCTTCGGGACGTCGGCATTGGCGAGCCAACCCTGGAAGTTGAGACCAGCGTCGGCCAGTGCTGCCCGTGCTTGGGCAGGGTATCGCACGCCGTGAACTGTTCCCGACAGGCTAAGCGCACGCGCCGGCTCGACAAGGAACTCCTGGATTTCCGCGCTGCGTTCGTCATCGCCCCAGTTGCCGACCCAGACTAGATCCGACTCGCGATCGACATCGGGAGAAGGTTTGAACAACCGTTCGTCGGCTGCTTCGTGCCAGGTGAAAACCCGTCCGCCCCAGCCGGCGCGAAGATAGCTCTCCCGCAATGCCTCGCCGAACACCAAGACGCCGTCATAGTATTCAAGACTGAGTGCCGAGATCCACTGCGCGGCCGATACGGCGCGGTGATGCGTGTCGTGGAACAGCAGTGTGAAGTTGCCACCGTTGAGCTTGGCTCGCCCGATACGGGCGACGATGTCTGCATCTGTCCACTCGTGAACGATCACCACATCCGCGTCGGCAAGCCATGCCTCGTGATTGAAAGAGGCATCGTAGGTTACGGGGACGAGCTCGGGGAAATCCTTTCGGAAACGTTCGATGGCGAAGGAGCCTTGTTCGGTCATCAGGTTCGAACGGCTCCACCCGTCCGCCGGCTCGAGCGCGAATGCGTGATGCCCGCGTGCGATGAGCTCGCGCATGATGCCGCGCTGGAAATGCGCATTGCCATGGTTCCAGTCGGAAACGACGGAATGGGTGTAGAATACGAACCGCATGGTCAGTGTCCCGCGACGGCCATCGCCGCCTGATCGTAGATTTCGCGCATCGCCGCTGCCTGAGCCGGCAGCGAAAATTGGCGCGCGCGCCGAGTGGCACGCCGGCCGAATTGGCGTCGCAGGTCCGCGTCGCGGGCCAGGCGGGAGATACATTGGGCAAGTGCGTAGGGATCGCGCTTGTCGAAGAACATGGCCGCGCCTTCCCAGATCTCGCGGTAGGTCGCAATGTCGGCGAGCACCAATGGCGTGCCCGACAACGCGGCCTCCAAGGCGGCAAGCCCAAAAGGCTCGTAGATGGATGGCGAAACGAAAATGCCTGCTCGAGCCATCAGCCGACGCGCCTCGGCATGGCCGAGCGGGCCAAGCGAGACGCAATGATCGAGGCAAGCCCGCTGTCCATTCGTTCCCATGAGAGGGCCGGCCGTATAGACCGGCCATTCGGTGATTGCTGCGGCGGCATCGAGCACCTTTGCGTTCTTGCCCTCGTCCCACCAGCGAGCGGCAGCGAGGACGAACGATTCGCGGTTCGATCCCACTGGGCCCGGCAGGGCGCCGTTGTGGACAACGCTCAGGCGAGCGATTGGTCCATAGCAGGCCTCAAGCATGGCGGCATGGCTTTGGCTTGGTGCGACAACCGCCCGGGCACCGTCGAATCCGGCTCTGTTGCGATCCTTCTGCCAGGCCCAATCGGCGCCCACGACTTGGCTGCGCACCGCGTGCAGCCACGTCACGACACAGGAATGGGAGACCACCACGAAAGGGCAGGGCAGATGGATTCTGGCCGCCTGCGCCGGTGCGTTGAAATGAACGAGGTCGGGGGCAAAGGCTGTTGCAAGAGCTTGGAGTTCGTCGGGAAAACGGTCGAGAGCGCTCTCGACGCGCGTCATCCAGTCCGGCGGGGTTTCAAGCCACGCGAGCGTGGCGAAGGATTGTGC